>NZ_JAGIPY010000030.1:0-26456 GCF_017813775.1 Labrys sp. LIt4
AACAGGTCGTTCACCGCCTCGCGCATCTCCGCACGTTCGGGCAGCAGCACGTCGGCACCCAAAGGCGTCTCGATGCGTGATAGTCGGAATTAGTAAACTGTTCAGTAATAGACCGTGCGGCATCCACGACCCCGCGCATTCAATGGAATGCATTGTCATATGTGGAAAGCGCCTTCAGGCACCGTAATTCCATCACGAATTTATTCTTAAATACTCAAGGGCCAGGCTTATTGGGTTATTTTTAAAAATTGGAATATCACCCCGAAGTTTAAAATATATATTACTATATTCTACAGCGGAATTATAGTCCTTTTTAATAACAAATATTATAACTATGGTTTCATATATATCAATTTTTTGAGTGATATTATTCTTTCTAATATTCCTTTCAGCTGTCACGGCGCTGTATAATACAGCATCTATATCTCCCGCCCACCGCGACAAAGTATCTTCAATGGGTTTAAAGTTATCTACAGAAAAATCCGATATTGATTTTATCTTTTCAAGATTTTCTCCACCTGTCATAAAAAAAAGTGGAGATATCAGTCTCAACATGACTCTACGCTGCGCTGATCTTGGAATGGGGATTTCGAATATCTTGAAACTTTCGTCTAAAATCAACGAATTGTACAAATCAACAGAATCGATATTACCGTTTTTGTCTAAGAATATTCCGTAATCAACTCCGTCACCACTTCCAAAAAAGGCACTGTACTTATCTGAGTATTTCACAGAATTGCTTCTCACAATACCCTTTATTTTATTGGACTCTGTCTTCATTCTCTAATACCTGTTTGGTTCATACTGATCAAATTTTATCATTCCGTCTTTGGGGAGCCCCGGTATCTCGCTCGCATTCTTCCCATAGAGTTGAATCTGTTTTCCATCTTGTATGGCCTTTTGTATGGCTCTTTGGCCCGGAGTTAATGATCGGCCCAATGGTTTAGACTCTACGACGATCCATTTCGCATCTTTAACCGCCACTCCGTCTAATATACTAATTTCACCATTAGGGGCTCGTGCGTAAATCTGCTCATAGTACTTAAACCCAGCATTTCGATATGCTGTAGCCGCCGCTTGTTCGGCCAATCCCCCAGGTTTTGTACCTGGACCAGTCCATTTTCCTAGCGCATCTCGCGCTTGTTTTCCAAACGGATCAATCCATACTGTTGGCGCTGCCACATACCCCTGGGGCCGATCCCCTCCCTCCAGCCCGATCGGGTCGGGGCTGGCATACTGCCCGGCCAGCGGATCATAATGCCGGTGGCGATTGTAGTATAACCCTGTTTCCTCGTCCTCCCACTGACCTTGAAAACGGATCGGACAAAGCTGTGCCTGCGGTTTATCCCAGGCTATAGACTTGAGCGCCAGACTGCCGCGGGTGGCACGGTAGGCAAAGCCGCCTCTCTCGCCTCCGCCGTCTGGTCCGAAGTTCTCAGCAAGATCGTCGTTGGCCGCTTCGGGCACAGCGAGCTTGAGGCCTCGAATGACACCCCAGGTGGTATAGCTTGCGGCCCATTGCACCTTGCCGCGCTCATCCACCATCTCCTTTGGCGTGCCAAGGTGGTCGGCGACGATGTAGAGTAGCTGGCCGCGTTGATCCTCCCACTTACCATCCGGACGCAGCTTCCGCTGCGGGGCCTCCTGCTTAGCAAGCGGACGGAAGCTGCCCGGTTCGTAGTGCCAGCGCGTGGCCCTATGCCAGTCTGTGGAGCCATCGAGACGCAGCGGTGCTTCCTCGGCGATGACATCACCGTCCCAACTATAGGCGGTGCCGATGACTGGCGGCTCGTCCCCGTCATCACCATCCTGTCCCGGCAGACCGTTCCGACGCTCAGAGGGCGGCGGCAGCAGGCCGCTGGCATAGTCTGGCGTCACCCGGCGCACGGCGATTAAGCTAGGGAAACGGCTGGCGTGGCTACGCGCTTCAGCCAAGGTTAGCTCGCGGACCTTCCACACCCGCCGCCCGAACGGATCATAGCCATAACGCCAAATATCACCCTCCGGCGTGACGCATTTCACCAGTCGGTCGTGCCCATCCCAGTCATAGCGCCAGATTTTGGGCCGAAAGCCCTTGCGCTCGACTTTACGCTCGATCACCCGTCCGCATTCGTCATGGGTGAGGGCGAGCCGTTCCCCGCGCGGGCCACGGGCGATCTGCACCACGCCGCCCGGCGTGTTGCTCCAGGCCGTCAGCTTGCCAAGTGCCTCGCCGAAGCCATGCAACTTGCCGGCCCCGGCCGCTGCCGTGCTGACCAGGTTGCGCGCTGCGTCATACTGGAAGCATTCACGTAATTCGTCGCTGGTCCCTTCGCCCGCCTTGGTCGCTGCCACCTGGCCATTGGCATCGTATTCGTAAGTAGTCTCGCCCCACAGTCCATCGAGGATAGCAAGGGGCGAGTTGGCCCGGTCCCAGCGATAGCTGCGTTCGATGCCAGTGCCTGAGCTCCGAGAAGAAGCCTTCCCGAACGCCGCCTGCCATATCCGTTCGCCTGGATCGCGCCCGCCGATCTGCTCGATGAGTTGGCCCACAGCATCATGCCGGCTCGTCAGTTGGAAGCCGGCCGGACTCGAGCGTCGTGTCTCCCGTCCCAGCGCGTCATGTTGGAAGGAGAGCGGCGCATGGCCGTCGATGGTCAGGCTCTCGATCAGCCCCAGCGGATCGCGGCTGTAGGTAATCAGGCTTTCGCCCGGATTGTCGGCCCTTGGGGTCGTAAGCCGGCGCTCGGTTCGCCGGCCCATCGCGTCGAGTTTCACCTCGACCCGGCGTCCGTTCACCGTCTCGGCGACGATGGCGCCATTCTTGTCTCGTTCATACTCGACCAAGGAGGCGCCGTTCTCGGCCTTGATCACCAGGCCGCGCCCGTCATACCAGAACCGCGTCACATCCTGGGGAACGTCTTCGGGCTTGGCCTTCGGGGCGAAGGTTTCGATACGGATGACCCTGTCTGTCCTGTCGTAGCCATAGACCAGCCGCCCGCCATCGGGCTTGATCGCCTCGATCACCCGCCCGCCGGCATCGCGCCGGTAGCGTGTCACCCGCCCGTCGAAATCCTCCTCCTCGATCACCCGGCCCGCGACGTCGCGGTTGAGGGCATAGACCCGCCCCATCGCGTTGGTCACGGCGATGAGGCGTCCCTCACTGTCATAGCCGAAAGAGAGTTCGCCGCCCTTGGGATCGGTGATCGCCTCCAGCACCTCGAAGGCTCCGAAGCGATAATGCCATTGTCGCCCCTCGCCATCGCTCACCGAAGCGAGCGAGCCCTCGGCATCGAAGCGCCGGCCGATGCTCACCCCATCCGGCCGCGTCAGCCGTGTCGGCGTGGCAAAGCCGCCGGCACCGGCTTCGTAGTCGAGCCTGGTGACGCCGCCGAGCGCGTCCACCCGTTCCACCATCCGCCCGAAGGCGTCATAACCAAAGCGCGTCAGCCCGCCCTTGGCGTCGCGGATCTGCGCGAGGCGGCCGTATTCGTCATAGGCGCGAGTTTCCTCAGTGCCATCGGCAAAGATCGTTTTGGTGAGGCGCCCGCGTTCGTCGCGCTCGAAGCGCGTCTCGTGCTTTTCGGCATCACGGGCCACAACCACATTGCCGAAGCGGTCGTTCTCGAATTTGCGCACCCCGCCAGCACCGTCGATGATAATGTCGACATCCCCGTGAGGTCCCCAGCCATAGACGGTGCTGCGTCCCTCGGCATCGGTTAACTCGCGTACATTACCGCGAATGTCGTAGCGGGCGCGACTCTCATTCCCGTTGGCGTCGGCGGTGGCGATGCGTTGTCCAACTTCGTCGTAGCGATGGCGAACCGTTCTCCCCAACGCGTCGATCTCGGCCGTGACGTTCTCATGCTCGTCATAGTGAAAACGTTGGGCACGTGTTTCCTCACCCGCCGGCAGATAAGTGGTCTCGCGGGCCTCACTGTTATAGCGGAAGCGATCGTCGTTCCAGATGCCGCTGGTAGCGGTGTGGACGACACGGCCCTCGGCGTCATATTGGAAAACCGTTTCCGATCGACGCGTCAGATTGTGCCAGCGCTTGAGCAGCGGCTTGGTCGTGGACCAATAATAGCGCACCGACATGCCGAAGGCGCAGTCGGCGGAAATCATCCGCCCACGAGCGTCATAGGCGTAGCGGGCCAGTTCCAATTCCGAGCCGTCCGTGCCGATCAGTGCAATCGAAAGGCGGCGGCCTTCCCCGTCATTGCTGAACACCAATGCCAATCCATCGCTGGACTCGATCTTCTCCAGCACGCCTGTTTCCGAGCGGGTGAAGCTGAGCGCATTGCCGTTGAGATCCTCGATCTTCTCCAGACGATAGAAGCGGTCGTCATATTGCGCGAAATGCTTGACGATACGCCTGTCCTTGAGCGTGAGTTGGCCAAGCCAGGGCGCCTTCAGCTCCAGATGCGGATAGGCGGCATTGACCGAGGGCAGGAAGTTGAAGGGGCGCTCAAAGGAGACAATCTTGCCGTCCGCCTGATGAAACTCCAGCACCCCCCTATCGGGATTAGCGAAGAACTCGTCGAAGGCCGAAATCTGGCAAGCACCGAGCGGATTGCGCCAACGCGTTGGCATGGGCAGCTTGAGGCCCATATAGCGTGAGCCGTCGAGAGCCAAAGTCGCTCCGGGGACAAAGAAATCTCGCCAGGTTTCCAGATATTCGCCATTTGCGACCGATACGGGTTCGCCAGCGTCAACCGCTTCTCTGACAGTTGTTTTCCCAACTTGCTTCTTGGCGTTTGACTTTATGAATCTCTCAACGATTGCTTTTGGCGCTGCCTGCGCCACTGCTGCCAACGTTGTCGCAACCTGTCCGCCGCCCCAAGCATAGGGATGTAAGAACTGAGAATTTCCTGCTTTTTCTTTGAAATGCGGCAGGACTCTCTGGTAACGAGCCGCAATTGAATTGTCGTTTTCAATATAGCTATACCCACCACCAAATAATACATTCGTAGCTGCGCCGGCTTCAGCGGCATGACCAAATGTAGCATTGTCGACAACGCCTCCGGCGAATGCCTGCACAACACCGTAGTCCGTTGGTGCCTTGAGCGTATCCTGCCTCGATGGCGTCATTTGTACGCCCAACGGGTTGTCAACGGTACATGCCGTGGCTTGTGTTAAAGTGTAGGCGTTCCCATTCGCGTCTACAAAAGAATTGTTCCAATTCTGGTATTCATACGTCCTGCCGTTTACTTCAATGAACCTGCCTTCTGGAGAAGAATCTACAGTTTTTGTCTCATCCGCCATAGAATCTTCCACCCTTACATTATAAATTGCAGACGAAGCCGCATTTGCCGTTTACATGTTTGTTATCGTCGGCGTTTTCTCCGGCTCTTTCGGCCCAACTTCCTCACGATTGATCCAGGCCGGATCGCGATGGGCGACAGTCGCGAACCCCTCGGAATAGGAATAGTACGATGCTGTTTCGATATGCGCTGGCCCGAGATATCCCGGTCGGACGACACCCTTGCCTGTTCCGGGTTCATGTCCAGTGGAGGTGGCGCAACGCGAATTCAGTTGAAAATCGTAATTTCCATTGAGGCGAACCGTGGTCGATACCCGGACTGCTGTATCCATGTAGGCGATCGAACTATAGGGAACAGGCACCCAGAAATCACCGATCGGTGTCCAGCACACATCTGGTCCTCTGGAAACAATGACGTCGGCGGCATCTTGCCGAGCTGAAACTCTGAATTCACTCACGCCGTCGTCCTTTCTGTGCCGGGAATTCGACTAGCTTGTTCGTGCGCATTACTCGTCATCGTCAGATGACCAAGGAAGATACGGATGGTCTGATAGACATCAGGTTGGAAATTGTATCGCCAACTCAAGAAAACATGACGCTTGCGGCGCTTGTCGGAAGCAACATCAAGGAAGACGGTATCGAGAGCCATTTCCCGCTGATCGACACCACCATCCGGCTTAATGAGATCGAGGAGAATAGTATCTCCTGGCAATTCGATGAGCGCTCGCTGCCTGTCTACGAGAAGATTGGTAAGGGTAAAGCGCTCATCCCCCTTGAGATAGCCTGGACAGATTAGATCGGGATGGGCCGAATTGTGAAAAGCGAAATCATAGTCCGCCGCCCAATTCGGCCAAGTCTCCCGCCGCCATTTGTCATCGTAAGTTCCACCCAATGGCAGGCGCGGATTCCAAGCAGGAGGGATCGGTCCAAAACTCTGAGGCGCATAAATCTTGTAAGGCTCGCGGATCAGGTCATCAACGGCTTCGATCTGCGGCGCTGCATGAGCAATTGTATGATCCGTCCACTCCTCGTCGAGCATGCCTCGGCCGATCGGATTGCGCCTATCGAATTCGCGAACAGTCTGCCCGTCGTCCCTGAAGCCCTTCGGCTTGAAGCCTCCATAGGCGTACTCGTAGTGCAGCTGCAATTGTGTGATGGGTTCGGGCTGTGAGAGTTCCCAATTTCCGAACCAGCGTCGGTGCTTTTGCCACTCCTGGCTTTCACTCTCTGACAATGGCCGTTTCCATCGTGGTTGCCATCGGCGTGGCCCCGTGACCCGTAGAGATTTATCAACGATGGATGCGCCATCACGGCTTTCCAACCGCAGGCCGCAAATCCAAGATTCAGCAGGCTTGCCCTCAGGGGCGCGAGCCACGGCGTTGACGATGACGTCCGTACGCGGCTTGTTGGGCACGAGGTCCGAGGGGTGGCGCAATGACGTGACGTTCACCGCGCCGTGGCAAAGGTCTGTAAATACCATCGGCGCCTGTTCCTCAGCCAAGAGGAGTCGTCCGGACGGTGAAAACGAATAGGTCGCCTTGACGATAAGAACACCAAAATCTTGTCCTTTGCTATCCGATGAATAGTACCGGAAATTCACAAATGGTGTGTGGTTTTCCAATTCTGGCATGGCGAGGGCGTTCTCCAAGCCACCTAATTCTTGTCGATCGACTCGGAGACAATTTGGACATGAGAATCGCCAACGATATAGACCCTGATGCCGTGCAGCAGAATGTCGCCATTGGCCTTCATCATCAGTACCGATTTCGCTGGTGTCGTACTGCCGTTGGCATCCACCCCTTCACCGACACTGATGACGAATTCCTCACCTACGTTCATGTGGTAGCTATGCCCGACCTTCTGCTTGAACACCTGTCCCACCGCAGAGACCTTCGCCGTACCGACTTGCTCGGTCTGGATCGCTCCGACGCTGGTGTTGTGGGTGAGGCCGGCGAGCATATTGTACATGCCAGGGCCGATCAGGCCGCCAAGAGAACCGAGGGCGGATGTGCCGGCAGCCGCCATGGGAGCGCCGCCCAGACTGTGCAACGTCGAAGGACCGACGGAGGTTGCCGCCGATAGGGCGCCGTCGAATTTGCCGGACGCGGCGCCCAAGGCTGCCGAGGCGAGCACCGAGCCGAAGCTGCCGGCAATGCCACCCTGGTTGGCGGCGCCTGCCGGAGCTACAGCCGGGGCGATGGCAGCCACGCCCTTGAGGACAGCAGCAGCAGGACTCGCCCCACCTCCACCACCAGCGGCAGCGCCAAGCCCGGCGGTTGCCGCCGATGTCACCGCAGTGGCTGCGGCACCGGCTGTCTTCGATGCCGCACTGCCCGATTGGCCGGCCGCCGCCTGAGCGGCGATCGCCATGGCCTGTTGCAGCATGCCCGCGCTCTGGCCCATCAGCCCGGAGAGCGCTCCGCTCATCAGCGCCGCCGCACCGGCCCCCGTCGTCGCGCCGACCACTTGGTTCAGCCCGCCGCCGACTTGATGGTTCATATTGGCGCCCACGGTGAGCTGATGCTGCTGGCCGTAGGAATGCAAGGCGCTCGCATCCACCGTGTGGATCTGGTTGTTGAGCACCTTCGAGGTCATGTCCTTCTGCGCGTGCAGATGGAAATTCTCCTGGCCTGTGGCATCCTCGAAGGAAAGTTCGTTGAACTTGGTCGGATCGTTGGATTTGTAGCTGTTGGTTCGGAATACGCTTTTTGTCTTGTGATCGGGCAGCTGATAGGGCACGGTCTGTTTTGCGTTGGGCACGAGCCCGCTGATCACAGGCCTGTCGGGGTCGCCGTCAATATAGGTGACCAGGGCTTCCATCCCTATTCTTGGGATGATCTGACCACCCCAGGAAGACCCTCCCCAATTCTGTAACGTTCTGATCCAGCAACTGTCACTGCCGTCCTTCTTGGCGCGCCGGTCCCAGGGGAAGTAGATTTTTACCCTCGAGTGGGCGTCACAATGGACCTCCTCGCCCACTGGTCCGGCGATAATCGCGACCTGGCTGCCTTCGACCCTGGGCCTTGGCGTGCGGCGATGGGGCGTTGCCGGCACCCGCGCCGGCAGGGCGACGAAGCGGTTGGTATATTCGGGTTCGTCATTGCCGGCCGCCTCGTAGGAATGGTCGTGCGCCCACACCTCCTGCTTGAAGATCACCATCTCCTCGAACGTGTTGCCGGGATTGGCGACATCATGGGGGGTGAACTTCTGGCCGACCTCCAAAGTGCGCACGGTGGAAGCGCCCTCGATGAGCTCATGATCGACCTCCGCCGCCTGCATGCGCCACTTCGATTGACGTTCAACGGCGTTTGTGTCGATCTCGCCGGAAGCATCGCCCGAGCCATATCCGGATATGCTCTGCCACTCAAAGAGTTCATAGTTCTGGTTGCCGTCGATCTCGATACTCGAGGGCGTGTCGGCAACCGGCACATTCGACGGCGACAGGAAATTCCAGTCAGAGCCGGTTCTCTTGCTCGGAATATAGCGAAAATGCCGCTGCCAGGAATTGATGTGGTTGTGGTCGGCGCTGCCCATGCTGAAGCGGACCTGACCCTCGCCATCTCCCGGCGTGGCATACCCGGATTGATGGTCGGAGAGCACCAGACGGTGCGTTGCTGAAACGGAGCCTTTCGCGCCACCTTGGAAGTCAAAATAGAAATAAATCCCATCCGCTTCGAGCCTTCGGCGCAGGAAGTCGAGATCTGTCTCACCCGCCTGCACGGAATAGACCCAAGGCTTGGGTTGCCCCAGCACAGACCGTACTTCCGGTTCCGGCAGCCCGTGTTCGGACAGAAGCTGTTTGGCGATGTCGATGCTGGTGAGGTTCTGCCACACCCGCCAGTCGGACTTTTGCGACAATTTCCACAGACTGGGCCGAAGATTCAGGGTGTAGGAGCGCGCGCCGCGTGTCACCGGCGGCCCCTCGGTCAATCCGACGACGAGGGCATTCCAGTATTTGCGTTTGCCCTCCTCGATCTCGACCGAGGCATCGCATAGTTTGCCGATCACCTCCTGCGGCTTGATATCCTGGCGCTTGGCCCGAACCTGGACCGTGAGTTCGAATAGGTCGTTGATGCCGCCACGATAATGGAGACGCTCGGCCAGCAACGCGTCAGCGCCGAGACTGCTTTCCAGCCTGATGCTGCGGTCGGCCTGCACAAACCCTTCGCCTGCGAGAGTATCGATATCCGTCCCATCGAGCGCCATCGCCTAGCCGTCCTTGTGCTATATCCCGCAACGTAATATCGGCCTAGCAGGGCTATAATGAGCGTACAAGTACCAGTACGATACGATGAAGGCGACAACCTGGTATCATGATACGAGCTAAAACTATCTCTAATAGTTTGCCTGCTGGAGAAATTTTACAGTCTAAGGAACGTCACACAGGCGCCTTGGCTTTCGCTCGACTGCAATCATCGCCCGAAGAGCATGGTGATTGCGTTGAGGACAATCGCCTGGACAACAACTATGGTATTTCCAAGCCCGCGGTTGCCGGCAAGCAGCATACCTGGCTGGTCGAAATCCGCCTCCACACACGGTGGATAAGACGCCTGTTTCCGTTCCGTGACTATGGCTCGGAAGAAGCCGCCTGCGCGCAGGCCTGCGCCTATCGCGACGAGGTCCTGGCCGTGCTGCCTCCGGTCACCAATTATGAACGGCACACGCGTCTTCACCCCGCCCATTCAGCCGATCATGTCCCGGGCGTGGGTCGATTTATCAAGGGATTGAAGGGGCCCTATTGGGGCGCTTCGATCTGCGTGAATGGCAAAAGGCGCAGGAAAGACTTTTCAGTCAGGAAACATGGCGAGGAGACGGCGCGAGCCCTAGCCGTCGCACAAAGACAGGAATGGCTGGGGCTTCTGGAGGTCAGTTTTCTGACCCAAAATAGCTATGCCGACACCCTGGCACGGCGCAATTTCCCAGAGCGCCTGACACCGCCGTTCGACGCGGTCATCAGCGAAAAGCTGGCCGATCCCGCAATCGATGCCCGGCTGGCGGCCATCGACAAACACTATGACAGCAGCTTGCCAGCCCGGCTCGGCATTGCCATCCACCGCTATCCCGCCAACAAGGAACTGACGATACGGGTCAGCGGAAGCGGCTGGCCCAGGCCCTTGATCAAAAGCACACTCGGCGCAAAAACCCGCGCTCGCGAACCGCGCTCTCTTGATGAACTGATGACATTGATGCGCAACAAGATCGCAACCGCCATCGAGACGCTTTATAATCGCAACGTCAGGATCTGGTTTTTCGCTGGTCCGGGGCGAGCGCTCGCCGCCGGCGAGGCGTTCGATTTCGACAAGGACTTCGAATTGACGGTCTTCGTGCCCGAGGAACTCGTTCGCACCAAGACATGAAAAGCAACTGCCGATCATTCGATGGGGATGTGCCTCCCAAATCAGGCAGGCGGGAGATGCCATGCCTTTGCAAACAGCGATGCAAGCTGGAGCACGTCAGGTGCGGGATCGTCGGCTGGGACGCATAACGGCAATCGTCCGGCGGCAGAAGCATATGACGGCGAAAGGCCACGACACTTGAAACCGCACTTTCCTACCATGCAAGATCACGCTGTCGCCGATCGCAATCGATGTCGTGCGCCGGATGGCTAGCAGGTCCTGATCCCGACACTTGAGCCCGACGACGTTGTCGTGACGAACAACCTGCCAGCGTTGATCTGGCCCGCGCAACCAGCATCGTACGATATGCGCCGGGTTCCTGCTTTCCTTGTCATCTGCACTCCAGCGGCGAAGAAATCTTCAACGGCGACTCCCAATTCATTTGAGGGAGTCGCATTTATTTAGAGAAACGAGGGTTCCGGACATGCTCTACGGAAAGACAGCGCTCATCACCGGCGGTTCGAGTGGCATCGGTCTCGCCAGCGCGCGGATCCTGCGAGACAATGGTGCGCGCATCGCCATCATGGGGACGTCGAAGGGCAAGCTCGATACGGTCCAGGCGGAACTCGGCGGCGACGTGCTGGCGATCCATGGCGATGTCGCCTCGCTAGCCGACCTCGCGCGCATGCGTGGCGAGATCGAGGCGGCTTTCGTGACTCTCGACATCCTGTTCGCCAATGCCGGCGTGGCGCTGGGGACGCCGGTCGCAACCGCTGACGAGGCGACAGACGAAAATGCCGACATCGACAGACCCAATCTGAACCGGCGGGGCATTCATTGTACATGATCTGTCGGGGCACACGGTCGGGCCGGCAGCCTCTCGAAAGAACGCAAGTTCTTTCGTGTACATCGTTTCGATAGGCATCACCAAATCGCCGCTGGATGAAAGTTCATTGGTAGATTAAAACGAATGAAACTAACCTTTATACAATGCTCATCATCTGGAACATGTATTTATTTGTAGAAACTTGAGAGGGGCTTTGACAGTTTTGGCAAGGCCATGCCAAATTTCAGCATCGAAGAACAGACTATCTCCTGATTTCAATCTATGATTATCCGAGCCGTGGCGATATATCATTTCACCCTCCAGCATGAAGATTAAAACATAACCCTTCCCTTGAGATGATGGAATGGAATAGTCCTCATCGTAAATCACCATCAAAGAAGGCGTGGCTTGAAGGAAATCTTTATAAGAATCAACCGAACCGAAATCTAAGTTGTAGACGCCCTTCTGGACAGGGAACACACCTGATCCTATTACGTCGGCATGCCTGACAAAAATGATCTCGCGACGCCTCTCCGTCCTTTTTATCAACGTAGACAATGAAACGCCAAGAATTCTTGCCAAGGACTGTATGATCGTCAGGGATGCCGTGATGGTGCCTCGTTCAATCTTCGACAGGGTGCCGCCGGAAATTTGAGCCGCACGTGCAAGATCGACAGCCGAGATTCCTTCGCGTTCCCGGCAGACCCGTAACTCTCGACCGATCGCGACCGGAAGGCGTTCCTTCTTTATTCTTACCGACAACCTAGCTCTCCCACAGGCCAAATTGCTCAATGACGTTGTTTTGGCTTGAGCCGTGCATGCGCTCCAACGGGAAGGAGGCGCCGGCTCGAACGCGGACGTAGACACGTCGGCCGGGTCCCCGTCGATGACGCCCGCTTATGTCCTTGCAATAATCGACGTTTGCACTGCCGCTGGAGCAGGACGCCTGCGCGGCCCTTTCAGGCAAGCCCACCGAGGAAAGCCGCACCGGTGATCGCAATAAGGGCTCCGGCCGAACGGACGAAGAGTTCTCCGCGGCCGTTTTGCGATCTGCCGACGGCAAGGCCGGCTCCCACGCCAATGGCATGCAGCATGGCGGTTCCGAGCAGGAAGCCCACGCCATAGGCGAAGCCGCCGATATTCTCAGGCATCTCGGCGCCATGCGCATAACCATGGAAGACTGCAAAAAAGCCGACGAGTCCCATGGCGACAGGCACTGCCGCGCGCAGCCGAAAGGCAACGGCAGCACCCAACACGAGGACGGAAAGGCCGATGCCCAGTTCGACAAACGGCAACGTGACGCCGGCCAGTCCCAATATTCCGCCGGATGCCATGACGGCCACAAAGCTCAAGGGAACGAGCCAGATCGCCCAGCCGCCCAGTTGAGCGGCAAACAATCCGACGGCGACCATGGCCAGAATATGGTCCGGTCCACTGACAGGGTGCAGGAAACCATGGGCGAGCCCGCTGGTATCGCCGATGCCCGTATGGGCATTGGCAGCGGCTGTCATGGCGCCGACAAGGATCGCGGCAAGCAATGGAACGGTGCAGCGGGATTTCATGGGCTTATCTCCTTTCGAAATCAGTCAGCGACCCCTGAGGCTTCATTTTCTCCGGGGCGTGGGGGAATGGCCGAACGCAGCCTGGCAACACGTTGAGAACAACCGGTCGGAAGTTTTTCGAGCTGCGATCGCATCTGCGGCAAGACAGCGGATGCCCCAACCGGCCGCGTTGGGGAGGGCGCTCACACCAAGAATCGCACGGCCCTCGACATGCGAATGCTGAAGCTCGGCTAGGGATGGAAGACGGGAAGGAGGACCGAGGACGAGGTAGCTCGCCATGACCTGCCAGCGTCCCATCGGCGAAGTCCGTTCGCGCAGTGCCTCGCCGGTGAGCTGGAAACAGTCACGGACGACCAGCCTTCCGCTCGAATTGCGGATCACCACATCCGAACTGAGCCGGTCGAAACGACGCCCTTCCGCCCGAGGATCATGCGTGGTGAGTGCATCGCAAAGGAACACGACCGCGTCATCCGCCAGCTTCACCTCAAGGCTGGCTGTAAAAGACGCACCTGGAAAGAGCACCAGCGGATCGGGCGCATAGGCCAGAAAAGCGCCGGCCTCGACCTGGATGACAGCCCCCTGATGAGCGGGCCTGCCCTGGCAGTCATGAACGATCGTGGCGGCTTGGGTGGTTATGTGAGCGGCAGCACCCTCCCCGACTCGAAATCGGCATGAGAGCCGTTCCCCCCGATAGAGACCTCCGGACGACGATTGCTGATAGAGCGTGAGCAGGGAGGGAATGGCGGGATCCAGCCGGAAGGGCCGCGTCAAATGAAATGGGTAGGAAACGAACTGCCGTGCGAGCGTCGTTCTCGCGCCGTGCCGGATGAAGTCCAATTCGAAACGGCCCCGATGCTCTGCCGGGAGGTGCACGGCCGGATCGCCATGCAGCGATGGTGGCTGCCAATGCTGCGTCATCGGAACAACACATCGGCCAGGATGCGGTCCACGATTGCGCCGATGCCCTTGGCCTTGCGGCAATTGGTCAGCACCAGCGGACGCCCCCGGCGGGCGGCGCCGGCCTCGCCCGTCATGCGATCGAGATCGACGCCGACATAGGGCGCCAGATCGGCCTTGTTGATCACCAGCAGATCGCATTTGAGCACGCCGGGGCCGTTCTTGCGGGGAATGTCGTCCCCTCCGGCGACATCGATGACGAACATCCACCAATCGACGAGATCCAGCGAGAAGGTGGAGGCGAGATTGTCGCCGCCGCTCTCGATCAGGATCAGTTCGGCATCGGGAAAGCGCAGCTCCAACTCGTCGGCAGCGGCGATGTTGAGGGTAGGATCCTCTCGAATGACCGTGTGGGGACAGGCGCCAGCCTCGACTGCCGCAACCCTCGCCGGATCGATCAGGCCGGAACGCCGCAGCCGCTCGGCGTCCTCCGCCGTCACCAGATCGTTGGTGACGACCGCCAGCGAGACGCCCCGTGCCGCGAAAGCCGGGATCAATTGCTCGATCAGCGCCGTCTTGCCCGACCCCACTGGTCCACCGATGCCTACACGGGCCGCGCCCGCGCGGGATGGTGCCCGCTCGGTCAATTCACGCATTGTGTCCACGACATCACCTCAACATGTAGCGCTGCGCCAACGGCAGCTCGTGGGCTGGCTCACATGTGGCAAGCTCACCGTCGACGAAGACATCGAAGGTCTGGGGATCGACGCGGATGTGGGGACAGGCGTCGTTGTGCAGCATGTCCTTCTTGGACAAGGTCCGCGATCCGCGGGAGGGCAATAACGGCTTCTTCAGGTCGAGCGTGTCAGCCAATCCGCGATCGATGGCGGCCGGATTGACGAAACAAGCAGAGAGCGCCTGCCTGGCCCGCCCGAACGCTCCCCATTGCGGGCGCAACAGGAGGGGTTCGCAAGTCATCAGCGAGGCCGCGCTATCCCCCATCGCACCCCAGGCGATGAAGCCGCCCTTGATGACCAGCTCCGGCTTGATGCCGAAGAAGGCCGGCCGCCAGACCACGATGTCGGCGATCTTGCCGTCCTCGAGCGAACCGACATGATCGGCGATCCCGAAAGTGCGGGCGGCGTTGATGGTGTATTTCGCGACATAACGCTTGATCCGCTCATTGTCGCCGAAACGTGTCTTCTCCTCCGGCAGGCGCCCCCGCTGCTTCTTCATCTTGTCGGCGAGTTGCCAAGTCCTGCAGATGACCTCATTGATGCGGCCCATGCCCTGGCTGTCCGACCCCAGCATCGAGATCGCGCCGATATCGTGCAGGACATCTTCGGCGGCGATGGTCTGTGCCCGGATGCGGCTTTCGGCGAAAGCCACGTCCTCGGGTATGGAGGGGTTGAGGTGATGGCACACCATCGTCATGTCGAGATGTTCGTCGAAGGTGTTCACCGTGTAGGGATTGGTGGGATTGGTGGACGACGGCAGGCACCAGGGGACACCGGCAACGCGGATGACGTCGGGCGCATGACCGCCTCCCGCGCCCTCGGTGTGGTACATGTGGATGGTGCGTTCCTTGATGGCCGCCAGCGTATCTTCCAGGAAACCGGACTCGTTCAGCGTGTCGGTGTGAATCTGGACTGGAAAGTCCATATCTTCGGCAACCGACAGGCAGGTGTCGATGGAAGCGGGCATCGTGCCCCAGTCCTCGTGCAATTTGAGGCCGAGGCAGCCCGTTTCGATCTGTTCGACCAGCGAGGCTGGCTTGTGCGAGTTGCCTCGCCCGAGGAAACCGAAATTGATCGGCCATTGTTCGGCCGCCTGCAGCATCTTGCCGACATTGAAGGCGCCGCCGCAATCGATGCCGACGGTGATGGGTCCCAGCGAACCGCCCAGCATGGTGGTGATGCCGGAGGCGATCGCGTGCTCGCAAAGCTGGGCGCTGTCGAAATGGACGTGGACATCCAGGGCTCCGGCGGTGGCGATGAGCCCCTCGCAATCCCGCACGGTCGTCGCCGCCGAGACGATCAGGCGAGGATCGACATTGTCCATGACTGCCGGATTGCCGGCCTTGCCGATGCCGACGATACGCCCTTCCTTGATGCCGAGATCGCCCTTGACGATCCCGAGCACGGCATCGATCACGGTGACATTGCACAAGAGAAAGTCCAGCGCCCCCTCGGCGCTGGTCACACCGGCGGCCAGGCCTGCGCCATCGCGCAGTGTCTTTCCACCGCCATGAAGACACTCGTCGCCATAGGTGGCGTAGTCCTTCTCGACCACCGCGATGAGCGAGGTGTCGCCGAGCCGGAAGCCGTCACCCGTGGTTGGTCCATACATCGCGGCATAGTCGCGGCGGGAGAGGAAGGCCATCTGTCGTCTCCTTCTCAAGCGCCGCGAAAGCCGGCGGCGCGAGCACGCTCGAGTGCCGCTGCCTTGGCGTTGGGATCCCGGGCCAAGCCGTCCGACAACGCGTTCAGCCCCGAAAGCATCTGCTGTCCCCCGAAAGTGGTGAGCTCCACTTCCCTTTCCTGTCCGGGCTCAAAGCGCACCGCCGTGCCGGCCGCGATGTCGAGGCGCATGCCGAAGGCGGCGGCGCGATCGAACTCCAGAGCCCGGTTGACCTCGAAGAAATGGTAGTGGGAGCCGATCTGCACGGGACGGTCGCCGGTATTGATCACCCGGAGCGCCCGTTTCTCCCTGCCGGCATTGAGCTCGATCTCGCCTTCCTCGCTGACGATTTCTCCCGGCTCGAAACCGTCGAGAGGGCCGTCGGGCGCGGGACGCAGGGGGTCGTGAACCGTGACCAGCTTGGTGCCGTCCTTGAATGTTGCCTCCACCTGCAACATGGGAAGCATGGCGGCGACACCGGGCATGACGTCGTCCTGCGTAAGAATTTGCGATCCCAGCGCCATCATTTCCGCCACCGAGCGCCCCTCGCGCGCGCCTTCGAGGATCTCGTCGGAAATCAAGGCCACGGCTTCGGGATAATTGAGCTTCAGGCCCTTCGCGCGTCTTTTGCGCGCCAGCTCGGCTGCGGTGAAGATGGTAAGGCGTTCCAATTCAGTGGGCGTCAGCAGCATGAATGTGCTTCCCTCTTTGATCGGGCTAGTTGGAAAACAACCGCTGGCCGCCGCCGCGATGAAAAGAGACGGCGATTTCAGTCAACGGATTGAACGAGCGGATCGGTTCGTCGTCGGCCACCGGCTCCCGACAAATTCCGGCGATGACCGGCAGGGCCGTGGTGAGGATGGCCTGCGCTTCGATGGCGCCGATCAGGCCCAGCCTGATCGCTGCGGTGGCGAGCGATGCGGCGGCCTGGTAGCCGCTGATCGAGGCGGCCGCGGTTTCGTCGAGCCCGACCGCCCGCCAGAGCAGGCCTTGCATGACGGCCAGATGCCCGCAGGCGGAGCCCTCACGCACCAATGCCCGGTATTGCGACGCTTGCGGCGTACCGATGCGGGCATGGGTCGTCAGCAGTGCCATGCCGTTCCGGCGCGAACCGGCCCTGAGCCCGTCCACGAAGGTCGACGCTTCGACCTCAAGGTCCAGTTCCGCCACTCCTGCCAGTTCGCTTCCACAGCGGTGGGCCCTGATCAGGGCAACGCGGTCGGCCTCGGCCCAGCGCTGGCCGAGCTGCGTGAGAATGAAATCGGCCAGGTCCCAGCCACCCAGCGTGTCCTTCAGGAGCGCGGACGCTTCCAGCCCCTGGGAGAACGCGAAGCCTCCGGATGGAAACTGGCTGTCGGCATGCTGCAGGGCCACGAGCAGAGGGCTCGGATCGAGCGTGTTCATTGGTGCTCTTCGGCCGCGAGAACGGCTCCGCTCCTGACCAGCGGGTCTATGCGCGCGATATAGTCGGCGACCGGGCCATCCAGCGACACCAGCAGGTCCCTGCCCTCGAAGCGCACGCGCCAATGCAGATTGCCGGCATGGTAGCCCAGCTCCAGCGCTTCTTCGGTCCCGCGCGGCGAAAGCCTGAGCCAGCGCTGCTCCCCGGCTTTGACGACGATGGCCCGCCTGGCTTCCATGAGCAGCACCGCCCCGTCGAACAGCTTCTGGTCGCGCGGAAGTGCGATGGCGAGTTCCTCGCCACGTTCGGTCCGGGCGAGCAAGCGGCGACGATCAAGGTCCCCGACGGCGATCTTGACCACTTCCAGATCACCGTGATGTTCGAGATGATGAAGATGCTCGTGCAGTCCGGGATCCGTGCTGGCGCCGACAAGGCTTTCGATGCGAAGCATGCTGGGTTCCTCCCATTGTTCGGTTGCGGCGTCCGCCGTTGCGACGCGCTACAGGCTCATGTGCCGATGGACGAGTTCGTGAGTGAGGTCGCTGCTCGGGCCGGCCGCCGCGACGCGCCCTTTCTCAAGGATGGCGAAGCGATGTGCCGCCGTTCGAGCGAAGCGGATCTTCTGTTCGACCAGGATGATCGTGAGGCCGTGATCGCGGTTGAGCGCGATGATCGCCCTTTCGATGTCTTCCACGATGTTGGGCTGGATGCCCTCGGTGGGCTCATCCAGGATGAGGAGGCTTGGATCGGTGGCGAGAGCGCGGGCGATGGCCAATTGCTGCTGCTGGCCGCCCGAGAGGTTTGTTCCACGCCGCCCAAGATGGTCCTTCAGGAATGGAAAGAGGCTCCAGACAAGCGGTGGCACGTCGGTCTTGCGATCGGCGCGTGCATTGCAGCCAAGCAGGATGTTGTCGAGCACGCTCATGCCTGGAACGATTTCCCGCCCCTGGGGCACATAGCCGATGCCGCGCCGGGCGCGATCATGGGTCAGGGCCCTGCCGATCTCATGGCCCTGGAACTCGATGCTCCCCGTGGTGCGCACCCCAATGCCCAGAAGGCTGCGCAGCAATGTGGTCTTGCCCACGCCATTGCGGCCGAGGACGCAGAATGTCTCGCCCTTGCGTATCTCCAGGTCGAGGTCGTGGATGATGTGGCTGGTGCCATAGAAGGCATTGACATGGCTGATCTTAAGCATGGCTGAGCGTCGCAGAACCGAGATAGGCTTCGATGACGGCGGGGTTCTTCTCGATGTCATCCGCCGTTCCCTCCGCCAGGACCGAACCTTGGTGGAGAACGGTTATGGTGCGGCAGATCCTGCGCACGAACGCCATGTCATGCTCGATGACGAGCACGGTGTGTTCGCCGGCCAGTGCCAGCAGGAGCTCGGCCGTCTTGTCGGTTTCGGCGGCGGTCATTCCGGCGGCTGGTTCGTCGAGAAGAATGACCTTGGGATCCTGGCTGAGGACCATGGCCAGCTCCAGCCATTGCAACTGGCCGTGAGACAATTCCCCGGCCTTGCGCTTCATGAAGGAAGACAGCCCCGTCCGTTCGGCGACCGCCAATTCCCGGTCGCTCGGCCCCCGCGAGAAGCGCCGGAACAGATTGTCGCGAACCTTGACATACCGGTTGCTTGCGATCTGCAAATTCTCGAGCACCGTCATCTCCTTGAAGACGGCGGGTGTCTGGAATTTCCGGCCGACGCCGCTGCGCGCAATCGCCGCCTCGCCGATACCGGTGATGTTGCGGTCGCGCAGCCAGATTTCGCCTTCCGACGGCAGCACCTTGCCGCACAGCAGGTCGAGCAGCGTCGATTTGCCGGCACCGTTAGCACCGATGATGACCCTCAGTTCACCATCCTCGATGGACAGGTCGACATTTCTCACGGCCGGAAAGTCATCGAAGCGGACGGTGAGCTGGCGGGTCGTCAGAATGGGCGGGGTCGCGGCCTGCGGTCGCGCAGCCTGTATCCTGGTCACGGCGTTCATGGGTAAGCCTCCCGTCGCGAGGAATTGTCACGCGGAGTGCGTTCGAACCACGCCTTGATGAGGCCCACGAGGCCATTGGGCATCACCAGCACCACGAAAACGAACAACCCGCCCAGGATGATCGGCCAGACCGGCTGGAGCGCGGCATTTTCGCTGGCATAGGAGCCGACGAAATTCACCAGCAGGGCGCCGATGCAGGCCCCCAGCAGGGAGGCTCGCCCGCCCGTCGCGGCCCAGATCACCATGGAGATGCTGAACGACGTCGCCATCAGGGAGGGCGAGGCGAACTCCGCCGTCAGGGTAAACAACATGCCTGCCAGCCCTGCTATGGTGGCCGAGAGGCAGAACACGAACAATTTGTAGCTCTCGACGTCATAGCCCAGATAGCGGGCCCGGGCCTCGTCCTCGCGGATCGCCTTGAGAACCTGTCCGATGCGGGCCGAAAGAAGCAGGCGAAGTCCGAGCACGACGAGGAACAGAATGCCGGCAACGGCGTAATAGACGCTGGGCCCGTAAGGGTCGAATTCAAAACCGGCAATTGTCAGCGGGGCAAAGCTGGCAAGGCCGTTGAAGCCGCCGGTCAAGGGCTGATTGTTGATCACGAGCAGTTGCCCGATCAGCGCGAACGCCAGGGTGATGATACTGACATAGACACCCGTCGTGCGTCGCTTGAACATGACATAGCCAAGTCCCGCGGCCAGGGCGCAGGGCACCAGCAATCCCGCCACCATGCCGATCGCGACCCATCTGAAAGGAATCCACAGGAGGGAACCCGGGGTCACGCAGCAAAGATCGCGCACGGCATCCGGCTGCATGTTGAGCAGCATCAGATCCGGCACCGGGTTGTTTTCCGGCACCGCCAGCGTGAGCGACATGGCAAGCATATAGGCACCCATTCCAAAGAACAGGCCCTGGCCGAGGCTAAGTATTCCCGTATAGCCCCAGGCCAGACTTATCCCGACGGCACAGATTGCATAGACGAGATATGTTGCAACCCGATTGGTCCAGAAGCTGTTGAGGAAGAACGGGAGGGCGAACACCACCGCAAAGAACACTATGTAGGCGGCAATGGAAGTGCTTCGATATGTCATACGCTCATCCATGGTCTTTGGGAGTGTCAGCGGCTCTTGGTCACGAACAGGCCTTGCGGCTTGAACAGCAGGATGAGGATGACCACGGCAAACAGAACAGTGCGGCCATACACATCATTGAGCCAGGTGGCGACGAAGCTCTGAACCTCGCCGAGTATTCCGGCCGCGGCGAAGGTACCCAGCAACTGGCCCACGCCTCCGGCGACCACCACGAGGAAGGCGTCGACGACATAGGACGTTCCCATGTCCGGCGACACCGTCTTGAACCCGGAGACGAGAACGCCTGCTACACCCGCAAGGCCGCAGCCATAGGCGAAGGCGAGGGCATTGACCTTCTTGTCGTTGACGCCGCAGGCGGCAGCCGTGTTCCTGGCTACCGATACGGCTCTTAGCTGGCTACCAAATCGCGTGCGGTAAAGGAGCCACCAGGTCGCGGCCCCAAGCAGGACGGCAACCCCGAAGACAAAGGCCCGATAGACGGGGATATTGGCTCCCAGCAGATGCCAAGTCTGCTGCAGCTCGACCGGTACCGGGACATTTTGCAGGTCCGCTCCGAGCCCATCGATCTTGATGCCGAACAGGGCCAGCCCGAAATGGATGCGGACGAGTTGCTGAAGAATGAGGGCGATGCCCCAGGTCGCCAGCAGAGTATCAAGCAGACGTCCGTAGAGACGGCTGACGACCGAACGTTCGATCGCCAGGCCGAACATCGCCGTGACGAAGAACGCCAAGGGCAGGCACAGATAGATATTCAAGCCCAGATGACGGGTCGCCAATACGGTAACGTAGGCACCGATCATCACCATTTCGCCATGGGCGAGATTGATGACTTTCATGGTTCCGTAAATGATCGCAAGACCGAGCGCGACCATGAACAGGATCGACCCGATACTCAGCCCGATGACGAAGGTTTCCATCTCAAACCCGATCGCAAGTGGCCGGTGGCCGTGCAGCGTCTGCAACGGCCTGGAGTCCGACCGATAACGCGTTAGAGCGATGCGCCGCTCGTGGTGCAGAGACGCTTCTCCGCGCTTTCCCCGACGCTGGAATAGGGGAGCGGCAGCAGCGGTTCGGGATATTGATCGACGATGTCGAGCAATCCATCGGCTCGTGTCTTGCCGATGCGGGGCGTCAGGTAGCTGTGGAGGTTTTGCGGGTCGATCGTGACCTTGCCTTGCGGGGCGTCGAAGGACATCCCGCCAACGGCCGAAACCACCCCCTTGGCCGAAAATTCACCGGCTTTTTCAACCGCCATCGCCCACATGTGAACGCCGATATAGACAGCCTCCATGGCGGCATGGGTTACGGCATCGGCACCGGCATAGGCCTTGAACGCCTTCACGAAAGCCTGGTTCTGCGGCGTTTCGACAGTCTGGAAATAGGGCAGTGATACGTAGCTGCCGAGGGCATATTCCGGCCCCATGGCCTTGATCTCGACTTCGGTCGTGGTCGAGGAGCACAAAGGTAATTTGTCGAAACTATAGCCCTGGTTGCGCAACTCGCGATAGAAAGCGACGATTGAATCTCCGACGACATTGGAAAAGATCACGTCCGCCCCGCTCGATCCGATCTTGGACACCATCGATGCCCATTCGGTGTGACCGAGCGGAAGATATTCGTCGCCGACCACTTCCATGCCGATCTTCTGGCAGATGGTTTTCGAAGTCTTGGCCATGCCCCGAGGAAAGGCATAGTCGGAACCGACGATGAAGAGCTTGTTGCGCCCGAGCTTCTTTTTCAGCCATGGCAACGAATTCTCGAGCTGCTGATTTGGGACCGCGGATCCGGCATAGAGTACGTTCTTGGAGCACTCCTCTCCCTCGTACCAGGTCGGCCATACCAGCAGGCTTTTGCGACGCTCGACCACGGGCAGAACCGCCTTGCGGCTGGCGGTAGTGTAGCAACCGAAGATGACGGGCACCTGGTCTTCCATCACCAGCTTGCGTGCTTTTTCGCTGTAGGTGCGCGGCTCGGATGCAGGATCTTCGATCACCGGGCGCAATTGCTTGCCGAGCACGCCTCCTTTGGCATTGATCTCAGCAA
This sequence comes from Labrys sp. LIt4, assembly GCF_017813775.1. Taxonomy (NCBI): domain Bacteria; kingdom Pseudomonadati; phylum Pseudomonadota; class Alphaproteobacteria; order Hyphomicrobiales; family Xanthobacteraceae; genus Labrys; species Labrys sp. LIt4. The sequence goes on from NZ_JAGIPY010000030.1 coordinate 22,785, forward strand.
TTGCCATCTGGGCGCATTGATTCATCGATTTCTCGACGATCGCCGTCGTACCGGTGAGCGAATACATGATGCCGACTGGCACCTCTTCGGCTGCCCAGGCGCGATCGCCCAGACGCAGGATGGTCGGTGCCGCCAGTCCCATAGCCGCAAATCCGCTTGCCTTGAGAAAGGCACGCCTTGTCTTGTCGTTCATTACCCCTCCTCTGCGCCTCGATGGGCGCGTCCTTGTCTTCGAGCCGCCCCTCGCGGCCGTGCAGGATCATTCGGAAGTCTCGCGGGCGCGCCGAGCACGCCCTGACCATTGCGGTCCAGCCTCTCCGATCTCGGCGGGAGGCTGCCGTCGAAAGACGATGAACTGGGATCCTTCTTTTCGATTTGGGTCCTGCCGCCTGGGCGCACACAAGCGCCAGGCGACAAGGTCTGGTCAGAGATTTCGGATAGAGAGTAAAAGCATTGCCTCGCATGCGCCGGCTCGCGCATGCTCAGTGTCGCCGATACTGCAGGATAGGAGGCCAACAGCCTTGTCGGCCCAACCAAAACAAAAAACCCGCCAACTCCGAACGGGAGTTTGCGGGCTGCACAGCCAAATGGCGCGGACTACACTGTCCATCGCCGAGATTGACGCCGTTTCACCGGACGTCAACTAAGTTTCATACTAGGCACGACTTTCCTTGAACGTCAAGAGCTCATAAGCATTGATAATTGCGGTAGCGACATCGTCCATCGCCACGCGTTTGCCCATCGCCTGTTTGCGTATGCTTTCATAGGCCTCCGGCTCGCTGAGCCCCTGCGTTTCCATGAGGATGGTCTTGGCTCTCAAGATCCGGTTGTTGCCGGCGAGTTTGCGTTCGAGCTTGCGGATGCGCTTGGCCGCGCTTTGGCGCTCCATCCAGAGCGAACGGGCGATGATCAGGTTTGTGAGCAATCCGAAGGGACGAATGGGCCTCTCGATCACGGCCAGTGCACCGCACTCCAGCACCACTTGCAGCGTGCTCGGATCCTCGAACGAGACGACGGCCAGGACGGCGGGGTCCGAAGGTTCGACAGGCCTGAAAAGGCGCAGAATCTTGTCCCGGTTTTCCTGCTCGATGGAGACCAGGACCACGACGGCGGTCGCACTCACGGCCTGCGGCAGCGGCCATGTCGTTTCACAGCTGCAGCCGATACGGCGCAGATGTTCGACCAGCGCCACGCCCTGGGCATCGGGCGGATGTATGACCTGCACACGCAGGCCTTTGAGATCCTTGAGCAGATGGGCTGTCATCGCCTGCTCCCATCAGGCCTTGCGACGGGCGCGGGTCACGCCGCTGGCCCAGCCGTCATGCGCCGCCGTGACGAAATAAGGATCCGGCCTTACCCGTGTCTCCGACTCCCAGATGACGTCGAATTTGCCTTGCGGATTGAGTCTGCCGATACGGGCCCACAGCTCCGTATGATGGTTGTCGGGGTCAATACGAATCCGCCCCTGCGGTGCGTCGAATTCCAAGCCCGCCAAGTGGCGCACAAGAGCGTCGGGATTGTCGGTCCCTGCCCGCTCAAGCGCCGCTGCATAGAGATATGTCTGAAAATACGCGGCTTCCGCGCTGGCTGTCACCGGCGCGCCCTCGCCGAAACGCTGTTTGAAGGCCGTCACGAAGCGCCTGGCGGCAGGCGTGTCCAAGGTCTCGAAAAACGAGGCAGCCGTCAGGTGGCCTGCAGCCAATCCCGCCGGCATAAGGGCCACCTCGGCCTCGGTCGTCGCCAAGCTGGCAATGGGCATCGAATTGGGGTCGAAGCCCGCTTCACGATAGGCCTGATAGAGGAGCACCGCTCCCGTGCCAACGACGTTGGACACCAGCACGTCCGGCTTGAGCTCTCTTATACGTTTGATGACCTTGTCGAAATCCTTCCGAACCGCTTCGACCGGAACATAAATCTCATCCAGAATTGCTCCATCGGCCAAGGTAACCAGATCGCTTACGACGCGATTATATTCATATGGAAAAACATAGTTTGAGCCAACCAGCAGAAATCTCTTGCCGTAATTCTCGATCAGATACTGCGCCAATTGGACAGCATTCTGATTTGACGATGAACCCGTGTAGAAGCAATTGTTGGAATATTCAAATCCTTCATAAAATGTAGGATAGAACAACAATCCGCGATAGGCCTCGATCTCCGGAAGAACGGCCTTTCGAGCCGTCGACATATAACAACCGAAGATGGCCTGGATGCGATCTTCGGTCAGGAGCCGAACGGCCAGTTCGCGATATCGACGCGCGGAACATTCCGGATCGTAGAATGTCGGCGCAATTCTTCGCCCAAGCACGCCCCCCGCAGCGTTGATTTCTTCGGTGGCCAGGAGCGTCGCATTTGCTTCGGCTATTTCCGCGGCAGCTGTTACGCCGCTCTTGGAAAATAGAACGCCGATTTTCCAATCGTCATTGGTCACAACTATCACCTGAGAACGGAGCACAGACAGGAATACGCCTGTCGGGCCGGTCGACAAAGGCGAGAGCGGGAAACGCCACTGTTTCTCCGGCTATAGGAGTATACTCGCGAGGTTGCGAGCGCAATGCGTCAGCGGCCAATGACTGAGGTGGTGCCGGTTTTCCGGACAGGAGGCCAAGCTATCCCTGAGGTGAGGGATGGACGGAAATGAAGACGACACAGAAGCGATATACGGGCGAGTTCAAGGCTAACGTGGCGCTGGAGGCGATCCGAGGCGATCTGACGCTGGCGGAGTTGGCGACCAGGCATGGCATTCACCCGACGATGATCGCGACGTGGAAGCGGCAGGCGATCGACGGCATGGCGGCGACCTTCTCGGGTGCGACCCGAATCCGCCAAACCCGCAGGCGACACCGAGATCGAGAAGCTGCACGCAAAGATCGGGCAACTGGTGGTGGAGCGGGATTTTTGTCAAAGGGGTTCGCGCGATGAGCGTCGCGAAGCGGCGGCAGATGATCGAGCGGGAGCACACCACCCTGTCGATCGCGGCGCAGTGCCGGCTGGGGTCGATCAGCCGATCCTCTTTCTATTACGCGCCCGTGCCGGAGACGGCGGAGACACTGGCGCTGATGGCGGTGATCGACGCCTCGTTTCTGGATCATCCCTGGTATGGCAGCCGACAGATGGCTTGACACCTCCAGCGGCTCGGCCATGCTGCCGGGCGACGACGGGTGCGGCGCCTGATGGCCAGGATGGGGCTGTCGCCCATCTACCAGCGCCCGCGGACGAGCGATCCACATCCCGAGCATGGCATTTACCCATACCTGCTGCGCGATCTGGAGATCACGCGGCCGAACCAGGTCTGGTGCTGATCTGAACCCTTAAAATTGGACCGTTTTGAATTAGAGTTTTCCGCAGCCGAACCCCGAGGCTGGGAGGAGCGGAAGACGATGAAGGCGTCGAAGTATTCGGAAGCGCAGAAGGCGTTCATTCTCAAGCAGGGCGCGGATGGCGTGCCGGTGGCGGACATCTGCCGGCGGGCCGAGGCTCACACCTGAGGGCGGTTCGCTCCAGATCGACGTACGCGGTGATCTGGCCGGCATCCTGACGCTTGCGACGCAAACGAAAAAGCCCGCCGAGGGGGCGGGCAAATCCCAAATGAAGATGGTTGCGGGGGCAGGATTTGAACCTGCGGCCTTCAGGTTATGAGCCTGACGAGCTACCGGGCTGCTCCACCCCGCG
>NZ_JAGIPY010000031.1:0-15331 GCF_017813775.1 Labrys sp. LIt4
GTGCACACGGTCTCTCGCCCGCACCCATCCTGACACATTCCAACTACACAGGGTGCACGGGCATCTTGCCCGTTCTTGGAATCACGACGTTCGGGGAAGGAAAGAACGGGCATCGCGACATACATGTCGCTGAAATGCCCGTGCACCCGGGATTTTCCTACCCCCGCATCCTCAGCCCCTTGGGATCGAACAGCGGTTCGGGCGCTACCCTGGCGGGGCGGCGGTCGCCGATGATCTCGATCTCGTAGGGCGCCGAGGCGTCGAAGGCGGCGGCCTCGACATAGCCGAGCGCCACCGAGGCCTTGGCATGGTGGGCATAGCCGCCGGAGGTGACCCAGCCCACCACCTTGCCATCGAGCCAAATCGGCTCGTCGCCGATGACGTCGGCGTCAAGGGCGTCGACCACGAAGGTGGCGAGGCGACGTCTGGGGCCCTCGTCCCGGGCGCGCAGCAATGCATCGCGTCCGATAAAATCGCTCTTCTGGGTCGAGACGAAGCGCTCCAACCCGGCTTCCCAGGGCGTATAGATCGGGCGGTATTCGCGCGACCAGGAGCCGAAGCTCTTTTCCAGCCGCAGCGAGTTGAGGGCCCGGCCCCCGAACAGCCGGATGCCGAGGCCGGCTCCTTCCTGCATCAGAAGGTCGAATAAAGCACGCTGGTGCTCGGGCTTGACCCAGATCTCGTAGCCGAGGTCGCCCGTATAGGTGACGCGCCCGATCAAGGCGGGAAGGATGCCGACATTGAAGCGCCCCACCGCCATGAAAGGGAAGGCCTCTTTCGACAGATCGGCGTCGACGAGGCGGGCGAGCAGTTCGCGCGACTTCGGGCCGGCGACCTGCAGGCCGACGAGGTCGAGGCCGTGGGCGCGCAGAGTGACGCCGGCCTCGGGCAGATGCGCCTGGAACCAGCGCATGTGATATTGCTCGGCCAGCCCGGAGCCGAAGATCATGAAGCGGTCATCCGCCTCGCGCGCCAGGGTGAAGTCGCCGATCAGCATGCCGTTCTCGTTCAGCATGGGCGTCAAGACCATGCGTCCCCTGGCGGGCAGGCGGTTGGGCAGGATGGTGTCGAGCCAGGCCTCCGCGCCCTTGCCGGAGATCTCGTATTTGGCGAAATTCGAGATCTCCAGGAGGCCGACGCCCTCGCGCACCGCGGCGCTCTCGGCGGCGACATGCGGGAAGTCGTTGGAGCGCCGGAAGGAGAACTCGTCCCTGGCCACGGCCCTGGAGGGCGCGAACCAGAGGGCGTGCTCCAGACCGTTCATGTCGCCGAAAACGGCATTGTGGCTCTCCAGCCGGTCATAGACGGGCGTGGTGCGGAAGGGGCGGGCTGCGGGCAGTTCCTCATTGGGGAAGCGGATGCGGAAGCGGCGGGCATAGTTCTCGCGCACCTTGGCGTTGGTGTGGGAGAGCGTGGTCCAGTCGCCATAGCGGGCGACGTCCATGCCCCAGACGTCGAAGCCGGGATCGCCATGCACCATCCAGTTGGACAGCGCGAGGCCGACACCGCCGCCCTGGGAGAAGCCCGCCATCACGCCGCAGGCCACCCAGTAGTTGCGCAGGCCCCTGATCGGGCCGACCAGCGGGTTGCCGTCGGGCGCGAAGGTGAAGGGGCCGTTGATGACGCGGCGGATGCCGGCATTCTCGAAGGCCGGGAAGTGCCGGAAGCCGACTTCCAACGACGGGGCGATGCGGTCGAGATCGGGTTCGAGCAGGTTCTGGCCGAAATCCCAGGGGGTCTCTTTCTCCGACCAGGGCTTGCAGGCCTGCTCATAGGTGCCGAGCAGCATGCCGCCGCGCTCCTGGCGCATATAGATCTCGCCCTCGAAATCGAGCGCGGTGATCACCTCCCTGCCGGTGGCGGCGTTGATCTCGGCGACCTCCGGCATGTCCTCGGTGAGGAAATACATGTGCTCCATGGCGAGCACGGGCAGCTCCAGGCCGACCATGCGGCCGCATTCGCGCGCCCAGAGGCCGCCACAGTTCACCACATGCTCGGCGTGGATGCTGCCCTGCTCGGTGGTGACGTCCCAGCTGCCGTCCTCGCGCTGGGCCATGTCGACGACGCGGTTGCGCAGCACGATCTCGGCACCGAGGATCTTGGCCGACTTGGCATAGGCATGGGTGGTGCCATAGGGGTCGAGATGCCCCTCCAGCGGATCATACATCGCGCCGGCGAACTGCTTCTCGTCGATCAGAGGCATCAGCTTCTTGGCTTCGGCGGCCGAGATGATCTCGGTATGCATGCCGAGATACCGGCCCTTGGCATGTGCCATCTTCAGCCAGTCCATGCGCTCCTTGGTGCCGGCCAGCATGACGCCGCCGGTGAGGTGCAGGCCGCAGGACTGGCCGGAGAGCGCCTCGATCTCACGGTAGAGCTCCACCGTATATTGCTGCAGCTTGGCGACGTTGGGATCGCCGTTGAGCGTATGGAAACCGCCCGCCGCGTGCCAGGTCGAGCCCGCCGTCAGCTCCGCACGCTCGATCAGGGTGATATCCGTCCAGCCAGCCTTGGCGAGATGGTAGAGCACCGAGCAACCGACGACGCCACCGCCGATGACGAGGACACGGGTGTGGGATTTCATGGGGGAGTCCTATGAGCTATTGGGGGGCGGGTCTTCAGACCCGGCATTCTTGAAACGTCGCGGAAGCAGGATAGGAGAGCCGGGTCTGAAGACCCGCTCCCCCAAACTTCAAAAATCCGTGGGCGCGCCGCCCTCTTCCTTGCGCTTGGCCACGAAGGCGGCGAGCTCCTCGCGGATAGCCGGATCCATCGGCGGCTCCTCATAGGCGGCAAGGCGCTCCTTGTAGAGCCGGTTGGCGCGATCATAGCCGGTGGGCGAGCCTGCCTCCTGCCAGGTCTCGTAATTGCGCCAGTCGGAGATCATCGGGGCGAAGAAGGCGTTGCGGTAGCGGGCCTGGGTATGGGCGCAGCCGAAGAAATGCCCGCCGGGCCCGACCTCGCGCACCGCGTCCAGCGCCAGCTCGTCGTCATTGACCCGGAAGGGCATCAGGAAGTGGGTGATCATGTCGAGGAGGTCGGCATCGATCACCATCTTCTCGAAGCTCGCATGCAGCCCGCCTTCCATCCAGCCGGCGCCATGCATCAGCAGGTTGACGCCGCCCATTACCGCGCCCCACAGCGAGAACACGCTCTCATAGGCAGCCTGCACATCGATGGTGTTGGCGGCGCAGGTGTTGGAGGAGCGGTAGGGCAGGCCGTAGCGGCGGGCGAGCTGGCCGCCGACCAGCGCCGCCTTCATCTGCTCGGGCGTGCCGAAGGCCGGCGCGCCGGTCTTCATGTCGACATTGGAAGTGAAGCCGCCATAGGCGAAGGGCGAGCCCGGTCGCACGGACTGGGCCAGCACCAGCCCGGCGAGCGCCTCGGCATTCTGCTGGGCCACGGCGCCGGCAATCGTCACCGGCGCCATGGCGCCCGCCAGGGTGAAGGGGGTGAGCACGGTGACCTGGTTGCGGCGCGCCATCTGGATCACGCCCTCCATCATCGGCGTATCCAGCCGCAGCGGCGAGGAGGAATTGATGATGGTGAAGAGCGAGGGTTCGCGCTCCAGCGTTTCCTGGTCGATTCCGCGGGCGATGCGCGCCATCTCGATGGCATCGAGATTGCGCTCGCGGCCGAGTGAATAGGCGTGGATGGGCTTGTCCGACAGGGTCAGCATGTCCCAGAGCGCGTCGAGATGGCGCACGGAGGCATGGATATCGGCCGGCTCGACCGGATAGCCGCCCCACAGATGGATGCTGTCGAGCGTATGCCCGAGCCGGATGAGGTTCTGGTAGTCCTGGCGGTTGCCGGGCCGGCGGCCGCCTTCGCGATCGGCGACATTGGGCGCACTCGCCACGGAGCAGAAGGCGAGATGATCGCCACCGAGCACGACGCTACGCGCGGGATTGCGCGCATGCAGGGTGAAACTCTGCGGCGCGAGGCCGATCTTGGCCTCCACCAGGCCGCGGGGAAAACGCACCCTGTCGGAACCGGGGTCGACCTCGGCGCCCTCAGCCTTCAGGATGGCTTTGGCCTCCGCATGCAGCACGTCGAGGCCGATCTCCTCCAGGATCTGCAGCGAGGCGAGATGGATGGCCTCGAGTTGGTCGGCCGAAACGGCATTGACGGCCGGAAACGGGCGCCGGGGCTGGGGCCTCGAAGCCGGGGCAGCGCCGCCGGCACGCTGGCGCTCCTCCCGGCCGCGGCGGCGCGGCCGCTCCGAGGTTTCGAGCGAAAGTTCCATCGGGCTTTGCATGGCAGGCCGTTCCCCTGTCCGAAGAGCACGGGCCTGTCATCTCCGGCCGAGCCCTTTATGGGCGAGGGGAAGGGGATCCAGGGGCCACGAGGCATTTTGGGCTCCTGGATCCCGCTCACAAGCAAAGCTTGTGAGGATACCCGAGGCCTGCGGCCTCGCCGGGGATGACAGCACTCTTCGATTCACGAATTCGAAGAGAGCCTAGCGCGCACCCGGACCCGCCGCCACGGCGAAACGGCGCTATCGTTTTTTTGGATCGGGCCATCGAATAAAGGCGCACACGGCGCACCGAGGGCAGAGGTAGTGTTGGTGGGTCGATCTCCAGATCGGCCCGTACCTCGCCCATCAGGGTCGATCTGGAGATCGACCCACCGAAAGACAATCCATGTCCCGCTACCAGCTCTCTCATCTGCCACGCATCACCGGAGGGCCGGGGGCCCGGGAACTCGCCGGCGAGCTTACGGCCGCCCGGCTCGGCGCGGGCGCGCAGGTGCTGCTGGTCGCCGATCCCGGGCTGAAGGCGACGGGCCTGATCGATGATGTCGAGACCTCGCTGCGCAAGGCCGGGCTCGGCGTCTCCGTCTTCTCCGATTTCGGCGGCGATCCCACCATCGCCTCGGCCGATGCCGCGGCCGCCCAGGCGCGGCGCACCAAGGCCAAGGCGGTGGTGTCGCTGGGCGGCGGCTCCGCCCTCGATCTCGGCAAGGTGGTGGCCGCCGTCGCGACCACGGCCGCGACGGCGCGGCGCTCGGCCGAGGACTATGAATTGTGCAAGCGCCCCTTCCCGCGCAAGCGCCTGGTCTCGCTGGTCATTCCCACCACCTCCGGCACCGGCTCGGAATGCACCCGCACCGCCATTCTCACCCGCTCGGACAAAGCCAAGGTCTGGCTCTGGGGCGAGGAACTCAAGCCGGACGAGGTGATCCTCGATCCGGAAACCACGCTCTCTTTGCCGCCGGTGCTGACGGCCTGGACCGGCATCGACGCCCTCGTCCACGCGCTGGAGGCCACCACCAACGGCAACGCCACGCCGGCCAACAATGTCTATGCGCATGAAGCGATCCGCCTCGCCGTCGCGAACCTGCCCGATGCTGTCGGCAAGGGCAGCGACCTCGCCGCCCGCGAGGGACTGCAGCGCGCCGCGGCGCTGGCGGGCATCGCCATCGACAATTGCGGCACCGCCGTCGCCCACAATATCGGCCATGCGCTGGGTTCCCTCCGCCCCGTGCAGCACGGCCGCTCGGTGGCGCTCGGCATGATCGCCACGCTCGACTGGAACATCTCGGGCGATGACGGGCGCTTCGCCGCCGCCGCGCGGGCGATGGGGCTGACATCGGCCGCCGACCTGCCGACCGCCTTCGAGAAACTGGTGCGCGCCATCGGCATCAAGGTCTCGCTCGCCGACGAGTTCGAGGGCATCAGCGCCACGCGGCTCGCCGAGCAGATGGCCCGGCCCGAAAATGCCGCGATGCGCGCCTCCAACCGCCGCACGATCGAGGAGGCCGACCTCATCCGCTTCGCCGAACGCGTGCTGACGCAGGTTTAGTTCTGGGATCGCCGGCATCTTGCCGGCTCTTCCTTTCCCCATGCTCTTCGTTTCCAAGAGCCGGCTGAAAGCCGGCGGTCCCAGGAATATCCCATGCTCACCACCCCCCGCACCCGCTCCGACTGGGAAGCCAAGGCCGCGGCCATCGAGCCGGAAGGCCGCGCCTTCATCGACGGCCGCTATGTCCCCGCCCTCTCCGGCAAGACCTTCGCCAAGGCCTCGCCGATCGACGGAAGGACGATCGCCGAGGTCGCCGATTGTGGCGCCGATGATATCGAGGCCGCGGTAAAGGCCGCCCGGGCCGCTTTCGAGGATGGGCGCTGGCGCCTGAAGCCTCCGGCCGAGAAGAAGCGCATCCTCCTGCGCTTCGCCGAGTTGATCCGGGCCGATCTCGAGCATCTGGCCCTGCTCGAAACCCTCGACGTCGGCAAGGTCATTTCCAATTCGCTCAGCGTCGACGTACCCTTCTGCGCCGACTGCATCCAGTATTACGCCGAGTTCGCCGACAAGAGCTTCGACGAGGTCGCGCCGACCGGGCCTAACGACCTCGCCATCGTCAGGCGCGAGCCGCTCGGGGTGATCGGCGCCATCGTGCCCTGGAACTACCCGCTGATCATCACAGCCTGGAAGATCGGCCCGGCCCTGGTGGCCGGCAACTCGTTGGTGCTGAAGCCGGCCGAGCAGTCGCCGCTCTCGGCGCTGCGCCTCGGCGAACTCGCCCGGCAGGCCGGCCTGCCCGACGGCGTGCTCAACGTGGTGCCCGGCTTCGGCGAGAAGGCCGGCAAGCCGCTGGCGCTGCATCCCGACGTCGACATGATCTCCTTCACCGGTTCCACCGAGGTCGGCAAGCTGATGCTGCGCAATGCCGGCGAGAGCAACATGAAGCGCGTGGCGCTGGAATGCGGCGGCAAGAGCCCGCATGTCGTGCTCGCCGATGCCGATCTCGACGCGGCCGCCTCGGGCATCGCCTGGGGCATCTATTACAATCAGGGCGAGACCTGCCATGCCGGCTCGCGGGTGATCGCCCACGCCTCGATCAAGGACGAACTGGTCCGCAGGATCGGCGAGATCGCGGCCACGCAGATTCCCCTCGGCCACCCGCTCGATCCCGCAGCCCAGATGGGCGCCCTGATCGAGAAGGGCCATATGGAGCGCGTGCTCTCCTATATCGACATCGGCCGGCAGGAAGGCGCCGTCGTCGCCCGGGGCGGCAACCGCGTGATGGCGGAAACCGGCGGCTATTACGTCGAGGCCACCATCCTTGACGGGGTCCGGCCGGAGCACCGCGTCGCCCGCGAGGAGATCTTCGGGCCGGTCGTAGCGGTCACCGCCTTCACCGACGAGAGCGAGGCGCTGGGCATGGCCAATGATTCCATCTACGGTCTCGCCGCCGCGGTGTGGACCAAGGACATGAACGCCGCACACCGCCTCACCAGCAGCATCCGCGCCGGCACCGTGTGGGTGAACTGCTTCGACCGCTCCTCGCTGGCCACGCCCTTCGGCGGCTTCCGCCAATCCGGCTTCGGCCGCGACCGCTCCCCCCACGCCATCGAGAAGTACACGGACTTCAAGACGGTGTGGACGGCGTATTCCTGAATCCCGGGTGCGCGGACATCTTGCCCACTCTTCCCTCTCCATAAAGCGCTTCGTTTTCAAGAGCGGACGAGACGTCCGCGCACCCGGGAAACACCCTCATGAAAATCACCGGCATCGAGATCACCCATCATCGCCTGCCCCTCGACCCGCCCTTCCATGCAAGCTGGGATTCCAAGCCCCGCACCGCCTTCGACGCCACCATTGTCAGGGTCGCCACCGACGAGGGCCTCACCGGCTATGGCTCGGGCGACACCATGACGGGCTTCGAGGGCCATGAGCGCTTCTTCATCGGGCAGGACCCGATGGCGATCGAGCGCCATTACCGCATCCTCTCCAACATCCAGTTCCATTACGGCCGCTGCTGGCCGTTGGACCTGGCGCTGTGGGACCTTGCCGGCAAGATCACCGGGCAGCCGGTGTGGAAGCTGCTCGGCGGCCTGTCCAACAAGGTCGCCGCCTATGCCTCCTCCGGCACGCTACGCAAGCCCGAGGAACTCGCCGACGCGGCCGAGGCCTATCTGGGCCAGGGCTTCAAGGCGCTGAAGATCCGCTTTCATCGCGGCGACTGGCGGGCCGACATCAAGGCGCTGGAGGCGGTGCGGGCCCGTGTCGGCAGCCGGCTCGACCTGATGGTCGACTGCAACCAGGGCTGGCGCATGTCCTGGGACGCCTATGCGCCCTGGACGCTCAAGGATGCCATCCCCGTCGCGCGCGAGCTCGAACGGCTCGGTGTCTACTGGATGGAGGAGCCGCTGCACCGCTCCGACCGGGAAGGCATGCGGCGCCTGCGCGAAATGGTCGACATCCGCATCGCCGGCGGCGAGATGACGCGCGAGCTCTACGAATTCCGCGACCTCATCCGCGACGGCTGCCTGGACGTGCTGCAGCCCGACGCCGCCCTGGTCGGCGGCATCACGGGCCTGCGCCGCGTCGCGGCGATGGCGGCCGAGAACAATCTCATCTTCACGCCGCATACCTGGACCAACGGCATGGGCGTTGCCGCCAACTGCCACCTGACCGCCGGTCTCGCCGATGCGCCTTTCGTGGAATTCCCCTACGACCCGCCGGAATGGAGCCTGCCGCGCCGCGACTTCATGATGGCCGAGTCCCTGGCGGTGGATGGTGAGGGCATGATCACGCTGAGCGATCAGCCCGGCATGGGCTACGCGCTGGACGAAACGATGCTGGCGAAGACGCGGGTCGGCTGAGGTTTTGGCGGAGAACAGTCCTTGATTCCGTCGGGCAGCGCCGTCCCTCCTGTGCCATCTGCCCGCAAGAGCGGGGCGAGGAGGGCATCGGCGTCGGGCTTCGTGCGGAAATCGACTCATCTCGCCCAACCGTTGAGCGAGCCGCAGTGCGGCAAGGAGATACACAACATTTGCGTCCCCTGGCCCCGCTCTTGCGGGGAGAGGATAGAGGTGAGGGGCTATGCCACCGACCAGACAGCTCCTGTCGCCGCGTGCCCCCGCTCCTACCGCCCCCGGTGCCGCGACAGTACAAGCGTGGCTCGCGCCCTGACGCCGGGAAAGCGGGTGTTCACCCCGCTCCAGCGCCAGAACAGCCGGTTGCCGCGCCGCCAGGCCGTCACCGTGCCGCCATCGATGCAGGTGCCGCGGCCATAGCGGATATGCTCGCGGTAGCGTGCGATGGCGCCATGCTGGCTGCGCCGGATCAGCACCCCGCCGCAATGCAGGCTGGGATAGTCGATGCGGGCATTGCCATGGCTGTCGAAGATGAGATGGATGCGCCAGCGGCTGGGCGGCGCGCCACGCTCGCTCTGCACGCCGGTGCCGACCCAGGCAAGATGGCGCTTGGCCGGCGGCGCGGCGGCGACTGCCGGAACCGTCGCGGCGGCGAACAGGAGAAGGAGGACGAGGCGCAGCATGGTCTTCATCATCCCTGCCTAGCCAGCCCCTTCAACCTTGGCAAGGCGGTGTCGGCTGAGGTCGCGAAGAGGCAGTAACAGTTCGCTGAATGACCAACCCGTTTGTGCGATGGGCTCTGTCGTCCCCGGCGCCGCCGCAGGCGGCGGGAAGGGGGCCAGGGGCCGTAAATACGATCTTTAACCCCTGGATTCCACTCACAAGCAAAGCTTGTGAGGATACCTCGCCCTCTCTCGCTTCGCTCACGAGAAGCTCGGCCGGGAATGACGGCGCGCTTGTTCTTGAACGGTCTCGAAGGCAGTGCGCCTCTAGATCACCTTCGACCGCCGGTGGCTCAACGCCTGCGTTCAGGCCGTCCTCAGCCTTGCCGCCCGCGCCTCCCACCAGACCAGGCCGAGGCTGGCGGCGACGATCAGGGCCGCGCCAGCGAAGACGTGGGGCTTGGGAATATCCTGCCACAGGAGATAGCCATAGATGAAGGCCCAGACCAGGCCGGTATATTCCACCGGCGCCAGCACCGAGGCCGGCGCGTAGCGATAGCCCTCGTAGAGCAGGTACTGGGCGATGCCGGAGACGAGGCCGAGGCCGAGCATCAGGGCCCAGCCCATGGCGTCCGGCGTCTTCCAGATGAAGGGGAGCGCCGCCCCGCACACCAGCACGAACAGGCCCGATGTGGCGATCATCTGGTTGGCCGTGCTCTCGGAACGGTTGATCAGGCGGATCAGCACCGTGCCCCAGGCCCAGCAGAAGGCGGCGAACAGTACCATCGCCGCCGGCAGGAAGTCGGGCCGGCCCGACGGGTCGGCCGCGACGATCACGCCGAGGAAACCGGCGATCACGGCAAGCCAGCGCGCGATCCCGACCTTCTCCTTCAGGATCAGGATGGAAAGCACCACCGCCATCACCGGCGCGCCGAAATACATGGTGGTGAGATCGGCCAGGCCCAGATAGCGCGAGGCATTGTAGAAACTGAGCCAGGCCACCAGCAAAAGCAGGCCGCGCGAGGTCAGCGCCCATTTGTTGCGGCTCTGCCAGATCGGCGGCTGGCCCTGCCGCCGGGCGATCGTCATGCCTACGAGGAGGATGACGACCGAGCGCAGGAACAGGATCTGCGGCACCTCGTAGCTCGCCACCAGCCATTTGACGGCGGCGTCCTGGATGGCGAACAGGCAATAGCCGATCGAGGCCAGCGCGATGCCGGTCAGCGGGCGTGAATCGGAGGGAGCAAGGGGAGGCATGAAGGGGTACGCGGCGGCACGACGGGGCCGATAGGCTGGCTATATCATCCCTATCGCGGAGTCGCGACGAAAGAGTTGCCTTCAAACGCCATAACAGGCGCCGTTCATGTCGCGTTCAAGACAGGGCGAATAAAGGAACCGGATGATGACTGAGCGTATGATCCGCCAAATCGTTTTGCGATTTGGTGGAGGCGTGTCGCATCGCAACGGCGCGTCGAAGAAGAGCCGGAGCAAAGAAGCGTTTCCGTCTAAACGCGCTTTTCTCCCGGGGTCGGCATGAACCACAGGGTCGGAAATCATGGACAGGCGCTGGCTGCCGCTGAACGCTTTGCGGGCCTTCGAGGCGGTGGGGCGGCAGGGTAGTTTCACAGGCGCCGCCCAAAGCCTGCTGGTCTCCCAAAGCGCCGTCAGCCGCCATGTCATCGGCCTGGAAGACTTCCTCGGCGTGCCGCTGTTCGACCGCAAGCCGCCGCAGCCGGCGCTGACCGAAGCGGGCAAACGTCTGCTGCCCGTGGTGGAGAAGGCCTTCGAGCGCATCGACACCACGCTGGAGGAGATCATGCGCGAGCGGGGCGAGCCGCAGCGCTCCCTGCGGGTGCTGCTGCCGACGACCTTCGCCCAACGCTTGGCCGTGCCGATCCTGCGTCATTTCCGGGCCGAATTCCCCGACCTCAAGCTCGACATCGACTCCCGCCCGGTGCCGGGCAATGCCGAGCGCGAGGCCGACGTCGCCGTGATCTACACCCCGCCCCGGGTGGCCCCGCAGGTGCTCGACTTGCTCTGGATGGTGAAGCTGACCATCCTGTGCCATCCCGACGTCGCCGCGCGGGCCAAGGGAACCGACATCGCCGGTTTCCTGGCCGCCAACGATCTCCTCCACGTCAAGCTCGACAGCCGCCCCCCTGCCTTCCTGTGGCAGAATTTCGCCCGGGCCGCCCATGTCGCCCCGGGGCAGCTCGATCGCGGCCTGGTCTTCGATACCGCCCAGCTCGCCGTGCAATATGCGCTGTCCGGCGAAGGCCTGGCGCTGGTCGATCCCGTGCTGTTCGAGGACGAAATCCGGGCCGGGCGCCTGGTGAGGCCCTATGACATCCATGTCGACGACGGCTATGGCTATTACCTCTCCATCCATCCCGACGACCTCGACCGGCCGGAGATCGCCCTGTTCCGCTCCTGGCTGATCCGCCGCTTCTCGCGCCCGCCCTTCCTCGAGGAGGCCGCTGCGCCGGCCACCTGAGCCCTCTTCCACCACCCCGCTCCGACAACACTCTCCTGCCACGAGTTCGCTGCCTTGCGTTCCTCCTACGCCTCCATCGCCGCCCTGCTGGTCGCCGTCGCCGGCGTGCTGGCCGGCAATGGCGTGCTCACCACGCTGTTGCCGGTGCGCGCCGAGCTCGAACATTTTCCGGCACTGGCCATCAGCCTGATGGGCTCGGCCTATTTCGGCGGCATGCTCGCCGGAGCCTTCCTGACGCCGCGCCTGGTGCAACGCTTCGGCCACATCAAGGCCTTCGGCCTGTCCTCGATCTGCGGGGCGGTGATGATCCTGGTCGCCGGCACCCTGGTCGAGCCGCATGCCTGGGTGGTCATCGGTTTCCTGCGCGGCTTCTTCCTGGCCGGCATCTACGCCATTGTGGAGAGCTATCTGCAGGGCAAGGCGGAGAACCGTATCCGCGGACGCCTGCTCGGGCTCTACTCCATCACCCAATATGGCGGCTGGGCCATCGGCAACCAGTTCATGCGCCTGGGCGATCCCGCCGCCTTCACCATTTTCGGCATCGCCGCGGCCGTGGTGATCGTCTGCCTGGCGCCGCTCCTGCTGATCGAGGACGGCCCGCCTCCCAAGGGCAGCCGCCGGGCCGGCATGCGCCTTCTCTGGCTGCTGCGCACCACGCCGGTCGGCTTCGTCTGCGCCACGTTGATCGGCTTTGCCAATGGCCCGTTCTGGTCTCTGACCCCCGTCTACGCCACCAAGCTCGGCATGGACGGGGTCCAGACCGGCACGCTGATCTCGGCCATCACTTTGGGCTCGGCCGCCTTCCAGTTTCCGGTCGGACGGCTGTCCGACGCCTTCGACCGTCGCAAGGTGCTGATCGGCCTCACCACCCTCACCGCTTTGGTCGAGATCGGCATCTACTGGTCGGGCAAGCTCCTGGTCGGCTGGCCCTTCGTGATCACCGGCTTCGTGCTGGGCGGCATCATCTCGACGCAATATTATGCAAGCTCGGCCTATACCAACGACATCACCGGCCGCGACAATGCCGTCGGCGTCGCCTCGGCCCTGCTGTTCCTCTATTGCATCGGCGCCGTGCTCGGCCCGGTCACGGCCTACACCATCATGCAATGGCTCGGCGATCCCGGCCTCTACCTCCACAATGCCGGCATTCACGCCGCCATGGCGGTGTTCATCCTGCTCCGGGTGCTGAGGAGCCCAGGGCCGGACAGGGCCGGCACGACCTCAATGGCTAACCAATGACCCGCTTTACGAACTTGGCGGCAACAACTTGTGAAAGGAACCAGCCGAAAGCTCCAACAAAAAAGGCGAGTATATAGAGCGTAATGGCGCCCTCAAAAGCAATCGGCTTCTTTAGATTAAAAATCAACAACATTAAGCCAGCGCTGCAAGATTGAAAAACAAGCGCAAGCTTTACTTCAATAGATTTCGATTTAAAAATAAATATATTTCCAAATCTCCACATTAAAACTCCAATAAACAATATCGATATTAATAGAAATGCAACCTTCTCGATCGCAAAAAATAGATCACCTTTGTCTGTTACATAATAGCAAAAAGCAAAACAAAACCATACGCACAAAGAATACCAGAGGACCGTGACCGCTATTCCTACCCATGTAATAAATTTCTCTTTCGAAAAAAACATTGCTGCCCCCTACCAATGCGCCGCCACCGCCGCGCAGCCGATCAGACCGGGCGTGGGATGGGTGATCAGCCGGATCGGGATCTCGCGCAGGAACTTCTCCAGCGGGCTCTTGGCCTCGAAGGCGGCGCGGAAGGCAGCTTCGTCCATCAGCGGCGAGAGCTTCTGCACCACGCCGCCATAGAGGAAGACGCCGCCCTTGGCCGCGAACATCAGGCCGACATCGCCGGAAAAGCGGGCGAGATAGTCGAAGAACAGATGGGTGGCTTCCACCGCCACCGGATCTGTGCCGGCCACCGCCGCCGTGCCGATCTCGGCGGCGCTGCGCTCGGCGGGATGGCCCGCAAGGGCCGCAAGGGCTGCATCGATACGCTGCAGGCCTGGGCCCGACAGCACATGCTCGCCCGAGACGCGGCCGATCTTGCCGCGGATGAGCTCATGCGCTTTGGCCCACGCCCCGGCGGGTGCGCCGATCTCGGCATGGCCGCCCTCGGAGGGCACGGCGATCCAGCGCGAGCCGCCGCGCACCAGCGCACCGACGCCCAGCCCCGTGCCCGGTCCGAGCACGGCCATGTTGCCGCCGGCCACGCCGCCGGTGACACTGCCGATCACCGTGGTGTCGGCCTGCGCCAGATGCGGCAAGGCATGGGCGACCGCCTCGAAATCATTGATCACGTCGAGGCGGGCAAAACGCAGCTCCGCCGCCAGGGTCGGTGGATTGAACAGCCAGCTCTGCCGGTTGGTCGGCCCGACCATCTCCCCCGCTACCGGCCCCGCGATGGCGACGACTCCGGCATTCGGCCGTTCGCCGACATCGGCGATATAGGCTTCGATCGCCTCCCGGAAGGTGGGATACCGCTTGTTCTCGTAATGCCGCTCGCTGCGATAATCGGTGCGGCCCTGAACGACGAGGGCAAACCGGCTGTTGGTGCCGCCGATGTCGCCCAGCAAGGTCAGGTTTGTCATGAGAATCCGTCTTCTTTGTTGCCTATGGCATTTTACGATTTGATCGGGGCACCAAGATGTAGCGCCTGCTTTCCCTACGTCAAAGCCCTTTGAAGGGCCGAATCCGGATCAGTCCGGCTGCCCCTCGTGCTGCCGCCAGGCCGGCCCGATCACGGGATGAGCCTGCAGGGCCTTGTACAGGGTGCGCAAGGCCGGCAAAGCGCGCGCGGGGCCATGCCAGCCAGCGATCATGGCGGCATAGACATCGACGATGGTGACGGTGTCGCCGAGCAGGAAAGGGCCGGCTATCTCCTTGGCGAGCAGGGCGAAGATGCGGTCGGAATCCCGCCTGCCCGCTTCGGCAACCGCCATCCTGGCCGCCTCGCCGGCATCGGCGGTGTAGCGATCGGCGTAGTAGGTGCGCAAAGCCGCCGTATAGGCGTTGGTTGCCAGGAACATCAGCCAGCGCAGCGAGACGGCACGCGCTGTCGAGCCGGCGGCCGGCAACAGGCCCGCCCCGGCGGAGGCCTCGTCGATGGTGAGCAGGATTGCCGCCGTCTCCGTCAGCACCGTGCCGCTGGGCAGAATCACCACCGGGATCTGCGCGGCGGGATTGATGGCGAGGAAATCAGGCGCCTGCTGCTCGCCCTTGTCGGTATCGATCAGGACGCGCTCGGGCGCGATCCCCGCCCAGGCGAAGGCGACGTCGACGACCAGGGAGCCGGTGCCGGGACACCAATAGTGCCGCCATTGCCGCATCGCATCCTCCTCCCGAGTCCGACGATTTGCCGTTTATTGTTAGGCTGGATTCGTGGCCATTGCGAGTTCTTCCACGTCACGGGACTGGCGGAACTCGCAATGGCAGCCAGGTTCGGCACAAATGAGACGCGACGAAACCTCCGGTTCCCCGCGTCAGAACGCCTTGAGGATTTCCTCGACCATTTTCTTGGCATCGCCGAAGAGCATCATGGTGTTGTCCTTGAAGA
>NZ_JAGIPY010000032.1:0-12522 GCF_017813775.1 Labrys sp. LIt4
TCTTCAAGGACAACACCATGATGCTCTTCGGCGATGCCAAGAAAATGGTCGAGGAAATCCTCAAGGCGTTCTGACGCCGGCAACGAACACGTCGCTCCCACTTTCAAGGAAAGGCAAAACCGTCATGTCGCAATGGATCCGTTTCGAAGAAGACGGGCAGGCCCAGTTCGGCAAGCTCGAGGGCGATGCCATCCATGTCCATCGCGGCGACATGTTCGGCATCGCCGCCGCCACCGGCCGCACGCTGCCTGTGGCGCAGGCCAAGCTCCTGGCACCGACCGTGCCGAGCAAGATCATCGCACTCTGGAACAATTTCCATCAGCTCGCCGCCAAGCTGAATGTCGCCGTGCCGCCGGAGCCGCTCTATCTGCTCAAGGCGCCCACCAGCGTCACCGCGCCGGGTGCGACCGTGGCAAGGCCCGCCTCCTATGACGGCCGGGTCGTCTATGAGGGCGAGCTCGGCATCGTCATCGGCAAGCCCTGCAGCAACGCCTCCGAGGAGGAAGCCGCGGACGCCATCTTCGGCTATACCTGCGTCAACGACATCACCGCCGGCGACATCATCACGCGTGACTCCAGCTTCGCCCAATGGGTGCGCGCCAAGAGCTTCGACGGCTTCGGCCCGTTCGGCCCGGTGATCGCCACCGATATCGATCCCGCGAGCCTGGTTGTGCGGACGCTGCTCAATGGCGATGAGCGCCAGAACTATCCGATCGCCGACATGGTCTTCCCGCCGGCAAGGCTCGTCAGCCTGATTTCCCGGGATATGACCCTGCTGCCGGGCGATTTGATCTGCTGCGGCACCTCGCTCGGCGTCGGCGCCATGAAGGAAGCGCAGAACGATGTCCGCGTCAGCATCGAGGGCATCGGCTGCCTGGAGAACCGCTTCGTGCAATGAAGAGATCGGGGAGAGCGGGCAGGATGCCCATGGGCGTAATTTTGCAGACAAGAGCGCAGGCTCTTTACCCTCCCCTCGATGGGGAGGGTCGGCCTGAAAGGCCGGGGTGGGGTGGGATTACTCAGGTCTTCGTCAATGGAAGGGCCGTTTCCTACGAAGAAGTCACCCCACCCCGACGCTTTGCGTCGACCCCAGGTCATTCCAATAGGAATGACCGACCCATCGAGGGGAGGGTAAAGAAGCGAGACTTTCGAGCCGAGGTTAACACTTATGGATCGAATGCTCGCGCACTCGGAAAGATTGCCCTCAAGCTGCTTTCGCTCTCGCGGCGAACGTCCGGCCGATCGTGTCGCCCACCAGATGCGGGCTCGATGCCACCGTGATGCCCGCCTTCTCGAAGGCGGCGATCTTGGCTTCGGCTCGGTCGCGGCCGTGCATGGTGAGGGCGCCGGCATGGCCCATGCGCCGCTCCGCCGGGGCATGCAGCCCGACGACCAGGCCGACGATCGGCTTGGGGGGCCTGACGGAAGCGACGTAATCGGCCGCTTCCTGTTCTTCCTCGCCGCCGATCTCGCCGATCAGCACGATGCCTTCGGTCTTGGCATCGGCAAGGAAGAGTTCGACGCAGTCGCGCATCGACAGGCCATGCACCGGGTCGCCGCCCACCCCGACGGTGGTCGACTGCCCGAGACCCGCAGCCGTGACCTGGGCAATCACCTCACTGGTCAACGAGGCCGAACGCGAGACGATGCCGACGCTGCCCGGGCGCTCATTGCCTGTTGCCATCACACCCATCTTGCACAGGCCCGGCGACAGGATCCCCTGCGAATTCGGGCCGATCAGCCGAGTCTTCGAGCCGGCGAGGGCATGGCGCACCCTGATCATGTCGAGCACCGGCACCCGCTCGGTGATGGCCACGACCAGCGCGATCTCGGCCTCGACGGCCTCGATGATGGCGGCGCTCGCCTGGGCCGGCGGTACGAACACCATGCTGGCATTGGCGCCGGTCTCCCTCACGGCGGCGGCAACGCTGTCGAACACCGGCGCGCCGAGATGGGATCGCCCGCCCTTGCCGGGGGTGACGCCGGCCACGACCTTGGTGCCATACTCGATCATGGCGGCGGTATGATGGGTACCCGCCCAGCCGGTCATGCCCTGGCAGACGACGCGGGTTTCATTGTCGATGAGGATAGCCATTCCGCCCTCCTTGCGCATGTAGCGCGAACATATTGTTCTGGATTTATCAGTCTAAAACTGCAAAAAACCACCCTCAGCGCGCGGCGGCGACAGCCTTGGCGGCCGCCGTCCACATGTCCGGGCATTCGATGATGCGGCAGCCGAAATTGGCGAAACGCGAGCGGGCATAGTCGGCATTGTTGCCGGCGAGCCTGGTCACCACCGGAAGGGTGCGCCCGGCCCGCCGCATGGCGATGCCGAGCCCCTCGGCCACCGTGTCGCAGGACTGCATGCCGCCACCATGCACGTTGATGAGCAGAGCACGGACCTGGGGATTGTCGAGCAGCAGGCCGAAGCCATGCGCGATGTCGAGGCTGGTCGCCGTCGTACGGATATCCATGAAATTGGCCGGCGCGCCACCGGCGGCATGGACGAGATCGACCGTGGCAAGCCCGAGCCCGGCGCCATTGGCGGCGACGCCGACACTGCCGTCCATGCGGACATAATTGAGCTGGCGCTGGCGGGCCTTGACCTCATATTCGTCCTCGTCCTCCTCGCGCAGTTCCGCCAGCGATGCCTGGCGGAACAGGGCATGGTCGTCGATGATCATCTTGACGTCGAGCGCCAGCAGCCTGTCGTCGGCGGTCAGCACCAGCGGGTTGATTTCGATCAGGCTGGCGTCGAGTTCCAGGAAAGCGCGGCGCAGGCCATCGGCAAGAGCGGTGAAGGCCTCGGCCGGCTGTCCGGCGAGGCCCAGGCGGGCCGCGAGAGCACCGAGATCCTCGGGCCTGGCCTGGCTCCCGTCCCCGAGCGACAGCCGCTCCAGGCCGTCTTCTCCGGCCAGGACACGCTCCTCGATATCGTCGCCACCAGCGCCGCTCGCGGCAAGAACGAGGGTGCCGCTGGCGGCATGGATGCTGAGCGACAGGTAGAAACTGCGGATATGATCCACGGCCGCCTCCACCAGCACGCGTTCGACGACACGGCCATGCGCGCCGCTCTGCTCGGTGACGAGGCGCCGGCCCAGCAGGGTCCGTGCGGACTCCGCCGCCGCCTCGGGAGACGAAACGATATGGATGCCCCCGGCCCGCCCGCGTCCGCCGGCATGGATCTGCGCCTTCACGGCGAAACGGGAAGCCCCGAGGCGACGCGCCGCCTGCCCCGCCTCTTCGGCCGTGATCGCGACGGCGCCCCGCGGTGCCTCGACGCCATAGGGTGCCAGGATCTGCTTGGACTGGAACTCGTGCAGTTTCATCATTCCCTCCCATGCGGATATCGTTCTTATCTGGTATAACGTATACCAGATTGCAGAAGCTGTCAAAAGAGGAGGCCTGGAGCGCGGACGGGGCACTGCCCTGGTATGCCGGTCTTCAGACCGGCATGGAGACGCCGGTAAAAGGCACGGCCGGTCTGAAGACCGCCCGCTAACAAAAAAGGCGGGCGCCACAACGGCACCCGCCCCCATCATCCCATCGAGAAAGCCTCACTCGGCCGCCATGGCTACGGGAGCGCCGAGAGCGCCGCTTCCCGCGATCTCGTCGATGCGGCTCTGGTCGAAGCCGAGCACGTCGCGCAGGACCTCCTGCGTATGCTCGCCCAGGAGCGGCGAGCGCTCGACCACGGTGGGGCTGTCGGAGAGCTTGATCGGATTGCCGACCGAGAGGTAGGGCCCGCGCTCGGGATGATCGACCTCGACGACGGTTCCCGTCACCCTCAGCGAGGGTTCGTTGGCGATCTCGCGCATCGACAGGATCGGGCCGCAGGGAATGTCGAACTTGTTGAGGATGTCCATCGCCTCGAACTTGTCCTTGGTCTCCGTCCATTTCTCGATGGTGTCGAAGATGGAACGAAGCCGCGGGAGGCGCGCCTCGGGCGTGGCATAGTCGGGATCGGTGATCCACTCCTCCTTGCCGATCACCTTGCAGATCGCGCCCCAGACCGGCGCCTGGGTGATGAAGTAGATATAGGCGTTGGGATCGTTCTCCCAGCCCTTGCATTTGAGGATCCAGCCCGGCTGGCCACCGCCCGAAGCGTTGCCGGCGCGCGGCACGGCATCGCCGAATTTGCCATTGGGATATTGCGGATATTCCTTCAACGGCCCGCGCTCGATGCGCTGCTGGTCGCGCAGCTTCACCCGGCACAGATTGAGCACGCCGTCCTGCATGGCGGCATCCACGCGCTGGCCGCGCCCCGAATGGGTGCGCTGATAGAGCGCGGTGACGATGCCGAGGGCGAGATGAAGGCCGGTGCCGGAATCGCCGATCTGCGCGCCGGTCACCAGAGGGGGGCCGTCGTCGAAGCCGGTGGTCGATGCGGCGCCGCCGGCGCATTGGGCGACGTTCTCATAGACCTTGCAGTCCTGGTAGGGGCCGGGACCGAAGCCCTTGATCGAAGCGACGATCATGCGGGGATTGAGCTCCTGGATGCGAGCCCAGGAAAAGCCCATGCGATCGAGCACGCCGGGAGCGAAATTCTCCACCAGCACGTCGCAGCTCTTCACGAGTTCCTCGAGCACCGCCTTGCCGGCCTTGTTCTTGGTGTCGAGCGTGATGGAGCGCTTGTTGTGGTTGAGCATGGTGAAATAGAGGCTATCGACATTGGGGATGTCGCGCAGCTGGGTGCGGGTGATGTCACCGACGCCCGGCTTTTCCACCTTGATCACGTCGGCGCCGAACCAGGCCAGCAATTGCGTGCAGGTCGGACCGGATTGAACATGCGTGAAGTCGAGGATGCGCACGCCTTCGAGTGCCTGTCCCATCGTTCCCTCCTCGGAAATATCAACTGTTCGTTATGCGAGGGAGCGGGATGGCCGGCTCGGGCGCGTTTCCCACGCGGCCGGCCATCCCGCGATCTCACTTGTACATGGTCTGGTTCTTGGTGCCGGGAGCGTATTCGTCCGGATCGACCCAGATGTTCACCAGCGCCGAACGCCCTGTCTTGGCCATGGCTTCCCGGGCCCGCCGTAGGGCCGGCTGGATTTCGGCGGGATCGCGGACTTCCTCGCCGTGATTGCCGAGCATTTGCGCAAATTTCGAGAAGGCCACGTCGCCGAGCTTGTTGCCGACATTGCCGCGCTCCTCGCCATATTTGGCGACCTGGCCGTAGCGGATCTGGTTCATCGAGGAATTGTTGCCGATGACGGCGAGATAGGGAGCCCCGAAGCGATCGGCGGTCTCCATGTCGAAGCCGGTCATGCCGAAGGAACCATCGCCGTAATAGCAGAGCACTTCCTTGTTGGGATTGGCGAGCTTGGCGGCCAGGGCGAAGCCGGTGCCGACGCCGAGTGACCCGAGCGCGCCCGGATCCATCCACTGTCCCGGCCCGCGCGGGCGCACGGCCTGGGCCGAAATCGTCACCACGTCGCCGCCATCGCCGATATAGATGGTGTCCTCGCCGAGGAACTCGTTGAGTTCATAGGCAACGCGATAGGGATGGATCGGCGTCTGGTTGGAGAGGAAGAGCGGCATCAGCTTCTCGGTGGCCACCACTTCGGCATCCGAGAGCATCTTCATCCATTGCTGGCGCAGCTGGCGCTTGCCCTTGTCCATGCGGCCGGAGGCCGCCTGGAGCACGGCGCCGAGGATCGCACCGGGATCGCCGACAAGGCCGAGATCGATGTCGCGGTTCTTGCCGACGGTGCGGTAGTCCATGTCGATCTGGATCAGCTTCAGATCCTTGCTGATGCGCTTGCCATAGCCCATGCGGAAATCGAAGGGCGTGCCGACGATGACGAGCACATCGGCCTTGGCGAAGGCGAGCGAGCGCGTGCGGTCGAAATGGTGGGGGTCGCCGGGCGGCAGCAGGCCACGGCTGGCGCCGTTGAAGTAACCGGGGATGTCGAGCCCGCGCAGGAGCGCGATCGCTTCCTCCTGCCCGCGGCCGGTCCAGACCTGCTGCCCATAGAGGATGGCAGGGCGCTCGGCGGCGACCAGGATATCGGCAAGCTTCTCGATGTCTGCGGGATCGCCGATCGACTTGGTCGAAGCGCGATACTTGCCGGATTCCGGCAGCACGGCACGGTCGATGGTGACCTCCCGATCGAGGACGTCGCGCGGGATCTCGAGATAGGACGGGCCATAGGCGCCGGCGAAACACTCGCGTGCCGCCATCGAGATCATGTCGGCCACGCGTTCCGTGGAGGAGACCGTCGCCGCGAATTTGGTGATCGGCTTCATCATGTCGACATGCGGCAGATCCTGCAGCGACCCCATCTTGTGCTGGGTCAGCGCGCCCTGCCCGCCGATATGCAGGACGGGACTCTCGGATCGGAAGGCGGTGGCGATGCCAGTCATCGCATTGGTGCAGCCGGGACCGGCCGTGGTGACGACGCAGCCGAGCTTGCCGGTCTGGCGCGCATAGCCGTCGGCGGCATGGGCGGCGACCTGCTCGTGGCGGACGTCGACGATACGAATGCCTTCGTCGAGACAGCCATCATAGATGTCGATGATATGCCCCCCGCACAGGGTGAAGATCGTGTCGACACCCTCAGCCTTGAGTGCCTTGGCGACGAGATGTCCGCCGGAGACAACGCTGCCGTCGCGGGCTTTTTGTTTGAGCGTATCCTCGGCCGTCGTGGTCACGGGCTTTTGCAATGCTGTAACCGTTGCCATTGGGGCAATTCCTCCCGTTGTTCTTCGCAACGATATGCCGCTGAGGGTATCGGCTTGGATTGGACCGGTCCCGATAGGGGTGCGATCAACTATGCCGAAATCGCCTTCTACTTGGCGGAATGACGCCATGGCATGTCGTATGGTTGGTAGATTGGCATGCCAGATACCAGAGTGTCAATCCGCATTTTTTCCTCTTCGACAGCGAAGGAGCAGCTTTCCCCCTTCACCAGAAAGCTAATAATTCTCTTTTATTTCAAACACTTGCCACTCAATTCCACGAGAAGGCGACTAAAATCGCGACTGCAGGCCACCGGATTCCGTCAGTTCGATGGGCCGACCGGGCCGGTGGATTCGCACGGTTGTGGCGTTCGCGAATTCATGCCGCAATGCAGTAAAGCCTGTCACGAAAACCTTGGATTTTGGTGTTTAGTGTAGAGGTTCTCCTAAACTGGACTTCACCTCCAGAGCCCCGCCACGCGGAGGTGGAGACGATCGCAGATGAGTGGAAGCTGTTTACTTCGCAATGCAAAGAGCGCATGACTGCATTGCAACATCGGCCCTAGCTATCTGGGATCTGGTATGCCAGATTCGCAACAACACAGGATCTTCCCTCGAACACGCAATGTGGAGAACGACCATGACCACTTCCGCTCTGTCCCGTAGCCCTGCTGCCCGCCCGCTGTCGACCCGTATCTGGGCAGCTTTCTCGGGTTTCCTGATGAAGATGGCCCAAGCCGAGATCCGCGCCGGTTCCCGCGAGCCCTTCGGCCTCTGAAGGCAAGGTCACCGCTGTCCCTGCGTTCGAGAACCGGTGCGGTGAGCCTGGAATAGCTTCGGCGAGTCGATTCGGGTCAGTGCAAAGCCGGCTTCAACTTCTGTCCGTCCTTCGCTGCAGCGAGCTCATCCATTGCGGGCAAGCCGTGGCGTGAGGGCTGGCGTGGCACTCCCAGCGACCCCAGGGCGGGGTCGCACATGGGCTGCTCGGAAGACCGAGGCCCCCTCACATCCGGTTGGACCTGGTCGCGTCGCAGGCGGAGGTAGCCGAAGGCGCAACTCCGTTCTGGCATGCCAGAAACTAATGTCCAATAAGCGACTACTTCTCATGTATGAGCGACATGAGGCAGAGTTGTGGATGCTTCTCTGCAACTTTTTTTGATCTATTCGCAATTGCACCACGGATCGCAGCGCATGAAGCGAAGATCTCAATTCTTTCCGTAACTTGACATCGATCACCCTTCCGACTCAGCCGGACTGAAGCTCCCTGGAAGACGCCTCTTCCGGGGTAATTCGGCATGCGTCGGCAAAAAACGACGCTTGCCAACTGGCATGCAAGATACCAATATGGCCCTACAACCTGCTTAATGGAGCCTGGGCTCCGTCCAACCTCCAACAAAAACCAAGGGGGACTGCAATGGTAGGGTCGCAAGGAGAGGAAAGCCTGCCGAGGGTATCCGATGCCTTCCGCTGGACACAGCTTGCAATCGGCGTCGTCTGTATGGTGATGATCGCCAATCTCCAATATGGCTGGACATTCTTCGTTCCTGACATCCAGAAGACATTCGGCTGGGACCGGGCAGCCATTCAATGGGCTTTCACCCTGTTCGTCCTGTTCGAGACCTGGCTCGTGCCGGTCGAAGGGTGGTTCGTCGATAAATACGGGCCAAAACTCGTGGTGGTTTTCGGCGGTGCGCTCTGTGCCGTCGGCTGGGTGATCAATTCCTACGCCACCTCGCTCTCACTATTCTATCTGGGACAGATCATTGCCGGCATCGGCGCCGGCGCGGTCTACGGCACCTGCGTGGGCAACGCGCTGAAATGGTTTCCGGACAAGCGCGGCCTGGCGGCCGGCATCACGGCAGCCGGTTTCGGTGCCGGCTCGGCCCTGACGGTTGCTCCCATCCAGGCCATGATCGCCAATGACGGGTTCCAGGCCGCCTTCTTCTGGTTCGGCCTCGGCCAGGGCATCATCGTGATCATCTTCGCACTGTTCATGCGTACGCCTCGCAGCGGCCAGGTGCCGGCTCCCGTGCAAAACAAGAACATCGTGCAGACCCGCCGCAACTTCGCGCCCACCGAAGTGCTGCGCCAGCCCATCTTCTGGCTGATGTACTTCATGTTCGTGATCGTCGGCGCAGGCGGCCTGATGGTAACCGCCAACCTCAAGCCCATCGGCGCAGACCTCAAGCTCGACGGCATTCCGGTCTCGCTGTTCGGTCTGACCATGACGGCCGTGACCTTCGCCGCCACGCTCGACCGTATCCTCAACGGCCTCACCCGCCCCTTCTTCGGCTGGGTTTCGGACAAGATCGGCCGCGAGAACACCATGTTCATCGCCTTCGCGATGGAAGGTGTCGGCATCTATCTGCTGCATCTGTTCGGCCATGATCCGGTCTGGTTCGTTCTGCTCTCCGGCTTCGTGTTCTTCGCCTGGGGCGAGATCTACTCCCTCTTCCCCTCGACCTGCACGGATACGTTCGGCTCGAAATATGCCGCGACCAATGCCGGCCTGCTCTATACGGCCAAGGGAACGGCGGCTCTGCTCGTCCCCTTCGCCAATGTGCTGCAGCAGCAGACCGGAACCTGGGACGTGGTGTTCATCATCGCGGCGGGCGCCAACATCCTGGCGGCCATCCTCGCCATCGGCGTCCTCAAACCCTGGCGTGCAGGCGTGGTGCGCAAATACGAACTGCAGCAGCCGGCGGGTACAGCAGCCGCGTAGCTCTCGCGTGGCGGACATCGACCCGCCACCTCAAACCATGAAAAGCCGGTGCCACGGACAGGCACCGGCCGGGAAGATCACCGTAAGATCCCGCATCGATATCCATTCGGTATCGCCGCGCCCGATGCCAGGTCTCGGCAACGCAGCCGCAGCCAGAATCGCCTAATCCGTTGGAATAGAAGAATATCCTCCAAGAGGCAGCCGAAGGGCTGAGCTCTTGGCGCCACGCGACACGCAAGAATGAACCGAAATTCGGTTCTTCGCAGCTAAAGCGTTTTGCGGTCAGGCGAAAATCGCCGTGGCACGCAAAACCACATCGCAACAAAACAGAAAAGAGGCGCGGTTTTCGCTTCGATGCGTTCTGCCCGCTCGATAGCGAAAGTCGCGCTTGACAAATTCAAATCTGGCATACCAGATACCAGAAATTCAGATTCCCGCAGACGGGACGAAGCTTCGATCCGGCAACGACCAGGGAGAAATCACCATGAACATCCAGGCAAAACCCGCGCAATCCATCCAGGACGATGTCCGGGCCGTTCTCGATGCCGTCAAGGCATCGGGCCGCACCAGCCTCACCGCCCCCGAGGGCAAGCTCGTCTGTGATGCCTATGGCATTCCCGTGCCGAAGGAGGGCCTGGCGCGCTCGGCCGCCGAGGCCGCCAAGCTCGCCGGCGATATGGGCTTTCCGGTGGTGATGAAGATCGTCTCCCCGGACATCCTGCACAAGACCGAAGCCGGCGGCGTGATCGTCGGCGTGGCTTCCGCCGCCGAGGCCGAAGCCGCCCACGACAAGATCCTTGCCAATGCCAAGGCCTACAAGGCCGATGCCCGCATCGAAGGTATCCAAGTCCAGCAGATGCTGAAAGGCGGCCAGGAAGTCATCATCGGTGCCGTGACCGACGACAGTTTCGGCAAGCTCGTCGCCTTCGGCCTCGGCGGCGTGCTGGTCGAAGTGCTGAAGGACATCACCTTCCGCCTGGCACCGATCAACCACGACGAGGCCCTGTCCATGCTCGACGGGATCCAGGCCGCCGAGATGCTCAAGGGTGTGCGCGGCGGCGATCCGGTCAACCGCGAGGCCCTCGCCGATACGCTGGCGAGGGTCTCCCAGCTCGTCACCGATTTTCCCGAGATCACCGAGCTCGATCTCAACCCGGTCTTCGCCACCAAGGATGGAGCCACCGCCGCGGATGTGCGCATCGTGGTGGACTTCGAGGCCAAGCCAGCCCGTTTCAGGCCCTCGCAGGATGCCATCGTCACCTCGATGAACAGGATCATGCGCCCTGAGGCGGTTGCCGTGATCGGCGCCTCCTCGGAGGACGGCAAGATCGGCAATTCGGTGATGAAGAACCTGATCAATGGCGGCTACAAGGGGCAGATCTATCCGATCCACCCCAAGGCCGACGAGATCCTGGGCTACAAGGCCTATAGAAGCGTTAAGGACGTGCCCGGTGCCATCGATACGGCCGTCTTCGCCATTCCCGCGAAATTCGTGGCGGGCGCCCTGGTCGAATGCGGCGAGAAGGGCATTCCGGGTGCGGTGCTCATTCCCTCGGGCTTTGCCGAAACCGGCAATGAGGAAGGCCAGCGCGAGATCCAGGAGATCGGGCGCAAATATAATATCCGCTTGATGGGGCCGAACATCTACGGCTTCTACTATACCCCATCCAATCTCTGCGCGACCTTCTGCACCGCCTATGACGTCAAGGGCTCGGCGGCCCTCTCCTCCCAGTCGGGCGGCATCGGCATGGCCATCATCGGTTTCTCGCGCTCGGCCAAGATGGGTGTTTCGGCCATCGTCGGCCTCGGCAACAAGTCCGATATCGACGAGGACGACCTGCTCACCTTCTTCGAGCAGGACGACAACACCAAGATCATCGCCCAGCATTGCGAGGACCTGAAGGACGGCCGGGCCTTCGCCGAAGTGGCAAGGCGTGTCTCCAAGAAGAAGCCGGTGATCGTGTTGAAGGCCGGCCGCACCTCGGCCGGCGCCAAGGCGGCAAGCTCGCACACCGGCGCTCTCGCCGGCAATGACCGCATCTATGAAGACGTGTTCAAGCAGGTCGGCGTCATCCGCGCCCGTTCGCTGCGGCAATTGCTGGAGTTCGCCCGCGGCGTGCCGATCATGCCCACGCCCAAGGGCGAGAACGTGGTGATCATCACTGGCGCCGGCGGCTCGGGCGTGCTGCTGTCGGATGCCTGCGTCGACAATGGCCTGTCGCTGATGTCGATGCCGGATGATCTCGACGCGGCCTTCCGCAAGTTCATCCCGCCCTTCGGCGCGGCCGGCAACCCGGTCGACATCACCGGAGGCGAACCGCCCTCGACCTACAAGAACACCATCAAGCTCGGCCTCGAGGACGACCGCATCCATTCGATCATCCTGGGCTATTGGCACACCATCATCACGCCGCCGATGACCTTCGCCAAGCTGGTGGTCGAGGCCAAGGAAGAGATGAAGGCGAGAGGCATCGAAAAGCCGATTGTCGCCTCCCTCGCCGGCGACGTGCAGGTCGAGGAAGCCTCCGAATATCTCTACGCCCATGGCGTGCCGGCCTATGCCTATTCCACCGAATTGCCGGTGGAAGTGCTCGGCGCCAAGTATAAATGGGCCAGAGGGGCGGGTTTGCTGTGAGGCAAACGCCTTCTGAGCCTTAACAGAAAAGGTGCGACCAGCCTTCTCCCCTTGCGGGAGAAGGTGCCCCGTAGGGGCGGATGAGGGGAGAAACTCCCCCCTTCCAAGCCATCGCCCCCCTCATCCGTCATTGCTGCGCAATGCCACCCAAGGCACCTCTGTAGGAAGTGCCAGGTCCCGCAAGGGGAGAAGGGAGGTGCGCCTCGTTCTGCTCGCGAACATTAATCGCGTCGGAACAAGAACAGTCCTCACGAGGTCCAAGAAGAATGAACATCCATGAATACCAGGCCAAGGCCGTGCTGCAGAGTTTCGGCCTGCCGATCTCCCCCGGCGTCCCGGCGCTGACGGTGGAGGAAGCGGTGAAGGGGGCGAAGGAGCTTCCCGGTCCGCTTTACGTGGTGAAGTCTCAGATCCATGCGGGCGGCCGCGGCAAGGGCAAGTTCAAGGAACTGCCTGCCGACGCCAAGGGCGGGGTGCGCCTGGC
>NZ_JAGIPY010000033.1:0-9136 GCF_017813775.1 Labrys sp. LIt4
GTCGGAGCGATCCAGACCGAGCAAGTCGGTACGGCGAAGGTCTCTGCGGTGGGACAGGTGTTCAAGCAGAAGGTCGGTCACAGCTATCACATCGATATCGGTGACGAATTGGTGATCGGCGTCGGTGCGGGTGTGGATGCAGAGGGCAAACCCACGCCACCGAAGTGCCTTCTGGTGATGCGCAAGAATGGCGACATCCTCCTCAGAGGTGTCAGGATTTTCATCGAGGCCGAGAAGCTGATCCAGCAGAAGGGGAAAATCGTTCATCACAATTGAACGCAGCTCGCCTTTTGCCGCGGCTTTTCATGGTCAAGGTCCCACATGCCTGACGTCAGAAACTACACCCCTTTCCCGAACTTTCGCTTCTACGCCACCGACAATCAGGCGCGGGAGTTTGGCGTCATCATCGTCAAGGCAACCTATGAGATCGCCCCGAGCGGCCGGTTGCTCGTGGCCGAGGAACAAGCGCCGATGATGTTCGACGATGAATGCCATGGCGAAGTGAACGTTTCCTCGCTCTGGCATCCCTCCGATCTCGTGCCGGTCAAGCCGACAACAGACGTCATCGTCAATGCTATCGCCCATGCCCCTGGCGGCGAGCCTCGGCCGTCCTGGACCTGCGGCATCACCATCGAAGGCACTGAAAATTCCCATACCAAGCGTTTGCGTGTGACGGGGCCGCGGCAATGGCTGCCGAGATGGAAGAGGCCACTAACGGAGCACGAAAAACAGGAATGGCAGAAGCATCGGCGTTGGTTCGAAGGCTGGGAGCTTTCCGAATCCGAACCGATCGCGAGCCTGCCGCTACGCTATGAATATGCCTATGGCGGCCTTTTGCCCAAGGGCGAGGACGAAAACGGCCAGGCCGTGATCGACACCAATCCCCACAATCCCCTTGGGCTCGGCTGGATCGACCAGGAATGGACCGACCACACGCGTCCCCAGCCGGCGCCACGGATCGAGGCCGCCGACGAGCCGATTACCGATGCCTACAGAATATACGCACCGCAAAGTCTGGGGCCGATTCCTCCAGCTTGGGAGCCGCGCTATCCCCATGGCGGAACATACGATGACGAATGGAAGGCCAAGGTATGGCCGCGATGGCCGGCCGATTACGACTTTGCCTATCACAACAGCGCCCATCCCGACCTCATCCTCGATAGCTATCTCGGTGGCGACGAGCGCATTCGCTTGACGAATTTGCTGCTCGAGCGGGCGGATTTTTCCTTCCGCCTGCCAGGCGAGAAGCTGGCCGTGGATTTTGCGGGCGAGAATGGTGAGACCGTTCGCCACGAAATGAACCTCGACACTTTGTTTCTTGATATCGCGGATACCAATCCCCGCTATCGGCGCATCTATTTGAGCTGGCGCGCCCGTTTCGAGCCGGATCGCTTCGTAACAGCCAACATCCATCGCATCGGCCGCCCCGAAGACAGCGTGGCGGTGACAAAACGCATTAAAGAGGGCCAGTACGCATGAGCCAAAAGGCATCCTCCCAAGCGACGGCGGAACATTACATCGTTTCCATTGGCCCGGATGTGTGCTTGACGCCACGTGGCAGTGCCATGGTGCCGGTGGCTTATTTCTCAGTGGCTAAGCTGAAAGACGCTGTGCGTGTTTCCGACAGCGTGTTCAACAATGAACTATCGGACTTCCACCTCAATTCCCGGGCGCAATATTACAAGGGCCATAAGCCGGGCATTGGCAAGGGCGTTGTCGTACCGGGCTATTACGGCTTGTCTCATGTGATCGAAACGACCTCGACCGTCTATTCCTCCGGCTGGGCCTCCTGCCGTCATCGCGATCCTGCTTCGATCAACATGGCTGACGAGGGACCGACGGAGCCCTTCACCCCCATTGATAAGAGCCAGACCTGATCATGGCGGATGGAACCCCAAACTCACGGCAAGAACCATCGCCGCAAGGCACGCCCGCACCTGCGGTTGCCCCCTCGCCCCAGCCCGCTCCGCCGCGCAAGGAAGAGGGGACGGGCACAACAGACCCCAAGGGCAACGGCCCGGGGCAGCTCAATACCCGTGCAGTTGCGAAACCGGAGTCGCTAGATTGCCCGGAGACGCCGTATCAGAAGAAACTGCGGGAAGATGCAAGATCGAATAAAGACAAGCACCTCAAGAAACTTTTGGGAATTCTCAATTCCAATTTGAGCAGGAATCATCCCGGCTCAGAGCCTATTTCCTCGTGGGAAGATATTGTTAGCGGAAAAGCAACCGAATCGGGCCCGGAATCCAAGAATCCCGTATTGAGAGGTGATTTATCTTATACGGGGGTAAGAGATTCTATTTTATCTGACGCTGCCAACCCCGACTCCTATTATCTAGACGGCGCCGCTAGAGCTCATCTGGGGGCCATGGACAACCTCGATGCAAGTATCGCGAAGCTAAAGGGACCGGACTGGGGGTACGGGAAGGGCTATGAGGATCTCATTCAGAAGTGGTGTCGTCAGAAGAACGAAATCAAAAAAGAGACACCAACCACATGGTGGCAGGAACATTTCGGGCCGGGAACACCGGGAGAGCGTGCGCTAGCGGAAACCGTGGGGGGAGTAGCGGAGGCGGCTATCGGCGGACGCTCCGGTGTTCAAGGCAACGGCTT
Organism: Labrys sp. LIt4; assembly: GCF_017813775.1. Lineage (NCBI taxonomy): Bacteria > Pseudomonadati > Pseudomonadota > Alphaproteobacteria > Hyphomicrobiales > Xanthobacteraceae > Labrys > Labrys sp. LIt4. The sequence continues at coordinate 2,614 of NZ_JAGIPY010000033.1, forward strand.
TGGCATGCGTCCGCGGCCGTCTCCGTCCGGTGTGGCAAGGTCTGTTGAGGCCCCGCCATCTGGAGGCCCATCGGCCGGCGCCATAGCACGCGAAACCCCATCAGCTGGAATTTCAGCAGCCGAAGCTCCACCGGTTTCAGCAGCAGCGCGCGAAGCCCAATCCGGTGGGAACACAGCTTCCGAAGCCCCATCTTCAAGACCTCCAGGACAATTGGGGCGGCAAACCGAGGATCCTCCTCCCGAAACGCCTCCGCCGGCAAACACCGGCAACGCGGTTCCGAGGCGGGGCGAGCCTGTTGCCGTCACCAATGGCGAATATCTCGAAACCTGGGAAGATTTTCTTATTCCCGGCACGCTGCCGTTCGACGGCGCGCGTTATATGGGTCTCAAGCTGGGTTTGCCCACTCGTTATCGCGGTCCGCTCGGCCCGTGCCAGATCTCGGCCTTCGACGAGATCATCACCAATCCACGGCGAGGGGAACTGACTTATTTCAACGCTTCTGGCGAAGAGATCGGCTTCGAGCGCCCCTTCAACATTCTGGAGGCGACCAATCCGGCTTTTCCTGGTCTGTCGTTGACGGCACCCTGGCTGCGGCAACTGCAGTTGGAGGACGGTCGACTCGTCAAGCATTTCCGGCAATATGCCGACAACATTTACCGTCTCCAAACGATCGAAACGCTGGACGGAGCAAAGGCGATCTTTCATCGCTCCGAGACCGGTGCGCTCACTCGGCTCGATGGACCGGATGGGCTCTCTCTCATCTTCGAGAATGATGCCGAAGACCGCCGTACGGCGATCAGTCTGATCGGCACCGATGGCTCGGTGCTGGAACTGGCCCGCTATGCCTATGACACGCGCGGGCGGATGATCTCCTCGGACTGCGCTTTCGGCATGTCGGTGCGTTATGATTGGTCTCGCACCAAACCGCTGCTTAAGCGCTGGACCAATCTCAGCCAGCGCACCGAGAGCGTGTTCTCTTATGATACGCAGGGCCGCGTTGTCCGCACCATGACCAATGGGTTGTGGAACGACGACCGCTTTCACTATGACAGCGAGAAACGACAGACTGTCTACATGCCGGCCGGCCAAGTCGAGCGGGCTGAGCGCTTTGCCTATGACGCGCAAGAGAATGTCACCGAGGAGACCAATGCGCTCGGAGCGGTGACACGACATGACTATGACGAATTCGGCCGTAGGACGTCGACCGCCGACGCCAATGGCAATATGCTTGCTCGTGAGTATGACGCGTTCGGGAATATCCTCTCGATAACCGACGGTGAGGGCCGCTCGACACTCTACAAATGGACGCCACGTCGACAGCTCGCGATGGTGATCGACGGCGCCGGCAATGCCCGGCGCATGGCCTATGACGGCAAGGCTCGCCCCGTCCTCTTCACCGATGCCGAGGACCATGTCACCGCCTTCAGCCATGACGACCAGGGCCGGCTAATTGCCATCACGCGGCCTAATGGGGCGGTAGAGCGGCGCAGCTACGACGAGCACAACCGCCTGGTTGCCGTCACCGATGCCAAGGGCAGCGTGACGCGTTACGAACATGACGCCTATGGGCGCGTCGTATCGGTGACCGATGCGCTGGGTGGGGTGACGCACCTCGCCTATGACGCCGGTGCAGGCGGCTTTGCGGTGCCCACGCGGCTGACGCGGCCGGATGGCGTGACGGTCGCGCGCTCCTATGATCGGGAGGGAACGCTCGCCACCGTCACCGATGGCGAGGGACGGCAATGGACCTATCAGCATGGCGCCTTCGGTGTGCTGGAGGCAATCGTCGATCCGAAGGGAGGCCGGCTCTGCTTCGGCTATGACAGCGAGGGGCGACTTCTCACCGTCACCAACGCCAACGGGCAGATCTGGACGTTCACGCGCGACGTCGCTGGCCAGGTGATCGCGGAGGAGGACTATGACGGCCGGCGCATCGTCTATGAGCGGGACGCGGCGGGACAGGTTATTGCCATACGCTATGCGGACGGCACGCGACGGCATTTTGCCTATGACAAATCCGGCCTCCTTGTTCGCGAGGAGAGTTTCGCCCCTCCATCGGCCAAGCAAGAGGATGGCGATACCGAGCTCGAAGACGTCACGCGCTATTGGTATGACGACCGAGGCCTTCTGATCCAGGCGGAGAACAAAGCCTCGCTGGTCGCTCTCGAACGTGATGGCAATGGTCGGATTGTGGCGGAGACGATAAACGGGCGGCGGGTCGAAAGCCGTTACGATGAAAACGCCCTTCGGGTGGAACGCCGAATCCTTGGATCGAACCCTGGAAGCTCCCATCTCGTCGAGATCGAGCGTGATCCCTTGGGATTGGTAGCGCGCCTGACCATCGATGGGCATCAGCCTCTGGTCTTCAGTCATGACCGTTTGGGGAGGGAGACGCGGCGCGCAAGCGCGGCAGGCTTTGCGCTGCACCAGCACCACGATGCCATCGGTCAGTTGCTGCACCAGAGTGCAGGCCGCCTGCTTGACGCTGGATTCGCGGGCTTTGGCCACGCCGTCGACCTCGATGCGGGCGTTGCCTCGCCGAAGGCGGCCTCGGGTGTGGAGCGCCGTTATTCCTGGGATAGGGCTTTTTCGCTGACGGGCATTGCGGACGGGTTCTGGGGTGAGACCGGCTACATTCATGATGGCAACGGACAGGTCGCACAAGCGCGTCATGGCGACGGCAGCGCCGAAAATTTCCGCTATGACGCCGCGCACAACATCATGGCCTTCGCGGAGGGAGGAAGCAGTGGCCGTGATGATGGCCCCGGCCTCACGCCTGCCATTGCCGGATCGGCCTGGCGCCCGACTGAGGACACCACGGGATTCATCGGCTGGCAGCTTTCGGATGGCGGCAAGGTTAAATTGGCGCGGGGGCCGCAGGGCGAGCGCATCCATCTCACACACGACATCCGGGGGCGGGTGGTCGAACGCAAGGTGGAGCGTAACGGCTTCCGGCCGAAGACCTGGCATTACGAATGGGACGCCAAAGACCGGCTAGCACGCGGCATCACGCCCGAAGGCGAAGCCTGGCGCTACGGCTATGATCCCTTCGGGAGGCGGGTGTGGAAGGTGCGCGAACTCACATCCGGCGAGGTGCGCAAATATCTGCCGCATGCCGCTGGCAAAGTGGACATTGCGCGGGTCGTCGATCCGACGCAATGGCTGGATGATCCGCGCGAGCAGCCGCTGACCCGGGGAGGTCAGGCCAAGGCCGGGGAGCGCGATAAGCCCCCCGTCGTTGGCCTGGCCTATGGATGGGATGGCAACAATCTGATCGAGGAAGCCCCGCTTCGGTTCGACGGCGCCATCGAGTGGGAGCGCGCCGAGCGCTGGCACTATGAGCCAGGTTCCTTCCGGCCGCTCGCTAAGCAGGAAGCCTCGCGTCAGGTCCTCAACGCCGAGGGCAAATATGAAGAGCATCCTGGCCGCCTGCTTTACGTGGTCACCGATCATCTCGGCACACCGTGTGAACTATTCGATGAAAAGGGTCACAAGCAATGGGCGGCGGAATATCGGTTGTGGGGCGGCCTGAACCGGCTATGGCGCGCAGAACCCGCCAACGACAATGGTCGTGCCGTTTATCCTAGCGGCGGCAGGCGTGGCAGCAATGGCAGAGCCGATGCCACCGAAACTGGCGGCGGACGTATCTACGCCTCCTATGGTAATCTGGCGCTGAAGCAAGAGGAAGCATTCGCCGAGGCCAAGACTGAATGCCCGATCCGTTTCCAGGGGCAGTGGGAGGATGCCGAGAGTGGGTTGTACTACAATCGCTTCCGCTATTATGATCCTTTGGCAGGGCAATATCTCAGTCCCGACCCGATCGGCCTCGCGGGAGGAGAAAGACCGCAAGGATATGTCGAGGATCCCAGTGGCTGGGTAGATCCTTGGGGCTTAAGCGCCCGATTTTGGCGCAGAATCAAGACTTTTAGAGGAAATAAGGTTTACCAAAGAGACGACATAATCGACCCGAACCGGGTCGATCCTGAAACAGGCCTAACAAACAAGCAATTAATGGAAAACGGTTTGGCACCATATGGCCCAGATGGAAATAAAATTAATCTACATCACATGCTGCAAACTCAAGATGGCCCAATAGCAGAAATGACGCAGACTTTTCACCAAGAAAATTATGGAAATATACACATAAATTCTGGGACAGATATACCTTCAGGTATTAATAGAAGTCAATTTAACTCATGGAAGAGGTCATATTGGAAAGATAGAGCGTTGGATTTCTGAAGGATTGGAGGACGTGATGCCTTATGACATACAAGCGGCAATCGACGAATTAAAGGATGTACGGCTGAAGTTGCCGAAAGAGCAGTATTTACCGGACGATGCTGTTCTAGATCGATATGAAAGTGAAGTTGGTATTAAATTTAGCGAGGACTATAGGAAATTTGCGAAGGAGGCAATCGATAGCATTCACAATGGAATGGATGCCCTTAGAATTACACCAGACCACAGCAGCCCAAGAGAACTTATTACAGCATTGCAGAATGGAAGAAAAATAGGACTTCCAAATGATTGGCTTCCGATCTCGGAGGACAATGGAAATTATTATTGTATAACGCCCAATGGAAAGGTCCGATACTGGTCTCATGATGGATCCGCAAACGAAGAATGGGATGATATTGGCTCTTGGATTCACGAGGTATGGCTTGGAGAAGAATAAGTAGCAAAGCTGTCCGACTGGTCGATTGGGCAGGGAAGCCTGGCAATGGATATGGTTGGGCCGGCAACACCCTGATTAAGGACACTCCGCTTCGTCTCGATAGCACGATCGGGTGGGATCGAGCCGAGTGCTGGCACGATGAGCCAGGTTCCTTCCGGCCGCTCGCTAAACAGGAAGCCCCGCGCCAGGTCCTCAATGCCGAGGGCAAATATGAAGAGCACCCTGGTCGCCTGGCTTACGTGGTCGCCGATCATCTCGGCACACCGCGCGAATTGTTCGACGAGAAGGGCCATAAGCAATGGGCGGCGGAATATCGCCTATGGGGGGCTGAACCGGCTATGGCGCGCAGAGCCCGCCAACGACGGTACGACATATCGCGAGCTGATATGTCTCACATAAATGACGCTTCCACTTGGTGGAATCAAACAGGGCGATATTTCGGGGAAAGAGCCCCACTTGTTCGGCAATTTATGCTTGAACCAAATAACTACTATCTCGACTTAGATTCGATTAATAGGTCTCAAGGGGAGATATTGGGAAAAAATACGAGGTACTTACCACCTGTTATGGTTGATCCGTTTGTTTTTCCCTAGAAGGTAAGGATAGAATAGTGAGTCAAAGCAGCCGACCTGAGCTCCCGGAAGCCGTCAAAGATTCCTTGAATAAGGCCTTTGTAAATTATCACGAAGAAAAGAATAGAAATAATTTTGAAGGGATGGAGAAAGCCTTACTAGAGTCTTGGGACTTGCTGCCAGACCAAAAGTTGAGATGGAATTTTTATTCAAATATCATTCCAAAATTTATGGTGGGATTCTATAGGGATTTTCATCATTTTGATAATGCTGTGCGCTGGCTAAATATCATTAGAGAATCCTATGGCCCAGAACTCAACGAGCCAGTAGAATTTCTCGCCGCAACACTGGATTACGAAATGGGCAAGCTTGATAAAGCGTTTAACGAATTTGATATTCAGTATAAAAAATATGGGTCTAAGGTATTTTCTGAATATGATAATAAATATTTTAAGTTTTATAGGGATTATAGAAAATAAAATTAACTCAAACCGTCGTTAAATGCGCTGATAATTTTAATGAAAAAGCTTCCTAAGAGCCGCTCTTAGTTTGTAAGCTTGATATCTTTATATCATTTGCTCTGGTTGAGAGGAATCGTAGATACTTATCATCTTCATCCGCAAAGGTATCGGGCCCGTCCCCCATGTAGGCTCGTATTAGCTCATCGGCTGCCTGACCGAGATTTCCGAGCTCAAACAGACATTGGCCGAGCCGCAGATGAAGGAACGGATTACCTATGGCGCCTGGGAAGAGCATCGCGTAAGTAAGATTGTTCCGACCATCGCTGAAATTGCCTTGCAGGAAATTGGCGTCACCGATCGCCGCTAGTAACCAAGTGCCGGCCTCCCAATCGGTCTTTGGTTCGGGTAAAAGTTCAAAAGCCTCCCAATATCTGAGAAGGGCCCCTTCATAGTCACCATCTTGTGCTAAGGCGTCACCAGTAGCACTCAATGCTTTAATTTGTTCATAGAGTGTATCTTCAAGCTCAGCCATGTGCGATTCCGTCTGCTACAAGCGCAATATACTACACGCCACTTCAACTCCACCAGCTTCTTAAGGTGCGGATTAGAAGCCAGAAGAGCGGGTTCTGTTGCAAGTTTCCAGATCGTTGAGGAGGTCCCATGTTTTCTACGGGATTTATGGGATTACGGGGACAGTTTACTAATTCCGACCATCTTGCATCGAGACGCCTTTGGGCGCCGACGTGCTGCTGCCCGAACGTGCGGAGATGCGCGAGGCGGTGAACGACCTGTTCACGCTCCATGTCGCGGTGCG
>NZ_JAGIPY010000034.1:0-1920 GCF_017813775.1 Labrys sp. LIt4
TCAAGCCAGGTGGCGGCGAATGACGCCCACGAGGCCGATGGAGATGAACCAGGCCAGGATCGAGCCGAGCAGGACCAGGCCGATGGTGAGCACACGGCGCGGATAGCGCGGTTCCTCGGCTTCGGCCGGCATCTCCACGGTGTGGAGATACAGCATCTTCCTTTCGCTGTAGATACGGGCCATGTTCAGGCTGATCGAGGCCTGGGCATAGCGTTTTTCCGCGATCTTCTGCTCCAGATCGAGATTGGCAAAGCGGCTGAGCTTCTGGGACAGGGCGCCATTGTCGCCCTGCTGCTGCATGCTGGTGATGCGGTTCTGCACGCCCTTCACCTGCTCCTTGAGCGAGGCGATCCGCTGGGCGGCCAGGCGCATCTGGGGCGCATCGGCGGCGACATAGGCCGAGCGGGTCGCATATTCGGACTGCATCGTCAGCAGCTGGCCCTCGAGCTGGGTCAGCAGCGTGCCCAGATTCTTGCTCTCCTCCTTGACGTCGAACACGCCTTCGGCGTTGCGGGCCTTCTCATAGGCCACGCGCGTGCTCTTGAGGGCCTCCCCGGCCAGCTGCAGGTCCCGCTCGGAGGCGGCGACGGTGTCCTTGAACATGCGCTCGTTGAGCTGGTTGATCATCGCCTCGCATTGCTGGACCACCGCGGTCGCGATCGTCTTGGCATCGGCGGCGCTGAACGCCCTCACCCGGAGCGTGACGATGCCGGACGGCATGGAGACCGCCGCCGAGGAACGCCGCGTCCAGTAATTCGTGAACTTCTCGATCGGCAACGCCGCATTGAAGCGGGAGAAGTAATCGATCTTGTCGGAGCTGTAATATTTGCGCAGATCGATGGCGTCCTGCAGCTTGGCCACCAGGGCCTGGCTCTCGGCATAGGACACCACGATCATCGTATCCTGCACGATCGCCATCGGCGGCAGGCCGGTGGCCGAGCCGAGATCGTCCATCTTGGGCAGCGCACCGCTGGAGACCGTGAATTTGGCGATCGATTCATACTGGTCGGAGGCGATGAAGCCGAAATAGCCGATCGAAGCGATATTCGGCAGCACCACGACAAGAACCAGCAGCACCAGGCGGATGATGCGTTCGCGCGCCCGCCGGCGCAGGCCCTGTGCTCCGGAAAAGGCCTGCTTGGACCGGCTGGAGAAGCGGGCGCGGCGTGAGGCATCGGACAGCGCCTTGGAGACGGACCGCATGCGTTCGATCGATCTGCCTTGCCGATCGTCGAGTTCAGTCTGGATTTCGTTCATCGATCCGTCAGCGGTTCAAGCGGTTGTACATGGCAATGGCATCGGGCACGTTCGAGTACATGGTCAGCCGTCCATCCGCCAGGACGCCGCCACGGTCGCAAAAGGCCGTGATCGTGGCCATCGAATGGGACACCACGATCAGGCCGGCATTCTTGCGCCTCTCGTCGAAAGCCTGCCGGCAGCGCAGCTGGAACTTGGCATCGCCGACGGCGATGATCTCGTCGATGAGATAGACGTCGAACTCGATCGCCATCGACAGGGCGAAGGCCAGGCGGGCCGACATGCCGGAGGAATAGGTCTTGATGGGCACGTCGAGATAGTCGCCGAGATCGGAGAAGTCCTCCACGAAGCGGGCCGCCCTGGCAATGTCGGCGCCATAGGCCCGGGCCACGAAATGCACGTTCTCCCGCCCCGACATGGCCGGATGAAAGCCGCCCGCAAACCCGATCGGCCAGGATATGCGCACGGATCTGCGGATCCTGCCGCCATTGGGCATTTCCGTGCCCGAAATCAGCCGCAGCAGCGTCGACTTCCCCGCCCCGTTCACCCCCATCAGGCCATAGGAATAGCTGGTATCGAAGATCATCGACACCCGGTCGAGGATCATCTTCCGATGCTTCTCGACCTTGTAGTACTTCGTCACATTGCTGAGTTGAATCATGT
>NZ_JAGIPY010000034.1:2020-7774 GCF_017813775.1 Labrys sp. LIt4
GGAAAGCCGAACTCGCTTAGGACGGCTGCTTCGGCGGGGCTGACGGTGACGATTTCCTGGCAGAAATGGCCGTGCTTGAACTCGCGGGCCATGGCCTCGCCGAGATCGAAGGGCCGGTTTTCGCGCCGGGCCTGCAATTCCTCGCGCAGCGAGAAGATCGCCTCCGTATCGAGGACGATGCTCGTCTTGTTCGGGTTCAGCTTGAGCTCTTCCAGGGACCCGTGCAGAAAATTCAGGTTGTGGGCCCGGCAGATCCAGATGCAGTCGAAATAAGTCTTCCTGTCGTTGATGAACTTGTTGAAGTCATGATGATTGAGGTCGTGGATGATTTCGACAGTGTCGGGAAAGTCCGCATAGATTTCGGCGAGCGGCGCCGCTGTTCCGTGCACCGGGAAGACCGTGACCTGATAGCCCATTCCGGCCATCACGCGGATGAGGTCGTTGCTGCGCACCGCCCCCGCCCCCAGGCTGCGCAGGGGGATATAATCCTCGATATAGAGGATCTTGGGCTGGGTCCTGCCGGCAAAACGCGCCTCCAGCAGGGCTTCCGGCGTGTTGGCAAAACGATGCTTGAGGGCCTGCAGGTGTTTGGCGTGGAAGGCCTTCTGGTTCTTGTGCATCAGCCCGAACGCCGCGCCCGAATCGCGCGAGCTGCCATATTCGTAGTGATAGACCACCACATTGGGGTCGTAGACGACGCGGTAGCCTTCCTGCCACACCTGCAGGCACAGGTCCGCGTCCTCGTAATAGGCGGGGGCGAATTGCGGGTCGAAGCCGCCGATGCGGGCGACCAGATCGGCGCGCGCCATCAGGAAGACCCCGGAGACGAAATCGACGTCGCGCACGAAATTGGCTTCCGGGCTGAGCGGGGCCCAGTCCCGCATATAGCCGTTGGTCTTGCCGTCCCGCCAGATGATGCAGCCGGCCTCCTGCAGCTTTTCATTGGTGCGGATCACCTTGGCGCCGACCACGCCGATCTTGGGATCGCTCTCCAGCCGCGCCAGGGCGGCGGCGACCGCCCCGGTGGACAGCCTGACATCATTGTTCAGGAACAGGATGGCGGGGGCGTTCGCATGCAGCAGCGCGCTGTTGCAGGCGTGAATGAAGCCGATATTGGTCTCGAAGCGCAGATGGACCATGCCCCTGACATAGCGCTGGATCTGCCTGACCTCGTCGCTCGAGCCGGAGTCGACCAGGATGAGCTGGATGGTGCCGGCGTAATTGTCGCGCAGCGAGGCCAGCGTCATCAGGGTCATGGCCAGGTGGTTGTGCACCACCACGATGACGCAGACCTGCGCCGGGCCCTGGAGGGTGAAGTCGATCGGCCGGCGCGCATGCTGGGGCGCCATGTTCTCGGCATGGCTGAGGAACAGGGCGCGGGCCTGCTTCTCCGGCACGTCGATGGGGGCGCCGGTCGGCGCGAAGGCCAGCCCCTTCAGGAGGCCGACGGTGAGGAGATGGGCGAAGGGCTCGACGACCTTGGCCAGTTCGGCATTGACCACCACGCTGGAGCGGCGGGCCCAGTAATATTGCAGATTGATGAAGCTGGTGGGGTTGCGCAGTTCGTGCTGGCCATAGCGCAGGAAATGCAGATAGGCGTTGCGGAACCACTTGCCCCGGCCGATGACCTTTTCGATGTCGCTGTAGCGTTCGATGTAGAAGCGCTCGCGGAAATATTCGAGCGGGTCGAAGGCCGACGGCTCCGGGTTCGACAGATAGTGGTGCAGCGCGCTCTTGAACCGCCGCTCGGCGACGGCCTGCTCGACCTCGGGATAGTGCAGGAAATACCAGGCGGCATCGAAATAGGGCGTGGTGGGAACATCGCCCCCGTCTTCCTCGATCCAGGTGAGATAATGCTGGAAGGCGCCCATGCCGTCCGGGACGGGATGGCCGGCGGTGTCGGCCATGTGCCGGCGATAGATCTGGGGCGAGAACAACAGATGGGCCTGCCTTCCTTCCTGGGCGCCCCGCTTCAGATAATGGTCGTAGAGATTGGCAAAGCCTCCCTTGGCCAGGGCGGCATCGGTCAGATCCTTGTGGAGCTGGCGGTAGAAGCCCGGTTCGAACAGCCAGTGCGCCGGGCGCTCGTCTCGCCCGCTCAAACAATAGTGCTCGAAACCGCAGGCGACCCGTCCCTCGGCGACCGCCTGGGCAACCTGTTCGTGCTCGCCGACATAGAAAGCCTCGTCGAAGTACCGGTTGGGCGAATGCCCGAGCCTCGCGCCCTGGCTGAGATAGAAGGCCAGCGGATCCGCTTCCCCGGCGGCCATGGGATAGGTCCGCCGGTACCAGTCCGGGTCGAACCGGCCCCATAGCGGCCCGCCGCCCTCCGCCCTTCCCCTGAGCGTGTCCAGAACCACCCCTTCCAACGCCTTCCACTCCCCCTATGCCCGGCGGCGTTCGAGAAGACCCGCCCGCAGAACGCAATTCCTACACTTGCTGCTTGCTGCCTGCCCTGTCGCTGCCGAAGTCGGCAAAGAAGGTCTTGCGCTTGCCCTTCAGCCAGTCGCGGTCTTCCTGGCTGGCATCCTCGTCCTCCACGAAGTCGCCGGTCATGAAGTAGGGCCAGGGCTGCTGTTCGGGCGGGCGCCTGAGGATGTCGCGATAGATCGCGATCAGGTCGCGCGCCTGGTCCGCGGCGGTGCGGGGCTTGACCGCCAGGGCCGGCGGCGAATCCAGATAGCGCTCGGGCGAAGCGTCGATCTCCTCGAGCGTGCTCAACAAGGGTTCGATGCTGGCCACGTCCAGCACCCAGCCATTGACGCCATGCTCGATGCCTTCCCCGATCGCCCCGCGGTCGGAGGCGATCACCCACAGGCCCGCGGCCGTGGCCTCGCGCGAGACCAGGCCGAAGCTTTCGGGCCAGACCGAGGGCACCAGCAGCACGTCCTGCTGGGCGTAGAGCGTGTGCATGTCTTCCTGCTTGGTCTTGCCCACGAAGCGCACCCGCGTCTCGCCCCAGCGCGTTTCCAGCACCGGGCCCCCGAAGCGCTGATGATCGACGATCGTCAGTTCCAGATTGGCAAAGCGCCCCTGCTTGAAGGCGGCCTGCACGAGATGGAAGCCCTTGTGGTGGGTCTCGCCGCTGACCTGGACCAGGCGCACCTTGCCATTGGCGGAGCGGGTCTTGCGCACCCGCTCCATCGCCGGCACGCCATTGGGCACCGACCGCGTCGCCGGGTAGCCGGAGCGATGCATGATCTGCGTGAACGCATCCGAGACCCCCAGGATGGCGGCGGAGCGTTCGAGCAGGAGGCGCAGGCGCCGCCGCCGCTCGAGCGAGCGCCCGATCGACTTGCCGAAGGGTGGCCTGGAGGGCAGCGCCTCCTCCGGCTCGACCGGCGCCCCGGTGACATCGGTCAGGAAATTGTAGTCGGAGACCCACCAGCCGTCATGGATGGTGTTGATATAGGGCACGCCCGCCCGGATGCAGGCGGTCATCAGCGAGGCGCTCCCGCGCTGCGGCGAATGGATATGCACCAGATCGGGCCGCCAGAACTCCAGCACGCGGGCAAACAGCCGCCCGTAGCGCTCGTTGAAGGGGCGCCACTCCTGGATGTCCTCGATCGGGGAATTGGCCCGGAAGACCGGGATCCCCTTATAGTTCTCGACCTTGAGCTGATAGGGCTTGCGGTTGTCATTGTCCGACGTCATCACCGCAAAATCGCATTCGGTGGCGAAGTTCGAGCCGATGAAGCTGTCGATATTGTCCCGGATGACCCGGGTCGAGCCGCCGATGGTCTGCGGCGGGAAGAAGATGTTGAAGAACAGGATGCGCTTCTTGCGCCGGGAGACCTGCAACCGGGTGTCGCTGCGGTTGAAGGCCGGCGCCAGCAGTTCCTTGAACCGCTCGGCATTGCGCTCCAGACTGTAGACGCTCACGGCCTTGGCGCGCGCCGCCTCGGCCATGGCCCGGCGGCGCTCGGGCGAGCGGATCAGGCTCTCCAGCGCCGCCTCCCACTCCTCGGGCGTGCGCGCCAGAAAGGCGTCGACGCCGTCTTCGAGCACTTCCTCGTAGCGGTGGGTGGCGCTGACCACCGAGGGCACGTTGAAGGCGGCCGCCTCCAGCCATTTGATCTCGCTCTTGCCGTTGGTGGTCGGCCCCGGCACGAGCACGGCCATGTTGATGTCCGCCTCGGCCAGCAAGGACCAATAGGACTGCACGTCCCGGGTCCATTCGAGCTGGGTGATGCGCTCGCGCACCGCGTCGAAACGCCCGTCGAGCGACAGATAGCCCACCACCATCAGGCGCACATTGGCGTGGCGCTCCATCAGGTTCAGCAGCGGCCCGCCCACCAGGTCGAGAAAGTCGGCATTGTGCGCCTTGGTGCCCGAGCCGTAGAACAGCACGACATCCTCGTTGCGGCGCACGCGCGGGATGGCCTGCCGGAAATGGTCGGCGTCATGGCTGTCGATGCCGTTGGGCAGCACGAAGCAGCGCCCGGTGCGCACCAGCTTCTCCATATAGCCGGCGAGCAGGGTGGTGGAGGCGATGCCGTAGTCGCACATGGCCAGCGCCGCCCGGAACAGGGGCACCCCCATCTGCAGCGAATGATAGAAGTTCTTGCTGACCGAGGCGCCATAGGTCTCGATCGGCTCGGGATAATGGGTGGCGTCGAAGATCAGGTCGTCGATGTCGTAATAGCTGGGAATGCCGAGCGCCCGGCAGATCGAGATCGCCCGGATGTTCGAAGGCAGGGCCGGCAGGCGATAGAAGATGGCGGCGCTGGCCCCCGGCATGGCGGTGATGAAGTCGTCCACCTCCGCCTGGGTGTAGACCTCCAGCGTGAGGCCGGCCACCTTGGCGATCTCGATCTTCTGGGTCACGCGATAATGCGTGCATTGCCGCAGATCCACATTGGCCAGCATGACGATACGCTGATCGGGCGTGGCCGGCAGCGGCGGGCCGGGCGGATCGAAGGTGTTCCACCAGCCGGCGATGTCGGCGACCACCTTGGTCATGACATCGTCCGCCTCCTGGCGGCGCTCCCGGGCATAGAGCTCCTCGGCCGCCATCCAGGCTTCGCGGAACGCGGCCTCGATGGTCTGGCGCAGCGCCTCGCGCCAGCGGATGTCGCCGCCGGAGGCCGTCCGGGTCTGGAGCAGCACCTCCACCGCCTGCTCCGGCTCGCCCAGCTTCAGGGCGGCCTCGATGGCCTTGACCGCGGTCTGCACCTGGATCGAGCCGGCGTCGATCGCCTGGCGATAGAGCGGCAGCGCCTCCTGCCAGTTCTCCCGCGCGGCCAGGCAATCGGCCCAGCGCTCCCGGTCCGCCGGGCCGAGCGGGCTCTTGCGGTCGACAAAGGCATAGAGGCTGGCCGCACGCTCGGGATTGCGCGCCTTCAACGCCCCCGCCAGCGCCAGCAGGAAGTCCGGCCCGCCGCTCGGCCCGAGCGGAATCTCATGGGCCGGGATCGCGTCGTTGACGATGAGGTGATAGAGCAGGTCCCAGCGGTGCTTGGGCGTCACGCCGGGCCGGTTGCCATAGGCCCGCCAGTCGAACCCGGCCGGATATTCGAGCAGGCCCAGCCCATGCAGCCTGAGATGCTCGGCCGCATTGCCGGGCACCTTGGCCTTCAGGCCCGTGAACAGCCAGTATTTGTAGAGTTCGACCCGATCCTTGCCGGCCTGGGCCGGATTGGCGTCGGCAAAATAAACCGGATCGAAGGCATGCCCGAAGGAAATCGGCGCCAGGCGCTCGAACCCCTCCCGCATCATCGCCCGCAAAGCCTCCTGCTTGTTCGACACCTGCCC
>NZ_JAGIPY010000035.1:0-2500 GCF_017813775.1 Labrys sp. LIt4
TGGTTGCGGGGGCAGGATTTGAACCTGCGGCCTTCAGGTTATGAGCCTGACGAGCTACCGGGCTGCTCCACCCCGCGGCAGGTATTTGTAGCATGGTTTATTGAGAAGTTTGCTTTGCAGGCCTGGCAACGACCTACTCTCCCAGGTCTTGAGACATAGTACCATCGGCGCTGAGGAGTTTAACGGCCGAGTTCGGGATGGGATCGGGTTGAGGCTCCTCGCTAGTGCCACCAGGCCGGCGAAGCAAAATCTGAATGCGTAGGATGCAGGGCATCGCACGCACATGCGCATCGACAGGTTAGTGTCGTGATGAGCATGGCAAGATGTATTGGTCTTTGGTTTTCACATTGAGCAGCTTTGCTGCGTTGTGAGTATTGATAAATGAGAGCGATCAAGCCGATCAAGCTATTAGTACCGGTAAGCTGCACGGCTCGCGCCGCTTCCACACCCGGCCTATCAACGTGGTGGTCTACCACGGCTTTCGAGGGAGAACTCATCTTGAGGTGGGTTTCCCGCTTAGATGCCTTCAGCGGTTATCCCGACCGTACATAGCTACCCTGCACTGCGGCTGGCGCCACAACAGGTCCACCAGAGGTACGTCCATCCCGGTCCTCTCGTACTAAGGACAGATCCTCTCAATTCTCCTACGCCCACGCCAGATAGGGACCAAACTGTCTCACGACGTTTTGAACCCAACTCACGTACCACTTTAATCGGCGAACAGCCGAACCCTTGGGACCTTCTCCAGCCCCAGGATGTGATGAGTCGACATCGAGGTGCCAAACGATTCCGTCGATATGGACTCTTGGGAATCATCAGCCTGTTATCCCCGGCGTACCTTTTATTCGTTGAGCGATGGCCGTTCCACAACGGACCACCGGATCACTATGGCCGACTTTCGTCTCTGCTCGACTTGTCAGTCTCGCAGTCAGGCGGGCTTATGCCATTGCACTCGACGAGCGATTTCCGACCGCTCTGAGCCCACCGTCGCACGCCTCCGTTACTCTTTGGGAGGCGACCGCCCCAGTCAAACTACCCACCATACACTGTCCCGGGCCCGGATGACGGGTCGCGGTTAGACATCCATGATCGTAAGGGTGGTATTTCAAGGGTGGCTCCACATGGGCTGGCGCCCCTGCTTCATAGCCTACCACCTATCCTACACATGCAAGCACGAATGCCAGTGTAAAGTTATAGTAAAGGTGCACGGGGTCTTTCCGTCTAAGCGCAGGTACCCCGCATCTTCACGGGGAATTCAATTTCACTGAGTCTATGCTGGAGACAGCGGGGAGATCGTTACGCCATTCGTGCAGGTCGGAACTTACCCGACAAGGAATTTCGCTACCTTAGGACCGTTATAGTTACGGCCGCCGTTTACCGGGGCTTCGATTCAAAGCTTGCACCTCTCCTCTTAACCTTCCGGCACCGGGCAGGCGTCAGACCCTATACGTCGCCTTGCGGCTTAGCAGAGCCCTGTGTTTTTGTTAAACAGTCGCCACCCCCTAGTTTGTGCCCCTCGCCCATGGTTGCCCACGAACGAGGCCTCCTTATCCCGAAGTTACGGAGGCAAATTGCCGAGTTCCTTCAGCATAGTTCTCTCAAGCGCCTTGGTATACTCTACCAGTCCACCTGTGTCGGTTTCGGGTACGGTCTGATGTGGGAGCTATTTCCTGGAACCTCGTGATGGCATGTTCAATCCGATAAGAACACACCACGGAAGAGATCCGTCACTACCCACTGGTTGAGGAATATTCACCTCATTCCCATCGACTACGCTTTTCAGCCTCGCCTTAGGGGCCGACTAACCCTGCGCAGATTAGCTTTACGCAGGAACCCTTGGACTTTCGGCGACAGTGTCTCTCACACTGTTTGTCGTTACTCATGCCAGCATTCGCACTTCCAATACCTCCAGAGCTGCTCACGCATACTCCTTCACAGGCCTATGGAACGCTCCGCTACCGCGTGCTTGCGCACACCCACAGCTTCGGCTCGTGGCTTGAGCCCCGTTACATTTTCGGCGCAAAGACCCTTGTTTAGACCAGTGAGCTGTTACGCTTTCTTTAAAGGATGGCTGCTTCTAAGCCAACCTCCTGGTTGTTATGGGATCCTCACATCCTTTACCACTTAGCCACGAATTAGGGGCCTTAGCTGGTGGTCAGGGTTTTTTCCCTCTCGACGACGGACGTTAGCACCCGCCGTCTGTCTGCCGCATAGTGTTTCCAGGTATTCGGAGTTTGGTTAGGTTTGGTAGATCGGTAAGACCCCCTAGCCCATCCAGTGCTCTACCCCCTGGAACATTCGTGCGACGCACTACCTAAATAGTTTTCGCGGAGAACCAGCTATTTCCGAGTTTGATTGGCCTTTCACCCCTAGCCACAAGTCATCCGAGGCTTTTTCAACAGACACCGGTTCGGTCCTCCAGTGGGTGTTACCCCACCTTCAACCTGCTCATGGCTAGATCACATCGGTTTCGGGTCTAATAAGACGGACTGAACGCCCT
>NZ_JAGIPY010000036.1:0-3166 GCF_017813775.1 Labrys sp. LIt4
GCGTCAGAACGCCTTGAGGATTTCCTCGACCATTTTCTTGGCATCGCCGAAGAGCATCATGGTGTTGTCCTTGAAGAAGAGCTCGTTCTCGACGCCGGCATAGCCCGAACCCATGCCGCGTTTGATGAAGAGGACGGTCTTTGCCTTCTCGACATCGAGGATGGGCATGCCGAAGATGGGGGAGGCCGGGTCTGTCTTGGCGGCGGGGTTGGTGACGTCGTTGGCGCCGATGACGAAGGCGACGTCGGCCTGGGCGAACTCGGCATTGATGTCTTCCAGCTCGAACACCTCGTCATAGGGCACGTTGGCCTCGGCCAGGAGCACGTTCATGTGGCCGGGCATGCGGCCGGCGACGGGGTGGATGGCATAGGCGACGTCGACGCCTTCTTCTTTCAGCTGGTCGGCCATCTCGCGCAGGGCGTGCTGGGCCTGGGCCACCGCCATGCCGTAGCCGGGCACGATGATGACCTTGCCGGCATTCTTCATGATGAAGGCGGCATCGTCCGCCGAGCCCTGCTTGACCGGGCGGGTCTCCGGGCCCTTGCCGGGGCCGGCCGCCGCCGCATCCCCGCCGAAGCCGCCCAGGATCACCGAGATGAAGGAGCGGTTCATGCCCTTGCACATGATGTAGGACAGGATGGCGCCCGAGGAGCCCACCAGCGCCCCGGTGATGATCAGGGCGAGGTTGCCCAGGGTGAAGCCGATGCCGGCCGACGCCCAGCCCGAATAGGAGTTGAGCATCGAGACCACCACCGGCATGTCGGCCCCGCCGATCGGGATGATGATCAGCCCGCCCAGCACCAGCGCGGCGATGACGATCAGCCAGAACAGGGTGTGGCTGGCCGAGAGCACGAAGGCGATGATCAGGGCGACCAGGAGCGCGGCCAGGCCGGCATTGATGACATGGCGGCTCGGCAGCAGGATCGGCGCGCCGGACATGTTGCCGTTGAGCTTGGCGAAGGCGATCACCGAGCCGGTGAAGGTGATGGCGCCGATGGCCACGCCCAGCGACATCTCGACCAGCGATTGCGGCTCGATCTCACCGCCATGGGTGATGCCGAAGGCGGCGGGGGCATAGAGCGCGCCGGCGGCCACGAACACCGCGGCCAGGCCGACGCCCGAATGGAAGGCGGCCACCAATTGGGGCATCGCCGTCATCGCCACGCGCCGGGCCACCACCGCGCCGAGCCCGCCGCCGACGGCAAGGCCTGCGACCACCAGCAGCCAGCCCGACACGCCCGAGGGCGGGGACACCGCCAGCGTGGTCAGCACCGCCAGGCCCATGCCGATCATGCCGAAGCGGTTGCCCTGGCGCGAGGAGGTCGGCGAGGACAGCCCGCGCAGCGCCAGGATGAACAGCACGCCGGCGACGAGATAGAGGAACTGGGTGAGATTCACGGACATGGAGGCTTCCTCACTGGCCGGCGCCGGCGGCCGGTTTGGCCTCGGTCTTCCTGGTCTTGTCCTTGTTGGTCTTGTCCTTGGGCTTGTACATGGCCAGCATGCGCTCGGTGACCAGGAAGCCGCCGAAGATGTTGATGGAGGCCAGCACCAGGGCCAGGAAGCCGAAGCCGCGGGCCCACCACGGCCCGCTCTCGTCCCCGGCCAGGGCGACGCCGACCGACAGCAGGGCGCCGACCACGATCACCGAGGAGATGGCGTTGGTCACCGACATCAGCGGAGTGTGCAAGGCGGGGGTGACCGACCACACCACGTAATAGCCCACGAAGATGGCGAGCACGAAGATGGCGAAGCGGAAGACGAAGGGATCGATCGCCCCGCCGGTGGCGGCATGGGCGACGCCCCCCAGCGTGGCGGCGAGCTGGTCGGCATAGTCCTGGGCGTTTCTGGCAGCCTCGCCGGCGGCCCGAGCCGCAGCCTGGGCCTTGTCGAGAAGCTCTTGGGGCGTTTCGGCCATGTCGGTCTTCCTCGATGGGGTGGATCTGATGGGAGCGGGTCTTCGGACCCGCCTCTGATGGGATGCACTCAATTCCAGGCGGCCCCCGCGCCATCTCCCGATGGAGCTGGAGACCCGCCCGCCAAAGATCCGTCAGGCCGGCTGCGGCTGGAAGGCGGGATGCACCACCGCCCCGTCCTTGGTGAGGAGCGTGGCCTTGACCAGTTCGTCCTCCCAATTGGGCGCCAGCACCTTGTCCTTCTTGTCGACCAGGGTCTCCACGAAGGCGAGGAGGTTGCGGGCATAGAGCGAGGAGGCGGAGGCGGCCAGGCGCCCGGGCACGTTGAGATGGCCGATGATCTTGACCCCGCCTGGCGTGACCACGACCTCGCCGGGGCGGGCGCCCTCGACATTGCCGCCGCGCTCGACCGCCAGGTCCACCAGCACCGAGCCCGGCTTGAGGCTGTCGACCATCGCGGCCGAGACCAGGCGCGGGGCGGGCCGGCCGGGGATCAAAGCGGTGGTGATGACGATGTCCTGCTTCTTGATGTGCTCGGCCACCAGGGCGGCCTGCTTGGCCTGGTATTCGGCCGACATCGGCTTGGCATAGCCGGCCGATGTCTCGGCCTCGCGGAACTCCTCGTCCTCGACGGCGACGAATTTGGCGCCGAGCGAGGCAACCTGCTCCTTGGCGGCGGGACGCACGTCGGTGGCGGTGACCACCGCGCCCAGGCGCCGTGCCGTGGCGATGGCCTGCAGGCCGGCGACGCCCGCCCCCATCACGAAGACCTTGGCGGCGGGCACGGTGCCGGCGGCGGTCATCATCATCGGAAAGGCCCGGCCGAACTCGGCGCTGGCATCGATCACCGCCCGGTAGCCGGCGAGATTGGCCTGGGAGGACAACACGTCCATCACCTGCGCCCGGGTGATGCGCGGCATCAGCTCCATGGCGAAGGCCGATACGCCCGCCTGCGCCAGAGCAGCCAGCGCCTCGTGCTGGCCATGGGGATCCATGATGCCCAGCACCAGCGCGCCGCTGCGATAGGCGCCGAGCTCGTCCGTCCGCGGGCGGCGCACCTTCAAGACAACAGCCGCCCCGTCCAGCGCCTCCGGATTGGAACCGGCGACCGTGGCGCCGGCCTGGGCGTAATCCTCGTCCGTGAAACCGGACGCCAGGCCCGCGCCGCTCGCGACCCGAACCGTCGCTCCAAGCCCGATCAGCTTCCTGACCGTGTCGGGCGTCGCGCCGACACGGGGCTCGCCGGGTTC
>NZ_JAGIPY010000037.1:0-2953 GCF_017813775.1 Labrys sp. LIt4
CTCAGGACGTGGCCCGAACCGATCCAGGTCACCGGGCGCAGTTCGTCCCTGCCTTCGACGGAGACGAAGACCTCGTCACCGACACGGATGTCTTCGATCGCGACTTCGCCGGTAGCGGTGCGGATCAGCGTGCCTGAGAGGAAGCAGACCACGGCAAGGTCGGTGATCGTCAGGGTGCTGCCGCTGGTGGTGATCGTCAATGGACCAGGGTCACCTGCCGTGTAAGTACCTGCCGCCAGGCCCTGCCCGCTGATCGTCGCGCTCGCAATCACCTTGCCGCTGGCATCGAGAACCCGGATGGTCTGCGTATTACCGGCATTATTCGTGATGGAATAATGCGCCATGACACCAGCGGTGTTCTGGAAGGCGAGATGGTTGAGTCCACTATTGTCGGCAAAGCCGGTGATCGACGTGCCGCTCAGATCCAGGATCGTCCCACCGGCGTTGACCGTAAAAGTGCCACCACCAGCGCCGAACTCGACCGTCGTTCCGTTCAAAAACTCCCAGGAAGCGACACCGTTGGAGAACGATCCGCCATCCGTCAGATTCACTGTCGTGCCGGTAAAACCGCTTCCCAGAAGACCGGGACCAAAAGTTGCCGAGCCTCCCGTAACGTTAATGGTGTTAAACGTTCCAGGAAAAGAGGCGAAAGAATCGATCGTCGCAGTTCCACCGATATAATAAGTGTTAACAGCAAGCCCACTCGCACCAATTGCAATACTCGCATTGATATTGGGCGGGACTACGTACCTGTTAATACCGAGAGAAAAAAAGTCTCCAATGCTCGCGCCATTGGTCGTTGCGACATGCGTCAATGAAACGTTGTTCAATGTAGTGTTAATACTCGGATCACTAGAATTTGAAATAGTTACATTATAACTAAGAGGAATTCCAAGAACACTATTTGTCGTTACGTTATATGTGACGCCGCTGTCATCAACATATAGGGTCATATCAATCCTCCAAGCTTGTCTAATTGCTGACCAACCAGGTCACAACGGCCTATTGCCGCTACCCATGGCGCAACTATTCCGTACCCGGTGCAGCACAAGACAAAACTGGCTCAACCTGGCCAACAATATATAGAGTTCGTTGTTAGTAAATTTCAAACTATTATTTTGTAAAACTTAGGATAAGGTATCTATAAATATTATTTATATAAATAAACTAGATTCTGTACCAATAGAATTACTCCTAAATATCCCTGCCTAAAGTCGCCCCTTCCTCGTAGACAGGTGTGTGCGTTTTCGCACAGATCGACCAAAGACAACCTGCTATGCCGCCCGTGTGATTTGACAAGTTTGTCATGTTTTGACAGGCACTACGCCAAGGGGCAGGAACCCAAAGGCCCCGCCATGCGAGAAAGGAGCGCATGCAGTGGATTGTGCTGTACCTAGGCCTGTAAGACATCGACAATAACCTGCTTATTGCCGATGCCGTCCCTGTTAAGATCTTGAACTTATAGGTATAGAGTCTAATATAGAGATTTCCAAAGAAGAAATCCATTGTGACGTTAAGCAAAAATATTAATTCGTCGAATGGATAAAAAATGTATATAAACTGCCAATGAACCATGGAATCTCTTATAAAACGCTGGACTCAAGAACAAATGACGAGCTCATCCTTCGATGCGGCACCCCGCGGAGATGTCATCACACCGGGCAAGCCGTGCATAGTAATCTGTCAACATGCCCTTACGCGTGACTGTCTGGTGCAATGCCTGAAAGAGGCATTTCCCGACCGGCCCACCGGGGGTTACGAAACCATCGCCGAATGGTATGAAATGCATCGCGGCGAGTCAGAATTCATTATATTGTGTAATTTTAAAAATAGCCGCATCAAACAGGTCATAGAGCACGATATATCCGACATCATTCATTTAGTACCAGATACAAAGATAGCTGTGGTCGCAGATGCACCTAGGTTGGACCATGCCAACAGCGCTATCCGCGCGGGCGCACGCGGCTATATGAGCGCGAATTATAATTTGAACACGCTCTGTGCTGTCATAGATCTGATTGCTGCAGGAGCGATATACATTTCGCCTGATTGCCTGGAACTCTCAGGAGAGAGCTCTCCTAGTGAAAAATTAGCGGCAGCCCGCGACATTCCTAAGCTTACTCGACGTCAGATCGAAATTGCCGAACTTATTCGGCAAGGCGTAAATCGGAAGATAATCGCGGATACTTTGAGCATTTCTACGTCCACGGTAAATGTTCACGTTTTCGAAATTATGAAAAGATTAAATATAACATCTTATAAAGACCTGAAATATAGCTCCAAGTTTTCTGCTTTCGCCTAGGAATAGATCATCGGGCTGTTGCGAGGGAGGCCGGGATGAAGACGGCCGATCTTGCACGCAAGCGACACTGTACAAGTGGGAGGTCAGGTATAGCGGGATGGACATATCGGAAGCCTGGTGCGTGAGGCAATTCGGGGCTAGAATGCCAAACTGGGAAGTTGCTTTCCGGGCAATGCTGGATACAGGCTCGGGGCGGGAGCTTCTATCAAAAGTCGGCCGGTCCAGTCGTCGGGGGAGGCCCTCCTGCATCTGCGGGAACGCAGAACCTATTCGATCGTCGGGGGTCGCGGGATGAGCGGTGATCATCCTGCCTTACCTTGGATGCAGCGCTTGACCTCGGTTGCGCGATCCGGCCAATGAGCCACGGCAATTCGGCCACAGGCGTCTGTTCATTCCGCTCAGGCGGGAAGAAACCCTGAGGCGCCGACAGCATCCACCGAGTCTGTCGAGAGGAAGGCCTGTCTGAGCGCAATTCTCGTGCTCGATGCAAAGCGGCCGGCACCCGCTCAGCGATCTTAGTGGAAGCCAGGGCCGATGCGCGCCGGTCATACCCCCCATTTTGACAAGAAGGACATCAAGCCAGGTGGCGGCGAATGACGCCCACGAGGCCGATGGAGATGAACCAGGCCAGGATCGAGCCGAGCAGGACCA
>NZ_JAGIPY010000038.1:0-2910 GCF_017813775.1 Labrys sp. LIt4
TGGGCCTGCAGATCCTGGCTGCCGGACCCTATCTGGTCGAGGCTGACGCCGCCGCCGAGGCCGCGCTGAACGGCTGACAATATCGACGACAAGATCAGCCAGCCCTTGAACAGGGCTGGCTGACATGCTTTTCAGGGGCATGCGCTATGCCACGATCCTGCAGCCTGGCCAGGTTTGGATATCTCCCAATGACCGCACTCTGCGGCGGGTGATCATTGATGTCTTCAAGAGCAGGGTGCTCTATCGCATGGGTTCCGAGCCGGCAGATGCCCCTCCGAATGCGCAGTCGCGCAGCGAATTCCGGCGTTGGATTGCCGAGAATCAGGCCGAACTGGCCGATCAGGACGTCGAGGCCGGGCAGAAGGTTTCGCCAAGCGCCGAACTCGGCAAACGGATCCGGGCATTGCGGCAGGCCGCCGGCCTGACCCAGCAGCAGCTTGCCGATGCAGTTGAGGTTTCGCGAGCGGCGGTCGCCTTCTGGGAGACCGGGCGAGAAGGCAGCATCAACAAGCATCTGACCGCGTTATGTGAGGCCCTCGGGGTCGGCGAAGACACCTTGCTGAATGGGCTTGCCGAGGAGCGCATCGAGACCACCCTGTCCCCCGACGAGGCCGATCTCATCGCCCTCTATCGCATGCTCAGCCCAAGCCGGAAGCTGAGTGCGCAAAAATGGCTGGAACGCCAGACGAATCAGCACGAAGCCGGTGAGGGATGAGGCGGCTGCTTCAGAGCGATGGGCGATCTCTCTGCACTGCAATCGGGCTGCCGCTCCTGTTTTCCAGGACGTTTGCTGGCTGAAGAGCGGGCCGGCCTTTTCCCCGGAATGCCTCGGTTTTGCGCCAGTCTCCCGGGTGCATCCTCTCGAAAACCGGACATCCGTCCTCGAAATGGAGGATGCGATCATCAAAGGCCGGATAGCGCTGCGGATCGGTGGCCGGCACGCTTATTGCCGTACCGGAAACAGGATGATTGACCAAAAGTAGGATTATATAGTCAAAATAGATATCCATGCCGCTGCGTCGACGCCGCTTTGCCCGCGACGAGTTGGCTCCAAACATCGGAAGGGATCGCCTGGTGCCGGTCAGTCTCGCGAAGCCGTTGCATTCGCCCTCGCCCTCTGGCCTGTTTGATGCCGCTTTGCACAATTCCGGAACTGAGCCCGGGCTTTTCGCCGCCGGTCGCGGGCGCGGGCTCGTCCTGCCTCTCATCCTCGGCCATGAGGGGTAAGGGCATGTTGGATTCCTTGCCGCAGGCCGATACGGCGGATCATAGGATGGTAGGTGATCCGGCTCTTCGCCTCCGGTTCGACGGACGCGAATGCAGGCCGGTATCGATCGAAGGCGCCATTCACACCTTTGCCGTGCCGCCTGGCTTCAAGCAGGTGCGGCTCATCTCGCGGTCCGGCCAGGCCGAGCCCGCGGCGGATGGCGAGCGCGTGCTCGGCGTGGCGGTTGGGCGCCTCTGCTTGCGCGGCATGTATGGTCTCCGCGAGATCGCGCTCGACCATCCGGGATTGAAAGAAGGGTTTTATGCCTGCGAACGGCAAGGCGCGGTCATGTGGCGCTGGTCGAACGGGGATGCTCGGCTACCTGCCGACCTGCTCGACTATGACGGCTCCCAGCCGATCCTGCTCGAGATCCACCTTCATGCCAGATTACCGGCCTACCGGGTCGAAGTTGATGAAGGTGTCGGCACTGCTGACAAGGCGGCCGGCAGAAGTGCCGTAGCATAGCAGGATTGTTCGTGGGGGGCGTAGGTTATCGAAGCAAAATTGGTATATCGCATAGCGTGATCCTGCCCATATGAATGACAGTTATCCTCTCTATTTTGCAGTTTTATCTCTACATCTTATCCATAAAACAGAATGATATTTTATTATATTTGAAGAAAGATGCCAATTTGATGGATTAGGGCGGGCCTAAGGCAGGATTTCTACAGTCTTTTTCCGCTCTGATGATTTTTTGTAACACTGTGCTCAAAAGCGATAGATCGTGGCGAGCCGAGATGTAATTGGCATGGCGACATCGCTCGTCAACAGATAGTAATGTGTTCGACGTATCGATGAAGATGCCGATTAGGAGCTTGAAGCCCAGGGATGATCGTTTTTCTGTTTGGCTAAGCTTCGCCGTTTGGTGGGGTGTCTCGATCATCCGAGACGTGGATGCAGGGCCGGTACTGACCTGCCTCCGCAATCGGAACTGAAAGCGTGTTTGAATACCGGTGTAGTATGGGCAAGAGCTCTCGTTTCTGGACAAAATTGGCGCCGATCAAGAAGGTGCACCATTTCGCGGCCTCAGGGCATCAGGCCAGCCAGGACCTTGATCTGCCCGGCGATTTCGACTGGCAGGTCTACGTCAGCTCCCACACCGATCTGCAGTCCTTTTCTCAGGCCAGGGCCGAGAAACACTATGCCAGTCATGGCGCGGCGGAGGGCCGTCTCTATAGCGAGAAAGGAATCGCCCAATATATTGCCGAGCTGGAAGCCGAGCACGGCAAATTGCCGGAGCTGTTCGATTGGAAGGAATATCTCGACCGCTATCCCGATCTCATCTCCCTCGGCTCGTCCTATGCGGCTGCCAGGCACTTCCTGCAACATGGCCGCAGGGAAGGGCGCGTTCCCTACCAGTTCGATGCGGACCTCTACCGCTCTCTCTATTTCAAGGGCGTTCAGATGCCGAACGACGCCTTGCTGGAGCATTACCAGTCCATCGGCAAGCGTGCCGGCGCCGTCGCAACGCTCGACCAGCTTGCGCAGGCAGAAGGTCTGGCGGACGGATACTGGCTGCGGTTTCTTGATCTGGAGGAGTTCAACCTGCTGAACTCGCGGTGGGTTGGGCAGGTGTCGAACAAGCAGGAGGCTTTGCGGGCGATGATGCGGGAGGGGTTCGAGCGCCTGGCGCCGATTTCCTT
>NZ_JAGIPY010000039.1:0-2733 GCF_017813775.1 Labrys sp. LIt4
CGCGTTGAACACTTCCGAAAAGTAACCACGAGCATCGCCGAAACGCCGCGGACGAACCCGGACAACCTCGGGAATGGGCAGATATTCGACAATCATTCATCCGGCGCTTAAGCTGACTTAATGCCGGCAAATTACAATCGTTTACAAACAAGTCAACATGATCGAAATTTAGATATACTAAACTTTAGTCGGTATTTTGAGACAATAAACTATCTAAATAAATCGCCGACGAGGTTCATTCCACAGCTTGCCATTTATAAAAATTTATGGACATTCCTGTACAATTTAAAACTCTTGGTCCCCATTTGGTTTTCCAGAAAGGGCCCGAGCGGCAAGCCTTACTTCGCATGAGACATCCATCACCCCATCGGAGGCCGCTTCCCAACGATCTGGCACAACGGCTGTTTCCAGAGCATGCCCCGGCAAATTCTCACCAGACGGAAGAAGCACCGAGCGCGGAAGCGTTTGCAATTTGGCGGAAGCGCCAGGAAGCGCAGAGACGCATCGGCGTAAGCAAAAATAGCATATCCATCAAAACGCACTTTGCGGCAGCCCCTTGCGACTTCGTCGCTTCAAGCCGATGTCGCACACCGATGCCAAGGGTTTCACCCCCTATACAGGCACTTATCGTGATTGGCGCGTTAGAGAGAGGTTCCCCCCAGTCGGGTGGCGATTGGATTTCTGGAGCATTGTCGACCGGAAGCGCCGACGTCATTTTAGTCCCAACACCATGAGGGTTTCCGCAATGTCGGATTGGCCCGTATAGAAATCGGCTCTGGTATTTTGATGCTACCCATGCACTACAAAGTAAGAAGCAGCATAGAGAGGGCAGATTCAGCCCCTGCCACAATCGTCCAGACTACAATCATCGCCGTTCCTGCGGAATTTGGTGCCTGAGTCAAAAACATTACCGCAATGTAAGGCTGTAATTATGTTGCCCACGGCAAGGCGCATGCGGTACGGCTTTGCGACGCCCCTTTGAGCACTCCGCTATGGGATGCATTCCAGCTGCCACATTTGGAAAACCCACTGCCACCTCCACGCCGCACTGCATTTTGGAAACCACGAAATGGATAAGCGTAATGCCGCCACAACCGATACTGAACCTCCCCTGATAAACCAAAGCCGTGGGTCCGGCAGTTTGGACGGTATCGCTGATCGACCGGGCCGGACGCCACTTGTCCAGCGGGTCTATCATATTCTTCTCACCAAAATCAGCCGTGGCGACTACCTGGCGGACGAGAAACTGCCTGGGGAGCACGAACTCGCCTCAACTTTGCTCGTCTCGCGACCAATCATTCGCGAGGCCCTCAAATTGTTACGCGATGAAGGCTTGATATATTCACGACAAGGAGCAGGAAGCTTTGTAAAGAAGCTGGCCGAGGACACGCGCAATATCGGTTATTCACCCGTCGAAACCATCGCTGATATTCAGCGCTGCTATGAACTGCGCATGTCGATCGAACCGGATCATGCTTATTATGCCGCTCTTCGCTGGAACGAACCTGCGCTGGCGAAAATCGCGGCGGCACTCGAACTGATGCGCGACGCAGTCCAACTGTTCCTTCACCGGGATGATGCGGATTACAATTTCCATTACGCGATCTCCCAGGCCACGAATAATCATTTTTACGTTCTGTCGATGCAATCCCTGCGCGATCATATTTCTATCGGCATGAAGTTCCATGGTGTTTCGTTGGCAGGCCCCGAAGCCATGTTGGCCGACGTATTCGCCGAACATCAGTTGATCTTCGACGCGATCCGGCGCCGGGAAGCGGAAGCCGCCCGTGACATCATGCATCGCCATCTGAAAAGATCGCGAGATCGAGTTTTTGAGGGCCGTATACTCGATCTCTCGCTTTAGCCAACAATATTGAGTCAAACTTCTTGAGCTTGAGAATTCAAGCGAGAGCATCGGCATCCTGCAAGGTGGAAGAAGTTGGCGCCTTCGGCGATCGGGGTAGATTTCCGGCACGTTTGATCAAGCCGTCGACGGCTCCCTCCCGGCGGCTTGTCTCCCATCACTCTCCAGCTTGACGCTCAATCCATTTTTGAGCGTTCAACTTACGGCTCGGGCTCAGTAGCCGGTAAAGCGCCAGAAGATCGGCTTCATCCGGCGAAAGCTCGGCCTGAATATGTTCCTCAGCCAAACCGTTCAACAATGCCTCTTCATTGACGCCCAGCGCCTGTGACAAGGGCGCCAGGTGCTTGTTTATGTCCCCTGCTCGTCCCGTCTCCCAAAAAGCCACAGCGGCACGCGAAACGCCAACGGCATCAGCGAGCTGCAGCTGAGTGAGATCGGCAGCCAGCCGAAGCGCCCGGATGCGTTTGGCGAGTTCTACGCTGGGAGAGACCTTCTGGATTGCCGCTCCATTCTGCTCCGCCAAGCGAGCCTGAGAGGCAACGATCCAGCGACGAAAACGGTAATGCGTCAGCGTCTGCAGCGGTACATTCGAGGAGAGATGATCCGTGCGGTAATGCACCTTGCCCCTGGCAACGCTTTCAATCACTCGCCGAGGCTCGAGGTGATCTGCCGGAGCCCAGGTTTGGCCCGACTGCAGGATCGGAACAGAATGCATGATCCCTGGTCCAAGAAAGATGTCAGCCAGCCCTGTTTCCGAGGGCTGGCTGTTTTCGTTCGCTATAAGCGACAGGATCAGCCGTTCAGCGCGGCCTCGGCGGCGGCGTCAGCCTCGACCAGATAGGGTCCGGCAGCCAGGATCTGCAGGCCCA
>NZ_JAGIPY010000003.1:0-545418 GCF_017813775.1 Labrys sp. LIt4
GGCCTTAACGGGCCGGGGTGCACACGGTCTCTCGCCCGCACCCATCCTGACACATTCCAACTACACAGGGTGCACGGGCATCCTGCCCGTTCTTCCTATTCTGCGAATGCCGCGTTTCCAGGAACGGGCAAGATGCCCGTGCACCCGGAATTCGCCATGCGGAGCGCCATCCTGTTCCGGCCGGCACTTTCCTCTGCTCGCCAACAACTCTAGCTTGCCTGAGGCAAGTAAGCTGGAGGTGGGGCTATGGTTCGTCACGCTGTGAGGCTCTTCAGCGCCCTTTTGTCTTGCAATCTCGCTGCCTTGCCAGCCCTCGCCGGTGACGCCGCAACACCCGATATTATTGGCTTTTCCAAGGACGGGCGCTATTTCGCCTTCGAGGAATACGGCACCCGTGACGCCTCGATCCATCCTTACAGCACGATTTTCGTGATCGATCTCGACACCGGCAAAACCGTGCCCGGCGCGCCCTTTACCGTCGAGCATGACAAGGAAGGCCCCGAGCATGCGGCTCGGGCCGAGGCGCGCCGCCAAGCCGAGCCCCTGCTGGCCCGGCTCGGCATCGACGAGAAGCCGACCAGGCAGGTCGTGTATGAGGGCGCACGTCTGTTCGATCCACCGACGCCCGATCAGGCCTATGCCACAATGGCCGCCGAGGTGACCAATCTCAGCATCGGGGATGCGGTTCCCGGCGGCGACGTCACCGTGGACGTTTTGCCCCGCACGATCACCGATGCGACCTGCGCGGCTCGGGGGCGCGACAAACTCAAGAGCTTCTCACTGGTGCGCACCCTGCCCGAGAACAACAGGGACAATGTGATCGTCTATGTCGACGAGGCTGCCGGGCATGAGCGCGGTTGCTCGCAATCCAACGGCCTAAACGCGCTCTTCGTCTACAGGCCGGCCAATGCCAAGCCGCGGCTGGTGGCGTTGGTCAGCTATTGGCCTCACAGCTGGGAAGAGCCCGACCGGCGCCATCTCGCCATTCCAGTGCCGCTGCCGTGAAGCAATCAATCCGCTACCATCGTCCGTTGCGCTTGTTCCAGGCGAAGAGCAGGTCGGCGAAGCGGTCATAGGCAAAGCGGGTCAGTACGACGATGCCCGGAGCGCCGAGCAAAGTGGCGATCCAGGCCTGTCCCGGCGTGCGCCGCCAGACGGCCAGGGCGACATCAGCCCCGACCAGCAAACGGCCGTCCTCGTCTGTTGCATGCAGGCGGCGCCTGACATCGTCGAGGCCGGCGCCGAAGTGCGCGAGGGCGTCCGGTTCCAGATTGATGTCGAGGAACTCGATGCGTCCAGCCTTGACCGCTTCGATCAAACGGCTCTTCTGATGACGGATGCCGGCGTCACACACCGGACATTTGGTATTGTACCAGACCGTCAGCGGCCTGGTGCCGTCCGGTCTGGAGACCTCATTTGCCATCCCAGCTCTTCAGCGCCTCGAGCTTGAGTTTGCGCTGCTCCTCGACGGAAAGCTTGTAGTCGCCCTTGTAGGGAGCCGATTCGAAGGAGCCATAGGTCGGGTTGGCGATCACGATCCAATCATGGCCCCAGCGCGCGGCATTTTCGGCGAACACCTTCTCGCGCTCCTCGGGCGTGCCCTTATAGGCGTCGGTGAAATCGCCGAAATTATCGCCGACCAGCAGCAGGATGCGATAATCCTTGGCAATCACCGCCCGCCGCGTGCCCTTGGCCGACTTCCAGTCCGGCTGTTCCTTGGCGCTAAGGAAGGTGTCGACATTGCCGCCGGTCGGGAAGCCCAGCTTGGTCATCAACTGCACGGTCGGCTCTTCCTCTTCCTTGGTGCGGTTGGTGACATAGAAGACCTTCACGCCCTTGGAGGCGGCATATTGGGTGAACTCCACGGCGCCGGCGATCGGCGTATCGATCTGCGCCTTGACATATTGGGTCCAGGTCTCCGGGGTGAAGCGCGTGCCCGCCTTGACGTTCCAGGCCTGGTAGTTCGAGGTGTTCAGCAGCGTATCGTCGACATCGAGGACGATGGCCGGCGGAAAATTCTTGAAATCACCGGTCTGTTCGGCAGGAGCCGCCGTCCAGCTCGGATCGGCCAGGGCCTGATCGAGACGGATCCGAGCCAAAGCGAAGGCCGCCAGCGCATTGCCCCTGGCCTCGACGGCGGTCTGGTCCCAGAGCACGGCATTGAGATTGTCGTCGGGCTTGGCGCTCTCCTCAGCCGCAGCCGTTGTGACTGCCGCCGAAGCCGCGACGAGCGCCGACGTGAAACAAAGTCCGATCAAACCACCCCGCATGCCATGCTCCCAGTTTGGACCCGCAGTAAAACCGGAACGATAGCACCGGCCCTTGAAGGGTCAACGCGCCAATTCCGCAGCAATGCATGCAGCACTGATATACCGATCTCCGTCGGCATCTTCTTCGGCAATAGGGATTGTCTTTAAGAATGCCGATCTGGAGATCGGTACATCATGGTCCCTCCCAACAGAAATGCTGCATCGCAGCATTTCTGTTGACAAGCTGCTCTTCGATGCCTATATGGCGACTGTCTGGTTCAGTCGAACCGTCCCTCTGTCCGCCTGTGCCGGCGGATTGTATGAGGATTTTGGACAGTCTGTCCCGGCACGTCGAGTTTCCTGCCGTTCCGCGTTTTGCCAGACATGGCTCTGCCGCGCTGTGGGATCCGTTGGGATCGCCGCGCAGAGCGCTTCGACAATCTCTTCCTTCGACAGACAAAGCTGCCGATCGCGCAGGACGTCGCGGAAATCCGCAATGTCCACGATTGGCTTCGACAAATACCCTATGCGTTGGTCTATGATGCTACCGGATCCACTGCCCTCTTTCCTTGGGCATGCCGGGCCGCCAACGCCAATTCGGAATAATTTCTGTGGTTCGTAAAAACAAACAAGCCGAGGCATTGGACCCCGCCCTGCCCAGCCGTGAAGACATTCTCGCTTTCATCGCGCGCTCGCATGGCCGGGCCGGCAAACGCGAGATCGCCCGTGAATTCGGCCTGGGCGGCGCCGAGAAGATCGCCCTCAAACATCTGCTCAACGAATTTGCCGACGAAGGCATCGTGCAGCGCAACCGCAAGGGCTTCAATGCGCCCGGCGCCCTGCCCTCCTCCCTCGTTGCCGACATCACCGGCCGCGACCGCGACGGTGAGCTCGTCGCCATCCCTTCGGACTGGAACGAGGACAATGGCAAGCCGCCGCGCATCGTGGTGACCATTCCCAAGCGCTTCGGCGGCGCGGCCCCGGGCGTCGGCTCGAGGGTTCTCCTTCGCATGGCCGATGGCGGCTCGGATCATCAGCCGACCGGACGGGTGATCAAGGTGCTGGAGCGGCTGCGCCAGCGTATTCTCGGCGTCTTCCGCCGCCTTCCCAATGGCGACGGCCAGATCGTGCCGATCGAAAAACGCAATGCCGGACGCGAAATGCTGGTCCGTCCCGAGGATGCCGCCAAGGCCGAGGACGGCGAACTCGTCGCCATCGAACCTTTGCGCGGCGCCCGCCATGGCCCGCCCATGGCGCGCATCGTCGAACGGGTCGGCAAGGTCGGCAGCGAAAAGGCGATCAGCCTGATCGCCATCCATGCGCATGACATTCCCTATGTCTTCCGCAAGGACACACTTGAGGAGGCCGAGGCTGCCAAGCCCGCCACCTTGTCCGGCCGCGAGGATTGGCGGCGCCTGCCGCTGATCACCATCGATCCGGCAGATGCCAAGGATCATGACGATGCCGTTCATGCCGAACCGGATTCCGATCCGGCCAATCCGGGCGGACACATTCTCACCGTGGCGATCGCCGATGTCGCGGCCTATGTCAGGCCGGACTCGCCCCTCGACCGCGAAGCCCTGATCCGGGGCAATTCGGTGTATTTCCCCGATCGCGTCGTGCCGATGCTGCCGGAGCGCATCTCCAACGATCTGTGCTCGCTGCGAGCCAACGAGGACAGGCCAGCGCTCGCCGTGCGCATGGTCATCGCGGCTGATGGCCGCAAGCTTCGTCACAGCTTTCATCGCGTGATGATGCGCTCGGCCGCCAAGCTCTCCTACCAGCAGGCCCAACGCGCCATCAACGGCGATCCCGATGAGGTGACGGGCCCGCTGCTTGCTCCCGTCCTCCAGCCTCTTTGGGCCGCCTATGCCTGCCTGAAGACGGAGCGCGAGGGCCGCGGGCCGCTCGACCTCGATCTGCCGGAGCGCAAGATCCTCTTGAAGCCCAATGGCATGGTCGACCGGGTGGTCGTTCCCGAACGTCTCGACGCCCACCGGCTGATCGAGGAGTTCATGATCCTCGCCAATGTCGCGGCCGCCGAGACGCTGGAAGCCAAGAAGACGCCGCTGGTCTACCGCGTGCATGACGAGCCCTCGATGGAGAAGATCATCGCCCTGCGCGAGTTCCTCCACACGCTCGACATCCCACTTTCCAAGCAGGGGGCCCTGCGTCCGAGCCAGTTCAACGCCATTCTGGAAAGGGTCGTGGGCACCGACAACGCCCATCTCGTCAATGACGTGGTGCTGCGCTCGCAGAGTCAGGCCGAATATTCGGCGGAGAATATCGGGCATTTCGGCCTCAATCTGCGGCGCTATGCGCATTTCACTTCACCCATCCGCCGTTATTCGGACCTGATCGTCCATCGCGCCCTGATCCGCGCCCTGCATCTGGGCGATGACGGCCTGCCGGCAGAGATGACGCCTGCGATGCTCTCCGAGATTGCTGGCCGGATCTCGGCCTGCGAGCGGCGCGCCATGACGGCCGAGCGCGAGACCATCGACCGCCTGATCGCCCATTTCCTCGCCGACCATGTCGGCGAGATCTTCCAGGGGCGCGTCTCCGGCGTGATCAAGTCGGGCCTGTTCGTCAAGCTGCTCGAAACCGGGGCCGACGGCTTCGTACCCGCCGCGACGATCGGCCACGACTATTATCGCTTCGAAGAAAACGCGCATCAGCTTATCGGTGCAGCCACAGGTGAATCCTTCCAGCTCGGCGATACGGTATCGGTGAAGCTGGTGGAGGCGGCGCCGTTCGCCGGTGCGCTGCGCTTCGAGATCGTCTCGGACGGTCAGAGGCGGCGGGCGCCCGGGCGGAAGGTCGGCGTGGTCAAGCGGCCGCGCATCACCGATCGCAAGGGCAATGCAGCCAAGCGCAAGGCCAAGGCGCTCAAAGGCAAGCGCGCCGGGAAGGGAAGTCGGCGATGAAAGAATATCGGCCCGAGCAGCGCGACGCGGCGCTCGCCATGCGGCGGGGTGCTTTCGGGCGCTGCCCCCATTGCGGCAAGGGCAAGATCTTCACCTCCTACCTCAAGGTCGCTCCCCGCTGCAGTGTCTGCGGAGAGGATCTGTCGCATCATCGCGCCGACGACGCTCCACCCTATTTCACCATGCTGATCGTCGGCCATGTCGTAGTCGCCGGCATCCTCACCTGCGTGATCGAGACGGAGATGCCGCTCTGGTCGCTCGGCGTGATTTTCGGAACGCTCACGGTGGTATTGTCGCTGGTCCTGCTCCCGATGATCAAGGGCGCCATCATCGGGCTGCAATGGGCAAACCGCATGCATGGCTTCTCCGGCAAGGCCGATCCCGACTCGTTTTCTCCTTACTGAGCCATGACCGACATACCCGTCTCGCAACTGAAACCCCGCCCCGTACGCCCCCGCGACTCCGCGTCGTTGATCCTGCTCGACCGCGCCGGCAAGACGCCGCGCATCCTGATGGGCAGACGGCATTCCGGCCATGCCTTCATGCCCGGCGTGATGGTGTTTCCCGGCGGGCGTGTCGAGGCGGCCGATCGCAGCATGAGCGCCTATGGCGCGCTGGCCGCCCATACCGAACGCAGCTTGCTTACGCGCGTCATCAGGCCCTCTCCGGCCAAGGCCAGGGCGCTGGCCCTGTGCGCGATCCGGGAAACCTTCGAGGAAACCGGCATCCTGCTCGGCGAGACCGGGCTCGGGGCTCCGCCGACCAGTAGCCCTCATTGGCGGGCCTTCGCCGAGCACGAGGTCTTTCCATCGCCCGAAGGCCTGCATTTCGTCGCCAGAGCCATCACGCCTCCCGCCATGAAGCGCCGATTCGACACCCGCTTCTTCGTGGCCGATGCGCGTTCCATCGCACACCAGACCGACGGGGTCGTCGGTCCCGACTCGGAACTGATCGAAACGAAATGGCTCTCCTTCGACGAGGCCCGGGCGCAAGATCTGGTCTGGATCACCCGCACCATCCTCGAGGAAGTGGCCAAGAGACTGGAAATTGGCCTGGAGAAGGATGTTCCCGTGCCCTTCTATCGCGAGCAGCGGGGCGTGCGGAGCCGGGAGGAGATCTAAAAGAGTCGGAATGGCCGGCATGAGCGCACAATTCCCGCCGGCACGCTCTTCTTTTGGTTGACTTCAGCGCTTCCATGAGTAGTGTGCGCCAAGATTCAAAAGGGCCGCGCCATTGCGCGGCTTTGCTGCCTTAGCCGATACGGTCCGGTAGCAATATTCGGAGCATCACCATGGCCAAGGCCGCAACCATCAAGATCAAGCTGCTTTCGACCGCAGACACGGGCTACTTCTATGTCACCAAGAAGAACACCCGCACCAAGACCGAAAAGCTCGCGATGAAGAAGTATGACCCCGTCGCGCGCAAGCACGTCGAGTTCAAGGAAACCAAGATCAAGTAAGATCGGTTTCCGGATCGGAATCAAGGGCGCCTTTCGGGCGCCCTTTTGTTTTTGGAAGATGCGTGGGGGGCTGCAGATGTCGATGTCCGGCGAAACCCGAGGGCCCTCGCGCGGCCTGCAGTTCTTCATCCTCGGCTGCACCCTTCTGGTCATCGGCTTCGGTTCCGGAGCCGCGTCGATCAGCCTCTCGGCCGTTTTTCAGGAGTTCGCGCTCTCCTACGCGCTCATAGGCGCCGTCACCTCCGGCGTTTTCCTGGCTCTTATCGTATTGCTCGCACTTGGCGCGCGCCTGCGCGCGGTGCTCGGCGACAAGCCGCTGCTGCTGGTCGCCACCGCCGTCTTCATCATCGGCGCAGTCTTTGGGGGAATTGCCCCCGATTTTTCCGTCTGGGCCATCGGACGCCTGCTTCAGGGAGCAGCGACAGGCTGCCTCCTTTCCGTCAGCCTCGCTTTTGCGGCCGACAATGCACGCCGGCAGTGGCGAGGCGATGTCATAGGCGTGCTGCTTGCCGTTTATTTCCTGGGCACGGCAACCGGCCCCGGTGTGGCAGGCTACATTACCGCGTTTTACAGCTGGCGTGACATCTCCTACGCCTCCGCGGCGCTCGGCGTGATCGTGCTCCTCCTGCAAGCCGCATTCGTCACCACGCCGAGACGGCCCGAAATCGAGACCATTTTCGACTGACTCCCTCCGGAACGATCCAGCGGCACCCGCCGACACACCGCCTTCCACGCTCCTGGTCAGGCCTTCCCTCCATCGGGCTGCGCGCCCTTAGCGAAGACGCGGCTCGCCAGCACATCGGCCACCTCGATAGTCATGATGTCATCCGCCGTCAGTCGCCGGTCGAGGTCACCGACCAACCGGCTTGCCTGGCGCAGGCGGATACGGTCGAGAGCGTTGCGGATGGAGCGGGCGTTGGAGAACAAGGGCTGGGTCTTGCGCAGCTCGATATAGCGGATGAACGCCGCCCGCGCCTCGGCATCGAAGCGGTAATTGCGCTCCTCCAGCATCAGCTCGGCAATCGACAGCAGTTCGGCGTCCTCATAATCGGGAAAATCGATGTGATGGGCGACCCGCGAGCGGAAACCGGGATTGCTGGCGAAGAACTTCTGCATGCGATCTTCGTAACCGGCCAGTATCACCACCAGGTCGTCGCGCTGCGTCTCCATCACCTGCAGCAGGATCTCGATGGATTCCTGGCCATAGTCGCGCTCGTTCTCGGGACGGTAGAGATAATAGGCCTCGTCGATGAACAATACGCCGCCCATCGCCTTTTTGAGGATCTCCTTGGTCTTCGGCGCGGTGTGGCCGATATATTGACCGACGAGATCGTCCCGCGTCACCGACACCAGATGTCCGCGCCTGACGAAGCCGAGGCGATGCAGGATGTCGGCCATGCGCAGGGCCACCGTGGTCTTGCCGGTACCGGGGTTGCCGGTGAAGGACATGTGAAGGGTCGGCGGATCGTTCGCCAGCCCGATCTTCTGCCGGATGCGCTCGACCATGAGGAGCGAGGCGATCTCACGGATGCGCGTCTTCACCGGCTTGAGACCGACCAGTTCACGGTCGAGCTGGGCGAAGACATCGGCAATGCCGACCGCCTCGAATTCCTGCCTGAGGTCGATGGCCTGCGCTACCGGTGTCCCCGCCTCGCCGGCCTCTTTAACAGTGTTTGCATCGAGCATCGTGGTCCTCGCGAAAGGCTCCGCCGCCCGGCCGGCGGCGGAGCAAGTTGTCCGGTTGGTCGTCAGGGACGGGAGGAACTGCCGTCACCAACCGGACTGGGACACCTCAGCCGTAACGCCAGTGAGCGCTTAGGAAGCGTCGGGAAATAACCGAAGCGCGCCTTTGTCATGCCCGGGCCTGCCCCGGGCATCCATCGGCCTTGGAGCCTGGGGGGCGGCTGGATTGCCGGGTCGAGCCCGGCAATGACAAAGGTCGAGCCAATTCGATCCGCTTATTTTCCGACAAATCCTAAGTTCCGTAACGCTGGCCTTCCGGCCGGTCCGCGGCATAGCTGTGGGTAGCGTAGCGGATGTTGCGTCCCACGCTTTCCTGGCGTTCGAGGCGGAACCCGGGCTCGTCCTTCGGGCGATTGACGATGAAGGAGATGCGCAGCGACTCCCAGCCATGGCCGGAATCGAAGCCGGAGATGCGGATATAGCGATCGCCATAGACGCGCCGGCATTCGGCGAGTTCCATCATCACCCCCGCCGCATCGCGCAGGTCGAACATCGGCAGCCCCCACATCTCCCAATAGGTGTTGCGGGGATGGGGGTCGTCGGTGAACTCGATGTTTACGGCCCAGCCCTTCTCCAGGCAGTACTGCACCTGCCGGCTGATCTGCTCGTCGGTGAGATCGGGCAGGAAGGAAAAACACCCTTGTGTGATACGCATTGTCTTTCTCCTCTTGTGATGACTTGCCCTTTACCCTCCCCTCGATGGGGAGGGTCGACGCGCAGCGTCGGGGTGGGGTGACCTTCTCAACCGTCATGGTTCCCACCCCGCCCCGGCCCCCATCGAGCGGAGGGTATCGAGTGCTTGGAATGGGTAACGATCTCCTTTCAGGCGGTGACGGCGACGCTGGGCACGAAGTCCGGCGTGTCCGTGGATTCGTAGTTGAAGGTGACGTCTTTCCACACCTCGAGCGCCTGCTTGAGCGGGGTGCAGCTGTTGGCCGCCTTGGCCAGGATTTCCGGGCCCTCATGCAGGTAGTCGCGCCCTTCGTTGCGGGCGAGGATCATGGCTTCCAGCGCCACGCGGTTGGCCGTGGCGCCGGCAGCGATCCCCTGCGGATGGCCGATGGTGCCGCCACCGAATTGCAGCACCACGTCCTCGCCGAGCAGATGCAGGAGCTGGTGCATCTGGCCGGCATGGATGCCGCCGGAGGCCACCGGCATCAGCTTGTTGAGGCTGGCCCAATGCTGGTCGAAGAAGACTCCATGCTCGAGGTTGGTCGGATTGAAGTCCTCGCGGCAGATGTCGTAATAGCCGCGCGTGGTGTTGGGATCGCCTTCCAGCTTGCCGACCACGGTGCCGGCATGGATGTGGTCGACACCGGCCAGCCGCATCCATTTGGCGATGACCCGGAACGACACGCCGTGGCTCTTCTGGCGCGTATAGGTGCTGTGGCCGGCCCGGTGCAGATGCAGGATCATGTCGTTGCGGCGTGCCCAGGCCGCCATCGACTGGATCGCGGTATAGCCGATCACCAGATCGATCATCACGATGTTGGAGCCGATCTCCCGGGCAAAGTCGGCACGCTCATACATCTGCTCCATCGTGCCGGCCGTGACGTTGAGATAGGTCCCCTTGATCTCGCCGGACGCGGCCTGCGCCTTGTTCACGGCCTCCATGCAATAGAGGAAGCGCTCGCGCCAATGCATGAAGGGCTGCGAGTTGATGTTCTCGTCGTCCTTGGTGAAATCGAGCCCGCCCTTCAGCGCCTCGTAGACGACGCGGCCATAGTTGCGGCCGGACAGGCCGAGCTTGGGCTTCACCGTGGCCCCGAGCAGCGGACGGCCGAACTTGTCAAGCCGCTCGCGCTCCACCACGATGCCGGTGGCGGGCCCCTGGAACGTCTTCACATAGGCGACGGGAAAGCGCATGTCCTCCAGGCGCAGCGCCTTCAGCGGCTTGAAGCCGAAGACATTGCCGATGATCGAAGCCGAGAGATTGGCGATCGAACCCGGCTCGAACAAATCGAGGTCATAGGCGATGTAGGCGAAGTATTGCCCGGGCGCGTTCGGCACCGGGTCGACCCGGTAGCATTTGGCCCGATACTTTTCCGCCGCTGTCAGCCTGTCCGTCCACACCACCGTCCAGGTGGCGGTGGAGGATTCGCCCGCCACGGCTGCCGAGGCTTCGATCGGGTCGACGCCGTCCTGGGGCGTCACGCGAAACAGCGCGATGACGTCGGTATCCCTGGGTTCGTAGTCGGGCTCCCAATAGCCCATCTTCTTGTATTCCATCACGCCGGACCGGTAGCGATCTTTGCCGCGGACGGTTTGTGTGTTCACATTCATCTCGTCCTCCTTGGTTTTCAGGAAATGGCGCCCTCTCTCATTCGGCTCGCCCGGACACGAGCCGGCGCGCGACTTCGGCGACGGCAGCAGGCGTGATGCCGAACTCCCGGTAAAGATCGCCGGCCGGCGCCGAGGCGCCGAAGCCCGTCATGCCGATGAAGACCCCGTCCTCCCCGAGCAGGCGGGACCAACCCGCCTCGACCGCCGCCTCCACGCCGATACGCGGCGCCGTTCCCAGTACCGCCTGGCGATAGACCGGCCCCTGCCGCCGGAACAGCTCGAAACAGGGAGCCGACACCACGGCGGCACCGACGCCCTCCTTGGCCAGGAGTTCAGCCGCCTCCACGGCGACCGAAACCTCCGAGCCGGTGGCGACAAGGGTGACCTCCCGCGGGCCCGGCGGTTCGACCAGCACATAGGCGCCGAGCGCGGCCCCGTTCACGCCGCAGTCGGAACGCAGCGTCGGCAGGGCCTGGCGCGACAGGCAGATGACGGAGGGTTGCTTCTCGGCCGCAAGGGCGCACTCCCACGCTTCGGCGGTCTCGACCGCGTCCGCCGGCCGGAACACCAGGAGATTGGGAATGACGCGAAGCGCTGCCAGATGCTCCACGGGCTGGTGGGTCGGGCCATCCTCGCCGAGACCGATGGAATCATGCGTCATCACATGGATCACGCGCACTCCCATCAGAGCCGCCAGCCGGATCGCCGGCCGCGAGTAATCGGCAAAGGCCAGGAAGGTGCCGCCGAAAGGGATGAAGCCGCCGTGCAGGGCGATGCCGTTCATGGCTGCGGCCATGCCATGCTCGCGCACGCCGTAATGGATGTAGCCGCCGGAGAAATCGTCGGCCTGGACCGGCTGCAGCCCCTTTGCCCGGGTCAGGTTGGAATGGGTGAGGTCGGCCGAGCCGCCCAGGAGATTGGGCTGGGCGGCGACGATCGCATCGATGACGCGCTGGGAAGCCTGCCGCGTGGCGATGTGCGGGGTATCGCTGGCAAAACGCTGGCGGATTTCGGCCAAGGCGCGCTTGAGCTCGGCACTCGCCCGGCCGTTGAGAGCATCGTCGAACGCACGCCTCTCGGGCTCACCAGTATCGTGCAGCCTCTGCTGCCAGGCCTCGTGCTCGGCCTTGCCGCGGGCTCCCACGGCCAGCCACGCCTCGCGGATTTCCGACGGAATCTCGAAAGGCTCGTGCGGCCAGTCGAGGACTTCTCGCGCTGCCTGGGTCTCCTCGGCACCGAGCGGAGCACCATGCACCTTTTCGGTGCCCTGCCGATTGGGCGCGCCGAAGCCGATGATGGTCCGGCAGGCGATGAGCGAAGGCCGCTCCGTCGCCCGTTCCTCCGCGATCGCCTTCGCCACCGCCTGGCGGTCATGGCCGTCGACCCGGCGCGTCGACCAGCCGGATGCCGCAAAGCGGGCGAGCTGGTCGTCCGAACAGGAGAGCGAGGTAGCCCCGTCGATCGAGATCTCGTTGTCGTCGAACAGTACGATCAGCTTGCCGAGTCTGAGATGACCGGCCAGCGAGATTGCCTCATGGCTGATCCCCTCCATCAGGCAGCCATCGCCGGCAATGACATAGGTGTGGTGATCGACCAGATCGTCCCCGAAGCGGGCATTGGCGAGGCGTTCGGCCAGCGCCATGCCGACGGCCGTCGCCAATCCCTGCCCGAGCGGTCCGGTCGTGGTCTCCACGCCCTGCGTGTGACCAAATTCGGGATGACCCGGCGTCCTGGAGCCCCATTGCCGGAAGGACTTCAACTCTTCCAGCGTGAGTTCGGGGTAGCCGGTGAGATGCAGGAGACCATAGAGCAGCATCGAGCCATGCCCTGCCGAGAGCACGAAGCGGTCCCGATCGGGCCAGGCGGGAGCCGATGGGTCGAACTTCAGGAAACGGGAGAACAGCACGGTGGCGACATCGGCCATGCCCATGGGCATGCCGGGATGGCCGGACTTGGCCTTCTCCACGGCATCGATGGCCAGGAAGCGCAGGGCATTCGCCATGTCGCGATGCGGCACCGAGGTCTCGAAAGTGGCTGATGGTGTCGAGATATTCACGGGCATGTCCTCCCATTCCGCTGCCCAGGGCAGACGGTGGCGGTTCACGGAAAGGCTCTGTGTCTGCTAGTCGGCCCCTGGATCCCCTTCCCCTCGCTCTCTCGCTGCGCTCGCGAGTGGCTCGGCCGTGGATGACAAAAAGCTCGCGTACGAACGGCTAAGCGGCGCGTTTCTTGCGGTCGACCAGTTGCAGGATCAGCGGCGTCAGGATCAGTTGCATGGCCAAATCGAGCTTGGAGCCATGGATGACGATGGAGTTGGCCCGCGACATGAAACTGTTGGGGATCATCGACAGCAGATAGGGAAAATCGATTCCCCGCGGTGTCTGAAAACGGATCACCACCATCGATTCATCCGGCGTCGGGATCCAGCGCGCGATGAAGGGATTGGAGGTATCCACGGTCGGCACGCGCTGGAAATTGATGTCGGTGTGGGTGAATTGAGGGCAGATATAATTCACATAGTCAGGCATGCGCCGCAGGATGGTGTCGGTCACCGCTTCGGTCGAATAGCCCCGCGTGCTGCGATCGCGGTGCAGCTTCTGGATCCATTCGAGATTGATCACCGGCACGACACCGATCTTGAGATCGGCATATCTGGCGACGTCGACCTCGTCGGTCACCACCGCCCCGTGCAGCCCTTCATAGAAGAGCAGATCGGTGCCGGGCGGCAGCGGCTTCCAGGGCGTGAAGGTGCCGGGCGGTGCGCCGTAGAGAATCTCCTCCTCGTCGTCATGGACATAGTGGCGTGTGGTGCCGGTTCCGTGATTGCCATAGTCGCGGAACAGCGCCTCCAGTTCGGCGAACAAATTGGTCTCCGGGCTGAAATGGCTGAAATGCTTGTTGCCCCTGGCCGCCTCCTCGGCCATGCGACTGCGCATCTCGGCCCTGTCGTAGCGGTGAAAGGAATCGCCCTCGACATAGGCAGCCTCGATGTTCTCCCGGCGGAAGATCTGCTCGAAGGTGCGTTTGACCGAGGTCGTGCCGGCACCGGACGAGCCGGTAATGGAAATGATCGGATGCTTGATCGACATGGCACTCCCCGGCTCACACGCGGAAGAGGCCGCGATTGGCGAACAAGGGCGCCGAGGTCGGCGGCCACAGGCCCGGCCTGTTATGCAGCCTTTCCAAATGGGCGACCTTGTTCGAGGCCCCGAGAATCAGCGGTACGCGCTGATGCAGAGACGTCGCCCGGATATCGAGAATGCGGATCCGGCCGTTGGAGCCTGCCCCGCCTGCCCTCTCCATCAGGAAAGCCATGGGATAGGCTTCATAGATCAGCCGCAGCCGCCCCTGCCCGTAGCCGATCCTGGCATCGGCGGGATAGAGATAGATGCCGCCGCGGGTAAGCGCGTGGAACGTGTCGGCCACCAGCGCACCGTGCCAGCGCATGTTGTGATCCCGCCCCGAGGGGCCATCCGCCCCAGCCTGGCATTCGTCGATGAAGGCCCGCACCGGCTCCTCCCAATGCCGGTAGTTGGAGGCATTGATGGAATATTCCGGCTGGTCCCGGTCAGGCAGGCGCACATTGGGCCGGCTCAGCCGGAACTGGCCTCTGCGGCGGTCGAGGGTGAAAATATCCACGCTCTCGCCGAGCGAGAGCACCAGAGTCGTCTGCGGACCATAAATGACGAAGCCCGCGGCGAGCTGGCTGGTGCCGGCCGGCCAGATCAGCGTGCGGTCGGCCGCCGAAGCCCGCACGAACTCATCCGGTGTGGGCATGATGGAAAAGATCGTACCGGCCGGCATATTGAGCTCGAGATTGCCGGAGCCGTCCACCGGATCGATGGCGACGCATAGGGGCTGGCTCGCATCCCAGATTTCCAGCTCGTCGGCCTCCTCCGACGCGAAGGCAGCGATCGGGCAAGCTTTCAGCGCTTCCCGGAACTGGCGGTCGGCCCAGACATCCACCTCCTTTTGTTCGTCTCCTCCGACAGCATAGCCGCGGGTCTCCTCGACGATGTCGGCGAGGGTGCCGAGCGACACCGCTTCCGACACATGAATAGCCGTCGCGGCGAGGCTGGCGACGACTTCGGCCACCGCGACTCTGAGCATGTCACTGCCAGCCTGGCGGGTGAGATAGGCGTCCAGAGACGGCTTGTCGGTCATCGGCATTTCCCCCGGATGACGCCCGGCTCGGGGCATCGTTATTTTTCCGATTCTTCGAAGACCTTGACCCAAAATATAAAATAATAGAAATTTTGTTTTCTTCGCCTTTGCGAAAGTTTTCCTTATATGGCTGTCCGGCTGCGAGACATCACCCGTCGGCAACTGCGCGCCCTGGCCGCAATCGCCTCGAGCGGCTCGGTGACATCGGCCGCCAAGCACCTGCATCTCACCCAGCCCGCGGTGACGTTGCAGTTGCGCAATCTGCAAGACCTTGCCGATCTGCCTTTGTTGCAGCGAACGGGCGACGGGATGATCCTCACCGACGCCGGCATCGAGATGCTGCAATTGCACGGCCGCATCGAGGCGGCCATTGCCGATTGCGAAGCCACGTTGGGCATCATTTCGGGCAAGACCGCCGGGCGTGTCTCGATCGGGGCCGTCAGCACGGCCAAATATTTCGTGCCCTTCATCATCGCGGCTTTCTCGCGCGCGCATCCTCGGATCGAGGTGAGACTGTCGATCGGCAATCGCGCTGAAATCATGCAGGCCTTGCGCGACTACAAGCTGGACGTCGCCATCACCGGCCGCCCTCCTCCCGACATCGAGGTCGAGAAACACCTGATCGGCCAGAACCCGCATGTCATCATCGCATCGCGCAATCACTGGCTGGCAAAGGAGAGAGGCCTCGCCGCGGTCGATTTGTCGCATGAGACCTTCCTCACGCGCGAGCCGGGCTCGGGCACCCGCATGCTGATGGAACGCCTGTTCGAGCAGACGGAACTGGCCCCCCATATCGGCATGGAATTCGACTCGAACGAAACGATCAAACAGAGCGTGATCGCCGATCTCGGCATCGCCTTCCTCTCCGCCCATACCGTTGCGACGGAATTGGAGGACGGCCGCCTGGTGACGCTGGACGTTGCAGGCCTGCCCGTGACGCGACAATGGTTCGTGATGCGCCGGGTCGACAAGGTGCTGCTGCCCCCGGCCCAGGAGGCTCTGGACTTCATCGCCA
Source organism: Labrys sp. LIt4 (assembly GCF_017813775.1). NCBI lineage: Bacteria > Pseudomonadati > Pseudomonadota > Alphaproteobacteria > Hyphomicrobiales > Xanthobacteraceae > Labrys > Labrys sp. LIt4. Next base: position 15,841 of record NZ_JAGIPY010000003.1, read on the forward strand.
GGGAAGCGTCTCAATATCTGCCGCGCCCGCGCCTCAGCCACGATTGACTTAACGGAGCGCGATGATAGTGGGTCGATCTCCAGATCGGCCGCCTACTCTCCCAGGAAGCCCCGCACCGTTTCCAGGAACTTCGCCACGGAGATCGGCTTCGACAGATAGGCCTCGCATCCCCCCTGGCGGATGCGTTCCTCGTCGCCCTTCATGGCGAAAGCAGTGATGGCGACCACCGGGATCGACTTCAGCTCGTCGTCGTCCTTGAGCCAGCGCGTCACCTCCAGGCCGGAAACCTCCGGCAGCTGGATATCCATCAGGATGAGGTCGGGACGATGCTCCCGCGCCAGGTTCATCACATTGATACCGCTGCGGGTTTCCACGATGTCGTAGCCATTGGCTTCCAACAGATCATGGAAGAGCTTCATGTTGAGCTCGTTATCTTCCACGATCAGGACTTTCTTGGCCATGGAGACCCTCGTCTGCGCCAAAGCATCTTGCGATCTGGCAGACATCCAGGAATCGCAAAGACGCATCAATACAAAGAGTTAGAACAAGGAAGCGTTTTCAGCAAAACGCACTTTGCTCTAGAATGAACCGCGGATATCGGGGCTGCGAATCTGTTTTCAACCACGCCCGCCTATAAGCACGTTGTTAGCAGTCAGTCCTTACCAAACGGGAAATCGAATGTTCAGGCAGACCGCCGGGCAGGCAGCCCAAAAGCAACGCGCCGAAGAAATCGCGACGGCGGCTCTCGGCTTCATTGCCGCCGATGAAGATCGACTCAATGGTTTCTTCATGGCGACCGGCCTGTCGCCCGACGAAATTCGCAGCGCCGCTGCCAAGCCTGGATTTTTCGCCTCGGTATTGCAGCACGTTCTCTCCGATGAAGAGAGTGCGGCAAGCTTTGCAACGGAAAATGGCCTCTCGCCCGAGGACTTGCAACGGGCGGCGTTCCAGCTCGGCATTCGTTGGGACTGATGAGCGCGCTCTGCCGGGATTGTCTTGGCGAAGCAGGCGAGGCGGATCGCTGCCCTGCCTGCCGCTCGCCTCGCATCATCAGGCATGCGCAGCTCGAGCGCCTCGCCATCGCCCATGTCGACTGCGACGCCTTCTACGCTACGATCGAGAAGCGCGACGATCCGTCCCTGGCTGACAGGCCGGTGATCGTCGGCGGTGCCAAGCGCGGCGTGGTCTCGACCGCCTGCTACATCGCCCGCACCTTCGGCGTCAGATCCGCCATGCCGATGTTCCAGGCACTGAAGCTCTGCCCGGATGCGGTGGTCGTCAGGCCCAATATGGAGAAATATGTCGAGGTCGGCCGACAGGTTCGCGACATGATGCTGGCTCTCACGCCGCTGGTCGAACCGCTTTCGATCGACGAGGCCTTCCTCGACCTCAGCGGCACCGACCGCCTGCACCATGCTAGCCCTGCGTGCACATTGCTGCGCTTTGCCAACCAGGTGGAGAAGGAGCTGAGGATCACCGTATCCATCGGGCTCTCGGCCAACAAATTCCTGGCCAAGACGGCTTCGGATCTGGAAAAACCCCGCGGCTTTGCCGTGCTCTCGCCGGAGGAGGCGCCGGACTTTCTCGCCCCGCGCCCGATCTCCTTCATCTGGGGCGTCGGCAAGGCCGGCGCGGCTCGCTACGAAAAGGACGGGCTTCGCACCATCGCCGATCTGCAGAAAGCCGGAGAGCTGACCCTGATGCGGCGCTACGGCGTCGAAGGCCAGCGGCTTGCCCGCCTCGCCTTCGGCCGCGATACCCGCAAGGTCGATCCGGAGGGCGACCGCAAATCCGTCTCGGCCGAAACGACCTTCGAACATGATCTGGCCAGCGGCGAAGCCCTACTTCCGATTCTCTGGCGCCTGTCGGAAAAGGTTTCTTCGCGCCTGAAGAAATCCGCCATTGCCGGCTCGACCGTGACGCTGAAGCTGAAATCGGCCGACTTTCGTATCCGCACCCGCGCCCAGAGCCTGCATGAACCGACACGCCTGGCGACGCGCATCTTCGAAACCGGCAAGAAGCTGTTGTCGAAGGAGACCGACGGTACCCAATATCGCCTAATCGGCATCGGCGTCACCGGCCTCACCGACATGGCCGACGCCGATCACGGCGATCTCGCCGATCCCCATGCCAAACGGCTGGTCGCAACCGAGGATGCCATCGACGCCGTCCGCGCGAAATTCGGCAGGACGGCCGTGCAAAAGGGCATCGCCTTCAAGCCCGACAGGGGCGAAGCCTAGGGCAACGTCATGGACTGCGATAGACGCCGATATCCAGCTTCTTGCCGCCGTTGATGTTGATCCCCGCAACCCTGGAAACCAGGTCGGCCTTGGTGCCATTCGCGGCGAGGCGGGCCAGAAAAGCCGGCTCGAAGCGCTTGTCGACGAAAGCAGCGCGGCAGGTGCCCTGTCCCAGGAAATCCGCCGCGCCTTCCGCGCTGGGCATATCCAGATCCGTCCCGGCCAGGAAGACCAGGCTGGGCTCGCGAAAACCGACGCTCGCGGCTGCGATATCAGGGCATTGCGTCGTCTGCGCCGCCGCAGCCAGGCGCGGACTGATGGCCATGGCCTGCAGCTTGGGAATGGCGCCGGCATAGATGCCCCAATAGAGCAACAGGCTGGTGGCGAGGCAGGCCAGAATGGCCTCGACGCCCTTATCCTCACCCAGCCGCTGCCAGGCCAGCCATGCCGTCGCCACGGCCACGACGGCGAAGGGCAGCGTCAGCCAGGCGATTTCCCTCTGATAGAACCACACTGCGCCGATCGCGACGACGGCGAGCACCAAGGCCAGCAAGGGGACGAGGCCCGCCACGATGCGGGCCCACAGGCTTCGGGAGAGCCCGTCGTCGCAAACAGCGGCGGCGATCAGGATGGCGATCGCCGGATAGACCGGCAGGACGTAATGCGGCAGCTTGGTTGGGAAGAACTCGAAGACGAGCCAGAAAGGCACCAGCCAGGCGAGCAGGAAAATCACCGACGCGGTTCGGCGCTGCCGCCAAGCCCATGGCCCGGCCAGCGCGGCCAGCGGCGCGAAGGGCCAGAACGTTCCCCAGAAGACGGCGAGATAGGTGCCCGGCCAGCCGCCATGCGATTCCTGGGCGCCAGCCACCTTGTTCAGCATGTCCTTGCCGACAGATTCCTGCAGGAAGGCGCCCTTGGTCTGGATCATGATGGCGATGAACCAGGGGGATACCAGAACCAGGGTGAACAGGATCCCCCAAAGCCAGCGCAGTTGTCCGAGCCAGCGCCAGTCACGCGTGGCAGCCACCGTAGCGGCAATGGTCAGGCCGACCAGAAGGGTGCCGATCGGCCCCTTGATCAGAATGGATGCCGCCATGCCGAGCCAGAACACAGCCGGCAGGCCCAGGCCCTCCGGCAAGGGTTCACCACGCTGGGAGGTCATGAAAAAGCGGGCGAGCACGCCCACCATCGCCATCACCGTCAGAAGCTGGGTCGCATCCGTCTTCGCCAGGCGCGCTTCGACGCCAAGCAGCAGGCAACCGGCCATCATCAGGCCCGCCAGCAGGGCTGCGCGGCGGCCCACGAGCGGAATGGCGGTCCACCAGGTCAGCAGCACCGCACCGATCGCGGCGATCAGCGAGGGAATGCGATAGAGCCAGATCGTGGTGCGCGCTTCAGGAACCCCAAGGCTCTCCCCGAGACTGACGGCAGCCGTCTGGAGCCAGTAAATGCCGACCGGTTTCTTGAGCCGGGCCTCCTCTTGGAAGCGGATATTGACGAAATCGCCGCTCTCCAGCATCTGCTTGGAGGCCTGGGCGAAGCGCGGCTCGTCCCGATCCATGGGCGGCAAGCCGGTGAAGCCGGGGGCCAGCGCCAGGATGGCTATCAGCAGGAGCGTTGCAAGCGCCAGCAGATTGGAACCCGCCAGCCGATCGAGCATACGGCCCGGCCCACGAACGGCGGCTGGTGCTTCGGATAAGGCGGCCATGCTAACCTCCACCGGTCCCGCCGGTTCGTGACGAGGAAGGAAGACCGCCGCTCCGCACGATGCTCTGGCAAATGGCCGAACCGTCCGGCGGGATGGCGACCCCAGCAGGGCTCGAACCTGCGACCTAGCGCTTAGAAGGCGCTCGCTCTATCCAGCTGAGCTATGGGGCCAGTCCAAAGCCAGGCGCAATCGCTCAATGGGTCCACTGACCGATGCGCGATACCTTGAAGTTGTCCGAGTAGGACACGATTTTCGTCGTCGCTTCCTGCGGCTCGAAGAGCTGATAGGCGATGCCGTTGCGGGTGGCGTAGGCGATGGCCTCTTCCTTAGTCGCGAAACGCAGCTTGACCTGCTGCTTCATGTCGCCCGAGGACGTCCAGCCCATCAGCGGCTCGACCGAGCGCGGCTCCTCAGGCTCAAACTCCAGGAGCCAGTCCTTGGTCTTCGCCGAACCGGACTGCATGGCCGTACGTGCCGGCTTGTAGATTCTCGCTGTCATCGTTCGCCGTCCGCCTTTCGTCTCATCCGTCGCTGGTCGGGGCAGCAGGATTCGAACCTGCGACCTATAGTACCCAAAACTATCGCGCTACCAGGCTGCGCCATACCCCGTTCAGGACGAATGTGAGCTTACTAAGGGGCCTCGCAGAGAACCGCAAGGGTCTGGGGACCCCGATTTCAAAAAGTTGTTCGCCCAGATCGGGTCGTCAAGGCTTGAAGATCGGGTAGCTCACCTTGTCGCCGGGCTTGATGCCCAACTTGTCCGCCGTTCCGGCCACCACCTCCAAAACGGCAAGCACCGGCGCGCCGGACATGATGGTACGCGTCGACAGGGGCTCGGCCCGCTTTTCGATCCGCTGGATCGTACCGTCGCTGCGGATGAAGATCATGTCGAGCGAGACATAGGTGTTCTCCATCCAGAACGAAGCGATGCGTTCGGCCGGAAACGGAAAGAGCATGCCCTTGTCCGCATCCAGGCTGCGCCGGAACATCATGCCGCGCCGCTGCTCGTCCTCGCTGCGCATGACCTCGACCTGGAAGTCGTGCTTGCCGCCTGCGGTCGCGATCGACAATGGCTCGAACACGCCATCCTCTGCACGCAAGGCCGCAACGCCTCCAATACTCATGAACAGAGCGAGGATAGTGGCGTAAATTATTGAAAGAAAAGAGCTCTTACGCATTCGTATCAATGCGATTGCGGCCCTGAGGGCCCATCGGCGAGCTTGAGCTCGGCAGCCATCAGCCCCTTTGGCCCGGTACCGAAGCGCACCATCAGGATCTGCCCCGGCTTCAGGTCCATGATGCCGAAGCGCCTGAGTGTCTCCATATGGACAAAAATATCCGGGGTGCCGTCGCCCCTGGAGACGAAGCCGAAACCGCGCAGGCGATTGAACCATTTCACCGTGGTCGGCTCGAAACCACCCGTCGGGGTCACCTGCACATGGGTGCGCGCCGGCGGCAACTGGGCGGGATGGACGGCGGTCGACTCATCCATGGACAGGATGCGGAATACCTGGAGGCCTTTGGCGCGCTGCGTCGCCTCGACGACGACACGCGAGCCCTCGAAGGCTGCCTGGTATCCGTCCCGGCGCAAGACACTGACATGAAGCAGGATATCCTGTCCGCCATTGTCCGGAACGATGAACCCATAGCCCTTGGCAATATCAAACCACTTGATGGTGCCGGCGACCTCCAGCAGGCCTGCCGGCCTCTCGTCCGGATGTCCCCCGGAGTCGCGAACTGGCTCGAACCTCGCTTCAAAATCGTTCGTACCCATCTACGCCATCCAACACATTGCCCACGGACTGGGCCGCCGCACGATTCTTGACGCTGCTACGATAACACCCCCTGGCTCAACGGAAAGCCCGAATTAACATTTTTGTGCCTCATCTTCATACAATCGCAAAACGTCCCTAAAATCGACGAACTCTCGATAATCGGGCCATATTTACAGGACGAAATCCGCCAGCAGATCGCCGATCTCTCCCCTCAGCAACAGCTCCGCATAGGCATCCCCCGGCGTCTCCTCCCGGTTGACGATGACCACGCGAGCGCCCTGGCGATGGGCAAGGCGCGGCAGATCGGCGGCCGGATAGACGACCAGGGACGAGCCGACCACCACGAAAAGATCGCAAGTCTTGGCAAGTTCGGTGGCGCGCCGCATCGCAGTCTCCGGCATGGGCTGCCCAAAGGAAATCGTCGCCGTCTTGATGAAACCGCCGCAATCGTCGCAGCACGGCGCCTTCCCGCTCGCCAGGAACGGCTCCCGCAGGGCAGCGATCTCATAGCGCCTGGCGCAGTCGAGACACGTCGCATAGGTGGTATTGCCATGTACTTCCACCACGGCGTCGGCAGGAATGCCGGAAGCTTGATGCAGATTGTCGATATTCTGCGTGATCACCGCCGGACATTTGCCTGCCCGCACCCAGGAGGCGATCGCCAGATGCCCCCGTGTCGGCCGGGCCAGGCGGATCTCGTCATCCATGTCGAAGCGCCGGCGCCAGCTCTCGCGCCGGGCCTCGTCGTCGGCCAAGAACGCTTCGAAAGAAATCGGCTTCATCCGGCTCCAGCGTCCGCCGGGCGAGCGGAAATCGGGGATACCGGCCTCCGTCGACAGTCCGGCACCGGTGAAGGCGACGACGCGATCGCCGGCTTTCAGCATCTCGGCGAAGCGAAGAAGTTTCTCGCGGTGCATGGCATCCTTGTCGGCGGCGGCAATCGGCATTAGGCCTAACTTCTCCAATTGCGATGAGGATCCAATGAAATATCTGCACACCATGGTTCGCGTTCGCGACCTCGATGCCTCGCTCAAATTCTATGTCGACATCTTCGGCTTGGTCGAGGCCCGTCGCTATGAAAACGAAAAGGGTCGCTTCACCCTGGTCTTCCTGGTCGCTCCCGAGGATCTCGAAGCCTTCAAGGCCGGCAAGGCTCCTGCCCTCGAGCTGACCTATAACTGGGATACGGAAGACTACGGCAGCGCCCGTAATTTCGGCCATCTCGCCTATGAGGTCGACGACATCTACGCCTTCTGCGCCAAGCTGCAGCAGGCCGGCGTCACCATCAACCGCCCGCCGCGAGACGGTCACATGGCCTTCGTGCGCTCCCCGGACCTGATCTCCATCGAGATCCTGCAAAAGGGCGATTCTCTGCCCCCGGCCGAGCCCTGGGCTTCGATGGCGAACACCGGCGTTTGGTGAAACGGCGCTTTTGGCTCCAAAAACGGCACCAAAAGCGCCTCACGCAACTAATTTCACAAAGGCGGCATATTCCTCTTGCCGCCTGCGATTCCCCCCTCTATATGTCCGCCCCGCCGCGCCCTTCGTCTATCGGTCAGGACGCCACCCTTTCACGGTGGAGAGAGGGGTTCGATTCCCCTAGGGCGCGCCACATTTTCGAACCCAAGCATCGATATCAGCCGGATGACCCCCGCTAGTTCGATGCTCTGGTTCCCACATATTTCCCATGACAATCGCCGATATCACCCAGTCCGTCGTCGCATTCGTTCGCGCGCAGGAAGCCTGGGGTACCCTCGTCGTGCTGCTGCTGGCCTTCGGGGAATCGCTCGCCTTCGTCTCGCTGCTGGTGCCAGCGACCGTCATTCTGCTCGGTATCGGCTTCCTGATCGGCGAAAGCGGCATGTCGCTTTGGCCGTTCTGGGCCGCGGCGGCGCTGGGGGCCTTTCTGGGGGATTGGCTGTCCTATTGGATCGGCCTGAAGCTCGAGCATCGCGTTGCCCATTATTGGCCGCTGTCGCGCTACCCGAATCTCTTGCCGCGGGGCCATCGCTTCTTTGAGAGATGGGGTGCGCTCGGCGTCTTCTTCGGCCGTTTCCTCGGACCGCTCAGGGCCTCGGTGCCGCTGGTAGCCGGCATCTGCCAGATGCCGGCCCTCGCCTTTCAGCTCGTGAACGCCGCCTCGGCCGTGATCTGGGCCTTCGGCGTGCTCGCGCCCGGTGCGCTGGGACTCAACTGGCTGCAATCGCTGTTCTGATCGGATGTCGGATGGGCCGGCATCCTCGAACCCGCACCGGGAAGGCGTTATACCATCAGCCGAACCGGCGCCTCCAATTCTCCCTTCACCGTCTTGATGAAGGCAGCGGCATCGAAGCCGTCGACGATGCGGTGATCGAAGGAGGAAGACAGGTTCATCAGTTTGGCGACGACGATCTGGCCATCCTTCACCGCCGGCCGTTCGACGATCTTGTTGACGCCGACAATGGCGACCTCCGGTGGATTGATGATCGGCGTCGCCGCGATGCCGCCGAGCGCGCCCAGGCTTGAGACGGTGATGGTCGAGCCGGTCAGCACCTCGCGGCTCGCCTTGCCGGCCCTGGCGAGTTCGCTGAGCCTGGCGATCTCGGCGGCGAGCTGATGCAGCGTCAACGCTTCGGCATGGCGGATCACCGGGACGACCAGTCCGCGGGGCGTCTGCGTCGCCACGCCGATATGCACGGCATTGTAGCGGTGGATGACGGCCGCCTCGGCATCGTAGCGGGCATTGACGATGGGGTGCTGGGCAATGCCGCGCACCATCGCCTTGATCAGGAAGGGCAGCAGCGTCAGCTTCGGCCAGCCGACGGCCGCGGTGTTGATCTCGGCGCGCACCGCTTCGAGGGCGGTGACGTCGATCTCCTCGACGTAGGTGAAATGCGGCACGCTGCGCTTGGCTTCCAGCATGCGCTCGGCAATCTGGCGGCGCAGGCCGATCACCTTGATGTCCTCGATGCCGTCATCGCCGAGCGTGGGTGGCGGCGGCACCGGCGGGCGGGCGGGCGGAGGCGAGGGCTCAGCCTGGAGTTGGGGCTGGCTGCGCGTCAGATACTCGTCGAGATCGCCATGCTCTATCCGCCCGTCGGGCCCGCTGCCGCGGATCTTGCTGCCGTCCAGCCCGAGGGCGGCCATGCGGGAACGTACGGCCGGGGCGGCCAGAACCTTGCCTGAGCCTGCCGGGGCCGCCGGAGATGGCGGTACGGCGGCAGTCGCAGCGGCCTGTGCCGGGGCCGGAGCCGAAGCGGCTTTGGCCGGCGCCTTGGCAGGCTTGGCAGACGTTGGCGCCGGGGCGGGCGCTGGCCCGGCTATGGGAGTTTCGGCCTTGCCGCCGGTCTCGATCACCACCAATTCACTGCCGATCGAGGCCATTACGCCGACCTCGGCATGGCGCGAGAGGATGCGCCCGGAGACGGGCGAGGTGATCTCCACCGTCGCCTTGTCGGTCATCACATCGACCAGGGGATCGTCCTCCTGGATCTCCTGGCCGATCTCCGCATGCCAGGCGACGATCTCGGCCTGGGCGACGCCTTCGCCGACATCCGGCAGTTTGAACACGAAATTGCTCATGATCGTCTCCCGCTCAACCTGCCCGCGTCATTTCAAGCGCAGGGGTATAGATTCTTACCCTCCCCATCGAGGGGAGCGTAAAGTCCAAGCCTTCCGCTCAGCCAGCCATCACTTTGCGCATGCCTTCCCCCACCCGCCTCGGTCCGGGGAAATATTGCCATTCGAAGGTATGGGGATAAGGCGTATCCCAGCCGGTGACGCGCTCGATCGGGGCTTCCAGATGGTGGAAGCAGCGCTCCTGCACCAGGGCCGACAATTCGGCGCCGAAGCCGCCCGTGCGCGTGGCCTCATGCACGATCAGGCAGCGGCCCGTCTTCTTCACCGATTCCTCGATCGTCTCGATATCGACAGGCAGGATCGTTCTGAGATCGATGATCTCGGCATCGATCTCCGTCTCCTGCGTCGCCGTGAGCGCCACGTGCACCATGGTGCCATAGGCGAGGATGGTGAGGTCGCTGCCCTCCCTGATGATCGCGGCCTTGCCGAGCGGCACCTTGTAATGTCCCGCCGGCACATCGGCCCCGACCTGGTCGGTCCAGGGTTTCAAAGGGCGGTCGTGATGGCCGTCAAAGGGACCATTGTAGAGACGCTTGGGCTCGAAGAACAATACGGGGTCGTCATCCTCGACCGCGCTGATCAGGAGGCCCTTGGCGTCATAGGGGTTGGAGGGGATCACCGTCTTGATGCCGCAGACATGGCTGAACAGGCCTTCCGGGCTCTGGCTATGGGTCTGCCCCCCGAAAATGCCGCCGCCATAAGGCGAGCGGATGGTGATCGGCGAGGTGAACTCTCCACCCGAGCGATAGCGCAGGCGCGCCGCTTCCGAGACGATCTGGTCGAAGCCGGGATAGATGTAATCGGCGAACTGGCACTCGACGATCGGCCGGAGACCATAGGCCCCCATGCCGATGGCGATGGCGATCAGGCCGCCTTCGGCGATCGGGGCATCGAAGACGCGCTGGGAACTGTAACGCTGCTGCAAACCGTCGGTGCAGCGGAACACGCCGCCGAAGAAGCCGACATCCTCGCCGAAAACCAGCACGTTGGGATCGTTCTTGAGCAGGACGTCCATGGCCGAGTTGAGGGCCTGCACCATGTTCATGGCCGGCATCATTCCCCCTCCTTCTTATTGGCGGCTTCCTTGGTGGCCTCGAAGCGGGTGAGTTCGGCCAGTTGCTCCTTGAGATGCCAGGGCATCTCCTTGAACACATCCTCGAACATGGTCTCGTTGCCGTGATGCGGCCCGTCGCTGAGAATACCATGGCGCTGGGCCTCGATATTGGCGGCCTTGACCTCGGCCTGCAATTCCTTGGCCTGCGCCTGATGCCGCTCTTCGCTCCATTCGCCCACGCGGATGAGATGGCGCTTCAGACGCTCGACCGGATCGCCGAAGGGCCAGTACTTCTCCTCATCGCCGGGGCGATAGCGGCCAGGGTCGTCGCTGGTGGAATGGGCGGCGACGCGGTAGGTGAAGAGCTCGATCAGGGTGGGGCCATGATTGGAACGCGCCCGCTCGGCAGCCCAGCGCGTCACGGCATACACCGCGAGCAGATCGTTGCCATCGACCCTGATGCCTGGCATGCCGAAACCGATGGCGCGCGAGGCGAAGGTTGCCTCCTCGCCGCCGGCAACGCCCTGGCTGGATGAGATCGCCCATTGATTGTTGACGAGATTGATCAGCACCGGCGCGTGATAGACGGAGGCGAACACCATGCCGTGGTGGAAATCGCCTTCGGCCGAGGAGCCATCGCCGATCCAGGCCGCGGCAATGCGCCGGTCGCGCTTATAGGCAGAGGCCATGGCCCAGCCGACGGCCTGCGGCACCTGGGTGGCGAGATTGCCGGAGATGGAGAAGAAGCCGGCATCCTTGGCCGAATAGAGCACCGGCAATTGCCGCCCCTTCAGCCGGTCCTGTGCGTTTGAATAGATCTGGGACATCATATCGATCAGCGGCCAGCCGCGTGCGACCAGGAGGCCCTGCTGGCGATAGGTCGGAAAGCACATGTCGCCGGCTTCCAAGGCCAGCGCCTGGCCCACCGCCACCGCCTCCTCGCCCGTGCATTTCATGTAGAAGGAGGTCTTGCCCTGGCGCTGGGCCTTGAACATCTGGTCATCGAAATAGCGCGTCAGCATCATGGCGCGCAGGGCCTTGCGCAAGGTGTCGGCATCGAGCTTGGGGTCCCAGGGGCCGACCGCCCTGCCCTCATCGTCGAGCACCCTCACGAGACCGAAGGCCAGGTCGCGCGTCTCGGAGGCGACGGCAGTCACCGGCGGCCGTTGGGCTTTGCCGGCCCCAGGCAGTTTGAGATAGCTGAAATCGGGCGTGTCGCCCGGCCGGAAGCGGGCTTCCGGAATGTGCAGGCTGAGCGTGGTCTTCTTGGTCATCGAACGGGCGCTCCCAGGACGTGATAATGTCCGGCTGGCATGAGAATGCGTCTGGTCGTGTCGTTTCGGCGTGTCCTGCGATGTCAGCTCGTCTCGCGGAAGATCTCGCGGCCGATCAGCATGCGCCGGATCTCCGAGGTGCCGGCGCCGATCTCATAGAGCTTGGCGTCGCGCAGCAGGCGTCCGGCCGGGAAATCGTTGATGTAGCCGTTGCCGCCCAAGGCCTGGATGGCCTCGAGCGCAACCTTCGTGGCGTTCTCGGCCGCATAGAGGATGCAGCCGGCGGCATCCTTGCGGGCGACCTCGCCGCGGTCGCAGGCCGAGGCAACGGCGTAGGTATAGGCCCGCGAGGCATTGGTGATCGTATACATGTCGGCGAGCTTGCCCTGCATCAGCTGGAACGTGCCGATCGCCTCGCCGAACTGCTTGCGCTCATGCACATAGGGCACCACCAGGTCGAGCGCCGCCGCCATCAGCCCGAGCGGACCGCCCGCCAGCACCACGCGCTCGAAATCGAGTCCGGACATCAGGATACGCACGCCGTCGCCGGCCTTGCCGAGCAGATTGGCGGCAGGCACGAAGCAATCCTCGAACACCAGTTCGCAGGTGCTGGAGCCGCGCATGCCGAGCTTGTCGAGCTTGGGCGAGGTGCGAAAGCCGGCAAAACCACGTTCGACGATGAAGGTGGAAATGCCCTTCGGCCCGGCGGCGGGGTCCGTCTTGGCATAGACCACCAGCACATCGGCATCGGGCCCGTTGGTGATCCACATCTTGGTGCCGTTGAGGACATAGCCGCCGTCGCGGGCTTCGGCTCGAAGTGCCATCGACACCACGTCCGAGCCCGATCCGGCCTCCGACATGGCGAGCGAGCCGACATGCTCGCCCGAGATCAGCCTAGGCAAATAACGCTGCTTCTGCTCGGGGGTGGCATGGCGGGTGAGCTGGTTGACGCAGAGATTGGAATGAGCGCCGTAGGAGAGGCCGACAGCACCGGACGCCCGGCTGATTTCCTCCATCGCGACGCAATGAGCGAGATAGCCCATGCCCGAGCCGCCATACTCCGGCTCGGCGGTGATGCCGAGCAGGCCGAGGGCGCCCAGCTCGGGCCACAGGTCGCGCGGAAAGGCATTGTCGCGATCGATGGCGGCGGCGCGCGGCGCGATCTTTTCCGCTGCGAAACGCTGCACCATGCGGCGCAATTCCTCGATATCCTCACCGAGGTTGAAGTTCAGGCCGCCGTCATACATGAGCGTTCTCCCTGATATTTCGCATTATTTTATCTTGGCCGCCAAGGCCTGGCCCGTGCGTGAGCGCGGGGCTGCTCCCAGCGCCGCGCAGACAGTCCTGCCCGCCGCCGCAACCCGGTCGAGATCCACTCCGGTTTCGACGCCGAGGCCCTCGAGCATGTAAACGAGATCCTCGGTCGCCAGGTTTCCGCTCGCTCCCGGCGCATAGGGGCAGCCGCCAAGGCCGGCGACGGAGGAATCCACCACGGTGACGCCGAGTTCCAGGCAGGCCAGGACATTGGCGAGCGCCTGGCCATAGGTGTCGTGGAAATGCACGGCAACGCGCTGGATGCCGATCTCGCTGGCCACCGCCGCCGTCATCGCGCGCGCCGCATCGGGCGTTCCCACACCGATGGTGTCGCCCAGAGAGATCTCCTGGCAGCCCATCGAGGCCAGCGCCGTCGCCACGGAAACCACGGCGGAGACGGGCACATGTCCCTCATAGGGACAGCCGAGCACGCAGCTCACATATCCCCTGACCTTCAATCCCGCCGCCAGAGCCCCGGCCACGATCGGCCTGTATTCGGCAAGGCTCTCCTCGATGCCGCGATTGATGTTGCGGCGGCTGAAGCTCTCGGAGGCGGCGGCAAACACGGCGATATGCCTGGCCTTCGCTGCCAGCGCATCGGCGAAGCCGCGGGCATTGGGCACCAGCACAGGCAAGTTGATCAGATTCGGAGGGTCGATCTCCAGATCGCCCCTCTGTGTACCGTCGCTGGTCGACCTGGAGATCGACTCTCCGGAAAATGACGGCCTGGTCAAGCCGGACAGCCCGGCCAGCACTTCGGCGGTCCCAGCCATCTGCGGCAGATTCCTCGGCGAGACGAAGCTGCCGGCCTCCACCGTCCGCAGCCCGGCCGCGGCCAGGTCGCGGATCATGGCGATCCGGGTCTCGACGGGCAACACCCTGCTTTCGTTCTGGAGGCCGTCGCGGGGCCCGACCTCGAATATCTCGACGCGACCTGCCCGGCTCATGGCGCGACCTCCAGCACCACCAGTTCGGCCCCGGCAGCGACCTGATCGCCGATGGCGACATCGACCATCTTGACCACACCCGCGCGTGGCGCCGAGACCGTATGCTCCATCTTCATGGCTTCGATCACCACCAGGGCCTGCCCCTTCTCGACCGCCTCTCCAGCGACGGCGCTCACAGACAGAACGAGGCCGGGCATCGGCGACAGGATCCGGCCGCCGCCTTCACTTTCGACACCACGCGGCTTGCGGGGATCGCGCAGCCCGAAACCATAGGAGCGGCCGTCGACGAACAGCGTCAATGTCTCTCCAGACCGGATGGCGCGGGCACTGAGAACGGCCTCGCCCACCCGCAGCCTCGCCGTGCCATCCGCAGCGACCGCGCCGCTCACGCTCACCAGCCGATCGGCCAGCTGCAGTTCATATCCCCCTACCCGCCAGGACACGTCGGCTCGGATGAGCGTATCGCCCCAGGCGAGTTCCACCGCGCGCCGCGCGGCCCCCGACAGGCGCCAGCCGCTGCTGTCGCCCCATGGCGAGTGAGGATCGGCGGGATCGCGGCGATCAGCCTCGTTCTCCACGCCCCGCAGGGCGAAGAAGGCGGCAGCAGCGATCACGTCGTCGGAGGGATGGGGCGCGGGCGCCAGCAATTCGGCCTGGTGGCGTTCGATGAAACGGGTATCGACGCCGCCTTCCGCAAAAGCCGGATGGCGAATGATGGCGGCGAGGAAATCCCTATTGGTATGGGGGCCGACCACCTCGACGGCATCGAGCCCGGACCCGAGCCGGACGATGGCTTCGGGCCGGTCGACGCCCATGGCGATCACCTTGGCCAACAGGGAATCGTAATGCATAGAAATGGTGTCGCCGCCGCGAAAGCCACTGTCGACGCGGATGCCGGAAAGACGATCGGGAAGAGCGAGATGTTCGATCCTGCCGATGCTCGGCAGGAAGCCGCCGGCGGGATCCTCGGCGCACAGGCGCGCCTCCAGCGCATGTCCGGTGCAGACGATCGCCTCCTGCCCCAGCGGCAGCGGCGCCCCTCCCGCCACACGCAACTGCCAGGACACGAGGTCGAGGCCGGTGACCGCCTCCGTCACCGGATGCTCGACCTGCAGCCTCGTATTCATCTCCATGAAGTAGAAATGGTCGTCGGCAACCAGGAACTCAACGGTGCCGGCGCCGACATAATCGACCGATCGCGCGCAGGTGATCGCCGCCTGATGCAGGCCGGCGCGCAAGGCCGGCGGCAGGTCCGGCGCCGGCGCTTCCTCGATCACCTTCTGGTGCCGACGCTGCACCGAACAATCGCGGTCGAACAGATGCACCGTGTTGCCGTGGTGGTCGGCGAAGACCTGCACCTCGACATGGCGCGCGCTCTGCAGATAGCGCTCGATCACCATGCGATCGTCACCGAAGGAGGAGCGGGCCTCACGCTGGGCCGCCTGCAGGGCGGCCGGGAGATCCTCCGCCCTGGCAACCACATGCATGCCCTTGCCGCCCCCGCCCGCCGAAGGCTTGAGCAGGACAGGAAAGCCGATCGCCTCCGCTGCCTTGACCAGCGTATCGACGCCCTGGTCCTCTCCCTCATAGCCCGACAGCACCGGTACGCCGGCTGCCGCCATGCGGGAACGCGCCTGCGCCTTGTCACCCATGGCGAGAATGGTCTCTGCCGACGGACCGACGAAGGTTATGTCAGCCGCCGCGCAGGCCCGCGCAAACTCGGCATTCTCGGCGAGGAAGCCATAGCCGGGATGGATCGCGTCTGCCCCGCTCGCCTTGGCGGCGGCAATCAGAGCCTCGATGGACAGATAGCTCTCGCGCGAAGGCGCCGGGCCGATGCGCAATGCGCGATCGGCAAGGGACACGGCGAGACTGTCGGCATCGGCATCCGAATAGACGGCGACGGTGCGGATACCCATGGCGCGGGCGGTACGGATGATGCGCACGGCAATCTCGCCGCGATTGGCGATCAGCAGCACGCGAATGGGTCTGGGCTGAGGAGTGATCATGACATCCATCCCGGCTTGCGCTTGGCGAAGAAGGCGGCGAGCCCCTCGCGCGCCTCGCTCGAGCTGCGGATCGTGGCGATACGCCGGGCGCTTTCCTCGATGCGCTCGGCCGTGATCGGCCCGGCCATGTCGACCGCCAGTTTCTTGGCGGCAGCGATGGCCTCGGGGCCACCCGCGAGGATGTCCGAGAGACAGCGTTGCACCGCCTGGTCCAGGGTTTCTGGTGCCGCTATTTCATGGATCAGCCCGTATCTCAGCGCCTCATCGGCCGAGAAGCGTTCGGCTGTGAGGAAGAGGCGGCGCGCGGCGCGCTGTCCGATCGCCCTGATCACATAGGGGCTGATCGCGCCAGGGATGAGGCCAAGCCGTACCTCGCTGAGGGAGAAGCGCGCCTGCGGCACGGCGATGGCGATGTCGCAGCAGGCCACCAGGCCCACGGCCCCGCCGAAGGCGGCCCCCTGCACCCTCACGAGCGTCGGCTTGGGGCAGGTATCGACCACCCGCATCAGTTCGGCAAGCTGACGGGCATCGGCCAGATTGTCCTCCGGCGAGGCATCCGCGGCGCGGCGCATCCAGGCGAGATCCGCCCCGGCCGAGAAGGCCTTGCCCTCGGCTTGCAGCAGCACCGCCCGCACAGCGGCGTCGGTACCCGCTTCGGCAAAGGCCCTGGTCAATTCGGCGATGAGACCTTCGTCGAAGGCATTCAGCACCTCGGGACGGTCCAGCGTGAGGACCGCGACCGAACCGTCCCGCTCCACCCGCAAACTCACATCCGGAACACGCCGAAGCGTGTCTCCCTGGCTGGCGCATTGCGCGACGCCGATAACGCCAGCGCCAGGACCATGCGCGTTTCCGCGGGATCGATGATGCCGTCGTCCCACAGCCGCGCCGTCGAGTAATAGGGGTTGCCCTGCTCCTCATATTGAGCCCGGATCGGCGCCTTGAAGGCCTCTTCGGCCTCGGCATCGATTTTGGACTCATCGGTCCCGGCGGCATCCCGGCGCACCTGCGCCAAAACATTGGCGGCCTGCTCGCCCCCCATCACGGAGATGCGGGCGTTGGGCCACATCCACAGGAAGCGGGGATCATAGGCACGGCCGCACATGGCATAATTGCCGGCGCCGAAGCTGTTGCCGATCACCACTGTGAATTTCGGCACGTTCGCCGCCGCCACCGCCGCCACCAGCTTGGCGCCGTCCTTGGCGATGCCGCCTGCTTCATAGTCCCGGCCGACCATGAAGCCTGTGATGTTCTGCAGGAAGAGCAAGGGAATGCCGCGCTGGCAGGCAAGCTCGATGAAATGAGCGCCCTTCAACGCCGATTCGGAGAAGAGAATGCCGTTGTTGGCTATGATGCCGATAGGATAACCCCAGATCCGGGCAAAGCCGGTGACCAGCGTATTGCCGAAATCGGCCTTGAACTCGTCGAACTCGGAACCGTCGACCAGCCGGGCGATGATCTGCCTGACGTCATAGGGCTTGCGCGGATCGGCCGAGACGATGCCATAGATCTCCCTGGGATCGTAGAGAGGCGGCTTCGGCGCTTCGATGTCACCGGCATCATGTTTGCGGCGATTGAGATTGCCGACGATCTCCCGGGCAATGCCGAGGGCATGCGCGTCGTTCTCGGCGGCATAATCGGCCACGCCTGAGGTGCGGGTGTGCGTATCGGTGCCGCCCAGCACCTCCGCGCTGACCGTCTCGCCCGTGGCGGCCTTCACCAGCGGCGGGCCGCCGAGGAATATGGTGGCCTGATTGCGCACCATCACCACCTGATCGGCCATGGCCGGCACATAGGCGCCGCCTGCGGTGGAGCTACCCATCACCACCGCGATCTGCGGGATGCCGGCCGCCGACAGGCGAGCCTGGTTGAAGAAAATGCGGCCGAAATGCTCGCGATCCGGAAAGACCTCATCCTGCTTGGGCAGGAAGGCTCCGCCGGAATCGACCAGATAGACGCAAGGCAGATGGTTTTCGGCGGCGATGGCTTGCGCCCGCAGATGCTTCTTCACCGTCATCGGGAAATAGGTGCCGCCCTTCACCGTGGCGTCGTTGGCGACGATCATGCATTCCCGGCCCGAAATGCGGCCGATGCCGGTGATCAGCCCGGCCGCCGGCACCTCGTCGCGATAGAGGCCGAAGGCGGCAAGCTGGGAAAGCTCCAGAAAAGGGGCTCCGGCGTCGAGAAGCAGTTCGATGCGATCACGCGGCAGCAATTTGCCGCGCCTGAGGTGCTTTTCGCGCGCGGACGCCGAACCGCCGCCACCAGCGCGTTGAGTGCGCTCCCTCAGTTCAGCGGTGAGCGCTGCCAGCGCATCATGATTGCGCTGAAACGTCTCCGACCGCCGATCGATTGTACTCCCTATGATCGGCATGCAGACCGCCTTGCCTGTTGCAAGCCGCTTGCGATGCGGCCTCGATTGGATCATAAACGAACGGACGTTTGTTTCTATAGTCGGGAGCGGGTTTCTCCGCAAGCGGTTTCACATGGCGCGCAAGGCTGGATCGGATGGCAGCAAGACCGCGGAGGCGATCCGGGCCGCCGGTCTGCGCCTGATCTTCGAGCATGGTTACGAGGGGATGAGCCTGAGGGATCTCGCCCAGATCGTCGGGATCCAGCCCGGCTCGCTCTACAACCACATCACCACCAAGCAGGCCCTGCTGTTCGATTTCCTGGTCGAGCACATGACGAGGCTGACCGAAGCTCTCGACGCAGCGCTAGCCGGCATCGAGAGCCCCCTCGCCCGCCTGGACACCTTCATAGAATTCCATTTGCGCTATCACCTGACCCGGCGGATGGAAGTCTTCGTCAACAATTCGGAGCTGCGTAGTCTCGAGCCGCAGAACCGTGCCGTCGTGACCGGCCTGCGGCGCGATTATGAACGGCGCCTGGAGCAGATCCTGGCAGAGGGAACCAGGATCGGCGCGCTGAATGTGCCGGACGTGACTATTGCCACCTTCGCGATCATCGCCCAGCTCACCGGCGTGGTCGGCTGGTATGATCCGAAAGGGCGCCTCGGCGAGGACGAGATCATCGCCATCCATCGGCAGTTGGTCGTCGGCGGGCTGTTACCTATCCCCTAGACAAGATTTCCCTGCCAGGGTTGCGGCCCGGAAAGAGCACACCAAGGTGCCGAGCGCTGCCGGAGCGGCTAAAATAAAGCTGCGCAAACAGTTCCGCGGAGAACACATAGGGCCTTTTCGATATCGCTAAGATGAGTTCTATTGCGGCCGAGGATGGTTTCTCTGGGCGAGGTCTTGGGTGAATAAAAAGCCAGCACTGTGGGTAATAACGGTTTTGTTATCGCTAGTCCCGGCAACAGGGATAGCCAAGAAGATCTCGCCCAAGCAGGCGGAGTCATTCTGTTTCGATACGAAATCCACCAATGACCAGACCATTGCCGGATGCAGTTGGCTAATTTCGTTAGCCGGAAAGCCTCAGGCCGATCTGGTAGCCGCTTTCTACAATAGGGGCGTAGCCTATCAGCGCAAGGGCGACGTGGTGCGTGCCATCGCGGACTACGACCAGGCCATATTGCTGAAACCCGATTACGCCTATGCGTACAACAATCGCGGCAACGCCTATAGCGACAAGGGCGATCGAGAGCGCGCGCTCCAAGACTTTGACCAGGCCATACGACTGGACCCCAACTATGCGCTCGCGCTTGGCAACCGGGGTAATGCCTATGCCGACAGGGGTGACTACGACCGCGCTATCGCGGATTATGATCGCGCCATCAGCCTCGATCCAGACGATGCAGTTCCCTTCAACAACCGCGCCAGCGCTTATCACGATAAAGGCGCGTATGATCGCGCCATCCGAGACTACGACCAAGCCATTCGCATCAAGCCTGACTATGCCGTCGCCTACAATGGCCGCGGCAAAGCCTATGACGACAAGGGAGATCACGACCGAGCTATTCGGGATTTCGATGAGGCCATCCGGCTCAAACCGGATTACGCCTATGCCCTCAATAGTCGAGGAAGCGCCTATCGCGACAAGGGCGAATATGACCGTGCCATCCGCGATTATGATCAGGCCATTCGCATAAAGCCGGACTACGCCTATGCACTCAACAACCGCGGCAGCATCTATGACGACAGGGGCGAGTATGACCGAGCCATCCGCGACTATGATCAGGCCATCCGCTTCAAGCCGGATTATGCCTACGCCTTCAACAATCGCGGCGTCTCCCACAAGAACAAGGGCGACTACGATCGGGCCATCCGAGATTACGACGAAGCCATCCGCATAGACCCGGAATATGTCACTGCCTACTCAAATCGCGGCAACGCTTATTACGACAAGGGCGAATATAGCCGTGCCATTCAGGATTATGACCAGGCTATTCGCATCAAGCCCGACCACGCCATCGCCTATAACGGTCGCGGGAACGCCTATGACGACAAGGGGGACCGCGATCGCGCCATCCAGGATTACGATCAGGCTATCCGGCTCGATCCCAATTTTGCCATCGCGTTCAACAATCGGGGTGGCGCTTACGCCGACAAGGGCGACTATGACCGAGCGATGCGAGATTACGACCAAGCCATTCGAATCAAGCCGAATTATGCCAGGGCATATTACGGGCGAGCCAATGCTTACTATGACAAGGGCGACTACGAGCATGCGATCCGGGATTACGACCAAGCCGTAGTCTTCGACCCCAATTATGCCGCTGCCTTCAACAACCGTGGCAACGCCCATGACGACAAAGGCGATCGCGATCGTGCACTTGCCGATTACAGTCAGGCCATTCGTATCAAGCCCAACTATGCCCTTGCCTATCGGAACCGGGGCATCGCGTTCGACAGGCAAGGCGATTACGACCGCGCCCTCCGCGACTATGACGAGGCTATCCGGATCGACCCGGATAGTGCGGTCGCCTTCATGAATCGCGGTGTGACCTACAACAACAAGGGTGACCATGCCCGCGCGATCCAAGACTTCAACCAGGCCATTCGCATCAAGCCCAGCTATGCGCTTGCCTATCGGCACCGTGGCTCCAGTTATGATGATCTGGGAAATCGCGACCGGGCGATCGCCGACTTCAATCTGGCGATCAATATCGATCCCACCTACGCCGAAGCCTACAATGATCGAGGGATAACCCATTTCAACGCCGGTGATTATGATAGCGCGATCGCGGATTTCAATCAGGCCATACGCATCAAACCCAACTTCGACCTCGCTATAAAAAATCGCGCCAAAGCTTTAGAAACACGAGATAAAAACACTTCCAAATCCAAGATACTCAAAGCATCGGCCACCCCGTGAGTTCGGCGCGTCCGACCGGCCTCGTCGCCAGTCGGATGTTGGCGGTCGCATACAAGACCTGGTGGTTTCATCACTTTTCCGGAGCGGCGCTCGATTGAGATTGTCGTTCCACCACAGCCAGAATATCCTCTGACAATTGCGCTCACTTTGTGCCTGCCGGCAAGCCGCGCGATTGCATCGGCGCTGCCTATTGGCGAGACATTGATCGTCTTTTCCGGCCGTTGTGCCGCTCTCCGCAGCAAAGAGGAAACTCCATGGAATATCGTCAGTTAGGCGGCTCAGGCTTCAAGGTGCCGGCCCTCAGCCTGGGTACCGGAACCTTCGGCGGCGGCGGTGACTTCTTCAAGGCCTGGGGTTCGACCGATGCGGAAGGCGCCCGGCGCCTGCTCGACATCTGCATCGATGCCGGCGTCACCATGTTCGACAGCGCCGATATTTATTCGTCGGGCCTGGCCGAGGAAATTCTCGGCAAGGCGATCGCCGGCCGCCGCGACCGGGTTGTTATCTCGACCAAGGCTACCTTCCGCTCCGGACCGGGGCCGAACGATGTCGGCTCTTCCCGCTTCCATCTCACCGATGCCGTCGACAAGGCGTTGAAGCGGCTCGCCACCGACTATATCGACCTGTTCCAGCTGCACGGCTTCGACGCGCTCACGCCGGTGGAGGAAGTGCTGCAGACCTTCGACGACCTGATCCGCGCCGGAAAGATCCGCTATATCGGCGTCTCCAATTTCTCCGGCTGGCATCTGGCGAAGTCCCTGGCAGCCTCGGACCGTTACGGGCTGCCGCGCTATGTCGCCCACCAGGCCTATTATTCCCTGATCGGCCGCGACTATGAATGGGAGCTGATGCCGCTCGGCCTCGACCAGAAGGTCGGCGCCGTGGTGTGGAGCCCGCTCGGCTGGGGGCGCCTGACCGGAAAGCTGCGCCGGGGTGCGCCGCTGCCGGAGCGCAGCCGCCTGCACCAGACTGCCGCCGACGGTCCGCCCGTGAGCGATGAGCTGCTCTATCGCGTCGTCGATGCGATCGACGCCATCGCCGGCGAAACCGGAAAGAGCGTGCCCCAGATCGCCCTGAACTGGCTGCTGCAGCGGCCCACCGTCGCCAGCGTGATCATCGGCGCGCGCGACGAGGCGCAGTTGCACGAAAATCTCGGCGCCATAGGCTGGTCGCTCACGCCGGAGCAGATCGCCCGTCTGGACGAAGCCAGTACCGTCACCCTGCCCTATCCCTACTGGCACCAGCGCGGCTTCGCCGAGCGCAACCCGCCGCCCGTGTAAACCATTCAGCCCATGGCCGGCGCGGCGTCGAGCACGCGCAACTGCACGCGCTCGCGCCCGCCATAGCGATCGACACTCAAGGTGCCGGCGACATGCAGGGCCCTGCCGCGATGGCCGATGAGGCCATCGCCCAGAGGCTGCCCGACCGAGCGGAAGGCGATGGCGTCGAGCATGGCACCGTCATGCGCCTTGAGGCGAAGCCGCAAATGGGCCTCACCAACCGTATCGACGAAGGCGAGCTGGTGGCTCGGCAGCGCCAGCACGGGCTCAGGATTGCCCTGGCCGAACGGGCCGGCTTTTTCGAGCATCTCGATCAGGCCGGTGGTCGCACCGCCGGCTGCGAGCGCTCCGTCGATCTCCAGGGCTGCATCTGCCCGTGCGGTCTCGACGGCGGATGCGAGTTCCGCTTCCAGATAGGCTCGGAAGGCGCCGAGTTGGTTCTGGCCCAAGGTGATGCCTGCCGCCATGGCGTGGCCGCCGCCCTTGACGACGAGGCCGCGCTCCACCGCCTGCCTTACGGCCTTGCCCAGATCCACGCCGCCGATCGAGCGCCCGGACCCGGTGCCAACTCCATCCTTGTTGAAGGCGATCGCGAAGGCAGGCCGGCCGAAGCGCTCCTTCAGGCGAGCGGCGACCAGACCGACGACCCCGGGGTGCCAATTTCGCGACGCCGTCACCACCGTCGCGCCCGTCTCCTCCATGCCGAGGGCGGCGACGGCCTCGGCCAGCGCTTCCTCCAGCATGATGGCCTCAACCGTCTGGCGCTCCCGGTTGAGCCGGTCCAATGTCGCGGCGATCGAAGCCGCCTCCTCGCCATCCTCGCTCATCAACAGCCTGGCGCCGAGCGCGGCATCGCCGATGCGACCGCCCGCATTGATGCGCGGGCCGAGCAGGAAGCCCAGATGATAAGGCCGCGGCGGCCCGTCCAGACGGGCCATATCCATCAGTGCGCGCAGGCCGGCACGCTGACGTTGGCGCATTACGGCAAGGCCTCGCGCCACGAAGGCCCGATTGAGCCCCTTGAGCGGCACCACATCCGCCACCGTTCCCAGAGCAACGAGGTCGAGGCGCGCCATCAGGTCCGGCTCGGGCCGTTCCCGCCACCAACCGCGCTGTCGCAGAGTTCGGCTGACCGCGACGAGAAGCATGAAGGTGACCCCGCAGGCACATAGATGTCCCTGACCGGAGAGATCATCGAGACGGTTGGGGTTGACCACCGCTACCGCCGGCGGCAGCACTTCGCCGGCCTGGTGATGATCGACGACCAGTGTCTCGAAGCCGAGTTCAGTGGCCTTGCCGAGAACATCGACGCTCGTCGTGCCACAATCCACCGTTACCAGCAGGCTCGCGCCCTCGGCCCGCAACAGGCGAATCGCCTCCTCATTCGGACCGTAGCCTTCATAGATGCGATCGGGAATGTGGATGCGGGCCGGTACGCCGACCTCGCGCAGCCACCCGGCAAGCAGCGCTGCAGAGGTCGCGCCGTCGACGTCATAATCGCCGAAAATGGCGATGCTCTCGCGCGCCATCACGGCATCGGCCAGTCGTTCCGCCGCCTTGTCCATATCGGTCAGGCGGGAGGGATCGGGCATGTAGTGGCGCAGCGTAGGAGCCAGATAGGCCTCCGCCTCCTCGGCCGCGACGCCTCTGCCGGCAAGAATGCGCGCCAGCAGCTCAGGCTGGCCGGAGCGCTGGGCGAGCGTCACAGCCTGCATCTGGCCTTGTGCATCCAGCCTTTCTCGCCAGGCCTTGCCGGTAAGGGAGGATTGCACGCCGAGAAAATGGCGCGAGGAAATGGTTTGAAATTGCATGGAGCGACCATATCGGAGCATCCCTGGACGATGCCAGGGATTTTACGGTCTTCACGGCTTGCGGCAGAGCCGCTCAGGAACCGATCGGCCTCCTGGAAACACGGAAGGCGCCGGCACGAGCCAGGGCCAAACCGATGGCGCGGTCGATCGTGAGCCCCTCGCCGAGACAGAC
This sequence comes from Labrys sp. LIt4, assembly GCF_017813775.1. NCBI lineage: Bacteria > Pseudomonadati > Pseudomonadota > Alphaproteobacteria > Hyphomicrobiales > Xanthobacteraceae > Labrys > Labrys sp. LIt4. The sequence goes on from NZ_JAGIPY010000003.1 coordinate 40,320, forward strand.
CATCATCATCAGGAAGAGGGGGGAAGTGACTCGAGCTTGTCGCGCAGCAGGTTTTCGTTCAACGCGAACGCCTGGTCATAATCACCCGGCTCGCCGATGAGCCAGCTATAATCGAGGCCGAGGCGCCTGCTCAGCCACAGATAGGTGCTCTTGGTGAAATTCGCGGGAAAAAGCTCGATCACCTGCGTTCCGGGCCGGCAGAACGCCAGATTGCCGAGCCCGGCGCCATGCACGCCGATAACGGCGTCGGCCTGGGAGAACAGGCGAACCTGTTCGGCATGATTGTCGCCCTTGGCCTCGAATCGCTCGAAACCATGCCCTCTTGCAATGTCCCAGAGCGCATCTTCATTGAGCAGGCGCCGGATCTTGCTGTTTCCCCGCGAAAAGAAGATGCGCCGGCCGCGGCCGGCGGGCACCCCGTAGTGCGCGCGGAAAAGGTCCGCCAGCCGCTCGACGGGAGCGGCATCGGCAAAGCTCCATTCGGCATTGCCGGCATCGAAGGAAAGCCACAGCGCCTCCTCGACCGCCACTTTGGCATCGTCCGGCATGGCGATCACGCGCACGCCCGGATAGGCCTGCTCCAGCAGGGCGCAGCCTAGGTTCAGGCTTTCCAGGCGCGAAGGCGGCAGCAGCAGGGTGAGCGGCATGCCCTTGGGGTGAAAGCGCTCGAGGTAGTTGACGACCGGAACCAGGTCCTCAAAGAGCGCATGATAATAATTGTCCGTCCGAGCCAAGAGATGACAACGCCCTGCAAGGGCGGGCAGAACGCGAAGCCGCTTGGCCCTGGCGAAGTTCCAATTCACCCATTCCACGTCGCGTATCACCACGCCTTCCCGATCGGGCGCGAAAACGCGGCTGACATGGCCAAGCAGTTCCGCGGGACTTATCGTCAGGGCCAGTTCCTGCACCGGAACCGTGACGCCTCCCCGCCATTCGCGCGCCAAGGTGTCATAGGGCCAGCACCGGTCCCGCACGAAAGCGCATTCTTCCGGTGTGAACGAAGTCGCCATCTCGGCCTTGCGGTCCTCGATGACAAGGGTCGCGGCGATCTCAGGATCGACTCCGCGCGGATAGAAGGAAAAACGACGCCGCAGCAGGCTGATCCTGCCAATAGTCGCCCGTGCCGCCAGCCAGCGCCAGTAGCGGATATTGAAACGCTTTCGAAATCCGGATTTGACGCGGGCCATTTCTGCCGTTTGATTGCCAAGGAACAGCCAAGCGGCTATAGCCGCGCCACCCACCTCTGTCTATCGGATCAGACCTTGAAAGCAATCATTCTCGCTGGCGGCATGGGCACGCGCATTTCCGAAGAATCGCATCTGCGCCCCAAACCGATGATCGAGATCGGAGGCCGGCCGATCCTCTGGCACATCATGAAGATCTACAGCCATTACGGCATCAACGATTTCGTGATCTGCCTGGGCTACAAGGGCTATATGATCAAGGAGTATTTCTCCAACTACTTCCTGCACAATGCGGATGTGACGATCGACGCCGAAAAGAACGAGGTCATCTACCATAATCAGAAGGCCGAGCCCTGGCGGGTCACCATGGTGGACACCGGCGAGACCAGCATGACGGGCGGCCGGCTGAAACGGGTCGCCCCTTTCCTGACGCCGGGCGAATCCTTCTGCTTCACCTATGGCGACGGCGTCTCCGACGTCGACATCGGCGCGCTCATCGCCTTCCACAAGAAGCATGGCAAGCGCGCCACGCTGACGGGCGTGATCCCTCCCGGCCGCTACGGCTCCCTGTCGCTGGAGGGTGACAAGGTCACCCGTTTCATCGAAAAGCCGCCCGGCGACAATGCGCTGATCAATGGCGGCTTCTTCGTGCTGGAACCGAGCGTGGTCGACCTGATCGAGGCAGACCAGACTTCCTGGGAAGGTGCGCCGCTCGAGGCTCTGGCCGCCTCCGGCGATTTGATGGCCTATCGGCATGGCGGGTTCTGGCAGCCCATGGATACCTTGCGCGACAAGAACCATCTCGAACAATTGTGGGCGCAGGGCAAAGCGCCCTGGAAGGTCTGGCCGTGACCCGGGCTTTGGCCGCAGGCATTTTGCCATCACCTGCTTTCTGGCGGGGCAGGAAGGTGTTTCTTACCGGCCATACAGGCTTCAAGGGGAGCTGGATGGCCTTGTGGCTGCATCGGCTTGGGGCGGAGGTTACCGGCTTTGCGCTGCCGCCGGCCGCCGACCAGCCCCTATTTGCAGCCGCGGGCGTCGACGGTTCCGTCCGGTCGATCCTTGGCGACCTTCGCGATGCCGAAGCCGTGCGCCGGGCCGTGGAGGCGACCCAACCCGAAATCGTGCTGCACCTGGCTGCCCAGGCCCTGGTGCGGCGTTCCCTCGCCGATCCGGTCGAGACTTTCGGCACCAACGTCATGGGCACGGTGCACCTCTTGGAAGCCCTGCGCTCCCTGCCGACACTCGCCTGCATCCTCGCGGTGACCTCGGACAAGGTCTATCTCAACGAGGAGACAGGCGAGGCCTTCCATGAGGATGACAAGCTCGGCGGCAAGGATCCCTACTCGGCTTCCAAGGCGGCTGCCGAGATCGTCACCTATTCCTATGCGCGCTCCTATTTCGACAAGGCACGGGTGCCGGCTGCCACTGCACGCGGCGGCAACGTCATCGGGGGCGGCGACCATTCGGCCGACCGGCTCGTCCCGGACATCGTGCGCGCCGTGCGCGGCGGCAAGCCGCTCGAACTGCGCCACCCCGAGGCGGTCAGACCCTGGCAGCATGTGCTCGACTGCGTGAACGGCTATCTGGTCTATGCCGAACGGCTGGCTACTGTCGCGGACACGCCGCGGGCACTGAACTTCGGTCCCGACCCTTCCCGTCCCCTGCCCGTTTCGGCGGTGGCCGATGCCATTTTCCAGGCGCTTGGCCGCAAGCCGGACTGGCTGCACAAACCCGTGCCCGGTTCCATCGAGATGAAGGCGCTGACCGTCGATTCCGAGCGAGCCCGCTCGCTGCTCGGCTGGCAGGATCGGCTCGCCGGCCCGGCCAGTCTGGAATGGACGGCGCAATGGTATGCTGCCGAGGCCGCCGGGCAGGACATGCACGCCTTCACCCTCGATCAGATCTCCCGTTTCTCGACGCCCTGAGACCGCCGCCATGCCCGCTGCCACGTCCACGCTTCCTCATTGCCGGTTCTGCGCTACGCCGCTGACGACGACCTTGTGCGATCTCGGCTCGATGCCGCTTGCCAACGATTATCGCCTGCCCGACGACAGCAATCCCGAGCGCAGCTTCCCGCTGCATGCGCGCGTCTGTCCGAGCTGCCTGCTCGTCCAGGTCGATGATTCCGTCCCGCCGGACGCGATCTTCTCCGACTACGCCTATTTTTCCTCCTATTCGGACAGCTGGGTGGCGCATGCCAAGCGCTATGCGCAAGCGATGATCGAGCGTTTCAAGCTCGGCGCCAATTCGCTGGTGATCGAAGTCGCCTCCAATGACGGCTACCTGCTGCAGCATTTCAAAGCCGCTGGCGTACCGGTGCTCGGTGTCGAACCTGCTGCCAATGTCGCCGAGACGGCCCGGGCCAAGGGCATCGATACCGAAGTCGCCTTCTTCGGCGTCGAAACCGCCCGGCGTCTCGTCGGCCAGGGCAAGCGCGCCGACCTCATGGCTGCCAACAATGTGCTCGCCCATGTCCCCGATATCCGCGATTTCGTCGGCGGCTTCGCCGCCTTGCTGAAACCCGAGGGCGTCGTCACCTTCGAATTCCCGCATGTGCTCAATCTGATCGAGAAGGTGCAGTTCGATACTATCTATCACGAGCATTTTTCCTATCTCTCGCTGGTGACGGTCGAGAAGGTGTTCGCCGCCGTCGGCCTCAAGGCGATCGATGTCGAGGAACTGCCGACCCATGGCGGCTCGCTGCGCCTGTTCGCGGCACCATTGGCGTCCAGCCACCGGCCTTCGGCGCGGCTCGACGCCCTGCGCGCCAAGGAGCACGCCGCCGGTCTTGACGCTCTGGCCGGCTATGAAGGCTTTGCTGCCAAGGTCGCCGAGGTCAAGCGCGGCTTCCTCGCCTTCCTGGCCGAGGCCAAGGCCGCCGGCAAGACCATCGCCGCCTATGGAGCCGCCGCCAAGGGCAACACCTTCCTGAATTTCTGCGGCGTCGGCCCCGCCGATATCGTGGCTGTGTTCGACCGTTCCCTGGCCAAGCAGGGCCGCCTGCTGCCCGGCAGCCAGATCCCGATCCTCTCGCCCGACAAGATCAGCGAGATCGCACCCGATTATCTCGTCATCCTGCCCTGGAACATCGCCGAGGAAGTGATGGAGCAGACGCGTCCGCTGATGCCGCCGGGCAGTTCCTTCGTGACGGCCGTGCCCAGCATCAGGCTCTCGCCGTGATCTTCGTCGAGACCCGCATCCCGGGCTGCTTCCTGATCGAGCCGGAGCCGCGGCGCGACGATCGCGGCTTTTTCGCCCGCACCTATTGCCCGGACGAGTTCGCTGCCGCCGGCATCGTCTTTGCGCCTGTGCAAACCAATCTCTCGCGCAACGACAAGGCTTTCACCCTGCGCGGCATGCACTTCCAGGATGCTCCTCATGCCGAGGCCAAGCTCGTCCAGGTGGCGCGAGGGAAGATCCATGACGTCGTGGTCGATCTCAGGCCGGACAGCCCGGCCTTTTGCCAATGGCTCGGCGCCGAGCTGAGCGCCGACAATCTGCACCAGCTCTATATTCCCGAAGGCTGTGCCCACGGCTTCCTGACGCTCGAAGCCGGAACGGACGTCTTGTACGGCATGGGCCGCAAATATGTTCCCGGCCATGCCCGGGGCTATCGCTATGACGACCCGGCCTTTGCCATCCAATGGCCCCGCCCGCCCGCGGTGATCGCACCGGCGGACGAGGCTTGGCCGGCTTTCGGGGCTTGAGAGGCGTCCCGCCGCGTCCTGGTCGCGGCGGGACGATCCGCTATTTCGCCTCGAACGCCGGGTGGTAGGCCACGTCTCCCTGCGGCATGTCAGCCCCGAAGGGCAGGCACTGGAAATAGACAGGCGGCACGCCGGGAAGGCAAAGCCGAACCTCGTTCTTGAAGCCGAAGCGGCCGTAATAGGCGGGATCTCCCAGGACGACGCAGCCTTGCGCCTCCTGCCGGCGGAGGTCGGCGAGGCCAGTCTCGATCAGCGCTCGCCCGATGCCGTTTTTCTGGCGGTCCGGTCGCACCGATACCGGCCCCAGCCCGTACCAATGCCGGAAAGCCCCATCGATGGTGACGGGCGAAAAGGCGACATGGCCGACGACCCCGCTTTCTTCTTCCGCCACCAGGGACAAGGTCAAAGCCCCCGCCGCCCTTAAGCCGTCGACGATCGCCGCCTCCGTCTGGCTGCTATATGGCTTTCCTTCGAAGGCGGCCCTGGTCATCGCGCGGATGGTATCGATATCATCGGCACGTTCTGGTCGGATCTGCATGATATTTCCCTCGTTCAGCGGTTGTCGGCCTGAGCGCGCACGCTCTCCCGCCCTTTGCGCGAGATGCGGTAGGGGCCGGAGGCATGGGATTCGATCAGCCTTTTGCGGAGGAGCTTGCCGAATGTCTCAAGCGTGCAATCGGCCAGACGATGGCCGTCGCGGGTGAAGCAGTCGACATGATGGATGCGGCCGTTATCGCCGCGATGATGGCGGATATGCCCGCCCTGGGCCAGCACGTGCAGCACACGCTGCTCGCCCCGTGAGATATTCATGATGGTGGAGCCTGTCGCAGAAACCATGACAAGCATCGCCCGCGCACCCGCCCGATCCGGCCGCCGCGCCTCGCAATGCTTCCTCATGTCTCGTCAAATCGAGACGGTCAGCGGTTTCTCACAAGCTCTGACATGAAACCTTCCGCTCAAATCAGCAGGTGACCATCGCATAGGTCGGCATCAGCCCGATGTCAATCCGGCCCCATCACGCAAGATCTTCCGAAGAGCATGGCTCAGACACCATGGATCCTGCTGCACCTTCCCGGTGACACCCTTGCCCGTGCACGCTGCGAGCCTATCCGGCCCGCCAGCCCATCGCCGCCACGTGAGACGAGCGTGGCATGGAACCCCCGTGCCGCGATGCGCATTTCATTTAGGAGTTCAATGATCAGGACGACGCGGATGAGCTGGTTCATCATCATGAAACGCCGTGGCGCTCACGTCGAACCGCTGCCGGACGCACCGATTTTCGAAGACCTCGTCGAGGCGGAGACCTGGGCGGCGACCTATCTGGAAGGCGACCCGCCCTTGTTCGACAAGAGCCTGGACTCGATCGAGGTCCACCGGCAGGAAGCGCAGCTGGCAATGCGCCAGGTGGCATCAGCCCCGCGCTGAGCACCCATCAAGCCTGCAAGTCGACAGGCCAAACTGATTGAATGTTCTGGTGGGCGGTGACGGGCTCGAACCGCCGACCCTCTCGGTGTAAACGAGATGCTCTACCAACTGAGCTAACCGCCCCAGCACGGAAAGGTCCCGCGCACGGCCCCTGTCTATTGCGCTTGTGCCCGCTTCGCAAGGCAAAAGAAAGCGGCCGCACCCTTTGGGGCGCGGCCGCTTGCAGATCGTTTCAGTGTCAGTGGGCGACGACAGCGTTGGCGTCATCTCCGACGACAGCCGGCGGCGGCGCGTTCTTGTCCTCGTCCCAGGTGATAGGCTCTGGCATGCGCACCAGCGCCCTGCGCAGAACTTCCTCCATCCGGGAAACCGGCACGATTTCGAGACCGTTCTTCACATTGTCGGGAAGTTCGGCCAGATCCTTGGCGTTCTCTTCCGGAATCAGCACGGTCTTGATGCCGGCCCGCAGGGCGGCGAGCAGCTTCTCCTTCAGGCCGCCGATCGGCAGCACCCGGCCACGCAAGGTGACCTCACCGGTCATGGCAACGTCACGGCGAACCGCGATGCCCGTCATCACCGACACCATGGCGGTGGCCATGGCGATGCCGGCCGAGGGGCCATCCTTGGGCGTTGCACCTTCCGGCAGATGCACATGCACGTCGCGCTTGTCGAACAGCGGCGGCTCGATGCCGTAGTCGATGGCGCGCGAACGGACATAGGAGGCAGCCGCGGAGATCGACTCGCGCATGACGTCCTTCAGATTGCCCGTCACGATCATCTTGCCCTTGCCGGGCATCATGACCGCTTCGATGGTCAGAAGCACGCCGCCCACCTCGGTCCAGGCCAGGCCCGTAACCGCACCCACCTGATCCTCGAGTTCGGCCTGGCCGTAGCGGTAACGCGGGGCGCCGAGATAGTCTTCGAGCACCGTGTTCGTCACCTTGACCGTCTTCTTCTTGGACATCAGGATGTCCTTGACGGCCTTACGGGTCAGGTTCGAGATCTCGCGCTCGAGGTTGCGCACCCCGGCTTCCTGCGTGTAGCGACGCACCAGATTGAGCAGCGCTTCGTCGTCGATCGAGAACTCACGTGCCTTCAGGCCATGCTTCTGAACGGCATTGGGGATGAGATGCTTGCGGGCGATCTCCACCTTCTCGTCTTCGGTATAACCGGCGAGACGGATGATCTCCATGCGGTCCAGCAGCGCCGGCGGAATGTTGAGCGTGTTCGCCGTGGTCACGAACATCACGTTCGACAGGTCGTAGTCGACCTCGAGGTAATGGTCGTTGAACGTCGAGTTCTGCTCGGGATCGAGCACTTCCAACAGAGCCGAAGACGGATCGCCGCGGAAATCCTGGCCCATCTTGTCGATTTCATCGAGCAGGAAGAGCGGATTCTGCTTCTTGGCCTTGCGCATCGACTGAACGACCTTGCCGGGCATCGAGCCGATATAGGTGCGCCGATGGCCACGGATCTCGGCCTCGTCCCGGACACCGCCGAGCGACATGCGCACATATTCGCGGCCGGTCGCCTTGGCTATCGAACGGGCGAGCGACGTCTTGCCGACGCCGGGCGGGCCGACGAGGCACAGGATCGGACCGGTCAGCTTGTTGGCGCGCTGCTGCACCGCCAGATACTCGATGATACGTTCCTTGACCTTTTCCAGGCCATGGTGATCGGCATCGAGAATCTCCTGGGCATGCGGCAAATCCTTCTTGATCCGGGACTTGTCGCCCCAGGGCAAGGAAATCAGCCAGTCCAGATAGTTGCGCACGACGGTGGCCTCGGCCGACATCGGGGACATCTGACGCAGCTTCTTCATCTCGGCCTGCGCCTTGTCGCGGGCCTCCTTGGAGAGCTTGGTGTCCTTGATCTTCTGTTCGAGCTCGCCGAGTTCGTCCTTGCCTTCCTCGTCACCGAGCTCCTTCTGGATCGCCTTCATCTGCTCGTTGAGATAGTACTCGCGCTGGGTCTTCTCCATCTGCCGCTTGACGCGGGTACGGATGCGCTTCTCGACCTGCAGGACGGAAATCTCGCTTTCCATCAGGGCGAGCACCTTCTCCAGGCGCGCCGGGATCGACAGGATCTCCAGCACTTCCTGCTTGTCGGCGATCTTCACCGCAAGATGTGCGGCGATGGTGTCGGCGAGCTTCGAATAATCCTCGATCTGGGTGACCGTGGCCACGACTTCCGGCGACACCTTCTTGTTGAGCTTCACATAGCTCTCGAATTCGGCCACCACGGAACGGGCAAGCGCTTCGGCTTCGATCTTCTCGCCATTGCCGTCGCCCAGGACCTCGGCCTCGGCCTGATAGAAATCGTCATGCCCGGAATAGGAGAGCACGCGTGCGCGGTCGACGCCCTCGACCAGCACCTTCACCGTGCCGTCGGGCAGCTTCAGCAATTGCAGCACGGTAGCCAGCGTGCCGAGCTTGTAGATGGCGTCCGGCGCCGGATCATCCTCGGCGGCATTGAGCTGCGTCGCCAGCAGGATGTGGCGGTCGGTCCGCATGACTTCTTCCAGCGCCCGAATCGACTTCTCGCGGCCAACGAAAAGCGGCACGATCATGTGGGGGAACACCACGATATCGCGCAGAGGCAACACCGGGAACGTATCGACGGTGCCTGCCGGCACCGGAGGACGCTGCTTATTCGTCGTCATTGCATATCCTTTCCTGCGCCGTTCCACGCTGCAATAGCCGTACCAGCGGCGCTATCCTCCCGGCCAACACGAAGAGCGACCTCGGAGGTATTCCCAACTGCCCCGGATGGGCACAGTTGCTTCGATAAGGGTTAGGTGGAGAGCACCAAGCACAGTGTCAAGCCGGCTAATCCCGGTAAATTGCGCTGTCTCGATTTTCGTTCTCGCACCTGCGAACCTCGCTACAAATTTCTGTTCGATCGACTTCGGATTGATTGCCGGGAACCTCGGGCCACTCTTGAAAGGACTCTCCGAAAAGTAGCGACAATTAGCCAAAACATGCATTTTTCTACGGAAACCGGCTCGAATCGAGCTGGTCTCTCCTAGCCCACGATACCCCCCTCCGACGTCAAGCGCAATCGAAGGCCGCTGCGGCGAATGGTCGATCTCAGCGGAGCGGGACATCGCCCGAGCCATGCATTTCAACATGTCTGCAGGCAGGTGTCGACATGACAATGCCGGCCACAGGCCGGCATTGCATATCGAGCATTGCTCCGGCGGACATCAGCCGGTGGAGGAAACCTCCTGCTTCTCGGAATAGATGAAGAGCGGCTTGGCCTGTCCGTCAACGACTTCCTTGGAGATCACCACTTCCTCGACACCGTCGAGGCCGGGCAGTTCGAACATGGTGTCGAGCAGGATGCCCTCCATGATCGAGCGCAGGCCACGCGCACCGGTCTTGCGCTCGATCGCCTTCTTGGCGATCGACGACAAGGCCTCGTCCTGGAAGGTCAGATCGATCCCCTCCATCTCGAACAGGCGCTGATACTGCTTCACCAGCGCATTCTTCGGCTCGGTCAGGATCTTGATCAGCGCCGGCTCGTCGAGATCTTCCAAGGTCGCAATGACCGGCAGACGCCCGACGAATTCCGGGATCAGGCCGAACTTCAACAGATCCTCGGGCTCAACCTCACGGAAGATCTCGCCGGTACGCCGGTCTTCGGGCGTCACCACGCGGGCGCCGAAACCGATCGAGGTGCCCTTGCCGCGGCTGGAGATGATCTTCTCGAGGCCCGAGAAGGCACCGCCGCAGATGAAGAGGATATTGGTGGTGTCGACCTGCAGGAACTCCTGCTGGGGATGCTTGCGCCCGCCCTGCGGCGGAACACTGGCCACCGTGCCTTCCATGATCTTCAGCAAGGCCTGCTGCACGCCCTCGCCCGAGACGTCACGGGTGATCGAGGGATTGTCGGACTTGCGGCTGATCTTGTCGACCTCGTCGATATAGACGATGCCGCGCTGGGCGCGCTCGACATTATAGTCGGCCGCCTGCAGCAGCTTGAGGATGATGTTCTCGACATCCTCGCCGACATAGCCGGCTTCCGTCAGGGTCGTGGCATCGGCCATGGTGAAGGGCACGTCGATGATGCGGGCCATGGTCTGGGCGAGCAGCGTCTTGCCCGAACCGGTCGGTCCGATCATCAGAATGTTGGACTTCGCCAGTTCGACATCGCTGTGCTTGGTGGCATGGTTGAGACGCTTGTAGTGATTGTGCACGGCCACCGAGAGCACGCGCTTGGCCTGCATCTGGCCGATCACATAATCGTCGAGCACCTTGCAGATCTCACGCGGGGTAGGCACCCCGTCGCGCGACTTCACCAGCGAGGACTTGTTCTCCTCGCGAATAATATCCATGCACAGCTCGACACATTCATCGCAGATGAATACCGTCGGGCCGGCGATGAGCTTGCGAACTTCGTGCTGGCTCTTGCCGCAGAACGAGCAGTAGAGCGTGTTCTTGGTATCGCTGCCGGCCTTGGTCATGGCATCCCCCTTTCGGGCTCTCTCGGCGGAACGGACATTCCGCATAATCCCACGGGAAATCCCGTGGCTGTAAACACAATCCCGCAGGCGTACCTGCATCGACTAAGTTCGTCCTGCAAGGGCTATGCCAAATGATGGCTGCCCCTGCATTCTCCGGTGACGCTGCATCCAGCAGGTCCAATGCTGGAATCTAGCGCCCCCCACGTCAACAGATCATTACCGATATCCATTGCAACGAACTGTGGCGAAACTCGTGCAGGGATCTCCCGCAGGGTTACATTAAGGCTTGGGCGAGGCTTCCTCCGGCCGCTTCTCGCTCACATGGTCGACCAGACCGAAAGCTTTGGCCTGCTCCGCATCCATGAAATTATCACGCTCCAGGGCCTCCTGGATCGACTTGATGTCCTGGCCGGTATGCTTGACGTAGATTTCGTTCAGCCTCTGCTTCACGCGGCGCGTTTCTTCGGCGTGGATCAGGATGTCGGTCGCCTGGCCCTGATATCCGCCCGAAGGCTGGTGCACCATGATGCGCGCGTTGGGCAGGGCAAAGCGCAGATCCTTCTCGCCGGCGGCCAGCAGGAGCGATCCCATCGAAGCCGCCTGGCCGACGCAAAGCGTTGAGATCGGCGAGCGAATGAACTGCATCGTGTCGTAGATCGACAGGCCCGCCGTCACCACCCCGCCCGGCGAGTTGATGTACATCGCGATTTCCTTCTTGGGGTTCTCCCCTTCCAGGAACAGCAGCTGGGCCACCACGATGGAGGCCATGTAGTCCTCCACCGGGCCGGTCAGGAAGATGATGCGTTCGCGCATCAGCCGCGAATAGATATCCCAGGCACGCTCGCCGCGATTGGTGCTTTCGACCACGGTCGGTATGAGGTTGTTGGTATAGAAGTCGATCGGATCTCGCATCAATCTCTCCAGCAAGCGAATCTCGGCAGTCCATGTTCCTGTCAGGGCAGGGATCGCGAGCCTGTTTGTCAAGTGAACCTTCCTGTCGCCCGCAGGGACATGAAGGTGCGACGGTTGTCGAGGGAGGCTAGCCCGAGAAGAGACGGGCCCTCTTGTCGCAAATGTGTCGTCAAACCCGGTCCTGCAAGTCCCCTCCCCGCCTTTTGCAAGTTCGGGGACGTTCGAGAACGACAATGGCCGGGGCAAGCCCGGCCATCGCATATTCGTCTCGACGAACCAGGATGGCCCGGCACAGCCTTATTCTGCTGACTCGGCAGGCTTGGCGGCCTTGGTTTTCTTGGCCTTGGCCGGCTTTTCCTCGGCAGCGGCAGAAGCGGCCTGCTCGTCGTCTTCCTTGAACAGTTCCTCTTTGGAGACCTTGTTCTCGGTGATGTCGGCGAGCGAGAGGATGTGGTCGACAACCTTGTCCTCGAAGATCGGAGCGCGCAGCTCGGCGATCGCCTGCGGGTTCTTGGTGTAGAACTCCCAGATCTGGCGCTCCTGGCCCGGGAACTGGCGGGCACGCTCGATCACGGCGCGAGTCGCCTCTTCGTCGGTCACCTGGATCTTGTTGCTCTCGCCGATCTCGGCCAGCACGAGGCCGAGGCGAACGCGGCGGGCCGCGATCTTGCGATAATCTTCCTTGGCGGCCTCTTCGGTGGTGTTCTCCTGCTCGAAGGTGCGGCCGGTCTGCTGCATCTCGCGCTCGACCTGCAGCCAGACATTGTCGAACTCCTGCTGGAACAGGGTCGGCGGCAGATCGAAGGAGTATTTCGCATCAAGCGCATCGAGAAGCTGGCGCTTCACCTTGCTGCGCGAGGCGGCGTTGTACTCGCCTTCGATCGAGCTCTTGATCACTTCCTTGAGCTTGTCGAGCGATTCGAGGCCGACAGACTTGGCAAGCTCGTCGTCGATGACGAGCTCAGCCGGAGCCTGCACCGCCTTGACCTTGACGTCGAAGGTGGCGTCCTTGCCGGCCAGCGTGTCGGAGGCATAGTTGGTGGGGAACTTGACCTCGATGGTCTTCTCCTGGCCGGCGGTGACGCCGATGAGCTGGTCCTCGAAGCCGGGAATGAAGGTCTTGGAGCCGAGGTCGACGGAAATGTCCTCACCCTTGCCGCCGTCGAACTCGACGCCGTCGATCTTGCCGACGAAGTCGACGATCACGCGGTCGTGGTTCTCGGCCTTCGACTTGGCCTTCTTGTCGGCATAGGTGACGTTGCGGCGGGCCAGATCCTCGAGGCGCGACTGCACCTCTTCATCCGAGACTTCGGCCACCGGCTTGACGATCTTGATGCCGGAAATGTCGCCTACCTCGAAGGTCGGCAGCACTTCCACGGCGACGGTCCAGGCAAGATCGGCCTTGCCGTCGAGCACCTGGGTCACGCCTTCGTCGTCGGCACCAAAATCGAGCTTGGGCTCCATGGCCAGCTTGATCTGGTTGTCATCGACGATCTTACGATTGGCTTCGCCAACGAAATTGTTGACGACATCGGCCGTGACCGAGCGGCCATAGAGACGACGCAGATGCGCCACCGGCACCTTGCCCGGACGAAAGCCGTTGACGCGGACCTTGCCCTTCATGTCTTCCAATTGGGCATCGGTGCGCGAGGCGATATCAGCCGCCGGCACCACCACTTTGAATTCCCGCTTCAGGCCATCGGCCAGGGTTTGGGTCACCTGCATATTCTTGTCCCGAATCCGTGAGTTCGTAGCTGCCCCGTCTTTAAGCCGTCGAGGCCGATCGTGGTGCGGGCGGAGGGGCTCGAACCCCCACGACTTTCATCACTGGAACCTAAATCCAGCGCGTCTACCAGTTCCGCCACGCCCGCAAATAGGGCTCCCTTTCGCAAAACTTGCATTCTGCGAAACGAGTGGCGCCATATAGCATGTCATGAAATTGATGCAGCAAAAAAATGCCGTCTCCTGCATGATATTTGGAGTTAAGGATTCGCGTGCGGCCGCAACAGCCGGCCGCAGCGTCGCTCCCGGCCTTCGAGCAACCTTCCCGGCAGGCGGGAATAGCCACTGCCCAGCCAGGAGGACCCACCGATGACCGGCAGTTTCGATCGGCGTCAGCTTCTTGCCGGGCTCGGCGTCACCCTGGCCAGCCTTGTTCTCACGCGCCCCGCACCGGCCGCTCCGGGCCTGACCTTGACGGCCGCGGCCGGCGAACTCCCCCTGCCAGGCAGCGTCAAGCCAACCCGGACGCAGTGTTTCGACGCCTCGACGCCGGGACCTCTCCTGCACACGAAGCGCAACCGGGCCGTGAAGCTGCGCTTTGCAAACCGTCTCGACGCCCCCTCGACGATCCATTGGCATGGCGTGCGCCTCGCCAATAGCATGGACGGCGTTCCCGCCCTGACCCAGCAGGCGGTGAAACCGGGCGAGGGCTTCGACTACGCGTTCACGCCGCCGGATGCCGGCACCTTCTGGTACCATCCCCCCGCCTTTGGCCCTTTCTTGTCACAATGCGAGGCCGGCCTCTATGGCGTCCTGATCGTCGACGAGGATGAACCGCCAAAGGTAGACCGAGACCTGGTTCTCGTCATCGACGACTGGAACATCGGTGCCGACGGGCAGATTCAGGCCACCGCCGATAGCAAGCCGACCATCACGGCGAATTCGAAGCCGGCCGAAACGATCAGCCTCGCTCCCAATGAGCGTGTCCGACTGCGTCTCGTCAACGCCGCGGCGACGCGCATCGCCAAACTCGCCCTGGCCGGTTTTCCGGCCACCATCGTCGCCATCGACGGCCACCCCGTCGACACACCCTTCGCCCCCAATCACGGTCGCCTCGACCTGCCGCCCGGCGGGCGCGCCGACATTGCGGTCGACGGCCTGCTCACAACGGGGAGTGAGGCCGGTATCGCACTGGACCGCGACGGCGACGTCGTCATTCTCGCTCACCTCGTTTCGAACGGTGCGGCGCCGCTTCGCCCAGCCCTTCTGCCGCCCCTGGTGCTGCCGCGCCCCGATCTGCCGGCCGCACTTGCGCTGCAGAAGGCCAAGCGCGTCACCTTAGCGCTGTCAGGCCGGAACGGCGGCGGCTCGGTGCTGCCCGACAAGCCTTTGTTCTCGGTCAAGCGAGGCAGCCTCGTCGATCTCGGCCTCGCCAACAAAACGCCTATCGACCAGGCCGTGCATGTGCACGGCCACGCCATGCGCATCCTCCATCCCTTCGACGACGAATGGCAGCCCTACTGGGTCGACACGGTCACAATCGGTCCGGGAGAAACCGTGCATACGGTGTTCACAGCGGATAATCCGGGCAAATGGCTCCTGCACGGCCGCGCCTGCGGCCCTTCCAGGAAGGATGATCTCTTGACCTGGTTCGAGGTGACCTGAACCTTGGAATAAGGGCCGTCATGCGGAAAGCCTCAAGACGACAGGCCCCTCCAGCGGTTCAATCGCGATTCATGTCGGTTAGCGCGTCGCGCATGGAGATGCTGGAGATGCCGAAGAAACCGCCATAGGGAATCTTGAGGTCGATGATCACGAACATGACGCTCGATACGCACACGACGCCGATGGCAAGCACGATCTTGCTCAACAGGCGCTGCGAGATCTGAAGGCCGAAGCTGAGGAAGACGAGGGCCAGCCAGAAGCTGATGATCAGCGTGAAGGACACGCCGGATGGAGCATGTGTATCCTCGATGACGGCCCAGCGCCCCGTCAGCGCCGCCCTGTAGTCCAGTTGGCAGCGCGCGGCGATGTTCTTGCCGATGCCATCGGTCGGCTGGAACGAATCGATCGCCAGGCCGATCTGGTTCATCATGCCGGCAAGCACCTTGTCCTCGCCCATGAGCGGCATGTCCTTGGTGTCGAGCATGGTCTTGACCTCCGGCGCCGGCTCGTCGGGCCAGGTGCTGGCGATCACCGCGGCGGTGTAGCGGCGCAGCAGCTGGCGCGTCGGCTCCATTCGCGGGGAGAGATCGCGCAGGCATTGGTCGAGGCTCGCCAGATGCGCCGCATAGATCGAGCGATCCTTGCTGGCCGCGTCGAAGTCGGCCCTGGAGGTGGAAAGTTGCAGGCTCAGGATCAGAGCGGCGAAGGACACCAGCAGGCCCGTCACCAGGCGCACCGCCTCCATGTTCTCCTTCGAGAGGTGTTCTTCGTGCAGGCGCCTGCGCAAGATCACCCCGCCGACGGCGCTCAAACTGAAAAGCACCAGGAAACTCAGGCCGTAGATTTCTTCCATGACCGGGACCGCCAGGTTTTTCTTTTGTGCCGGCAGTGTGGCTCAGCGGGCGTGACTTGAAAGTCACACCAGAATCCGGCCGCGCGCACAAGATCTCGCGGTGCTCCATACGCTTCAGCTTGGGAGCAACGAGGGAAGCGGATTGTTCTGGTTACGGAGGTCGTCGGCAGGCGCCAGTCTTCAGCCAACACCAAGGGCGAGCCCGTCACCATGAGCCACATTCCAGTCGATTGAGCGAAGTAGTCGAGACCCGTAAGCTGTCAGCCGCACCGCGCAAGTGGAGGAGCAACATGACCAACGCCTTGACGATATGGACTTATGATTGGGTGCCACCGGGCCCCCGCGGTCACGTTCGAGACATCAGATTGCGCTGGGCCTGCGAAGAGGCTGGCCTCCCTTACGACGTAAAGTCGGTTTCCTTCCATAACCGCGGGCCGGAGCATTTCGCGCGCCAACCTTTTGGCCAGGTGCCCTTCATCGAGGACGGGGACATCGCCCTTTTCGAAAGCGGCGCCTGTCTTCTGCATCTGGCTCGAAAAAGCGAGAAACTGATGCCACGCGATCCCAAAGGAGAAGCAGCGACGCTGGAATGGACGATCGCCGCGCTCAACTCGATCGAGATGGTTTCGGTGCCCTGGTGGTTCATCGGCCTGTCCAAGCAGGCCACCAACCCGCTCGAAGGCTGGCTGTTCCAGCGCCTGCAGCATCTGGAAACGGTGCTGGCACGGCGCGAATGGCTTGCCGCGGGACAATTCACCGTCGCCGACATCGTGATGACGGAGGCTCTTCGCGTGCCGAAGGTAAGGGCTGCCGGCGATTTTCCGGCCACACGATCCTATGTCGATCGAGCCTGCGCGCGCCCGGCCTTCAAACGAGCCTATGACGGCCAGATGGCGCATTTCGCGGCGAGCGACAAATAATCGAGGCCCCACGGCTCCCCGGATGCCGCAGCATCCGGGCAGATCCACCGGGATCGACCTGTTCGCGGAAAGCTCGGAATGAGCCGGTGCGGCATTGATCACGAAGGGCGCAATGACGCCAAGGCGGCGAGAGCCTTGGGCAGCATCGCAGGCAGGTCGTCGGCGGTGAGGCCCGGCCCGAACAGATTGGCCGCTTCGCCATGGAGCCAGACGGCGGCGCTGGCGGCTTCGAAGGCCGGCATCGATTGAGCCAGGAGCCCGCCGATAAGGCCCGAGAGCACGTCGCCGGAGCCGGCCGTCGCCAGGGTAGGCGGCGCATTGGCGTTGATGGCGGCCCGCCCGTCCGGCGCTGCGATCACGGTATCGGCCCCCTTCAGCACGATGACCGCGCCGGTTGCCTCGGCAGCCGCGCGGGCCCGGTCGAGCTTGGCCGCGTGTTTTCCGGCGATGTCGTCGAAGACGCGCGCGAACTCGCCCTCATGGGGCGTGAGGACGACGGGCCCGAGCGCCGCCCGCAACGTGGCGATGAAATGAATGCGTTCGGCGGCAAAGGCGGAAAGCGCTCCGGCATCGATCAGCACGGCACGCGAGGAAGAAAGCACCAGGTCGACCTTGGCCCGGGTCTCCTCGTCCGGCGGCAAAGCGGGCCCGACGACGAACGCATTGCGCCGCGCATCCTCCAGCAAGACGGCGAGGCCTTCCGGCCCATCGCAGCGCCGCACCATGATGGCCTCGAGCGAGGCGGCATGGATAGCGAGGGCGTCGGAAGGACTGGCGACGGTCACGAGACCGGCGCCGACGCGCAATCCAGCCTTGGCCGCCAGCCGCGCCGCCCCCGTCCCTTCGATGCCCGCGGACAGGACGACCAGATGCCCCCGCGCATATTTATGTCCCGCCGGTTCGGGATGCGGAAAACCGGGCTGCCACAGGTCCGGCTGGTTGACGAAAGTCCGGGGTCGGATGGTGGCCAGCACATTGTCCGCAATGCCGATATCCGCAACCCGGACGGCGCCGCAATTGAGTTTGCCGGGCAAGAGCAGGTGCCCCGGCTTGCGCCGGAAAAAAGTCACCGTCTCGCGCGCCTTCACGGCCACGCCGCGGATCTGGCCGGTCGCCCCATCGATGCCGGAGGGCAGATCGACTGCGATGACCTGCAGGCAGGAAGCATTGATCCGCTCGACCAAACCGGCGAGCGGGCCGCCAATGTCACGGGAAAGCCCGGCGCCGAGCAGCGCATCGATGACGATTCCCTCCCTGGGGAACGAAAGGGCCAGCGCATCCTCGACCGGCTGCCCCCATTTCTCGGCAGCGTAGGCGACCTCTCCCCCCAGCGCCGAAGCCGGGCCCAGCAGGCCAAGCCGGACCCGATAGCCTCTTTCGCGCAGGATGCGGGCGGCAACGAAACCATCGCCCCCGTTCAGGCCCGTTCCACACAAAACCAGGATCGGCGTGTTGAAGGGATGCCGCGCCGCCACATCGGCCACCGCCCTCCCCGCCCGCTCGAGCAACTGGTCGGCGGTGGTGGCCTCAGCGATAGCGAGACGATCCGCATCGGCCATTTCAGATGGGGTCAGCAACTCGATCAAGACGTCCTCCAAGCTTTCCACGGCATGCGCCACCTCGTCGCATTCGGTGGAAAAAATGCGTTTGCTGCCGTCACGGGCCGAAAATTACCCTCTCACGCCGCATATTTTATTGGCAGCCCGCCAAAAAATTGTGCAGTCTTTCGGTAGCGCTTGCCCATTTTTCAGCACCTTAGGTCTCAACACGTTGAAGATAAAAGAAAATTTTCCTGTTGGCGGTTTGGCATGCGACCTGCTACCAGCAAGGAGGTTTCTGCGCACTATGTGCTGAAATCGAGGAGACCCCATGAAGAAAATTGAAGCCATCATCAAGCCCTTCAAGTTGGACGAGGTGAAGGAAGCGCTGCAGGAGGTCGGTCTGCAGGGCATTACGGTGACGGAAGCGAAGGGATTCGGGCGGCAGAAAGGCCACACGGAACTTTATCGCGGCGCCGAATATGTCGTCGATTTTCTTCCCAAGGTGAAGATCGAGGTTGTGGTGCCGGACGAGCGTGTCGAGCGCGCCATCGACGCCATTCGCAAGGCCGCCCAGACGGGCCGGATCGGCGATGGCAAGATCTTCGTCCTCAATATCGAGGAAGCCATCCGCATCCGCACCGGCGAGAGCGGCCTCGACGCCATCTAGATCAAAGTGCGTTCGTCACCGAACGCTCATTTGCTCTGGTTCTTTGTATCGACGCGTCTTTGCGGTTCCAGGTGATCCCGTCCAATCGCAAAACGCCGTGGCAATCAGCGGGCCTCTGCCTGCGCCTCATAAGATCATGCCCAAACGAACGAAAGGGTTGCACAAGATGAAGACCGCCAAGGATGTCCTGAAGGCGATCAAGGACAATGACGTCAAATATGTCGATTTCCGCTTCACCGACCCGCGCGGCAAGTGGCAGCACGTGACCTTCGACGTCTCCCTGGTGGATGAGGAGATCTTCACCGAAGGCACCATGTTCGACGGTTCCTCGATCGCCGGCTGGAAGGCGATCAACGAATCCGACATGTGCCTGATGCCGGACCCCACCACCGCCACGATGGATCCCTTCTTCTCCGCGGCGACGATGTCGATCACCTGCGACGTGGTCGAACCCTCCACGGGTGAAGGCTACAGCCGCGACCCGCGCGGCATCGCCAAGCGCGCCGAGGCCTATCTGAAGTCGACCGGCATCGGTGACGTCGCCTATTTCGGCCCGGAAGCCGAATTCTTCGTCTTCGACGACGTCCGTTTCAAGGCCGATCCCTACAATACCGGCTTCAAGCTCGATTCGACCGAACTGCCTTCCAACTTCGACACCGAATATGAAGGCGGCAATCTTGGCCATCGCATCAACACCAAGGGAGGCTACTTCCCGGTTCCCCCGCTGGATTCGGCCCAGGATATGCGCTCGGAAATGCTGGCTGCCATGCAGCAGATGGGTGTCGTGGTCGAAAAGCACCACCATGAGGTCGCCTCCGCCCAGCATGAACTCGGCATGAAGTTCGGCACGCTGGTGACGATGGCCGATCATCTACAGATCTACAAATATGCCATCCACAACGTCGCCCACACCTATGGCAAGACGGCGACCTTCATGCCCAAGCCCGTCTTCGGCGACAACGGCTCGGGCATGCATGTGCACCAGTCGATCTGGAAGGACGGCAAGCCGGTCTTCGCCGGCAACAAATATGCCGACCTCTCCGAGACCTGCCTTCACTACATCGGCGGCATCATCAAGCATGCCAAGTCGCTGAACGCCTTCACCAACCCCTCGACCAACTCCTACAAGCGCCTGGTCCCCGGCTATGAGGCGCCGGTGCTGCTGGCCTATTCGGCCCGCAACCGCTCGGCCTCCTGCCGCATTCCCTACACCACCAGCCCGAAGGCCAAGCGCGTCGAGGTCCGCTTCCCCGATCCGGCGGCGAACCCCTATCTCGCCTTTGCCGCCCTGTTCATGGCCGGCATGGACGGCATCCTCAACAAGATCGATCCCGGCCCGGCGATGGACAAGGATCTCTACGACCTGCCGCCCAAGGAGCTCAAGAAGATCCCGACCGTCTGCGGCTCACTGCGCGAGGCCCTTTCTGCCCTCGACAAGGACCGCGAATATCTCAAGAAGGGCGGCGTGTTCACCGACGACTTCATCAACAGCTTCATCGAGCTGAAGATGCAGGAAGTGATGCGCTTCGAGATGACGCCGCATCCGGTCGAATTCGAGATGTACTACTCGGTCTAAGAACGCAAGACCATCCAGAGAGAGCCGAGCGGGGGGCCGGTGCAGCGATGCACCGGCCTTTCCTTTTCTAGCCCATGGCGGCGGCGAGGGGAATCACGCCGGCCGGGGACCTTCTGGGGGTCACCTGCGTTAGAGTGCTGGATCGAGGAGCGGATCACGGCCCGACCTATCGGAGGACAGCATGGGGCATTCCTACACCTTCGGTATCGAGGAGGAGTATTTCGTGTTCCAGCGCCGGACGGGCGGCGTGCAGGAAACCATGTCGGCCCAGTTTTTCGACGAGGCCCGGCAAATGCTGGGCAAGCACGTCACGCGCGAATTGCTGCAATCGCAGATCGAGATTGCCACGACGCCCTGTCGCAACATGAAGGATGCGAGGCTGCAACTGGTAGGCTGCCGACAGGCGTTGCAGGATCTCGCCTTCAAGCACGATCTCGGCGTCCTGGCCGCGGGCACCCACCCCTCCGCCGAGTGGTCCGACCAGCATCCCACCCAGGCTACCCGCTATGGCAAGGTCACGCATGACCTGCAGATGCTCGCCCGGCGCAAGATGATCTGCGGGATGCATGTTCACGTCGAGATTCCCCCGGACCGCTCGCGAGTCGATCTGATGAGCCGCATGCTGCCCTATCTGCCGCTGTTGCTGGCGCTTTCGACCTCCTCGCCCTTCTGGCAGTCGCGCCCGACCGGCCTGATGGGCTATCGCCAGAACATCTATTCGGAACTGCCCCGCTCGGGCCTGCCGGACCTCTTCCAGAGCGAAGAGGACTATCAGACCTATGTCGACACCCTGGTGAGAAATCGCATTATCGACGACGCAAGTTTCCTGTGGTGGGCGATAAGGCCCTCCAGCCACCTGCCTACGCTGGAACTGCGGATCACCGATGTCTGTACCAATGTGGACGATGCCCTCGCCATCGCCGCGCTTTATCGCAGCCTGGTGCGGCATCTCATCCGCAAGCCGGACCTCAACCGCGGCCTGACGTCGCCCGGGCGCGCCATCGTCGAGGAAAACAAATGGCGGGCTCAGCGCTACGGCATTCACGGCTCGCTCATCGACCTCCACAGCGGACAGGCGAGAAGCGCCGCCAATATGCTGACGGAACTGCTCGATCTCGTCTGGGAAGACGCCGAACTGCTCGGCTGCAGCGAAGACCTGGCGACCGCCCAGATGATCCTGCGCACCGGCACCAGCGCCGACGGACAACTGGCGGTCTACGAAGAGCGCATCGCCGCCGGCGCGACCACCGACGAGGCCATCCACGCCGTGGTCTGCTGGCTTGCCGACAGGACGGCTGCACCGCTCGCTGCGCGCCTTGCCACCGGCGGCTGACGGGCCGGTTGCGTTTCGATCCGCTTCTGCTAGAGCAAAGCCCGTTCAGACGGAAACGCTTGTTTGCTCTCACTCTTTGGTGCGACGCGTCTTTGCGAGTCCTGGCGATTCCGCCAAATCGAAAAACGCTTTGGGTCAAGATATCGAGCGTGACGCGGGGGAGGCCATGACTGTCACCATAGACGGACGGCGTATGACGGGTGCCAAGGTCGTCCGCGTCGCGCGCGCACAGAAGGCAGGTCGATTCGAGAAAGCGGGTATCGAGGCCAAGGCCCGTGCCGCGGTAGGTGCCGCGCGCGACTATATCGACGCCAACTGGCTGAACGACCAGGCCCCGCTGATGTACGCCTTCAACACCGGCGTCGGCCTGTTCAAGGAAGTGCGCATCCCCATCGCCAACATGGCGCATTACCAGGACCAGACCATTCGCGCCCACGCCACCGGCATCGGCGAGCCCTTTGCGCGCGAGATCGTGCGGGCCACCATGCTGCTGCGCGCCAATGCCTTCGCCTCCGCCTATTCCGGCGCGACGCTGCCGCTGATGGACCGTCTCGTCGGCTTCCTCAATGCCGGCCTGCACCCCGTGATCCCTTCCAAGGGCTCGGTCGGCGCGTCCGGCGACCTTGCGCCCCTCGCCTATCTCGCCGGCGCCATCCGCGGCTTCGAGGACGTGCAGGTCGAATATAAGGGCAAGGTTTATCCGGCGCCCGAAGCCGCGCGCCGGGCCGGCTTCGAGCCCGAATACAAGATGGGGGCCAAGGAAGCCTCGGCCATCATCAACGGCTCCACCGTATCGCTGGCCATCGCAGCCCTTGCCCAGGAGGACGCCAAGCGTATCCTCAAACATGCCGACATCGCGCTCGCCTTGACGCTGGAAGCCTTGCGCGGCGAACTGGCGGCCTTCGATCCGCGTGTGCATGCGGCGCGCCCGCATCGCGGCCAGGCCCGTACCGCCCGCAATCTCCTGCGCATTGCCGGCGATTCCAAGCGCTGCTCGGAAGGCGCGCGCGCCATCCTCTATCCCGACGAAGCGCGCGATCCGGCCAAGCCCGTGCCGCCGCGCGTGCAGGACGTCTATTCGCTGCGCTGCGCCCCGCAGGTGCACGGACCGGTCTTCGAGGCTCTCGCCTATGCCGACGGCATACTCGGCGTCGAGATGAATTCGGCCACCGACAATCCGCTGATGTTCGCCAATGACGACGGCAGCTATGTCTCGATCTCGGGCGGCCATTTCCACGGCGCTTACGTCGCCCAGGCCATGGATCTGCTCGCCATTGCCATGACCGATCTCGGTGCCATTTCCGAACGCCGCCTCGCCCGGCTGATCGATCCGGTGATGAGCTACGGCCTGCCGCGCAACCTGCTGGCCGGCCAGCGGGGCCTCAATACCGGCTTTGCCACGGTGCAATGCTCGATGTCGGCCCTGGTCATGGAAAACCGCAGCCTCGCCACGCCCGGCTCCGTCGACTCCATCCCCGGCAAGAGCAATGCGGAGGATCATGTTTCGAACTCCACCTGGTGCGCGCGCAAGGCCCGCACCGTGGTGGAGAATGTCGAGCAGATCGTTGCCGTCGAGATGCTGATGGCGGCCCAGGCGCTTTCGCTAGTCGCCGATCGCAGTAAGGACTACCCGATCGGCAAGGGCTCGCAGGCGGCCCTCGACGCCATCCGCGCCGAAATCGCGCCGGCTCTTGACGGGGACCGCTGGTACCACCACGAAATGCAATCCATACTCGAACTTGCCCGTAGCGGCCGCATCCTGGCGGCCGTTGAAGCGGCAGTCGGTGGCCTGGAGTGAGGAGACCCCATGATTCTTGTGTGCGGCGAAGCCCTGATCGACTTTCTGCCGGTCAAAAGCACCGATGGCCGGAGTGCCTATCGACCGGCTGTCGGCGGCAGCCCCTTCAACACGGCCGTCGGCATCGGTCGGCTCGAGGGTGATGTCGGATTCTGCGCCGCGTTGTCCACCGACTTCTTCGGCGACGACCTTGCCGCTGCCTTGACCAAGTCGAAGGTCAAGCAGCACTACGTGGCCCGCTCGAAACATTCCTCGATGCTTGCTTTCGTCTCCGTCGGCGAAGGCGAACCGGAATATGCCTTCATCGACGAAGCCTCCTCCAATCGCCTGTTCTCGCCGGAACGCGACGTTCCGCCGGTCGGGCCGGAAGTTTCGATGATCTGGACGGGTTCGGTCGCCCTCATCAACGATCCGATCGCCTCCGCCTATGAGACGCTCTACTTCGCCAACAAGGGCAAGCGCGTGCTCGGCATGGATCCGAATGTGCGGCCGACCGTGGTGGGCGACGCCGTCGAATATCGCGCCCGCATGAAGCGCATGACGGAAGCCGCCGAGATCATCAAGATTTCCAAGGCCGATCTCAACTGGCTCTATCCCGGCATCGATCCTGCCGCCTGGGCACGGGACCTGGTGGCGAAGGGCGCCCATCTGGTCGTGCTGACGGATGGCGGCAATGGCGCGGAAGGCCATGGCAAGGGGTTTGCTGTCAAGAGCCCCGTGGTCAAGGTCGAGAAGGTCGCCGACACGGTCGGCGCCGGCGACAGCTACTCCTCCGGCCTGCTGACCATCCTGCAGCGTCGGAACGTAGTTTCCATCGATACCGTGAAGAACATCGACGAGGCCATCGCCCAGGAAGCCATGGACTATGCCGCACGGACGGCGGCGATCACGGTCTCGCGCGAGGGCGCCGATCCCCCGTGGAACCACGAAATGGCCTAATCGCCTTCCGGCCAGGCGCTCGCCTTCACAGGAGCGGCATCGACACCGATGCCGCTACTCCTCCAGCTGAGCCAGTTTCTTGTCGAAACGCCCGCTTTGCAGGCTGATCAAGGCGAGCAGCGGCAGGGCGAACAGCGCCAGGTGCACATAGCCGCCGCGCACCAGCAGGAACTGTGCGATCAGCGTGCCCGCATCTATCAGCAGCAGCAGCACCGCCGCCGTCAGGCTCGCCACGGGCACGAGGACGAGCAAGGCGGCGAGAACCTGCGTCGACGACAAGGCGATGCGCATCCAGGGGGCGAAGCCGAGCGCATCGAACTGACGGACCATGATCCGATGCCCCCATAGGGTGAGCAACGCGGGCGTAAGGAAAATAAGCGCCACAAGAATACGCAAACCCCAGGTAACCAGAAGCTTGGTACGGGATTGGGGGGAAGAGTCGGGCTCCATCCGTGTACTCGCCAACAACGCCTTTGGCGCGGCTAAAGCACGATGAAAGCGCTTGCAGACGTCCACGAGGCCAACATTGAATAATCCGCCCGCTTCACCGCATTGGCAACTGTTAAAATTGCACGAGAGCGTGATCTGTAACCGGCGAAACGCCTTACACCCTCTCGCCACCTGAGGTGGTCTCCACTTGCCGCAATGGTGGAGCACTGCCGGGCGGCGCGGCGGAAGGTCGGTTTCATTCTGGCAGCCGCCCCGGAGAAGGCACGCTGTTACCACAATGACATGCGGCAGGATCAGGGGTTTCCAGGAATGCTGGATGCTTGCCGGGCTTCGCGGAGCCTAATGGCTGGCGCTTGGCATTGCTGCGGCGTGTCTGGTAATTTCTGAGAGGAAGATTGGCTCGGGGACCTGGATTCGAACCAAGATTAACGGAGTCAGAGTCCGCTGTTCTACCGTTGAACTATCCCCGAACAAAGGGCCTTTTCGATCAAACACTTGGTTGGAATGTGTTCAATCCAACGCGTGTTTCAGTGGGTGGCCCCGTTCTGTCCGGGCTTCATATTGAAGTCGCTGCCGCATTGCAAGAGGGCTTGTCGTTTTTCTGTGACCATCGCTTCCGTTTGCAACCCAGAGGGCACAGCAGCCGCTAGCCTGCGCCTAGTCCGACGGGAAACAGGCGCCGCGAAGGCGCCTGTACCGACAGGAAACGGCTCAATAGCCGTCATCGTAATAGCGACGATGGGGATAGCTGCGATAGCCAAAACCGAATCCGAAGCTGGGACGCTCTTCGTAGTAATAATTGTTCGGATTCCGGCCGGGATGACGGCGCAGATAATGGCTGAGTTTGCAGCCCCCGTAACTGGTCACCTTGTAGCCTGGCGGACATCCACCATGATACCGAACCTGGACAATGCTGGAACCATCGTCGGCCGGACGTGGCACGAGAGGTGCTGCGAATACCGACGAGCCAGAAATACCCATTGCCGCCACAAGACCTATCAGTATCGAGCGTGTCATCGGGACCTCCTTCTCAGACGATCTCGGACATACCAATGATTCAAAACCTCATTTTAGTGAAAACGTTCCCTCTCTCTGGATTTCGCCGAAGCAGGATTCCAGGAAACCAGCCAGAAGATCTGAGTGAATGCCTGCCCGAGGCGGCCGGAAAAGCACGACCGGCGCTGTTCGTCACGATACTGGCCGATCAAAGGTGAGCCGGAAGGCCAAGGCATCCTCCTGAACCGGCCCCTGTCGCGCATGTCTTCACAAAGCGGGGCGCGACCGGGGACCAAAGCCCGTCCCGGGCGTTATGATACCACGACGCAAGCCCTTTCTCTTGCGCCCCACAAAGGTCATAACAGATCGATTGGCGTGGCCAGTCTCGACCGAGTTGCCCATGAGCAGACATACTGCCCACCGACCGCCTCTGCGCTTGCCTCTTCTCCTTGCGAATGCGGTGAAGGGTTTGTGGCGCGGTCTCGTCCCGATCGTCCTGCTCAACGCTCTGCCGAGCCTGCCGACCCTGCTCGCCTTGATGGTGAACGGCGAGGTGTCGCAAACCCCTACACTTGCCGATCTGGTGGCCTTGCCCATCGCGGTGATTCTGCTGGTCTTTGCCCAAGGGGCCACGGTTGCGGGCACGCATCGCCTGCTGCAGGGCGACGATTTCGACCTGCTTCTGTCGATGCAGCAAACCTGGCGGAGGCTTCCCACCCTGCTGGGCACCGCCTTTCTCAGCGGCATTCTGGTCCTGCTCGGCCTCGCGGCGCTGGTCGTGCCCGGCCTGATGGCGATCGCGCTGCTCTATCTCGTCCTTCCGGCCTGCATGATCGAGCGCACGGACATGGTCGAGAGCCTGGAACGCAGCGGGCAGCTCACCCAGGGCTATCGCTGGTCCATCCTTGGCCTCTTCATCCTGACCCTGCTGCCGACCATCGGGCTTGGAGCAGTCACCGGTGATCTCGCCAATGCCCCCGCAACCGTGATGCAGGCTCTGGGCCAGGAGGCTGGCATGATGCTGTTCAGCATGCTCTCGGCGGTGACGGCAACGGCCGCCTTCGAGCGACTTGGCGAGATCCGCGGCATGCCGGAGGCCGCACGGCCCCTCCCGGAATGGGCCAGCGGCAAGACCTGAAAGCTGCCCCTGCCCTCTAAGGCGGTTCATCCCAGAGGAAGGGATGGTCCGGCGGCAACCGGACGTTGCTTATCCTGTCCCACCAATTCGTTGGCTTGCGGCCGTTGCACCAGTAGGAATCGTAGATGGTGTCCACCTGCCAGCCCCACAGATGGGCCAGTCCCTTGATGTCCAGGGGATACATTATGTTCCTGGCCGTCGCTTGGCCCGCGTCGGATTGCTGATGGTTGAGGCGGCAGGCGTGCCCCATTTCGTGGATCAGCAAGGTCTTGGGACTGTCCTGGATTGGTGTGGGATCGGCTATGACCCAGGGCAGCCACTCCTGGCGCAGAACCGTGTAGCCATTCGGCCCGCCGTCAATATGGGCGAATACCACGACCAGCCGCGTCTCATCCCGGATCGTGCCGAGGCTTCTCCTGAGGGCAATGAGGCCATCGATGGGAGCCTCTCCCTCCCTGGGCACATGGACCGAGCCGCTGAAATTCAGAAGGCCGCGCGCCGCAGGGCCTTGTTCCTCGATCGACTTGGCCGCGGCTTCGGTCTGCTTCTGGGCGGCCCTGCCCTTCGCTTTCCTTTGCCGCGCGAGCTGTTTACCCGCGGACCTGTCGAATTCGCGGGTGGCGCCGGTTCTGTTTGCAGCGGCAACATGTCGAGTGCCAGCGTATATTTGCGAAGGATTTCGTCGGCCCCTTTGAGCAATACCCAGCTGTTGTTCCACAGCGATACGTCCCGCCAGATATCGGCAGCCCAATAGACCTGCACCCGCACGCCCTTGCCGCCAAAGTCATGATATTGTTGGGGTTTGTTATCGATGTCGTTGGCGGGATCTTTGTTGAAGTCGAGAAAACTCGTCATTTGAAGGACTCTCGCGCCATCGTCACCATGGGCTGAGGAAGGCGGCATTGACAAGATGGCACGGGGTCGTAGGGAGCGCCCGCTGGGGAAGGCCGCCACCCACGCGCTTGATTGGAGCATGGAAAAGCCGGGGCCGCCTCCCCCGAACTCGGGATGACCCGGACGCTCCTCCTGGCGATACTGCCTCATCAGGCAGCATCGCGGGCTTGCTGCGGGCCGCGCAAAACGAACCGCGATCGCTCCGCCACGAAGGCATGCCGCCTTCACGGAGACAATCATGGCTACACCGCTCGAAACCAAGCCCGTCAAGCTGGCCCCGATTCCGCGCGGCCGTCCCTACCGCGTGAAGGATGGCGACGACTGGCTTTCCGTTGCCAGGGCGCATGGCATCAACGTGCAATATCTGATCAGCTATAATTTCGACACGCTCAATACCCGGGAGGTGAACTGGTATCTGCGCCACCGCGTCGGCTGCGTCGTGCCGAGTCCGAAGGGTTGGAACTGGCGGTTCAGCAGCAGTGCCAATCCCGGCATCATCATGATCCCGCCCGATGACGGCCAACTCGTCCTCAAGATCAACAGCTTCACCTATTCGATCGCCACCATGAGCTGGATCGACCCGCGCTCCGGCCTGCCGGAGCACGATGCCGGCAGCCCGGGCGAACTTGTCGATCGCAAGCTCATCCTCGGCAGCAGCGGCTATCGCTTCGCCAATTTTCTCGAAGCCACCATCGAAAGTACGGACACCTCCTCCAAAGCGATCAGGCTGCTCCACCGCGTCGCATACGAGAAGGATACCGGCCTCTACCGCTCGCCATCCTTTCTCGGCTTTCCCTCCTATCCCTATCCGATCAAGCTGGAGGAGCCGCAATATATCGACGAGGGCGTGGTGTTCCGCCAAACCGTCGGCGCCCGTACCCAGAGCGCCGAACTCGCCGCGGGCGTGGCGCCTCCCCCCATCGGCTTCGTTGCCGGCAAGATCCTGCAGAAGGTCATGAATTTCCCGCCGATCTGGACGGAACTGAAGCTGACGCTGCGCTATGACGGGACCTATGAGGGCGAACTCGTCGCCCACAGCCTCTATCCGAGCTGCTCCTATTATGAACGCTCGCCGCTCATCTGCCTCAATCTCGGACCCAAACCCGAAGCCTGCGAGGCCTATGAGCGCAAATATGAATATGACGGCCTGCCGAATTTCGACCGCTGGTTCGAACAAGACAAAGGCTGGGGCGCCAAGAGCGGCTATATGCCCGCCGACGGCAATCCGTGGGGAGTCACCGCGCCCGATTCGGACGTGCTCTTCGGCCAGCAGCCCCCGGACCCGAACGAGGAGGTACGCCGCCCACGCCAATATCCACCCGAGACCTGGCGTCCTCCCAGCCGCTGAGATGGCTTTTCCGACTTCTCCGCGGTTTGAGCGATCGGCGCCGCGGCGCTGTCCGAACCTCACGCCCGGCCCTTCCGCGGCAGATGTCATCCTTATACCAAGGAAAATAAAGGCACCATTTGCACTTCCACTTCGCGTGAAATAAGTTTCCATAGGTGTCCCTCGCCGAACTTTCTTGCCGTGTACTTGGCAGTTCGCAAAGGAACTGTGGTTTGCAAAGGAAATCGCCGTCGATGGATACTTCCGCAAATATGATCTCCGGACGCCACCCCGGCATGGCTTGGGTAATGCCCCTGCTTAATAGGATGCACTTTCATGACCAACTACAGTCAGGCCACCGGCTCCGGTGATTTCAACATCGGCGCCTTGATCAGCGAGAGCCTTGCCGTTCTCCACCGAGCTCTGCCCCGTTTTCTGGGGCTGGGTCTGATTCCCATCATTCCCCTGATTATCTCGACCCTGGTCATCGGGGTGCCGGCGCCGGGGAACCCGTTGCCGAACGCTGGTGCGTTCATCGCGCTGATGCTGATCTACATCGTCCTGCTTTTCGTGATCCAAGGGGGCATGATCTACGGCGCGTTCAACGAACTGCGTGGGCAGAGTTTTTCGGTCGGAGACGCTCTCTCCAAGGGATTGGCACGTTTGCTGCCACTGGTGGGGCTGTCGATTCTCATCGGCCTTGCGGTCACGATCGGGCTGATTCTGCTTGTCGTGCCGGGCGTGTGGCTGATCTGTGTGCTTTATGCCGCCGTCTCGGTCTGTGTCGTCGAACAGCGTGGCGTTACCGAAAGCATGTCCCGAAGCGCTGAACTGACTTCAGGCTTTCGCTGGAAGATTCTCGGCCTCGCGCTGATCGTCGGCATCGCCGGCTGGATCGTCGCCGCCATCATCGAATATGTCGCCGGGGGTATCGGTGGCCCCACATTCGGCGCGCTGCTGGCCAATCTGTTCCAGGTGTACCTGATCGCCCTTGGCAGCGTCCTCAGCGCCTTGGTCTATTATCGCCTGCGTTCGATCAAGGAAGGCGTCGACATCGACAGGCTCGCCAACGTCTTCGATTGAGGCCTTCACCGCAATGGGAGCCGGCCCTCGGCTTGGCCGTCCCTCACCTGGCGGGCTCGCCGGCCTTGCGGGTGCCCGAGTTCTTGTCGTCGCGATAGCGGCCGAAAAGCTGACCGCGCTCGAGCTCGGCCCGCTCCGCCGCATAGAAGGCCTGCAGGAAATCCGTCGCGGCATTGGGCTCGAAGGTGCCTTGCCAGCCGATGCGCCGGATGATCTTTTCGGCGATCTCGCGATGGATGCGCCAGGTCTCGGTCCCGCCGGGCCGGCGGAGAATTTCTTCCAGCACCTGCAATTCATAGGCGCCATAGGCCTGCAATTGCGCCGAGGTGAAGCTGTAGCGGGCCGCGGCCTTGGCTGCACCCTGCGTGAGGTCGAGCGCAAGCGCCCGCTTGGGCAGGGCGATCACCAGCGTGCCGCCGATCAGGTCGCCCGCCCGCAGATGATCCCGGTTGAAGAAGGGCAAGGCGGCGAGCAGCACCACCCACCCCAACATCGAGAGCGCCTGCCAGGATTCGCCGCTGTTCGAAGCGCCGACCCACATGAAGAAAAGCTGCAGCGGCAGGAAGAACTCGACCTCGCGGGTCAGGTTGCGGGCAACGACGGCCGTGGGGGTGAGGACGCCGCCCTTGCGATCGATCACCTTCAAACCAGTGGCCCGCTTGCCGGGCGTCGAGCCCTGCCAGGCCAGCTCGAAATGGATGAAATAGAGGTTGCGCAGCAGGAAGGAGAGGAAGGATATCACCGTCACCGCGACATCGCTGCCGCCGCGCAGGAAGGTCGCCGCCAGGGCGATCCAGATCAGGATGGTGGCGCCGAACCAGATCATCAGGTCGATCAGGAAGGCGCCCAGCCTTTCGCCACGATCGGCGACCTCGACATGGATGGCGACGCCTTCCGGCGTCACGATCTCGCGGGTGCGGCGCTGCCGCCCCTCCAGCAGTTGGGAAACGCGGTCACGCGGAGAGGGCATGCTGTGCCCCCTTGCCGCAATAGAGGAAATAAACGCCCCACAGCACGGCCGTGACAGCAGCGAAGGCAAAGCGCCAGGAGGTCACGTTGATGAGCTGGCGCAAGCCTCCCTCGATGAACCCCGCGATGAACAACATGGCAACCGCTCCGCAAGCAATGATCGCGGCCTGCTTGCCGTGGATGGCGAGCGCTTCCAGGCGTGAATAGCGGCCGGGGAAAATGATCTTCTCGGCCACCACCAGGCCTGCGGCGCCACACAGGATGAAGGCACCGAGTTCCGTCACGCCGTGAATGGAGAGCCAGCCGATGCAATCGATGAGAAGCCCGCGCTGATAATGGATCGCCAGGAAAGCGCCGACGATCAGCCCGTTATAGACCAGCAGCAGCAAGGTCGGCACGCCGGCCATGAAACCTACCCCGAAGGACAGGATGGCGACCATGCTGTTGTTCTGGAACAGGTAATTGGCGAAGACGATGAAGCTCTCCTTGAAACCGTCCCAGGGTGCGAACAGGACGCTGCGCAGATATTCGGCGCTGGCGCTCGGTCCCCGCCCGCCTGCCAGGCCATCGGGTACGATGGCGTTGAACCATTCGGCCTCGCTGTTCACCAGGACGAACCCGGCCGCAATGCCCAGCGCCATCGCGGCGAAGGCGATCAATATATGCCAGCCCGCCTTGCGCACGGCGTCTGGGAAGCCGTAGCGGAAGAAGTGGCCCAGCCCCGCCATCAGGCTGGTGCGCGGTCCGTAGACCACCAGATAGGCCCGCAGGGTCAGGGCTTCGAGATAACGCAGCAGATTACGGTCGAGTGCGATGCTGCGCGCGACGGACAGCGAGGACAGCGCCGAGCGGTAGAGCAGCGGCATCTTCTGCAGCTCATCCGCGGAGACGCTCTTGATCCCACGCTTCTCGACGCGCGTGACCAGATCCTCGAGTTCCCGCCAGCCTTCCTCGCGTCCCCGCCGAAATTCCGCCGAGCGCAGCACGATGTGAGCCCGGGGCTCGTTGGGCACGCCGATGATCGTCGGCGCCGGCCGGGCTGGACCGGCCTCCGGAAAGCCTGCATCCATGGCTGTCATAGCAGGCCCTCCTGCTTGATTTGGAGATAGCGGTTGAGCAGGGCGACACTGAGCCCGCCGACCGGCACATCGACGCAATGCACGCCGAGACGGGCGATACGCTCCATCACGATCGCTCGCTCGCGCGCGAAATCATGGGCCACCACGGCTTCGGCCACGATGGTGAAATCCTGCGGCTCCGCATTGACCAAACGCGTGGTCAGCGGGTCCTGCAGCGTGACGAAGATCACGGCATGACGGTTGGCCATGCGCTTGAGGCTCTCGATCAGCAGTTCGGCCATCACGCTGTCGACGAATTCGGTGAACAGCACCACCAGGGCCCGGCGCTTCAGCCGCGCGTTCAGCTCGGCCAGGCCCAGGGTGAAATTGGTCTCCTCGGTGTGATAGGCAAGCTGGGCGGCGGAGCGCTGCAGCCGGGCATAATAGGTGCTGCCCCGGCCCGGTTCCAGATAATGGCGGATGGTGGCGTCGAAGCCGAAACTGCCGACGAGGTCGCCAGCCCTAAGCCCGGTCCAACCAAGCATCAGACCCGCCTCGATGGCGTGATCGAGCCGCGCCAGGCCGTCGATCGGCTCGAGCATGAGATGGCCGGTATCGAAGGCCAGCACGATCTGATGATTGCGCTCGATACGGAATTCCTTCGACAGGAGCTTGCGATGGCGGGCCGACTGCTTCCAGTCGATCATGCGGGAGTCGAGGCCGGGCACATGCTCGCGCAGCGTATCGAACTCGGTGCCCTCGCCCTTCTGGTTCTGGGTCTTGGTGCCGTAGATGGCGCTCTTGCTCAGCGCCTGGATGGCCGGACCGAAGGACATGCGGGCGGCCGGCAGGATTTCGATCTTGCGATCCAACCCTTCCTTGAGACGCCATTCCACCAGCCCCAGCGGCCCCCGCCAGCGCAGCCACAGGGCCTCCAGGGTCACCACCCCGCGCCGCAAGGCGGTGAAGGGAATGCTGAGCCTCTCCGGAGCTCCGCCGAAATGCCCCGCCACCATCGGCGGCGTCTCCAGCGGCCCGTCGAGATCGACCACCGCCTCGATCCTGAGCGGGCGGGCCGACCCCGTGCTGCGCAGCGTGACCTCGATCTGCCCCTCATTGCCGACCGGCAACCGCCTTGGAGCCTGAAGGTCGACCACCAGAGATCGACGCGGCGGGATCAGCAGCGCGTCGACGGCGATCACCACCAGCGCCAGCAGGCTGAGGTCGAAGGAAAACGGCCACAGGGCCGGGTTCCACACCACCATCAACAAGGCGACGGGGATGCCCAGGCTGAACAGCAGGACGGCGCGCGGGGTCGGCCGGATCATCGGGGCGCTGCCGTCTGGTCCAGGATCTCGTTGACGATGCGATCGGGGGTGAGGCCGTCGATCTCGGCATTGGGCGCCAGCACGATGCGATGACGCAGGATCGGCCGGGCCAGACGCTTCACGTCGTCGGGAATGACGAAATCGCGCCCGTTCAGCGCGGCCAAGGCCCGCACGGAGGCCGCGAGCGCATTGGCGGCGCGGGTCGATCCGCCCGTCTCGATCGCCGGATGCTGGCGGGTGGCGCGCACCACGTCCACGATATAGTCGATGATCTGCGGCGTCAGCACGATCTGCTCGCTGGTCGCCCTGAGATCGGCGAGAGTCGCCGGATCGGCCTGCGTCTGGATGCCGAAATCGGAGAGCTTGGGCATGGCTGAGCGGTGCCCGTGCTGGGTGACGATGGCCCGCTCCTCGTCGCGGCTGGGATAGGTGACATCGATCTTGAAAAGGAACCGGTCGAGCTGCGCCTCGGGCAAGGGATAGGTCCCCTGCTGCTCGATCGGATTCTGGGTCGCCACCACCATGAAATCGGCGCCGAGCGCATAGGTCTTGCCGTCGATGGTAACGGCCCGCTCGTTCATCGCCTGCAGCAAGGCCGCCTGCGTCTTGGGCGGGGTGCGGTTGATTTCGTCCGCCAGCAGGAGATCGGTGAAGATCGGCCCCTCTGTCAGCACGAAGGTGTTGGTCTGGAAGTTGAACAAATTGGTGCCGATCACGTCGCCCGGCATCATGTCGGGCGTGAACTGCACGCGTCCGAATTTCAGCGACAAGGTCGAGGCGAAAGCCTGCGCCAGCAGCGTCTTGCCAGTACCGGGCACGCCTTCGAGCAGAATATGCCCGCCGCAGAGCAGGCCGGTGAGCATCAGTTCGATGACCTCGTCCTGGCCGACGATGGCCTTGCCGACTTCCTTGCGGATGCCGTCAGCGATGTGAGCGACGCGCTGCAGTTCCATCGGTGATTTCTTCCTTCCAATCATGAATATCGCGCGCGGCCTGGAACAGGCCGGTCAGGGATGTGCCCTGCCCTTCTCCCGCGCGAGCGAGAATGGGGGAGGCCTTGGTTTCCAGCCCCCTGGCCTCGCCGATTTTGTCGAGCCACTCCGCCAGTTTCTCGTCATCGAGCTGGCGGGGTGCGTGAAACAGCCGGCCGACGTCGCGCAATGTCGCGCGCACATAGCGGCGCATGACGAAGGCCTGATGGCCGGCGCGGTCGAGCAGAGTGGCCGTGTTGGTGATCAGGCGCCCCTTGCCGAGATCGAAGGCCGGCGGCGCCAGGCGCGGCTTGCCGAAACGGCTGGTGGTGGCCAAGGCCAGCAGCGCCGTCGCGGCGAGCACGAGCAGAAGCACGATGACATAGGGAAACTGGAACAGCTTCCTGAAGGGGCTGTCGACATTGTTGACCATGCCATGGATGGTCTCGTCGAACACGACCTTGCCGTCTCCGAGTTCGGCGTCGCGCATGGCATTCAGCAAAGCAAGCGCGAATTCGGCGTTCCGCCCCTTGGTCAGGCCGTGATTCTCGATGAGGTCGGGATCGGCGAGCACCCAGACGCGGCGTTCGCCATCGAGTTTCTCCCCGATCAACATGCCCTGGCGATTGCCGATGATCGGGGTGAGCTCCTCGCTCCTGATGAGCTGGGCGCCGTCGTCGAAGGACGGATTGACGCCAAGGTCGTTGCGGTCCCAGCTCTTGGGCGGATCCCCCCTGGTGACTTCGAGCTGCGGTTCCACCAGCCGCGCAATGCTGGTGACCCAGGGAATGTCCATCGGCGTGGCGGACCGGATCCAGGTGGGCTTGCTCCGGTCGGCCAGGGCCCAGCGCTTGGGCAGTACCAGCAGGACATTGTTCTCCCGCCCCAGCCGAATGATATCGTCCTTCGACAGGCTCGATGTCGGCTCCGCCATCACCAGCAGCCCGCCTTCACCCGGGGCGACGATCCCATTGATGCGGCTGCGCGCGACCGGGATATCGAAGCGCTGCGCTAGGTCGTAAAGGCCGGCATGCCCGATCGCCGAGACAGACTTGGTGGTGGTGCTGAAGCCCTGTTCTTCGGATGAGCCGTTCAGCATCAGCAGCATGGACAGGGCGAAGATGGCCGTTGCTCCCGCGACCAGCACGGCCAGGACGGGACCGGAGAAAGTGGCCTTTTCCGTCATGCCGCCCTCGCCTGCATCGCCTCGGTCAGGATCTCGTAGCTCTGCCGGCAAGCGGCATAATCCCGTTCCTCGGCGAGGCTTTCACCGAAATAGACGGGTTCCACCCGCCCGATGATATCGGCGAGCGCCTGCTTGCCCCGATCCGGCAGCGAAAGGGCTCGAAGAATCTCGCGGCTGGTCAGTGAATCAGCGAAGCTGACATTGAGCCTTTTTCGCACCTCGATCAGGCTACGTAGCAGCAAGGCATGCATCGCTTCGGCAAGGCGGCCCTGGCGCGCCAGCTCGTCGGCCTCGATTTGGGCCACCACCATGCGTTCGACCGAGGCCGCCTGGGCGGAGACATCCGTCTCGACATGGGCGACCAGCTTGCGCCGGCCGAGCACCGGCAGGCGATCCCGCATCGTCCAGATTGCGAAGATCAGGCCCGCGGCGATGGCGGCATAGAGCAGGATGCTCAGCAAGGTCCCCAGCCAGGGGCTCCAGATACGCGGCGCCCGCTCGTCCGGTTTCGGCTCGGTCTTGGGGGTCACCACCTCGCCCTTGTTGCCGGGCAGATCCGGCTGCAGACCGAGATTGCGCGCGACATCCCGGGCCACGGCCTGGGGATCGGAGGCGGCAACAGCCGGTATTGCCGGCGTCAAAGCAAGGAGAACCGCCAGGCCAGCGACAGCCGGCATGGTTCTTCGCGTCAGATTGATTCGACCCCGTTCCCGCACCAAACCGCCAATCAGCCCCGCTTCATATCCGCGAACATGGCGTGACGGCCGATCCGGAGCAAGCGTCCAGGGAACACATTCGCCGCGTCCCGATCGAATTCACTCAGCCGCAGGATTGCGGCAGCAGGCCGCCGCCGGCAAAAGAGCCATTCGCGAATCTGTTCCATTTTTGTTCATATCTCCCTTCTACCCTCTTTCGAAGCGCGCCCGCCGAATCGCCGGCGGATCCGTTTCTCACCACGCGAGAGCAAGGCATGAATGCGCAGGCAGCCCTTCTTGTCCCCGAGGAGTCCG
The DNA here is from genome assembly GCF_017813775.1 of Labrys sp. LIt4. Lineage (NCBI taxonomy): Bacteria > Pseudomonadati > Pseudomonadota > Alphaproteobacteria > Hyphomicrobiales > Xanthobacteraceae > Labrys > Labrys sp. LIt4. Next base: position 77,440 of record NZ_JAGIPY010000003.1, read on the forward strand.
TTCCACCGCCCGCCGATCGTCTCGCCGGACTGAATGAGAACCAGCGCCGCGCGGTCGAACATGGTTCCGGCCAGCCGGCCGGTCCCCTCCTGATCATCGCCGGCGCCGGCTCGGGCAAGACCAACACGCTGGCGCATCGGGTTGCCCATCTCCTCGCCGAGGGGGCCGATCCCAGACGTATTCTCCTCTTGACCTTCTCACGCCGGGCCGCCTCCGAGATGACAAGGCGGGTCGGGCAGATCACCGCCAAGGTCATGGGCGCGAAGGGGGCGACGCTGAGCGAGGGCCTCACTTGGGCCGGCACGTTTCACGCCATCGGCGCCCGCCTTCTGCGCGAATATGCCTACCAGATCGGGCTCGATCCCTCCTTCACCATTCATGACCGGGAGGACTCCGCCGACCTGATCAACCTGGTGCGCCACGAACTCGGCTTCTCCAAGACGGAGAACCGCTTCCCGAGCAAAGGCACGTGCCTGGCCATCTATTCGCGTGTGGTCAACGCGCAGGACGACCTCGAAAACGTGCTGAAGGAGGCCTTTCCCTGGTGCCTTGCCTGGGCGGCGGAGCTTCGCAGCCTGTTCGCCGCCTATGTCGAGGCCAAGCTCGCCAACAATGTGCTCGACTATGACGACCTGCTGCTGTGGTGGTCGCATATGGTAGCCGAGCCGATGATCGCCGCCGATATTTCGGTGCGTTTCGACCATGTCATGGTCGACGAATACCAGGACACCAATCGCCTGCAATCCTCGATCCTCAAGGCGCTCAAGCCGGACGGAAAGGGCGTGACCGTGGTCGGCGACGACGCCCAGTCGATCTATTCCTTCCGCGCCGCCACTGTACGCAACATTCTCGACTTTCCGGCGCAGTTCTCGCCCGCGGCGGAGATCATCACGCTCGACCGAAACTACCGGTCGACCCAGCCCATCCTCGCGGCAGCCAACGCCGTGATCGCTCTTGCCAGCGAGCGCTTCACCAAGAATTTGTGGACGGACCGACAATCGAGCGAACGCCCCCAGCTCGTCACCGTCCGCGACGAAGCGGGACAGGCCGATTTCGTGGCTGGCCAGATCCTGGAGAACCGCGAGGCCGGCATGATGCTCAAGCAGCAGGCGGTGCTGTTTCGCGCCTCCCATCACTCCGGCCCCCTCGAGGTCGAACTGACCCGTCGCAACATCCCCTTCGTGAAGTTCGGCGGGCTGAAATTCCTCGACGCCTCCCACGTCAAGGACATGCTGGCGCTGCTGCGCTGGGCGCAGAACCCGCGGGACCGCGTTGCCGGTTTTCGCGTCCTGCAATTGCTGCCGGGCGTCGGCCCCACATCAGCCGCCAATGTCCTCGATGCCGTCGGTGTCGACGATATCGCAGCCTTGCCGGCGCCGCCCCGCGCCGGGGCGGACTGGCCCGATTTCATCGAACTCGCCGCCAGCCTTCACAAGGGACCTAACGACTGGCCCGGCGAGATCGAGCGTGTCCGGCGCTGGTACGAGCCCCATCTCGAGCGCATGCATGAGGATGCCGCGACGCGACGGGCCGATCTTCTCCAGCTCGAGCAGATCGCGGCGGGCTACGAATCGCGCGAACGCTTCCTCACCGAGCTGACGCTCGATCCGCCCAATGCCACCAGCGACGAGGCCGGAACGCCCTTGCGGGACGAGGACTATCTCATCCTCTCCACCATCCATTCGGCCAAGGGGCAGGAATGGAAAGCGGTGTTCGTGCTCAACACCGTGGATGGCTGTTTGCCGGCGGATCTTGCCGCCGGCACCAAGAATGATCTGGAAGAGGAGCGCCGGCTTCTCTATGTCGCGATGACGCGGGCGCGCGACAGCCTGCATCTCGTGATGCCGCAGCGCTTCTTCACCCATGGCCAGCCTTCCCAGGGCGACCGGCATGTCTACGCCAACCGCACCCGCTTCATTCCGTCTTCGATCCTCGACCGCTTCCAGCAAGTGATGTGGCCGAAGGTGGCGGCTTCAGGCACCCGACAACAAAGCGGCATCCACAGCTCGATCGACCTGCGCGACCGCATGCGCGGCATGTGGCGTTGAGACCTGCGGGTGAGCGTGCCATGGTCCGGCCATGTGCGGACGGATCATGCAGCGCAGCCCGGACCTGCCGGGCCTTCAGACGGAACCGGGAGCCACGCCGGAAGAGGTCGCTCGCGCCTGGGAAGCCCATTTCAATGGCGCGCCGGCGCAGTATTTCTGGGTGATCCGCCGCCAGCCCCGTGCTGCCGCCTATGTCCACGATCTCCTGCAATGGGGCCTCATACCCAACTGGGTGAAGGACCCCAGCGATTGGCCGAAGCCCATCAACGCCCGTTGCGAGGGCATCCAGACCAAACCCTCCTTCCGGGATGCCTACAAGGCCAGGCGCTGCCTTGTCCCGATCGATCTCTTCTTCGAATGGATGAAGATCCTCGAGCCGGACGGCAAGCCGGTGAAAGGGGCCAAGCAGCCTTATGCCATCGCCATGAAGGATCGCCGCCCCTTCGCCGTCGCCGGCGTGTGGGAAAGCTGGGTCGACAGGGCCTCCGGCGAGATCACCCGCAGCTTCGCCATCGTCACCTGCCCGGCCAATGCGTTGATGGCGACGATCCACGACCGCATGCCGGTGATCCTGGCCCCGGAGAACCATCGGCGCTGGCTCGACAACATCGAGCCCGATCCCTTCGACCTGATGGTGCCCTTTCCGCCCGAACTGATGGAGATCTGGCCGATTTCCTCGCGCGTGAACAGCCCGGCGAACAATGGGGAAGATATCGCGGCGCCGGTGTGAGGCATGGGTTATCAGAGCGGACGGGACGTCTGCGGTCCCAGCCAATGTGTCTCCCATGCAAACCTTGCTGGCATTATGCAGAAAACGCAGCGACTGGAACTGCGGACGTCCAGTCCGCTCTTGGAACACCACGCCCGCAAAGGATAAAAGCGGACTGATACTCGGCGCTCCAGAGGTCCCTTGACCTTGCCATGACTGGAAGGTTTACCTATCTCGGCAATGACCTGGAAAGGGATTGCCCCATGCCTTCGACTTCGAGCTCCGCAACATTCGATATCGCCATCGAGGGCATGACCTGCGCGTCCTGCGTCCGCCGCGTTGAGAAAGCTATCGCTGCCGCGCCGGGTGTCGTGCAGGCGGCCGTCAACCTCGCTACCGAACGGGCTCAGGTCGCCTTCGAGGGGCCGGCCAATTTGCCGCCCGTGCTGGCCGCCATTGCCAGCGCGGGTTATGGCGCCCATGTGGTCGAGGAAGACCGTGCGGAAGACCCCGAGCGCACGGCCCGCAAGGCGGAGATCGCCACGCTACGCCGGGATCTCGTGCTTGCCGCCCTGCTGACCGCGCCGGTTTTTCTGGTCGAGATGGGCGGACATCTGGTACCAGCGCTCCACCACGCCATTCAGATGAATTGGGGCCAGTGGAACTGGTACGTCCAATTCGTGCTGATCAGCCTGGTGCTGTTCGGGCCGGGTCTGCGCTTCTTCGTCAGGGGCATTCCTGCCCTGCTGCGCGGCGCTCCGGACATGAACGCGCTGGTCTCGCTCGGCGCCGGCGCCGCCTGGCTGTTTTCGGTGGTCGCGACCTTCCTGCCCGCAGCCCTGCCGGAGGGCACGGCCTATGTCTATTTCGAGGCTGCCGGCGTCATCGTCACGCTGATCCTGCTCGGCCGCTATCTCGAGGCTCGCGCCAAGGGCGAGACCAGCGAGGCGATCCGTAAACTGGCCGGTCTGCAGGCCAAGACAGCCCTGCGCCTTCGCGACGGCTCGGAGACGGAGGTACCGATCGCCGAGCTCCGGCCGGGAGACATCATCCGGGTCCGTCCCGGCGAGAAGATCGCAGTCGACGGCGAAGTCGTCGAAGGCTCCTCCTTGGTGGACGAGTCGATGCTCTCCGGCGAGGCGATACCGGTTACCAAGGGCATCGGTGACGAAGTCATCGGGGGCACCCTCAACAAGACGGGCAGTTTCTCCTTCCGGGCAACCAAGGTGGGCTCGCAGACCGTCCTCGCCCAGATCATCCGCATGGTCGAGGCGGCCCAGGGCGCCAAGCTGCCGATCCAGGCGCTGGTCGACAAAGTGACGGCCTGGTTCGTGCCGGCCGTCATCGCCATCGCGGCGTTGACCTTCATCGCCTGGCTGCTGCTTGGCCCGAGCCCCGCCCTCACCTTCGCGCTCGTCAATGCGGTTGCCGTATTGATCATCGCCTGCCCGTGCGCCATGGGCCTGGCCACCCCCACCTCGATCATGGTGGCGACCGGGCGCGCGGCGGAACTCGGCGTGCTCTTCCGGCGCGGCGATGCCCTGCAGAGCCTGCGTGACGTCGGGATCGTCGCCTTCGACAAAACAGGCACCCTCACCCAGGGCAAACCCGCCGTCACCGACATCGAAACCGCCCCCGGCTTTTCGGAGAATGAGGCCCTCGCCTTGCTGGCTTCGGTGGAGGCGCGCTCGGAACATCCGCTTGCCACGGCGATCGTCGAGGCCGCCCGCGATCGTAATATCGACATCCCCGCGGCCACCGGTTTCGAGGCGATCCCGGGACGCGGCGCCTCCGCCCAGGTCGACGGCCGGAAGATCTCGATCGGCTCGGCACGCTGGATGGCGGAACAGGGCATCGATGCCGGGAGGCTTTCCGCCCGGGCGGATACTCTCGGCGCACAGGCCAAGACGCCGCTTTTCGCGGCCGTCGACGGCAGGATCGCCGCGGTTGTCGCCGTCGCCGATCCGATCAAACCCACGGCCAAGGCGGCCGTCGCTGCCCTCAAGGCACTCGGCATCGAGGTCGCGATGGTAACAGGCGATAGCCGGAAGACGGCGCAAGCGATCGCGGCAAGCCTCGGGATCGAAACCGTCGAGACCGATGTGCTGCCTGACGGCAAGGCCCAGACGGTGAAGCGCCTTGCCGCCGATGGCCGCAAGATCGCCTTTGTCGGCGACGGCATTAATGATGCGCCTGCCCTCGCCACTGCCGATGTCGGCATCGCCATCGGCACGGGCACCGACGTCGCCATCGAAAGCGCGGCCGTGGTGCTGATGGCGGGCGATCCCAACGGCGTCGTCAAAGCCATAGGACTGTCGCGGGCGACCATGCGCAATATCGCCCAGAACCTGTTCTGGGCCTTCGCCTACAACATTGCGCTGATCCCTGTCGCCGCCGGCGCCCTCTACGCCGTCAACGGCACCCTGCTCTCGCCGATGCTGGCGGCCGGCGCCATGGCGCTCTCGAGCGTCTTTGTGGTGACCAACGCGCTCAGGCTCAGGGGTTTCCACCCCGCGGATTCCGCAGCACGGGCGATCGGAAAGAAATACGTTAAATTATCTAATTAATTCAAAGGAATATAGAAAAACCTCATCGCGATTCGAAGGTCGCGGTAGGGATTTCGTGGAAAAGACCGACAGGAAGAACCGCATGAATATCGGTGAAGCATCCGCAGCCTCCGGCGTTTCAGCCAAGATGATCCGCTATTACGAATCCATCGGACTGGTGCCGAACGTGGCCCGCACCGAAGCCGGCTACCGGGTCTATGGCGACAGTGACATCCACACGCTGCGTTTCATCCGGCGCAGCCGCGATCTCGGCTTTTCGGTCGAGCAGATGGAAACCCTGCTTGCCCTTTGGAGCGATCGCAGCCGGGCGAGCGCCGACGTCAAGCGCATCGCCGCGGCGCACATCACAGAGCTCGAACGCAAGGCGCGCGAGATCGAGGAAATGGCGAAAACCCTGCGTCACCTCGTGCATAATTGCCACGGCGACAGCCGGCCCAACTGCCCGATCCTCGAGGACCTCTCCCATGGCGAGGAGGCGGCGCCGCCCAAACCCAAGCGTCGCCGGGCGTGATGTCCAGGCCGAGGTGAGCTAATTTCCGATATGCCCGTTCAACCGATTCTGCGCTTTCCCGATCCGCGCCTGCGCCTCCCTGCGGCCCCTGTCACCGCCTTTGACACCCACCTCGCCGCCCTCGTCCGGGATCTGCTCGACACCATGCGCGCCGCGCCGGGAATCGGCATCACAGCGCCTCATCTCGGCATTGCCAAACGGCTCACGGTCCTCGAACTGCCCGGCGAGAACAGGGTGCGCGTCTATGTCAATCCGCGCATACTGTGGTCGTCCGAGGAAAGCCAGCAGCATACCGAAGGCAGCGTTTCGATGCCCGGCGTAACCGAGACGATCGAACGGCCGGCCCGGGTGCGTGTGGCCTTTCAGACACTCAACGGGGCGGAGGAGACGGAGGAAGCCGATGGCCTGCTCGCCATCTGCCTGCAGCACGAAATCGACCAGCTCGACGGCATTTTCTGGATCCAGCGTCTATCGCGCCTGAAACGTGAAAGGCTGATCAAGCGTTTTCAGAAGCAATCCTGACGCGACCGGCTCCTCACACGACAAAATCTCGCCAGGGCTGTCGGCTTGGCCGAATGCCGATCGTCCTTGGGGAGATCGAAACAGGAGGAAGCTGAAAATGACCTATGTCGACGGTTTTGTTCTCGCCGTACCCAAGCAAAATCTCGAGGCCTATAAGGAAATGGCGCGTCTCGGCGGCCAGGTGTGGATGGAACATGGCGCGCTCAGCTATGTCGAATGCGTCGGTGACGATGTGCCCTACGGCGAAGTCACGTCCTTTCCGCGCGCCGTCCAGGCCAAGGAGGACGAGGTCGTCATCTTCTCCTGGGTGACCTATCGCTCGCGCGAGGAGCGCGACGCCGTCATGGCCAAGGTGATGGCCGATCCCCGCCTGGAGGGCAGCATGGCGAACGCGCCCTTCGACGGCAAGCGCATGATCTTCGGCGGCTTCACCAGCCTGATCGAGATGTAGGCCAGATCGTCATCGCCGCTTGTTCATAGGGGTCAATCCAAGTCATCAGAATTGGTGTGCCGATCTCCAGATCGGCATCTTTTCGACAGACATATCGCTACCCAGAATGCCGATCTGGAGATCGGCACACCAGCATAAGCGCTCTTGTCCGTCAGGTTAACACACCGCCCGCCCTGTCCCCATCAAGCCATCGCGGCGGCATAGCTATCCGGCTTGAAGCCGACCAGCAGCTTGCCGTTGCCGAGATCAAGTACGGGCCTTTTGATCATGGTCGGCTCGGCCAGCATGAGGTCGATCGCCTTGGCCCGGTCGATGCCCTGCCTGTCGCCCTCAGGCAAGGCGCGGAAGGTGGTGCTGGTTTTGTTGAGCAGCGTTTCCCAGCCGACCTTGTCCGCCCAGGCATTCAGATGCGCGCGATCGATGCCCTCGGCCCGGTAATCGTGAAAGGCATAGGCCTTGCCATGGCTCTCGAGCCAGGTCCGCGCCTTCTTCATGGTATCGCAGGTCTTGATGCCGTAGATCGTCACACTCATGTCAGGTCCTGTTTCCCGGGCTGGTTGATGCCGTCTTTTCCGTCGCGAAATAGAGTAATGCAAGCACCGGCAGGGCAAAGCCGAGCCAGGACGTCGCCGTCCAGCCGCCATGGGCGTAGGACCAGCCTCCCAGGGCGGAGCCGAGGGCGCCCCCCGCGAAGAAGGTCGCCATATAGACGCCGTTGAGGCGGCTGCGATATTCCGCTCCCAGACTGTAGATCAGGCGCTGGCCGAGCACGACATTGGCCGAGACGCCGAAATCGAGCACGATCGCGGCAGTAACCAAAAGGCCGAGGGACAGGTTCGATCCCGGCTCGGCCAGATGGGTGAGCAGGAAGCTGACGGCACCGAGCGTCATGGCGAAGGCCGAAGCCGGACGTACCCAGCCGCGGTCGGCGACCCGTCCGGCGATCGGGGCCGCCACCGCGCCTGCCGCCCCGGCCAGCGCGAACAGCGCGATGCCCGATTGCGTCATGCCGAAGGCGGGACTCGCCAGCAGCAGCGGCGTGCAGGTCCAGAACACGCTGAAGGCGCCGAACATGCAGGCCTGATAGAGTGCGCGCCGGCGCAGGATCGGCGTGGTGCGCATCAAGGTCGCCATCGAGAGCAGGAGCCTGCCGTAGGATGGGGCCGGCGGCGGCTGGCGTTTCGGCAAGGCGCGGGCCAATACCGCGCCCAGCACCAGCATGGCAACGATGGAGACAAGAAACACCATGTGCCACGAACTGAAATAGGTGATCAGGCTCGATACCGGGCGGGCCAGCATGATGCCGACCATCAGCCCGCTCATTACATTGCCGACGACCCTGCCCCGCCTGGCCTCGGGCGCGAGATGCGCGGCAAAGGGTACGAGGATCTGCACCGCCACGGAACCGAGCCCGATCAGCAAGGCCGAGACCAGGAACTGCAGGCTGTCGCGGGCGAGCATGGCCCCTGCCAGAGCGATCACCGCCAGTCCCATAACCCAGAGAATGAGCTTGCGGTTCTCGATCAGATCGCCGAGCGGCACCAGGAACAGCAAGCCGGCGCCGTAGCCGATCTGCGTCATCGTCACGATCAGCCCGGCCGCGCCGGGAGACATGCCGAGATCGGCGCTGATCAAGCCGACCAGAGGCTGGGCATAATAGATATTCGCGGCGATAAGGCCACAGGCCGCCGCGATCAGCAGGGTAATCCAGCCCGAGGCCGCGGGCTCATGAGCCGTCTCGCCCCTCGTTGCAATGCGGGACATCAAATCTCACAAAAGAAAAAGGCATGCAGCCACCCGGTTACGGGAACGCGTCATGCGGAGCTGAAAGGAATTCAGCGTCTCTTTTGTCACGGGCGATGCCGGCTTGGCCAGCCCCTGCCTGCTGAAAGACAACATGATCGAGGAATACATCGTGCCATCCCGCGCGCATTGCAGCGCGCACGGATGACATATTTGCCGGCAGGAGCGTACGCCTCGGTCATTGCGGGCCAGACATCAGATCAGCCTGATGCGTTCTCCGCTTGCCGGGTCGAACAGGCGCAGATCGCCGGGGGCGATCGCCAGCTTCACGATCTCGCCAGCCGTCAAGGCGGGGCGCTCCGTCGTGAACAGCTTCAGTCCCTGCCCGCCGATCTCCAGATGCGCCACCGTGCCGAGCCCCGTCGGCTCGACCAGATCGACGCGGGCCGGCACGTTGCCCCCGGGCGAGAGCACCGCGCGCTCCGGACGAATGCCGACGACGATCTTCCCGGGCAAGCGCTGGCCTGGCAGGACAGCAAGCACCGTGTCGCCGACGCGCAGGGTGGTGCCGCCCTCTCCCGGCTGCGCCTGCGCATCGAGGAAGTTCATTGCCGGTGAACCGATGAAGCCGGCCACGAACATGTTGGCGGGATCGTCATAGAGTTCGAGCGGCGCGCCGACCTGCTGGATCACACCCCCGTTCATGGCGACGATGCGATCGGCCATGGTCATCGCTTCGATCTGGTCATGGGTGACGTAGATCGAGGTCGCTCCGAGATCGCGGTGCAGCTTGCGGATCTCGAAACGCATCTGCTCTCGCAGGCGGGCGTCGAGGTTGGACAAAGGCTCGTCGAACAGGAAGGCCTTGGGGTTGCGCACGATGGCCCGGCCCATGGCGACACGCTGGCGCTGCCCGCCCGACAATTGCCGTGGCTTGCGGTCCTGCAAGGCTTCCAAGCCAAGCTTGGTGCCGGCCTTGGTCACGGCGTCCGCGATGAAATCGGCCGCTTTCTTCCGCAGCTTGAGCGCGTAGCTCATATTGTCGCGCACGCTCATATGCGGATAGAGCGCGTAGGATTGGAACACCATGGCGATGTCGCGATCCTTCGGCGGCAGGTCGTTCACCGTGGCGCCGTCGATGAGGATCTGGCCTTGGCTGGTGTCCTCAAGCCCGGCGATGAGACGCAGCAAGGTCGACTTGCCGCAGCCGGAAGGCCCGACCAGCACCACGAACTCGCCCGAGGCGATCGTAAGGTCGATGCCCTTGAGGATGGGCAATGCGCCGTAGTTCTTGCGGACGGCTTTGACTTCGATATTGGCCATCGGAAAAACCCTTTCAGCCTTTCACGGCGCCGGCCGTGAGGCCCTGGACCAGATAGCGCTGGATCAGGAAGAAGAAGATGCAGACGGGGATGAGCGCGAGCACGCCGGCCGCCATCATCTGCCCGAAATCCACCGCGAACTTCGATACGAAGTTGAGCAGCCCCACCGGGAAGGTGATGACGCTGTCCTTGGTGTTGAGCATCAGGGCAAAAAGCAGTTCGCTCCAGGCGGCGGTGAAGACGAAGCCGAGGGTGGCGGCGATGCCGGGCATGGTCAAGGGCAGGATGATCTGGCGCAGCGCCCCGAAACGGGTGGCGCCGTCGATCATCGCCGCCTCCTCCAGATCCTTCGGAATGCCATCGAAGAAGGACTGCATCAGGAAGGCGGCGAACGGCACGTTATAGGCGGTATAGATGATGATCAGGCCGGTCAGGCTGTTGTTGAGGCCGAGCGGCTGGAACAGCTTGAAGATCGGCGCGATGATCATCACCAGCGGAAACATCTGGGTGACCAGCATCAGTCCGACCAGCCAGAATTTGCCGCGATAGACGAAACGCGAAAAGCTGTAGCCGGCGCCAGCCGCCAGCAGCGTGGTGAACAGCGCGGTAAAGCCCGAGATGATCACGCTGTTGCGGAAGAACAGCGGGAAATCGGTGTGGGTGATCACCGAGGCATAATGATCGAAACCGAAGCGCGAAGGCCACAGCTTCACCCCTTCGCTGTAGAGCAGATCATTGGGCGTGACTGAGACCTTGAACACCCAGTAAAGTGGGAACAGGGCGAAGAGCAGGAACAGCCCGATCAGGGTGTAATGAAAGACCCAATAGGCCGAACGGCGGGTGGAACGGCGCATGGTCAGGCCCTCCGGATCAGCATTTGCCTGAGCGCGATCAGCGTGGCGGCATAGGCGAGCAGCAGCACCAGCAGCACCATCGAAATCGCCGAGGCATAGCCGAAATCGAGGCGCATATAGGCCTGCGTGTAGATGTAGCTGGCGATGATCTGGGTCGAGTCGGCCGGCCCGCCGCGCGTCATCACCACGATGAGGTCGGCGGAATTGGCGATCCAGACCGCGCGCAGCAGCACGGTGATGGCGATCGTCGGTGCCAGGAACGGCACGGTGATCGAAGTAAAGCGCTTGAGCGGCCCGGCGCCATCGATCTCGGCCGCCTCATAGATGTCCTGCGGGATCGACTGCAGGGCGGCGAGCAGTGTGATGGCGAAGAACGGAAAGCCCCACCAGACATTGGCGACGATCGGGCCCCAGATGGCATGGGTCGGGCTGGAGAGAATGTTGTCGGGCGCCGCCATCAGGCCGAGGCCGGAGAGCCAGTGCGGCACCGGACCGACGATGGGATTGAACATCCAGGCCCAGTTGAGGCCGGAGAGAAAGCTCGGCACGGCCCAGGGCAGGAACACCAGCGCCTGCACCACGCCTCGCCCCGGGAAGGGCCGGTTGAGCAGGAGGGCTAGGATCAGGCCGAGAATGAATTGCAGGGCGACCGAGACCACCGTCCACAGCACCGTATTGGAAAGGGCGTTCCAGAAATTGGCATCGCCCCACATGGTGTGGAAATGCTCGAGCCCGACAAAGCCGCCGCCGAAGGGTTTCAGGAGTTGGATATCGCGGAAGGCGTAGGACATGCCGATGGCCAGAGGCACCAGCATGATCGCCACGATCAGGATGACCGAAGGCGCTGCATAGAGCCAGGGTTCGAGCGCCAGCCAGGCGCTTCGGCCGCGCCGCCTGGTCGGAATGGAAAGTTCTGCCAAAGCCATTCGGTATCCGATCGGGAATGGGCTGGGGACGGAGAAGGCAGCCGGGCGTGCCGAACCATTCCCTTCTCCCCTTACGGGAGAAGGTGCCGGCAGGCGGATGAGGTGTGGCGGCGCCCCTGAAGAGGTCGCGTGCCTCCCCTCATCCGGCATTTCGTGCCACCTTCTCCCGCAAGGGGAGAAGGAACACGCGCGGAGCCTACGGAATGACTACTTCTTCTTCGCCAGAAACTTCTGCTGGGCCTTGGTCAAATAGTCGGCCCACTGCCCGGCGAGTTGCTCGGGGGTGAGCTGGCCCAGCAGCGCCTGCTGCGTGGTCTTGACCGCGATGGAGTCGGCGAAGAAGGCGAACTCCTCCAGATAGGTCGGCATCACCAGCGGCGAGACATTGGAGTCGCCGAGCTCGGCGAACCAGCCCTTGAACTTGGGGTCGGCATAGAAGGGATCGTTGGCGGCGGACTTGTAGATCGGCAACGCGCCCGTCTTCTTGTTCCAGGCGATGTTGCCTTCCGGGCCATCGAGGGCGGCGATCAGCTTCCAGGCCAGTTCCTTGTTCTCGGAATTGGCGAACATCGACCAGGAGGCATAGCCGATGGTCGGGAAGGTCTTGCCGGCCGGCCCCTTGGGCATGGGGGCGACGTCGTAATCGTCCTTGTTCATCTTGTCGGCCACGGCGATCAGGGCATCGGGATCCTGGTCGAGCATGGCGCAGGTGCCGGAATAGAAGCCGGTGACGATCTCGTTGAAGCCCCAGTTCACGCTATCCTTGGGCGCATAGCCGTTCTTGTAGAGATCGACCAGCACGGTGACGCCCTTGATCCAGCCGGGATCGGCCATGGTCGAGGTGCCGTCAGGCTTGAAGAAGGTACCGTCTCCCGCCATGTTGGCGCCCATCATCATCCAGCCATTGAGGCCGCCGGGACCGCCGCGCAGGCAATAGCCGAACTTGCCGGGAAGGGCGGAAACCTTCTTGGCCGCCTCGACGAACTCGTCCATCGTCTTGGGCGGACCATCGACGCCGGCTTCCTTGAACAGCTTCTTGTTGTAGAACATCGCGCGCAGATAGAAGCCATAGGGCAGCGCGTAGGCGGTGTTGTTGACATAGCGCCCCATTTCGAGTGCGCGGTCGTTCAGTTCCTTGGTGTGCTCCCATTTGGCCAGATAGGGCTCGAGATTTTCGAGCATGCCATTATTGGCGTAGAGCGACTGCCACCGGTCAGGCATCTCGACCACATCCGGCGTATCGCCGGCCGAGACCATGGTGGCGAATTTCTCGAAGGCCTGGCCCCAGGGCAGCGAGGTGATCTCCACCTTCACGCCCGGATTGGCGTCCTCGAACTTCTTGACGATCTCCTTGAGCGTCTGGGTGCGCTCAGGACTGGTGATGACTTCCGTCAGCTTGAGCGTGGTGTCGGCCAAAGCCGGCAGGGCCAGGGCCAACGAGGCCGTCGCGGCCAGCAACAGTTTCTTGAACATTGAGATTCCCCTCTCTTGTTATTTGCACCCTACGTCCCAGCCAGAACCCGAACGCTCGTCCAATGGGCGGCGTCGGCGCACCGGCTATCTCTTGGCCGCAGCCAGCGCCTGCGTGACATCGGCCCATAGCGCGTCCGTGCCTTCCAGGCCGACATGGAAGCGCACGATGCGCTCCGAAACTCCGAAATCCAGCGCCGAGTTGGGACCCGCATTCTGGCCACGCGTAACCAATGCCGGCACCACCAGGCTTTCATGCCCGCCCCAGCTCACGCCGATCTTGAACAGCTTGAGGGCATTGCAGAAGGCGGGAATGTCGATGCTGTCGTCGAATTCGAAGGAGAACAGGCCGGAGGTGCCGCTCAGCCCGGGCGGCAGGCTGTTGCCGAGACCCGGATGGTAGACTGCCAGCACTTCCGGCAGCTCGCCGAGCTTGCGCGCGATGGCAAGGCCCGCCGCCTCATGCGCCTTCATGCGCGTCGGCAAGGTGCGCAGCCCCCTGAGCAGCAGCCAGGCTTCGAACGGCGCCAGCTTGGCGCCGAGATAAGGGGTGATGGTGCGGCGGATGATGTCGACGAGCTCCTTGCGCCCTGCCACCACGCCGGCAACCACGTCCGAATGGCCACCGATATATTTGGAGGCCGAGTGCACCACGAGGTCGACGCCGAGACGCACCGGCTGCTGGAAGACCGGCGAGGCCCAGCTGTTGTCGAGGATGGTGATGACGCCATGCTGGCGGGCCAAGGCCGTGAGCGCGGGAATGTCCTGCGTCTCCATCATCCAGCTGTTCGGGCTCTCCATGTAGAAGAGCTTGGCGCCCGGCAGTACCGCGGCGACGGCTTCGGCGTCACGGCCGTCGACATAGACGGTCTCGACCTTCCAGCGTTTCAGCAGCGTCTCGAACAGGCGATAGGCATCGGGATAGACATGTCGCACGCAGACGATGCGATCACCCGGCTCGAGGAAAGCGAGCACGCTGGAGGAAATCGCGCCCATGCCGCTGGCAAAGCCGATGGCATCCTCGGTGTGTTCGAGTTCGGCGATCTTCTCCTCGAAAAGGCGCGTGGTCGGATTGGTGACACGGGTATAGACGGGGCGCGACTGCTCGCCGCGATAGGTCGCCGCCATCTCCTCGAAGCTGGAGAAGGTGAACAGCGACGTCTGCACGATCGGCGGCACCACAGCCTCGAAGGCGTGGGCATCGTCATGGGCGACGACGAGGCTGGCATGGTCGAAATCGGCCAATGCCTGCGTCATCCGATGGTCGGTCATTTGGACATGTCCTTGATGTCTTCTTCGACAATTTCGAGAATGGCGAGCGTCTTCAAACGTGCCGTTTCCGGATCGCGCCGGACGATGGCGTCGAAGAGCTCGCGATGGAAACGAAAGGAGCGGCGGGCAAAATCGGGGCGGTCGAACGGTTCGTCGAAGAAACTCTCGAAGGCACCGCGCATCTGTTCCAGGAGCTGGCCGAACAGGGGATTGTGGCTGGCGTCGTAGATGGCCAGATGGAAAGCGAGGTCCTCGGGGCCGGAGGTTCCCTTTTCCAGATGCACCGCCTCCATGATGTCGAGCTTGGCCTCGATGACGGCGATGTCGTCAGGGGTCGCCCTGAGGGCGGCGAGCGCGCTCACCTCGGTTTCAAGCCCGCGCCGAACCTCCAGCGTCTGCAGCAGGCGGTCGCGCAGCAAGGCAGTATCGATCACCAGCGGCATGTGGATGGCGTCGGCGGAGAACACCCGCTTGAGATAGGTACCGCTGCCCTTGCGGGATTCCACCACCCCCAGGGCCTGCAGCTTGCGGATGACTTCCCGCACCGTGGAACGGCCGACCGCCAGGGTCTGCATCAGCTGCCGTTCGGTCGGCAGCCGCTCGCCAGGTTTGATGCCGGAGGTAGCGATGAAGGTGCCGATCGCACGCATGACGTCATCCGCCCGGTCGGCGGATGGCAGCGGAGCAAGTCCCTGGAGAGACGGCGTGCTCAAATGCGGCTTCCGGATGATGATTCAAAATTGGTCTGACATCTGACTATTTTTCAAAGCAGATCGGATTGTCAAGGAGAAAGTCAGACCAATTACAATCCCGTGGATAGGCCTTGGGGCCGGGCTCTTCTTCGCGGCAAGCAGGATGTTTCCGGTCTGCCTGAAGAGCAGGCTCGATTGCCTGCCATGCTCACTCCGCAATTGCATTCCGACCCGTCTTGGCGCAAAGGAACGCGTTTCATGAGACAGACGGAAAGAAAGCGGACATGGCGGTGATCGAAGCAGCGCAAGAGACGGCCGAGGGCAAGACGGCCCCGACGGTCTCCTATGTCTCGCTGGGCTGCCCCAAGGCCCTGGTCGATTCCGAGCGCATCCTCACCCAGCTGAGGGCGGAGGGTTACGGCATCACCCGCAACCACAAGGGCGCGGATCTCGTCATCGTGAATACCTGCGGTTTTCTCGATTCGGCCAAGGCGGAATCTCTCGGAGCCATCGGCGACGCGATGGCCGAGAACGGCAAGGTGATCGTCACCGGGTGCATGGGCGCCGAGCCCGATCCGATCCTGGAGAAGTTCCCCAACGTCTTCGCCGTCACCGGCCCGCAGCAATATGAGACGGTGGTCGAGGCCGTGCACAAGGCGGCGCCGCCGGCTCATGACCCCTTCACGGACCTGGTGCCGCCGCAGGGTCTCAAGCTCACGCCGCGCCACTATGCTTACTTAAAGATTTCAGAGGGTTGCAACAATCGCTGCAGCTTCTGCATCATCCCCAAGCTGCGCGGCGATCTCGTCTCCCGCCCGGCCGCCGATGTGATGCGCGAGGCCGAGAAGCTGGTGAAGGCCGGGGTCAAGGAATTGCTCGTCATCAGCCAGGACACCTCGGCCTATGGCGTCGACATCCGCTATGCGGAGAGCCCCTGGCAGGGCGAGCCTCTGAAAGCGAAATTTTACGATCTCTCCAAGGCCCTCGGCGAACTCGGGGTCTGGGTGCGCATGCATTATGTCTACCCCTACCCGCATGTCGACGATGTCATTCCGCTGATGGCCGAACGCAAGATCCTGCCCTATCTCGACATCCCCTTCCAGCACGCATCCCCCACGGTGCTGAAGGCGATGCGCCGCCCCGGCAACCAGGAAAAGGTGCTGGAGCGCATCCATAAATGGCGCGAGATCTGCCCCGACATCACCCTGCGCTCGACCTTCATCGTCGGCTTCCCCGGCGAGACCGACGAGGATTTCGAGCTCCTGCTCGACTGGTTGCGGGAAGCCCAGCTCGACCGGGTCGGCTGTTTCGAGTATGAGCCGGTGGCCGGCGCCACCGCCAATGATCTCGGCCTGATGCCGGTGCCGGACGAGGTGAAGAAGCAGCGTCACCGCCGCTTCATGGAAACCCAGCAGCAGATCTCGATCCGAAAGCTGAAGAACAAGGTCGGCAAGCGCCTGCAGGTGATCATCGACGAAACGGGGCCGACCGTCGCCAGGGGCCGTTCCATGGCCGACGCACCGGAGATCGACGGTGCTGTCTATGTCGCCAGCCGCCGCCCGCTGCGCGTGGGCGACATCGTCACGGTGAAGATCGAGCGTTCGGACGCCTACGACCTGCACGGCATCGCCGTCTGAGGACCGGCGATCCGGAAATCCGGGCGCGACCGACAACAGCAACACCGATTTTACGAACCCGATCGCCGACAGTCGGGTTCGTCCCAGACCGCTTCACTGCCGCGGTCCGGCGGCGTCTTCCGCCTCAATCACAAGAGACAAACTTATATCCGGCAGCCACGGGACGGGCGGCAACGCGCGCTGCCTTATCCAAAGGCCAAGATTTTCTCATCTCACAGCCAAATATTCATCGTTTGGCGGGAGCCGGATTTGCTCCTATCCGGTGTCGAGCGGGCGGTGGTCGATGATGCGGCGGAGTGCCGACGAGACCTGTCTCCCCGGGACAACATCGTGAAATGGAGTTGGGAATGATGTCGTTGACATTGCGAGCCAATCTGAAACTCGGATGTCCGACGCGGATGATCGCCGCATCGGCTCTCGCAGTTTCCATGACTGCCGGCTCACCGGTTTCGGCCCAGACGCCCCCAGAACGGAGCCATCTGGAAGAGATCGTCGACGCTGCCATCAAGCCGTTGATGGAGCGGGATAAAATTCCCGGCATAGCCGTCGCCATCGTCGCCGGCGGCAAGCAATTCGTCTTCAATTACGGCCTCGCCTCGAAGGAAAACGGGCAGAGGGTCACCGACGCCACGCTTTTCGAGGTCGGCTCGATCAGCAAGACCTTCACCGCTACCCTCGCCGCCTATGGCCAGGTCCGCGGCGCCTTCTCCCTGTTTGACAGGGTGGGACAGAGATTGCCGGCTCTCGCCGGCAGCAGTCTCGAAAATGCCAGCCTGCTCGACCTTGCCACCTACACGGCCGGCGGCCTGCCCCTACAGTTTCCGGACGAGGTCACCGACGATGCCAAGATGCTTGCCTATTACAAGGCATGGCACCCGGCTTACGCGCCCGGCACCCACCGGCTCTATTCCAATCCGAGCATCGGCCTGTTCGGCTATCTCGCCGCTCAGGCCATGGGCAAGCCCTTCGATGACCTCATGCAGGCGGAGCTGCTGCCCCTGCTCGGTCTCTCCAATACCTATGTCAGGGTGCCGCAGGAACGAATGGCCGACTATGCTTGGGGCAATAGCAAGAACGACAAGCCCATCCGGGTATCGCCGGGGCCCATGGATGCCGAAGCCTATGGCATCAAGACAACCGCAGCCGACCTCATCCGCTTCGTCGAAGCCAATATGAACGGTTCCCGGCTGGATGAATCGCTCCAGCGCGCCATCGCTGCAACGCAAACGGGCTATTACAAGATCGGCGTGATGCAGCAGGGACTCGGATGGGAAATGTATGGCTATCCGACGACGCTCGAGCGGCTGCTCGCCGGAAACTCGGCCAAGATGGCCCTCGAGCCGCACCAGGCGCACAAGCTCGTGCCGCCCCAGCCGGCACGGCGTGACATGCTGTTCAACAAGACCGGCTCCACCAGCGGCTTTGGAGGCTATGTCGCCTATGTGCCCGCCAGGGGCATCGGCATCGCGATCCTGGCCAACAAGAACTATCCCATTCCGGATCGGATCAAGGCGGCCTGGCAGATCATGACTGCGCTCGACGGCCCAATAAAACCGGCGCCCAAGCCGTGAGACGTCGGCGACAGACAGGCGCCCAGGCCCTGCACCTCCCCGGTGCGGGGCTTTTTTTTAAGCCGTTTCCTTCCCGCCAAAACCAGGCGACTCCGTTCCCACCTGGCCACATCCGTCTTGACACCCCCGGATGCCGTTAATACCATAACTATGCCTAATATAACATAATAATGTAATATAGCATCCAGATGATGGGGAGTTCAGCACTATGGAAGACTTCGCCGAAACCAGACGGAATCTGGTCAAGGGCGGCTTGCTCGGCGGCCTCGCCCTCGCCAGCGTCGTCAGCTCCGCCCGGCAGGCAGCCGCGCAAGCCTCGTCCGACAGCCTGCTCCGCACCGTGCTCGATCGCGGTCACCTGATCGTCGGCACCGGTTCCACCAATGCGCCCTGGCATTTCGAGGACGAGAAGGGCGAACTCACCGGCATGGACATCGCCATGGCGAAGATCCTCGCCAAGGGCCTGTTCGACGACGCCAGCAAGATCGAGTTCGTGCGGCAGGACGCTGCCCAGCGCGTTCCCAACATCAATACCGGCAAGGTCGACGTCGTCATCCAGTTCATGACGATCTCGCCGGCCCGGGCCCAGCTCGTCGCCTATTCGCGCCCCTATTATGTCGAGGGCGTCGCCTTGCTGACGCGCCCAGACAGCGACAAGAAGACCTTTGACGACCTCCTCAAGGCCGGGTCCGGCGCCCGCATCTCCATCCTGCAGAACGTCGACGCCGAGGAAACGGTGAAGAAAGTGCTGCCCGAGGCGACAGTGATGCAGCTCGACAGCCAGCCCAACGTGGTACTTGCCCTGGATTCAAAGCGCGTCGACGCCGCCGCCGTCGATCTTTCCAACGTCTGGTGGCTCGCCAAGCGTCACCCCGACAAATATTTCGACGCCGGCAAATCCTGGAACGCCATGCTCTACGGCGCTGCGGTACGCCAGGGCGACCCGGACTGGCTCCATTTCGTCAACACCACCTTCGGCGTGGCGATCCATGGCCACCAGAACGAGATCTATGATGCGGCGCTGCGCGATTATTTCGGCCTGACGCCGCCGGCCCGCAAACCCGGGCTGCCGACCTTCTAGACCCCGCTTATTCCGGCAAACTCCCGACAGCATCGCCGGCCCACTTCGGTGCCGAACCTCACCGGCGATGCGAGGGGCCATAGCGCAGGACGGCTGGATCTCCGGCATGATGCATTATCACTTCAACTTCGCCATCGTTTGGCGCTATTCGGCCAAGCTCTTCGAGGGGCTGCTGCTGAGTGTCGAACTGGCGGCCGCGACCATTGCGATCGGCATGCTCATCGGACTGGTCCTCGCCCTGGTCCAGCTCGACGGGCCGCGATGGGCCCGTCCCCTGATCCGCTTCTATGTCGAATTCGTCCGCAACGTGCCGCTGCTGCTGCTGGTCTATCTGGTCTTCTACGGCATCCCCAGCGCCATCGACCTGCAATATGAGGCGACGACCTCCTTCGTGGCCACGCTCGCCGTCTATTCCGGCGCCTATCTCGTCGAAGTCTTGCGGGCGGGCCTCGAGGCCGTGCCCAAAGGCCTGATCGAAGCGGGCAAGAGCATCGGACTGACGCCGTTCGGCGTGCTCTGGCACATTCGCCTGCCGACGGCGCTGCGCATCGCCCTGCCTTCGCTGTCGAACACCTATGTCTCCCTGTTCAAGGACACCTCGATCGCCTCCGCCATCGCCGTGCCCGAACTCGCCTATGGCATGCGCTGGATCGAGACACAGACCTTCCGCACCGTCGAAGTCTATCTGCTCGCCACGCCGATCTACCTCGTGACCAGCTACGCCATCCTGCTGCTGCTGAGGCTGGCAGAGCGGCGCTATGCCATCAGCCGGTGACACCATGTCCATGATGCTCGAAACGCTCCCCTTCCTGCTCGGCGGCCTGTGGACCACGCTCTTCGTCTCTGCGGCCGTGGTCGTGATTTCCCTGCTGATCGGCATTCCACTCGGCTGCGCGCTGGTCTTCGGACCGGCCTGGGCACGGCTGCCGATCCGGCTCTATGCCGATTTTGTCCGCGGCGTGCCGATCCTGGTGCTGCTCTATTTCATCTATTATGGCCTGCCGGCGTTGCGCATCAATCTGCCCAGCCTGCTGGCGGCGATCGTGGCGCTCACCGCCTTCAAATCGGCCCAGATCGTCGAGATCACGCGCGGGGCGTTCCAGGCCATTCCGAAAGGACAGACGGAAGCAGCCCAGTCGATCGGCCTCGGCCTCTTCGATCGCTTCGTCTATGTCCTCGCGCCCCAGGCCGTCAGGCGCTTCCTGCCGCCCTTCATCAACAGCGTGGTCGACACGGTGAAGGGCTCCTCGCTCGTATCCCTGCTCGGTATCGTCGACCTGCTGCTCTCGCTGCAGCAGGTGATAGGCCGTACCCATGTCGCCCTGCCCCTCTATGTGCTGGGTGCCCTGCTCTATTTCGCCATCAACTTCCCGCTCTCCGCTTTGAGCCGCAGGCTCGAAAAGCGCTTCGTCTGATCGGAAGCCCCATGCCCAACGCCGCGACGCAGCCGGTGATCGAGATTGCCAATCTCACCAAATCCTTCGGAGCCCTGCAGGTGCTGAAAGGCGTCGACCTTTCCGTTCAGAAGGGTCAGGTCATCGCCATCATCGGCCCGTCCGGCAGCGGCAAGACCACCCTGCTGCGCTGCATCAACTTCCTGGAGGAATATGACGGGGGCTCCGTCCGCATCGACGGGGTCGAGGTCGGCTTCAGCGAAACGAACGGCAAGCGGCGGCGGCGCAGCGAGCGCGAACTCGCCCATATCCGCGTCGACGCCGCCATGGTGTTCCAGCAGTTCAACCTGTTTCCGCATTTGACGGCAGCCCAGAACATCATGCTGGGCCTGGTCAAGTCGCGCGGCAAGAGCAAGGCCGAGGCGAGGAGCATTGCCGAGAAATGGCTCGGCCGCGTCGGCCTGTCGGCGAAGGTCGATGCCATGCCGGGACAGCTTTCCGGCGGACAGCAGCAGCGCGTCGGCATTGCCCGCGCCGTGGCGATGGAGCCCAAGGTGCTGCTCCTCGACGAGATCACCTCCGCTCTCGATCCCGAACTTGTCGGGGAGGTCCTCGGCGTCGTGCGTGAATTGGCCACCGAGGGACGCACCATGATCCTGGTCACCCATGAAATGGCCTTCGCCCGGGAGGTCGCGGACCGGGTCGTCTTCACCGACCAGGGCAAGATCGTGATCGACGCTCCGCCCGCGCTCGTCTTCGGCGAGCAGCCGAACGAGCGACTGCGCGCCTTCCTCGCGCGCTTCGCAGGCCTGCAATATCAGGGGTCATAAAGGCCGCGTCATTGCGAGCGAAGACGGTGATTCAATCTTTATGCTGGTTGGTGTGAGTGCCGTCCTCTACTCCCGCGCGCTAATGACCGCGCCGGCGCTGGCGATCATCACCAGCGCGATACCGCCGATCTGCTGTAGGCTGAGCGGCTCGTGCAGGACGAGGTATCCGGCGAGCGCACCGATACCGGGCTCGGCGCTCATCAAGATCCCGAAGGTGGCCGAGGACAGGCGCCGCAGAGCCATCATTTCGAGGGCATAGGGCAGCAGCGGCGTCAGGACGGCAAGGCCGACGGTCTGCACGGCGAGACCGCCGGGAAGCGCAAAACCGGTTTCATACAAGCCGAAGGGCGTCGATATCAGGGCGGCCGCGGCGAACGAGATCGCCAGCCCTTCCAGTCCCTTGAAGACCTTGCCGATCCGCTTGCTCAAAAGGATATAGGCGGCCCAGCCGGTCCCGGCTGCGATCGCAAACATGAAGCCGAGCATGTCGACGCTCCAGCCTGCCTGGTTTCGCACCAGCAGGAGAACGCCGGAAAAGGCCAGCACCAGCCAGATCAGGCGCCAGCTGCGGGCAAAGCCGAGAGCCGCCACGCCCAGCGGCCCGAGGAACTCGATGGCAACCACCAGGCCCAGCGGCACACGGGTGATCGCCACGAAGAAGAAGAGCGTCATCATCGCGATGGTTGCGCCCAGCGCCAGGGCCGTCAGGATCTCCCGGCTGCGATAGCGGCGAAGGTCGGGCCGGACGATGACGCCCAGAATGATCGCCGCCCAGGCCAGACGCCCCCAGGTGGTGGCGAAAGGACCGTAGGCCGCCATGGCGGGATGCGCCAGGGCCGCGCCGAGCTGCACCGAAACCATCGAGCATATGAGCATGAGCAAGGCGAGGCCCGTCTGCGATGTCGATGGTGCGGCTCCTGCTGCCGCGCTGCTTGGATTTTCCTGCAAAGTCCCCTCCCCAGGGGTGTGCTTCTACACCATCGAAACGGCAAAGCGCAGAGTGGCAAAACGACGTTTACGGCCGCCGGACGAAAGAATCGAGCCGAGCCTAATTCAGTTCGCCTAAGCGTCTTCGAGTTTGCGCGACCTTCGCCAGGAGCGGGCTTGCCCCGGCAACCCGGCTCTTCGCGCGGCTTCTGGATAGCCGGCTCAGGCCCGGCCATGACCAATCTGGACCTGAAACCACCGCACCATTCTCGTCCGTGCAATCAAATGCCGAACGATCTGATCATTCTATTCAGGCCCGAGAGCGATATACATAGCCGATGTGAGGCGATGAAGACCGGCATCCTAATTCTGAAAGGGCATATCGGCGCCTTCGTACCATGCGAACGAAGAAGCCTCCTTTTCAGCCACGGGTCGCCTCGGCCGGATCGAATTTCTCGATGAAATCGATCAGGGCCGTCACGGCCAGTCCCATGTCGCGAATGGAGGTGAACTCCGCGGGATTATGGCTGATGCCGCCGCGGCAGCGCACGAACAGCATGCCGATCGGGCAGAGGGCCGCCAGCGACTGGGCGTCATGGCCGGCTCCCGACGGCAAGTGGATGGCCTTGCCGCCCTGGGCGGTGATCGCAGCGGCAAAACCGGCTTGAAGCGAGGGATCGCAGGGCTCGGCCTTGGCTTCATGGGTCTGCTCGATCCAGACCGAGACGCCGCGCCGTTCGGCGATGGCGAGGAACTCCGCACGCAGGACATTCATCGCTTCCACCCGCCTGACATCGCTCTGCGAGCGCAGATCGACGGTGAAGACGATGCGGGCGGGAATGACGTTGGAGGCGCCGGGCGACAGGTTCAACTTGCCGATGGTGCCGACCATGAAGTCGTCGGCGTGGCTCCGGGCGAGGCTTTCCAGTGCGAGCGCCATCTCGGCACAGGCCGAAAAGGCGTCTCGCCTCAGCGCCATCGGGACAGTGCCGGCATGCCCGGCTTCGCCGACGACCGTCACCGAATAACGGCCCTGGCTGGCGATTGCCGTCACGACGCCGAGCCCCTCGCCGGCCTCCTCCAATACCGGTCCCTGCTCGATATGGACCTCGACATAGGCCGCCGCTTCGCCGGGCTCATAGGCCGCGGGGGCAATGGCGTCCGGATCCTTGCCATAGAGCCGCAAGGCATCAGCCAGCTTGACGCCATCGCTGGATTCGATCTGCAGAGCGGCGGGATCGAAGCGCCCGGCCACGGATTGTGAGCCGAGCAACGTCGTCGGGAAACGGGAGCCCTCCTCGTCGCCGAAGGCCAGGACGTCGATGCCGAAGGGCATGGCGCCATGCTTGCGGATGATCTCGCGCGTCGCCAGGATGCCGGCGATGACGCCGAAGGTCCCGTCATAGGCGCCAGCATCGATCACCGTATCGATATGCGAACCGATCAATAGCCGCTGCACGGCGTTGCGCATCGCGGGCAGCGGGGCGAGACGTCCCCGCACCGTGCCGAGCGTGTCTTCGCTGACCTCCAATCCTGCTTCCGTCATCCAGCGGCCTACCAGGTCCGCTGCCTGGCGGTGCTCGGGGGTGAGATAGAGGCGCGTCAGGCGCCCCTCCTCGGCACTGATCGTCGCCAGGACGCGGATCATGCCTTCAGCCTCGCGCCCCAATGCCATCGCCCGTTCGATCATCGCATCGGCTCCCTCGACAGCAAGGACAGGGGACGGCGGACGGCTTCGAGCCTGGAACGGTCAAATGGCATGGAGTGTGTCGGCCTCGTCTGCGCGGCATTCCGAAAGGTCAGCCAGTCCCTAACAGAAAAAGCCGCTCCGGTCCCCTTTCTTGGGCACGGGAACCGGAAAGTCGTGGGCCATTATGCGCGATCAAGCATCGGTGCCTGTCCGCGCGACAGCCGATCAGTTCGGGAACTTGTCGTCGATGCCCTTGACGTACCAGTTCATGCCGAGGATCTGGGAGGCATCGAGCTTGTCACCGCCCTTGCATTCCACCGTCTCGCCCTTCTGGTTCACGACGGGGCAGGTGAAGGGATGGATCTTGCCGGATTTGAGTCCTGCCTCTGTCTCCTCGGCCAGCTTCTTCACATCCTCGGGCATGTTGGTATAGGGCGCCATCTTCACCATGCCCTTGTCGAGCCCCTCCCAGGTGTCTTCCGACTTCCAGCTCCCGTCCAGCACGGCCTTGGCACGCTCGATATAGTAATCGTCCCAGTGATTGATGATGGCGGTGAGCTGGGTCTTCGGCCCGAAGGCGATCATGTCCGAGTCCTGGCCGAAGGAGTTGATGCCCTTCTCGGCCGCGGCCTGGGTGGCGGCGGGGCTGTCGGTATGGGTCGCCAGGATGTCGGCTCCCTGCGCGATCAGCGCCTTGGAAGCGTCCGCTTCCTTGCCGGGATCATACCAGCTCGAGGTCCAGACGATCTTGATCTTCATGTCCGGCCGCACGGATTGGGCACCCCGCATGAAGGAATTGATGCCCGAGATCACTTCGGGGATCGGGAACGGCGCGACATAGCCGACGATACCGCTCTTCGACATCTTGCCGGCGATCACGCCCTCGATATAGCGCCCTTCATAGAAGCGCCCGGCATAGGTCGAGACATTCTCGGCCCGCTTGAAGCCGGTGGCATGTTCAAACTTCACGTCCGGAAAGTTCTTGGCGGCCTTGATGGTGGGATCCATGAAGCCGAAGGAGGTGGTGAAGATCAGCTTGTGGCCGGAATCGGCGAGATTCTCGATGGCGCGCTGGGCATCGGGCCCTTCCTGCACGCTCTCGACATAAGTGGTCTCGACCTTGTCGCCGAGCGCCTTCACCAGCGCCTTGCGCCCGACATCGTGCTGGTAGGACCAGCCGAAATCGCCGACCGGACCGACATAGATGAAGCCCACCTTGAGCTTCTCCTCGGCACCGGCCGAAGTCACCCCGGCACCGGCCATGAGGCCGCAGACGGCCAGGGCTGCCAATATCGTTTTTTTCATCGAGTTTCCCCTCATGGCGGGCCATACGGATCGAAATGCCGGGCCATGGCCCATGCCCGGCGGAAACGGAAATCAGCGATCGGGCACGAAGGCGGTGCCGAGTGAACCCGGCGCCACGCCACGCCGCCCCTTGCCGGCCGAGATCATCACCAGGACGATCACCGTGGCAAGGTAGGGCAGGCCCGTCCAGAATTGCGGGGGCCAGACCAGCCAGTGCGGCAGCGAGCCGCCCAGTGCCTGCATGTGCAGATTGCCGATCCAGATAGCCCCGAAGAAATAGGCGCCCAGCAAGAGCCGCCCGGGTCGCCAGGACGCGAACACCACCAGGGCTAGCGCGATCCAGCCGCGGCCGGCCGTCATGCCCGTCCCCCAGAAGGGCGTGTCGGCCAGGGAGAGATAGGCCCCGCCGAGGCCGGCGCAGGCTCCGCCGAACAGCACGGCCCCGAAGCGGATCAGCCTGACGGGATAGCCCAGCGCATGCGCCGAGACGTGGTTTTCGCCGACGGCCCGCAGGATCAGGCCGCCGCGGCTGCGATAGAGGAACCACCAGACGGCGGCCACCAAAGCGATCGACAGATAGACCAGGGCATCCTGGCCGAACAGGATCGGCCCGATCACCGGGATGTCGGTCAGGCCTGGAATGTCGAGCGACGGGATCTTGGCCCGGTTGAGCCCGACGAAGCCGGTGCCGAGGAGATCGGACAGGCCGAGGCCGAGAATGGTCAGAGCCAGGCCGGAGGCGACCTGGTTGGCGGCGAGGCCCAGGGTCATGAAGGCGAAGAGCGCCGCGAAGCCCATGCCGGCGACAATTGCGGCAAGAAAGCCGAGCGGCGCGCTGCCGGTCGTGTAGGCGATGGCAAAGCCCGAGACCGTGCCCATGATCATCATGCCTTCGACCCCAAGATTGAGCACGCCGGAGCGCTCGACGACCAGTTCGCCGATACCGGCGAGCACGAAGGGCGTCGAAGATGTGATGATGGTGAGGATGATCGCTTCGGTGAGGTTCATCAGGCCACCTTGACTGCGCCGCGCACGAAGCGAATGCGATAGAGGATGAGCGTGTCGCAGGCGAGCACGTAGAAGAGCAGCAGCCCTTGGATCACGCTGGTGATGCCAATCGGCACCTTGAGCGAGATCTGGGCCGCCTCGCCGCCGAGATAGGACAGCGCCAGCAACAGGCCTGACAACAGGATGCCCACCGGGTTGAGCCGTCCGAGAAAGGCGACGATGATGGCGGTGAAGCCGTAGCCGCTGGCGAAGGGAAGCTGCAGGAGGCCCATCGTGCCGTCGGCCACGCTGATGCCCGCGAGACCGGCAAGGCCGCCCGACACCGCAAAGACGAACAGGGTCATCTTCCTGGGCGAAAAACCCGCGAACAGGGCCGCGCGCGGCGCCTGGCCGAGAAGGCGGATCTCGAAGCCCTTGAGGCCGCGCCACAGCAGCACGGCGGCGGCAGCCACCACCAGCAGCGCGAAGATGGAATCGAGATGGATCGGGCTGCGCCGGAACAAGGCCGGCAGCGTATTGTCGAAATTGGCGGTGAGCGGGAAGTTCAGGCCGGCCGGGTCGCGCCAGGGGCCGCGCACGCAATAATCGAGGATCTTGTCGGCGATATAGACCAGCATCAGGCTGGTCAGGATTTCGTTGGTGTTGAACCGTATCTTCAGGATCGCCGGGATCAGGGCCCAGAGCGCGCCGCCGACGATGCCGCCGATGAGGATGAGCGGCACGGCATAGAAGGGCGTCTGGCCCTGGAACAGCAGGGCGATGCCGCCCCCCACCGTGGCGCCGATGATGTATTGGCCTTCGGCGCCGATGTTCCAATTGTTGGAGATGTAGCAGAGCGAGAGGCCGACCGCGATCATCACCAGGGGCGTGGCGCGCACCACCAGTTCCTGGGCGGTACGCAGGCCCGTCAGCGGCTTGATGAAATAGACATAGAGCGCCTCACCCGGCGGCTTGCCGTAGAGCGCGAAGATCAGGGCCGCCGAAACCACCGTAAGCAGGATCGCGATGAGCGGCGAGACCAGGGCCATGCTAATGGAGCGCTCGGCCCGCTTTTCGAGTTCAATCCGCATGATCGGCGCCCCCCATCAGCAGCCCGATCCTCTCCAGACTCATGGCCGACACCGGCTCCGGCGCCGACAGGCGGCCGTGATGGATGACCGCGATATGGTCGGCCACCTCGAAGATCTCGTCGAGATCCTGGCTGATCACCACCACCGCAGCACCGCGCCGCGACAGGTCGA
The DNA here is from genome assembly GCF_017813775.1 of Labrys sp. LIt4. Classification (NCBI taxonomy): domain Bacteria; kingdom Pseudomonadati; phylum Pseudomonadota; class Alphaproteobacteria; order Hyphomicrobiales; family Xanthobacteraceae; genus Labrys; species Labrys sp. LIt4. Next base: position 105,211 of record NZ_JAGIPY010000003.1, read on the forward strand.
TCAGGGCCTGCCGGATCAGCGCGGCAGCGCCGGCATCCACGCCCCAGGTCGGCTGGTTCACCACCAGCACGCCGGGTTCGCGCAACATTTCGCGGCCCACCACGAATTTCTGCAGGTTTCCGCCGGAGAGCGAGCCGGCCTCGGGATCGGGCTTGCCTTTGCGCACGTCGAACGTGCCGGAGATCCTCGCCGCTTCGGCCGAGGCTTTGCGCATATCGACCATGCCGTAGGACACCAGGCCATTGGCCGCGTGGCCCGTCAGCAATGCATTTTGCGAGAGCGTCATGCGCGGCGCCGCCGCATGGCCGAGACGCTCTTCCGGCACGAAGGCGGCGCGCAGGCGCCGGCGCTCGGTGACGCCAAGCGCCCCCACCGGCTTGCCATCGATCGCGACCGCCTCGGGTCCCACCGTGCGCTCGCCGGAGATGGCCGCGAAGAGTTCGCTCTGACCATTCCCCGCCACGCCGGCAATGGCGAGAATCTCGCCGCCCCGGGCGTTCAGCGTGACGTCCTTCAGCGCCGTGCCATGCAGGTCTTCGGCCGGCAGGTCGAGTCCCTTCAGCGCCAGGCGCACGGCCCCGTCGCGGTTGGCCAGGCGCCCATGCTCGACCATGGCGACGTCGGCACCCACCATCATGCGGGCCAGGCTGGCAGCGGTTTCCTTACGCGGGTCGCAGGTCGCCACCCGCTTGCCGTGGCGCAGCACGGTCGCCGTCTGGCACAGGCGCTTCACCTCTTCGAGCCGATGGGAAATATAGAGCACCGCCCTGCCCTCGCCGGTGATGCGTTCGAGGGTGAGGAAGAGCTGGTCGGCCTCCTGCGGCGTCAGCACCGAGGTCGGCTCGTCGAGAATGAGCAGCTTGGGATTCTGCATCAGGCAGCGCACGATCTCGATGCGCTGCCGCTCCCCGACCGAGAGCGTATGCACCGGCCGGCGCGGCTCCAGCGGCAGGCCATAGGCGGCCGACACCGCCGCGATGCCCTCCTCAACATCCCGCAATTTCGTGCCCGGCGGCTGGGCCAGGGCGACATTCTCCGCCACGCTGAGATTGTCGAACAGCGAGAAATGCTGGAACACCATGCCGATGCCAATGGCGCGGGCAGCCGCAGGGCGCGGCAGCTGGATCGGCTGGCCCTCCCAATAGAGCTGCCCCTCATTGGGCTGAAGCAAACCATAGAGAAGCTTGACGAAGGTCGACTTGCCGGCGCCGTTCTCGCCCAGCAGGGCATGAATCTCATGCGGCATGATCTTGAGATCGATGCCGTCATTCGCTCTCAGCGCGCCGAAGATCTTGACGATACCCCTCGCTTCGATCAGGGGCGTGTGAGCGTCTGCCATTGCTGCCACATTCATGGACGTGCCCAATTCATAGGCGTAAACAAGGCAGATGCGAAGAGTTCAGGCATGGTGACGCAGCTTTTCCCCAACTCAGCGACGTGCCGCAACTAGGCGGGACGCCGGTGGCCTTTCAGGACCGGCATCCGGCTGCCGGCCTGACGGGGTAATTGCAAGATCTGGGCCACGACGGAGGCCGCGATCACCGCCGGCTCCTTGCCCTCGACGCCGGGCACCCCGATCGGGCAGATCATGCCCTCGATCAGGCGCTCGGCCAAGCCCGCTTGCCGCAATTGCGAGAGGAAGCGAGCCCGCTTGGTCTGCGAGCCGATCACGCCGACATAAGCGAAGCGATCCGCCGCCAAGGCTGCCGAAACGATGGCAAGATCGAGCGCATGGCTATGCGTCATGACCACGATGCGGGCATCATCGGGCGCCTCCGCCAGGATCCGCTCGGGCTCGGCATCGCGTCGGAGCACGACATGCTGCGGGACGTGACTTGGAAAGGCGTCCGGCCGGGAATCGCACCAGACCACGTCGATCGGCAGCGGCGCCAACGCCAGGATCAGGGCTCGGCCGACATGGCCGGCTCCGAACAGATAGAGAGCCGGATTCGCGGGCTCGAGTCTTTCGAGCAGACGCCCGTCCGGCAGGAAGCGGCTGGCCGCGCCGGCGGGCAGGCCTTGCGCCTCGGTATCGCTGGCCGGGCGACGCGTAAAGCCGCCCCGGTCATGCGGCATGCCGATGCTGACCCGGCTCCCGTTGGCTGGTTGCGCCGCCAGTTCGGTCAGCCAAGCGAGATCGTCCCGCTCCAGGCGCTCCAGCATCAGGCTGACCCGGCCGCCGCAACACTGGCCGAGATCGGGCCCCAGCGCCTTGTCCAGCGTACGCATGCGGCGGCCCTCCCCGGCCGCCAGCAGCGCCTGCGCCTCGGCGAGCACCTGCCATTCCAGGGTGCCGCCCCCGACCGTGCCGGAGAAGGCGCCGTCTGCCCGCACCGCCATGCGTGTGCCGGCCTCGCGCGGGCTCGAACCGCGCACGTCCGTGATGGTGACGAGCACGGCGCGCCCGTCCCGTTCGACCATGGCCTTCAGCGTCGCGAAGATCCCCATCGCTCTGCCCGCATCCATGCCGGTTTTGACGTTGGCATGATAGCGCTTGGAACCAGTCGCGCCAAAGCCCATTTGGGGAGAAATACCGCCTTTGGCATGCCCGGGCTTGTCCCGGGCATCCAGCTACCGCCACTTGTCGAGATTGCGGCACTGGATTGCCGGGACGAAGCCCGGCAATGACAAAAGTCGAGTTTTACGGATTTCCGGCCAGGCTCTGGGACCAGCCCCTCGATTACAGGGCCTTGTCGAGTGCCTGCTCGAAATCGGCGATCAGGTCGTCGGCGCTCTCGATGCCGGCGGAGAAACGCAGCATGCCCTGGCGTATGCCCATGCCGAGACGCGCATCTTCCTCGAAACGCTGATGGGTAGTGGTCGAGGGGTGGGTGAGCAGGCTCTTGGTGTCGCCGAGATTGTTGGAAATGCGGGTGATCTTCAGGGCGTTGGCAACCTTGAACGCCGCCGCCTTGCCGCCCTTGACCTCGAAGGTCACCAGCGTGCCGCCCGCTTTCATCTGGCGGCGCGCGAGTTCGGCCTGAGGATGGTCGTCACGGAAAGGGTAGATCACGCGCTCGATCGCCTTGTGGGCAGCCAGGGCATCGGCGACCTTCGCCGCATTGGCGATCTGGCGCTCGACCCGCAGCTCCAGCGTCTCCAGGCCCTTGAGCATCACCCAGGCATTGAAGGGCGAGATCGAGGGACCGGTCTGGCGCAGATAGGTATGGATGTGGTCGTTGATGAACTTTTCGGACGCCAGGATCACGCCGGCCAGACAGCGGCCCTGCCCGTCAATGTGCTTGGTCGCCGAATAGACCACGCAATCGGCGCCGAGCGCGAGCGGGCTCTGCAGCAGCGGCGTGGCGAAAACATTGTCTACCACCAGCGTGGCGCCGGCGCTCTTGGCGATCTTGGCGATGGCCTCTATGTCGAGGATCTCGAGCGTGGGATTGGTCGGGCTTTCCAGGAAGAATACCTTGGTCTCCGGCCGCACGGCCGCCCGCCACTGGCCGAGATCGGTACCGTCGACCAGGGTCGAGCTGACGCCGAAACGCGGCAGAAGCTCCTCGATGACATAGCGGCAGGAGCCGAACAGCGCCTTGGCGGCGACGATGTGATCGCCCGCCTTGAGCTGGCCGATCAGCGTCGCGGTGACGGCGGCCATGCCGGAGGCGGTGGCGCGAGCGGCCTCGGCTCCCTCCAGTTCCGCCATACGCTGCTCGAACATCGCCACGGTCGGATTGGAAAAGCGGCTATAGATGAAGCCGGCATCCTCGCCCTTGAAGCGGGCCTCGGCCTGCTCGGCGCTTTCGTAGACGAACCCCTGGGTGAGGAACAGCGCCTCCGACGTCTCGGCATATTGGGAGCGCAGCGTGCCGGCATGCACGAGCCGGGTTGCCGGGCGCAATTCCCGGGTGGAAGGTGCTGAAGTCAAAGGCTTGGTCATCTGCGGCAATCCTGAACAGCCGCAAGTCGAGCGCCAGCGCTCTTTCCCACGGCCCTTTAGCGAGTTGTTTTACGTGGCTGCAAGCCGGCCGGCCCAAATCCACCACGACGAAGACTGTTGAGTAGCCCTACTCCCCGATGGCGTCAATGCATGGTTTCGTCTAGCAAGACCAAGATACGCCAAAACTGGCAGCAAAAAGCGAGAGCCATGCCGTCCGCGAACATCCTGCATTCCCAAGGCATCCTGCACAGCCATGGCATCCTGCCTTCCCAGGCGATCGCCGGCTTGGTCGAGGCGGGCGCCATCCGCATCGAGCAGCCCCTGGCTTCGGACCAGATCCAGCCGGCCAGCCTCGATCTGCGCCTGGGCGCCAAGGCCTATCGCATGCGGGCAAGCTTCCTGCCGGGGCCGCGCAGCACCGTGGCCGAGCGCATCGCCGACCTTGCCCTGCACGAGATCGACCTGACCAAGGGCGCCGTGCTGGAAACGGGCTGCGTCTATATCGTGCCCCTGCTCGAAAGCCTGAAGATGCCGGACGGCGTTCTCGCCTCCACCAATCCCAAGAGCTCGACCGGCCGCCTCGACGTCTTCACGCGCGTCATCACCGACCATGCCCGCGCCTTCGACCAGGTCGAGGCCGGCTATGACGGCCCGCTCTATGCCGAGATCGGCCCGCGCACCTTTCCGGTGCTGGTCAGGATGGGATCGCGCCTCAGTCAGATCCGTTTCCGCCGCGGCGAGGCCCGCATCGATGATGTCTCCCTGCGCGAATTGCAGCGCCGCATGGGCCTGGTCTCCTCGCCGGATCCGGACATTGCCGGCGGCGTCGCCGTCTCCGTCGACCTGACAGGCTTCGGCGACGGCATCGTCGGCTACCGCGCCAAACGGCACACCGCCGTGATCGATGTCGACAAGCGTGCGGCCTGCGATCTCCTCGATTTCTGGGAGCCCATTCCCCATCGCGGCAAGAACGACATGATCCTCGACCCGGACGAGTTCTACATCCTGGCGTCCAAGGAAGCCGTGCATGTGCCGCCGGAATTCGCCGCTGAAATGGTGCCTTTCGATCCGCTGGTGGGCGAGTTCCGCGTGCATTACGCCGGCTTCTTCGATCCGGGCTTCGGCTATTCACCTGATGGCATGGAGGCGGCCCGGGCCGTGCTGGAAGTGCGTTCGCGCGAAGTCCCCTTCATCGTCGAGGACGGCCAGATCGTCGGGCGCCTGATCTATGAGCGCATGCTCGAACGCCCGCAGATCCTCTACGGCTCCGGCCTCAATTCGAACTATCAGGGCCAAGCCCTGAAGCTCTCCAAGCATTTCAAATAGATCTGGCTCGAGCGACGAGGACTATCGTTGCGCTGGCGCCGCGCACCAGGCCATTGTCGCGGCGACGATCTGCACCGATCCGCCCACGACCATGGCAGCGGCCAGTCCGGCCGAGCCACCGCCAAAAACGGCATAGAGCGAGCCGAGCACGGCGACGCCGACCGTCGCTCCGACCATCCGCGCCACATTGATGAGAGCCGAAGCCGTGCCGGCCCGCGCCGATGCGACCGCGCCCACCGCCTCCCCCATGAGGGGGCCGGTCGCCATGCCCATGCCGAGGCCGGTCAAGGCCAGGCCGATTTCGGCCGGCAGGATCGAGACATGATGGGCGCTGGCTGCGATCGCCAACAGGCCGCGGCCTATGACGGCGACACCGCCGCCGGTCATCGTCCGCATGCCGAGCCTTCGGCCCAGAAATCCTGAAAAGGGCGAGACTGCAACGAACAAGGCGGCCATCGGCATCAAGGCAAGGCCCGCCATGGTCGGGCTGAGCCGGCCCGCTTCCTGCCAGAAGAGCGGCAGCAGGAAGAGAGTACCATACATGCCGAAGGTCATGCCGGCGGTCGCCGTGATAGCGCCACGGAAGATAGCGTTCTGAAAAATATCCAACGGCACCAAAGCTCTATGGTGATATCTTCGCTCGATTGTTACAAAAAAGACCAGAGAGAGGACGGCCAGGAAACTGGCTCCCAGGGCGATGGACGGCCTCTCGCGCATTTCGATGGCGGCAAAGGCGAGACCGCCGAGGGCAGCCGCACCGACGAGTTGGCCACCCGCATCGAAGTGTCGTCCCTGGGGATCGGCGGATTCGGGAATGACCAGACCTGCCAGGGCCAGTGCGACGAGGCCTATCGGCACGACGACGAGGAAGATGCTCGGCCAGCCGAAACCATGCAGCAGAATGCCACCGAGCGTTGGGCCGATGGCCATGGCAACGCCGTTGCAGGCCGCCCAGATGCCCAATGCGCGTTCCCGTTCGGCCTGATCGGTCCACGTGACGCGCAGAATCGCCAATGAAGATGGCATCAAGAGCGCCGCACCGAGGCCGGCCAACGCCCGTGCTGCGATCAATATCCCGATCGTGGGAGAGAAGGCGCACAGGAGCGACGCCGCGGTGAAGATCGCGGCACCGGCCATGAAGATCAGCCGGCGTCCCCAGAGATCGGCCAGCAAACCGCCCGTCAGCAGCATGACGGCGTAAACCAGATTATAGCCGTCCACGACCCATTGCAGCGCGCCCATACTCGCGGAAAAGGCTTCGCCGATCGGGCGAACCGCGAGATTGACGACCGCCGTATCGACCTGGGCTATGAGGACCGCAAGGCACAGCGTCAGCAGGGCCAGCCCACGTCGCGAGCGCGGGAGAGCCCGTTTCGAAGCAAGAGTGGAATCCATGGCGGATGGTCTCCGTGGACGTAGGTCCTTTTACCGCCATGTTCAGGTTCGATGCTTCGGCCTGCATCGAAACATGCCCCGAGGCGTTGGGGCATACTCATCCCGGAAAGGGGATGCCATGCCCGAAATTCCGGATTTTGCCTTCGCCGCGTCATTGGTCGCCGATCCCGCCCGTGCACTGATGCTGACCGCCCTGCTCGACGGGCGGGCGCTGCCGGCCGGCGAATTGGCCTATGCCGCCCGCATCGCGCCCCAGACGGCGAGCTCCCATCTGGCCAAGCTGCTTGCCGGTGGTCTCCTCGCCGTCGAGACGGAAGGGCGTCATCGCTATTACCGCCTGGCCGGCGGCCATGTCGCCGAGGCGCTGGAGCGCCTGTCCGTGCTCGCACCGGACCAGCCGGTGCGGCGCAAGGCGATCAGCGGCAAAGCGCGCGAACTGCGCTATTGCCGGTGTTGCTATGACCATCTGGCCGGACAGGTCGGCGTCGCCGTGACACAGGGCTTGGTCGAGCATGGCTATCTCGTCCCGGCCGCCGACAAGCAGTTTCGCGTCACCGCCAGCGGCCACGCCTGGTTCAACTCGATCGGCCTCGATGTTGCGGCGCTGAAGCCCACCGCACGGGGGCTTGCGCGCCAATGCCTGGATTGGACCGAGCGCAGCCATCACCTCGCGGGCCCTCTCGGCGTGCATCTGCTGAGCACGATGTGCAAGCTGGGATGGCTGCGCCGCAGCAAGGACTCGCGGGCGGTTCAGGTCACCCCCAAGGGCTGGATCGAACTCAGGCGGCAGCTCGGCATCGATCCCGTTTCGACTCTGGCGGCGTAAGGCTGCTGAGCGCAGATGACAGGCCGTTGCAGGCCATGTGGTCAGGCCACCTAGCCACTTGAATGTTGCGCTGTCGGTGATAGGCTCGAAGCGAGCAGAATGACCGGCGAGACAGGACCATGCCGTTTCAGGCCGTGGCGTCGCAGAGATTGTTCCAGCAGGTTGCCGAGCAGGTCGTCGGGCTCATCCGCTCGGGCGAATTGCCCCCGGGCACGCGCCTTCCCGCCGAACGGGACCTGGCCAGAAAGCTGGGCGTCAGCCGGCCGGTGGTGCGCGAGGCGATGATCGCCCTGGAAATCTCCGGCTTCGTCGAAGTGAAGACGGGTACGGGCAGCTATGTCTCCGACGGCTCATCGCGGGCCGGCGAACTCGGCGATGCCGGCCCGAGCGCCTTCGACCTGCTCGCGGCCCGCCGCATCATCGAGGGCGAGATTGCGGCCGCCGCCGCCGAAATGGCCAAGCCGGCGGACATCGAGCGTCTCGACCAGGCTCTTGCCTGGTACCGGCAGGAATCTCTCAAGGGCGAAGATTCCTTCGAAGCCGACCGAGCCTTCCATCTGGGTATCGCCGAGGCCACCGGCAATCCGGTGCTCGCCCGGACGATGGAACTTCTGTGGGGCGACATGCGCGGGCGCATCTTCGACCGGCTGGGCGAATTGACCAAGAACTCCACCAAGCTGCGCACCAACATGGCCGATCACCAGGCCATTCGCGATGCCGTCGCCGGAGGTGACGGTCATGGCGCGCGCCAGGCCATGCAGGCCCATATCGCCAATGTCGAAACCTATTTCATGATGGATGCCGCGGAAGACGGCACGACAACACAGACGAGGAACGCCACCGGCGGTACGGCCCGCCGCTGAAAATCAAGAATGGGAGGATATCATGACTGCTCGGATAACCCGCCGCCAGGCACTCGGCGCCGGCATCGGTTTTGCGGCCCTCGGCGTTGCCGGTGCCAGGGCGGAAACCCCGGCCCTGCCGAAGGCGCCCATCACGCTCAATGTCGTCGACGTCGCCGGCAATCTTGCCCTGACGCAGAAGGCCATCCAGAACTACGCCAAGGCGAAGCCGGAGCTGGTGTCGAAGATCAGCTTCACCAAGGCGCCGGCGCCGGATCTTCCCGGCAAGCTCAAGGCCCAGCAGGATGCCGGCCGGGTCGACATCGATCTCGTCCTCACCGGCACGGACGCGCTGTCCGCGGGCCTCGACCAGAAGATCTGGGTACCGCTCCTGCCGGATCTCGCTTCGGCGCTGCCGAAGCTCGACGACGTCCTGCTCGCACCGGCCGCCCGCATGCAGGGGCTGGCGAATGGGGCCGGTGTCGTCGTCTCCTATTATCCCTCCGGGCCGCTGCTCGAATATGCCCCCGAACGCGTCTCGCAGCCGCCGAACACGGCCGAGGAACTGCTCGCCTATGCCAAGGTCAATCCGAACCGCTTCATCTATGCCCGCCCGGCCAATTCCGGGCCGGGGCGCACCTTCCTGATGGGCCTGCCCTACATCCTCGGCGACAAGGATCCGAAAGATCCCGTCAATGGCTGGGAGAAGACCTGGGCCTATCTGAAGGAACTGGGGGAAGCCATCGAATATTATCCCACCGGCACGGGCGCAACCATGAAGGAGTTCGGCGAGGGTTCGCGCGACATGACCGTGTCCACCACCGGCTGGGACATCAATCCGCGCGTGCTCGGCGTGGTGCCCAAGACTGCCGCGATCTCGACGCTGAAGGGCTTTCACTGGGTTACCGACGCCCATTACGCCTGCATTCCCAAGGGCCTCGCTCCGGAGAAGATCGCGGTGCTGCTCGATCTCATCAGCTTCATGCTGAAGCCGGAGCAGCAGGCCTACACCTATGACGAAGGCTATTTCTATCCGGGGCCGGCCGTGAAGAACGTCACGCTCTCCATGGCGCCCGAGGAGAGCCAGGCTGCCATCGCTGAATTCGGCAGGCCGGAATATGAAAAGCTGATTGCCGACATTCCCACCGAACTGCCGCTCGATCCGGCCAAGATGGTGGTGGCCTTCAACATGTGGGACAAGCAGATCGGCGCCGCCAAGACCAAATGAGACGCGAACCGGGAAAGGCCCGGTTTCGTGCGTCGCGGGGAAGGTCCAGGACCCTCGTCAGGGATCCGGGCTCGCCTCCCCCGCTTTCACCATTGTGGGCATGGCGGCAGGTTCGATGTCAGCACTGAGCAATTTCAGCCATTTGAAGCTCGACCGGGTCGGGCGCGATTTCGGGGTCATGAACGCCCTGAAGGACCTGTCCTTCACGGTTCAGCGCGGCGAATTCATCGCCCTGCTCGGCCCCTCCGGTTGCGGCAAGTCGACCGCCCTCAACTGCATTGCCGGCCTGTTGCCAACCACGCGCGGCTCGATCTGGCTCGACGACCGGCGTATCGATACGCTCGGCCCCGAAGACCGCGGCTTCGGCATGGTATTCCAGAACTACGCCCTGTTTCCGCATATGAGCGTCAGGGACAATGTCGGTTTCGGCCTGCGCATGCGCAGCGTGCCGCGCGAACAGGCCTCCGCGCGCATCGGTGAGGCGCTGGCGACGGTCAGGCTCACCGACCAGGCCGCCAAGCTGCCCGGCCAGTTGTCGGGCGGACAGCAGCAGAGGGTCGCCATTGCCCGCGCCATCGCGGTCGAGCCGCCCCTGGTCCTGATGGACGAGCCGCTTTCCAATCTCGACGCCAAGCTCCGCCTGGAGATGCGCCAGGAAATCCGTCGCATCCATGCCGGCCTCGGCTCGATCACCCTCTATGTCACCCACGACCAGGACGAAGCGCTTTCGCTGGCCGACCGCATCATCGTGCTGCGCGACGGCGAGATCCGCCAGATCGGCACGCCCGAGGAACTCTATCAACGGCCGGCGACGCTGGACGTCGCCGAATTCATGGGGTTCCGCAACCGCCTGCCGGGCAAGGTCATTGCCTCGTCGAACGACGGCGTAACGCTGGAGATCGCCGGCGAACGGCTCGAGGGGGTCGCCCGCGAGGTGCTGGCCAGCCCGAGCGCGGTCGCGGCGATCCGTCCGGACGATCTGATTGCCGGGGAACAGGGCATCCCCGCCGTTGTCGAGATCTGCGAATATCGCGGCCACGCCTTCTTCGGAGCGGCCAGGGGACCGACGGGCAACGAACTCTTCTTCAGGGCGCGGCAGCGCATGCGGCCGGGCGAAAAGGTGCATCTGAAGGCCGATCCGGCCCGAGTCCTCGTCTTCAACGAGGTAGCGCGATGAGCGCCCCCTCCGCCCCCGGCCTGAAGACACGCCTCGCCGCGCGCGGCATCGACGGCGTGACGCTGCTCGCCCTGCCGGCCGTGCTGTTCCTGCTGGCCCTGTTCATCTACCCCTTCTTCTATGGGCTGTGGCTGTCGTTCCAGCCCAAGGACGGCTCGACCTTCGGCAATTATGTCGCCTTCTTCAGCGACCCCGCCCTCTACGGCACCATCGCCACCACCCTGTGGATCGCGGTGCCGGCCACTTTGTTCAACCTGCTCGCCGCCATACCGGTGGCCTTCAGGGTGCGTCTGCTCGACAACCAGCGGCTGCTCACCACTATCCTGGTGCTGCCGATCACGCTTGGGACCGTGCTGGTGGCCGAGGGCCTGCTCAACTATCTCGGGCCGCAGGGCTGGTTCAACCGGGCGCTGATCCTCATGGGTATCGGCCCGGTCAAGCTGGTTCACAATTATTGGGGCGTGTTCCTGTCGCTGGTGATCACCGGCTTTCCCTTCACCTTCCTGTTGACGCTCTCCTATGTCACCGGCATCGATCCGGCTCTGGAGAATGCCGCGGCAACCCTGGGCGCCAGGCCAGCCGCCCGCTTTCGCCACATCTTCCTGCCGCTGTTGCTGCCCGGCCTTGCGGTGACCTTCTGCCTGAGCTTCGTGCAGGCTTTCTCTGTCTATCCATCGGCCGTGATGCTCGGCGCCCCGGCAGGCCCCACCCGGGTCATCACCATTCCGGCCTACCAGGCAGCCACCGAGCTCTATGATTATTCGATGGCCTCGGCGATCGCCATGATCATGGGCGCGATCCTGCTGGTCGTCATCGCCATCGTGCTCGGCCTGCGCTCCCTGGTCTATCGCGGGCCGGCCGGCGGCGGGAAGGGTTAGGAATCATGGTCGGCCGGATTTCCCGCCCGCTTTCAGAACGCCTGTGGTCCACGGCGGTGTGGGCCCTGACCATCTTCTTCGTCCTCAATCTCCTCGCCGTCATCGCCGCGGTGGTCGTCAGTTCCTTCTCGACACGCTGGCTCGGCACCTGGCTGCCGCAGGGCTGGACTGGCCGCTGGTACAATTCGGCCTGGGAGGAGTTCCAGCTCGGGGGTGTGCTCCTCGTCACCTTCCAGGTCGTCTTCGGCGTGGTGCTCCTGTCGGCCGTGATCGGCATTCCCGCCGCCTATGCCCTGGCGCGCCGGGACTTTCCCGGCAAGAAACTGGTGACATTGCTGTTCCTGCTGCCCTTGCTGGTGCCGCCCGTCACCTATGGCATTCCGCTGACGACGGTTCTCTACAAGGCCGGGCTGGGCAGTACGCTCGCCGGCGTGATCATCGCCAACCTCGTGCCTGCCCTGCCCTTCGTCATCCTGGTGATGATTCCCTTCGTCGAACAGATCGATCCACGCCTGGAGGCAGCGGCTCGGGTTTTCGGCGCCCGCACCGGTTCGGTATTCCGGCATGTGCTGATTCCGCTGCTGCTGCCCGGGGCGCTCGCTGCCCTCCTCCTGGTGCTGGTGCGCACCATCGCGATGTTCGAGCTGACCTTCCTGATCGCCGGCTCCGACAGCCAGACGCTGGTCGTCTCGCTCTATGCCGCGGTCACGGCGTCCGGCGTCAGGGCGCCCCAATCGGTGGATGCCATGGCCGTCATCTACATGCTGAGCACGCTGGTCTGGCTGGTCATCGCCCTTCGCTTCATCAATCCGACGCAGATGGTGACGCGGGTGAAGAAGGCCCCTGCCCGCTGATCCGCCGGGCCTACAGCTTCTTGACCAGTCTCAAGGTTTCGGTGGCAAAGCCGTTCTTTTCATAGAAAAGCCGGCCGCGATGATTGCTGGCAAAGACATCGAGGGATAGGGCAGCATAGCCCTGCTCCCGCGCCCAGTCCTCGGCGGAGGCGAGCAACCGCTTCGCCACGCCCGTGCCTTCGGCCGCCTCGGTGACGGCCAGAAGCGCCACATAGCCGATCGTCCGGCCGGTTATGCCGTCGGCCCCCGGAAGGGCATGCAGGAAACCAAGCCCGATACCGGCGCTATCCTCGGCGATCAGGCTGAGGCTGCCTGCCGCCGGATTCCTGAGATTGACGGCGGAAAAGGCGTCTTGGAACGCCTGGATTTCGGCCGGTTCATGCAAGCCGGTCTCGATGACCGCCGCAAGGCGGCGGCCGAGACCGAGCATGAAGCTCAGATCCTTCTCGCCCTCCGCCTTGCGGATGCGGATATCCATCAACGATAGGCGGAGGCGATGCCGAGAAAATCCTCGGCCTTGAGCGAGGCGCCGCCCACCAAGGCCCCATCGACATTGTCGACGCCCATCAGTTCGGCCGCATTGCTGGGCTTGACCGAGCCGCCATAGAGAATGCGCACACCATTGCCTTCTTCGCCGAGCGCTTCCGCCAGGCGGGCACGGATGAAATCATGCACCTGCTTCACGTCCGCCGCCGTGGGTGTCAGGCCGGTGCCGATCGCCCAGACGGGCTCGTAGGCGATCACGGTGTTGGCAGCATTGGCTTCGGCCGGCAGGGAACCCGCGAGCTGGCTGCCCACCACGTCGAGGGTCTTGCCCGATTCGCGTTCCGCGCGGGTCTCTCCGATGCAGACGATGGCGACGAGGCCGGCGCGCAATGCCGCCTCGGCCTTGGCCTTGACCGTCGCGTCGTTCTCGCCGTGATCGGTGCGACGCTCGGAATGGCCGACGATGACGTAGGTCGCGCCGGCATCCTTCAGCATCTCTGCGGAGATGTCGCCGGTATGCGCGCCCGAGGGCTTGGCATGGCAATCCTGCGCCCCGATCTTGATGTGCTGGCCCGCGGCCTGCGCGGCAAAGCGGGAGACCAGCGTGAAGGGCGGACAGACGAGAACCTCCGCACTGCCGGCTTCCCCGGCCGCGACACCCGTCGCAATGGCATCGAGCTCGGTAACCCCCTTGGTGAGGCCGTTCATCTTCCAATTGCCAGCGACGAGCGGGCGCGGCCGGTTTGCTGTCATCTTGCTGATCCTCTTTCTGTCAAACAGGATTGCCGAGGCTGCTCGGCGGGGCGGGCTCGGAAATCCTGTCGCCTGTCGAGACCTGCGCCGGGAGGCTCTGCCTGGGCCGCCCCGATACGCGGACTTTGCCTGGCGTGCTTAGCAACCTCGTCCCCATGGAGCAAGGCGTGGGTGGCGCAAGAAACCCACAGCCGTGCCATTGCGACGCCACGTGCTCGTCCCTATGATGCGCCGCTTTTCATGTGCCGCCCCTCATGGGATCGTTCATGCGGCCCCGAAGAAGCGTAGAAACGATGCGGGATTTCCCGGGCTTTCCGACAGGGGCCTGGAGAATCCTTTTGCCTTGATGGAACCAAGACACCGATGCTGAGCTCATTCCGTGAAGTTATGACCAAGGGGCCTGCCAAGATCCTCACGGCGGGGGTCATGTTGCTCCTGAGCGGCAGCTTCGCCTTATGGGGTGTCGAGGGCTGGCTGCAGGGGCGCAGCAATTCCGATGTCGCCACGGTGGGTGGTTCCACGATTTCCGCCAATACCTTTAGCGAGGCCTATCGCGCGCGCACCCTGCAGATCACCCGCGCCACCGGCAAGGCGGTCACCCCCGACATCGCCCGGGCCTTCGGCCTCGACAAGCAGGTTCTCAATGGCCTGATCTCGGAAAAGGCCATGGAGGTGCAGGCCGCCAAGCTTGGGCTCGGCCTCGACCAGCAAACCACGGTCCAAACGGTGATGAACGATCCGGACTTCCAGGTCACCGCACCCGGCAAGCCGCCCGTTTTCGATGCCAATGCTTTCCGCCAAATGCTCGAAAACAACGGCATGAACGAAGAGATGTTCTTCACCCGCCAGCGTGAGGTCTATATCCGGGGCCAGATCGACCAGGGCCTGACGGCCGGCGGCCCGGTCCCCCAGGCTCTGCTGCAGGCTGCCGCCCGTTACGAGCAGGAAAAGCGCAATACGTCCTATTTCGTGTTGCCGCAGAGCAGCGTAGGTGACATTGCTCCGCCCGACACTGCCGCATTGCAGACCTATTACGACGAGAACAAGGGCGCCTTCCGCACCAAGGAACTGCGCAGCCTGAGCTACATACTGGTGACGCCGGCCGAGCTGAGCGGCCGTGCCACCGTGACCGATGCCGATGTCCAGGCAGCCTTCGAGAAGAACAAGGCGGGTTCGGCAGCGCTGGAACAGCGCACGGTCGAGCAGATCGCCTTCCCCTCGCCGGATGAGGCCAAGGCCGCCGCCGCCCGCATCGCTTCGGGTCAGATCACCTTCGAGGGCCTGGTCTCCGAGCGCAAGCTCAAGCCCGAAGACATCGATCTGGGCACCGTGTCCAAGCGCCAGCTCAGCGACCAGAAGATCGCCGACGCCGCCTTCGCCCTGAAGGAAGGCGCGACGTCGGACGCCGTGCAGGGCAATCTGGCCAACGTCATCGTCAAGGTCACCAAGATTGTCGATGCCAAGACCGTCCTGCGCGGGGAACTGGAGCGCCAACGGGCATCGGAGGCCGCCAAGAATCTGCGTGACGCCATCGAAGACGAGCGCATGGGCGGCGCCCCGCTCAAGGACATCGCCGCCAAGCTCAAGCTCAAGGCCGTGACGCTGCCGCCGGTCGACGCCCAGGGCCGTGACGCCGAGGGCAAGCCCGTTGCCGTTCCGCTCGCCACCCAGGTTCTTCCCGCGCTCTTCACCGCCGAGCCCGGCTCCGATCCCGAAGCCGTCGACGGCCGCGACGAAGGCCTGATGTGGTTTTCGCTTGACACCGTAGTCCCCGCCCGCGACCGCACGCTTGACGAGGCCAAGAACGAGGTGATCGCCGCCTGGACCGCCGATCAGAAAGTCGCCAAGCTCAAGGAGAAGGCCGACCAGCTCGTGACGCAGCTGCAAGGCGGCAAGTCGCTCGACGAGGTTGCCAAGGGACTGAATCTGCAGGTCACGCCGGCGTGGGACCTGACACGCAACGGCCAAGGCCAGCCGGTGCCCCCGGCTGTCGTCACCGCCGTGTTCGCCACCCCCCTCAAGGGCTTCGGCACGGCGCTGGCCGCCAACGGCACCGATCGAATCATCTTCCACGTCGAAGACAACGTGATCCCCGAACTCGATGCCAAGGCTCCGCAGACCGAGGCGCTGTCGAAGCAGCTCGCGACCGGCATCAGCCAGGATCTGATGACGGAATATGTCAAGAAGGTCGAAGACCAGCTCGGCGTGGCCATCAACCAGACCAATGTCGACCGTGTCGTCGGCACCGGCAGCCTCTGAGTCGCCAGCATGCTTCTCGAACCTTCCTTCGAAGCCTTCTCGGCCGCCTATGCGGCCGGCAAGGCGCAGATCCTGACGCTGACGCTGGTGGGCGACCTGGAGACGCCCGTCTCCGCCTTCATGAAGCTGGCGGGCGACAGGCCCAACGCCTTCCTGCTGGAATCGGTGGAAGGCGGCGCCACGCGCGGGCGCTATTCCATGATCGGTTTGGAGCCGGACCTGATCTGGCGCTGCCAGAACGGCCAGGCCTCGATCAACCGCCATTTACCTGGCGAAGGCTTCGAGGCGCTGGACGGGCATCCGCTCGACACGCTGCGCGCCCTGATCGCGGAAAGCCGGATCGAGCTGCCCGAGGGTGCACCGCCCATGGCGGCTGGCCTGTTCGGCTATCTCGGCTACGACATGGTGCGGCTGGTGGAGGAACTGCCCGCCGCCAAGCCGGATCCCATCGGCATTCCCGACGCGATCTTGATGCGCCCGACGGTGATGGTGGTGTTCGACGCCGTGCGCGACGCCATCACGGCCGTGACGCCGGTGCGGCCGCAGGCGGACGTCACCGCCAGGCAGGCTTATCTGCGCGCGGAACAGCGGCTGATGACCATCGTCGACGGCCTGGACCGCCCGACGCCCAAGCTTGCCGAGACCCTCGATCTCGACGCCCTGCACGCCCAGCAGGTCTCCAACACCGCCGAGGCCGACTATCTGGCCATGGTTGCCCGTGCCAAGGAGTACATCAAGGCCGGCGATATTTTCCAGGTCGTGCTGTCGCAGCGCTTCAGCGCGCCGTTCCAACTGCCGCCCTTCTCGCTCTATCGCGCCTTGCGCCGCATCAACCCGGCTCCGTTCCTGGTCTACCTGCAGCTCGACGGCTTTTCCGTGGTCTGCTCCAGCCCGGAAATCCTGGTCCGGCTGCGCGACGGCAAGGTCACGGTCCGGCCCATCGCCGGCACGCGCCCGCGCGGCAAGACCAAGGCCGAGGACGACGCGCTGGCCGAATCGCTGCTCAACGATCCCAAGGAACTGGCCGAGCACCTCATGCTGCTCGATCTCGGGCGCAATGATGTCGGCCATGTCTCGGCAGTCGGCAGCGTGAGCGTGACCGACCGCTTCTTCATCGAGCGCTACAGCCATGTGATGCACATCGTCTCGAATGTCGAGGGCAGCATCGGCCCGGGCCACGATGCGCTCGACGCCCTGGCTGCGGGCTTTCCGGCAGGCACGGTCTCGGGCGCGCCCAAGGTCCGCGCCATGCAGATCATCGACGAACTCGAGAAGGACAAGCGCGGCCTCTACGCTGGCGCCATCGGCTATTTCGGCGCAGACGGCCAGATGGACACCTGCATCGTGCTGCGCACGGCGCTGGTGAAGGACGGTACCATGCATGTCCAGTCCGGCGCCGGTATCGTCTATGACAGCGTACCCGCCAGCGAACATGCCGAATGCGTCAACAAGGCCAAGGCCCTGTTCCGGGCCGCCGAAGAAGCCGTGCGTTTCGCCGGCCAGCCCGGCCGGGGCCAGTAAGGCTGGCGGGCCGCATTCATGGCTAGATGGCCCGGCGCCCGTCGATCGGCCCTGCTCACCTTTGCGGCCGCCTATGTCGTGCTCTTCGCCGACTTCTATCTCTATTTCTATCCGGGCGGCCTTCAAGCCATCGCCCTGATGCTGGCGATCGCGCTGCCGGCCATGGGCGCGGCCTATGGCATCTTCTTCTTCCATTGGCTGTACGAGAGCGAGCGCTCTGTCCCCTATGCCGATTACGGCTTCGGTATCTGGCTGATCTCGTCTCTCGCCTCGCTGATCTACATGGCCGTCTTCGCCGGCCTGGGGGCGCTCCTGCCCTATGGCCTGGAGAGGCTGGAATTGGTCGGGAACACCGTACAGATGATCGCCTCGCGCATGACCTTGGCGTCGGACTATTTCGAGCCCATCGTGGGGCGCAATCTCGCGCTCTTCGTGCTGCTCGAAGTGTTTGCCTGCGCCTATGGCAAGAAGGAAGGCATGCGGCTTCGCGCGTCCCGCCCGGACGCGGGTCCGGAGCGGTCCGGCCCTTGATCCGAAGCAGGCCTCAAGGCGCGACGATCAGGAGGACATAGGCAACAAAAATCACCAGATGCGCGAGGCCCGTCAGAAGCGTGGTACGTCCCGTGCCGAAACTCACCACACCCATGGCGAGGGCAAGAAGGAGCAAGATCGTATCGCCCGCATTGAGGCCGAGGGTCAACGGGCGGCCTGTGATGAGGCTCGCTGCCGCGACCGCGGGAATAGTCAGCCCTATGGTTGCACAAGCCGAGCCCAGGGCGATGTTCAGCCCCCTTTGAAGTTCGTTCTTGAGAGATGCCTTTATGGCGGAGATCGCCTCGGGCAACAGGGTGACGAGCGCAATCCCCGCGCCGACGATCGCGTCGGACTGCGTGACTCCGAGATAAGTGAGCCCATCCTCCACACCGGCCGCTACCTGTTCCGTCAACAGAACGATGCCTCCCAATCCCAAGAACAGCAGGACAAGATGCGTGGGCAGGGAGTTGACGGTGGCAGGATGTTCGCCCTGCACTTCCTCCAATGCGCGAACCTCTGAAAAATCCTCCTTCTGGCCATAGCTTTGCGCGAAAACGAAGCTGCCATAGAGCAAGATCGAAAGCACGCCGACGAAAACAAGCTGTATGGATGAAAACGTGCCTGGCGCGGTCGACAGGGTGTAGTTGGGCAGAACCATCGTCAGGACGGTGATCGCGACCAGAACGGAGAGAAAGGCGCTCGTTCCCTGCCTCCTGATATCCTGCCGGCTATGGCGCCAACCGCCCACCGTCAGGGCTATCCCGACGATGCCGCAACAAACGATCATTACGGTGGAAAAGACCGACTCGCGCGCCAGGGTTGGATTATTGCCGCCGTGAAGCATCATTGAAACGATGATCGATACTTCAATGGTCGTTACCGCAAAGGTTAAAACGAGCGTGCCATAAGGTTGACCGACAAGGAGTGCTATCGATTCGGCATGATGCAAGGCCGCAAATACGGTCACCAAGACAAGACCGATCGAAATGGAATTCAAAAGAATGACAACCGCAATATCGCCTTGCCCGATTGCCAGCACATTGGACTGAAGGGCCAGGGCGATCAAAAAACAGACGACAGGCAGAACCCGTGTCCATGAAGTTGTCTGGCGTAGGAATGTATCGAACACGAGCGGCACCGAAGTTGTGCCATGCAACAGAGCAGGCATGAACACATATCACATCGAAAGGATTTCGGAAGGTAAGCGCCTACGCGGAATCTTTCGGCGTAGCGCCGGCCCGCCGAGGCTGGTGCCTATGCGGCGAAGGCAGCACCGCCGAGATGGCCGACCTTGAACGTGAGGGAGCAAGGCCTGCTTGCGGCCGCCCGCAGCTTCCAACCCGCCGGCGCCCGATGGATCGCCACCCCCGGAAGCGCTTGACCCGCTGCCTCCACACGCCTAGTCGTGATGGCTTCAAAGGAGGCTAGAGCCGTGACGACAGACCGTTCCATGACCGTGACGCTGATCGACAATTATGACAGCTTCACCTGGAACCTCTGGCATTATCTCGGCCAGCTGGGTTGCACCGTCACGGTCCATCGCAACGACAAGGTCAGCGCCGATGAGGTGATCGCCGCGGCACCCGATGCGATCGTGCTCTCGCCTGGCCCCTGTACGCCGACGGAAGCCGGTATTTGCTGCGAATTGATCGAGAAAGCCAAGGACCGGATCCCGCTGTTCGGCGTCTGCCTAGGCCACCAGGCCATCGGCCAGGTCTTCGGCGGCGACATCGTGCGCCTTGCCATTCCCATGCATGGCAAGATTTCCTCGATCGACCACCGCGGACGCGGTGTCTTTCGGGGGCTGAACGGTCCGTTCATGGGCACGCGCTATCACTCGCTCGTGGTCAAGCGCGATAGCCTGCCGACCGATCTCGAAGTGACTGCCGAGACGGACGACGGCGTCATCATGGGTCTGCAGCACAAGAGTGCGCCGCTGCATGGCGTGCAGTTCCATCCGGAATCGATCATGTCGGACCACGGCCACCGTATCCTCCAGAACTTCCTGGAACTGGCAGAGGAATGGAACGCCAAGAACAGAGTGCAGGAAAACCGGAACGAAAGCGAGCATGCGTGATGGACGGTTTCAAGCCCTATATCGGCAAGGCCGCCGCCGGCTCGCTCACCCGCGAAGAAGCGGCCGAGGCCTTCGACCTTCTCCTGTCCGGCCAGGCCACTCCTTCCCAGATCGGCGGTTTCCTGATGGCTCTGCGGGTGCGCGGGGAAACGCCGGATGAAATGGCCGGCGCCGTCTCGGCCATGCGTGCCAAGATGCTGACGGTGGAGGCCCCCGAGGATGCCGTCGACATCGTCGGTACGGGCGGCGATGCCTCGGGCTCCTACAATGTCTCGACAGCCGCCTCCCTGATCGTGGCCGGCGCAGGCGTGAAGGTCGCCAAGCACGGCAATCGTGCCCTCTCCTCCAAGTCGGGCGCCGCCGACGTCCTGACCGCGCTCGGCGTCAACATCGAGCTGAAACCCGAAGGCATCGCCCGCTGCATCACGCTGGCAGGCGTCGGCTTCATGTTCGCGCCGGCCCATCACGGCGCCATGAGGCATGTCGGCCCCACCCGCGTCGAGCTCGGCACGCGCACGATCTTCAACCTGCTCGGCCCCCTGTCCAATCCCGCCGGCGTCAAGCGGCAATTGCTCGGCGTCTATGCCCGCCAATGGCTGCAGCCCATGGTGGAGGTGCTCAAGACCCTGGGATCGACGCGCATCATCGCCGTGCATGGCAGCGACGGGCTCGACGAAATCACCACCACCGGCCCGACCGAGATCGTTTCCCTGGAGAACGGCGTGATCAGTCATGGCATCATCACGCCCGAGGAGGTCGGCCTGCGGGTAGCGACCCCGGATGATCTCAAAGGCGGTGACGCCGCCCACAACGCGCTCGCGCTGCGGGCCGTGCTCGAAGGCGAAAAGACGCCCTACCGCGACATTGCCCTCCTGAATGCCGGAGCCGCCCTGCTCGTCGCCGGGCGGGTGCCGAGCCTGGCGGACGGGGTGGCGCTCGCCCGCGAATCCGTCGATAAGGGCAAGGCCCTAGCAACGCTCAACCGTTTGGTTGAAATTTCCAACGCGTGAGTGCCATGGCCACCATTCTCGAAAAGATCGAAGCCTATAAGCGCCGCGAGATCGAAGCGGCGAAGGCGGCACGTCCCTTGCCGGACTTGATCAGGCTGGCGGAACGGGCCAGCCCAGTACGCGGTTTTCAGAAGGCTCTCCAGGCCAAGCTCGACGCCGGCCATACCGCCTTGATCGCCGAGATCAAGAAGGCGAGCCCCTCCAAGGGCCTGATCCGTGCCGATTTCGACCCGCCGGCGCTTGCCCGCGCCTATGAGGCCGGCGGAGCGGCCTGTCTTTCCGTGCTGACCGACGAGCCCTCCTTCCAGGGACACCCCGACTTCCTCGCCGCGGCGCGTGCGGCGGTGTCGCTGCCCGCCTTGCGCAAGGACTTCCTCTATGATCCCTACCAGGTGGTGGAAGCCAGGGCCTGGGGTGCCGACTGCATCCTGGTGATCATGGCCAGCGTCACCGATGCTGAAGCCCGGTCCCTGATCGCCGCCGCCAGGGACTGGTCCCTCGACGTCTTGTGCGAGATCCACAATCACGACGAACTCGAGCGGTCCCTCACGCTCGATGTCGGCATGATCGGCATCAACAACCGCGATCTCAACGACTTCGTCACCCGCCTGGAGACAACGGAGACGCTGGCGCCGCTGGTGCCCAGCGATCGCCTTCTGGTCGGAGAAAGCGGCATCTTCACGCCCGGCGACGTCCAGCGCCTGCAGAAGGCGGGCGTCAACACGTTCCTGGTCGGCGAGAGCCTGATGCGCCAGCCCGACGTCACCGCGGCCACCCGCACCCTGCTCGCCCTGGACGACGCGGCATGAATGCCGCCGCCCTCACGCATCTCGATGCCTCCGGCGAGGCCAACATGGTCGACGTCTCGCAAAAGGCCGTGACCAGCCGCACCGCGGTCGCCGAAGGGCGCGTGCTGATGCGGCCTGAGACGCTCGAACTGGTACTGTCGGGCGATGCCAAGAAAGGTGATGTCCGCGCTACTGCCCGCATCGCCGGCATCATGGCCGCGAAGAAAACCCATGAACTCATCCCGCTCTGCCATCCGCTGCTTCTCAGCAAGGTCGCCGTGGAAATCGAGCCCGATACCGCGCTGCCCGGCCTGACCGTGCGCGCGACGGCCAAGGTCGCCGGCCAGACCGGCGTGGAGATGGAAGCGCTGACCGCTGTTTCCGTCGCCTGCCTGACCATTTACGACATGGTCAAGGCCGTCGATCGGGGCATGCGCATCGAGGCGATCAGGCTCGTAGAGAAGTCCGGCGGCAAATCCGGCGATTGGCATGCGGAGGAAAGTGCATGAGCCTGCTTCCCGTCGCGGACGCGCTGGCCAAGGTGGTTGCCGGTGTCACCCCGCTCAGCGTCGAAACCGTAGCGCTCCACGCAACGCGCGGGCGCGTCCTTGCTGCCGCCATCACCGCTCTGAGAACGCAGCCCGGCTTCAACGCCTCGGCTATGGACGGCTATGCCGTGCGAGCGGATGACGCCAGGCAGGGGGCCAGCCTCGAATTGATCGGAGAGTCCGCCGCCGGGCATGGCTATGCCGGGCGCGTCGGCGAAAACCAGGCCGTTCGCATCTTCACGGGCGCTCCTGTTCCCGACGGCGCGGACACCGTGGTGATCCAGGAGCAGACCCGCCGCGACGGCAATCGCGTCATCCTGGAGGCCACGGCCAAGCCGGGCCAGCATATCCGGGCCCGCGGCCTGGATTTTGCCGAGGGCCGCGAGGCCTTGAGGCCCGGGACCGTCATCGGCCCGCGCGACATCGCCCTCGCCGCGGCCATGAACCATCCCGGCCTGCCCGTCCACCGCCGCCCTAAGGTCGCCATCCTTGCCACCGGCGATGAGCTGGTGCTGCCCGGACAGGCCATCGGCGAGAATCAGATCGTCGCCTCCAACAATTTCGCCATCCGCGCCCTCGTCGAGGCCGAAGGCGGCGAGGTGCTCGACCTCGGCATCGCCAGCGATGATTTTCCTGCCCTGGAAGCCGCCATCAAAAGGGCCTGTAGCGAAAAGGCCGACGTGCTCGTCACCATCGGTGGCGCATCCGTCGGCGATCACGACCTGATCCAGACCGCCCTGACCCGCGAAGGCATGCAGCTCGGCTTCTGGAAGATCGCCATGCGGCCGGGCAAGCCGTTGCTGCACGGGCGGCTCGGCCCCATGCATATCCTCGGACTGCCGGGCAATCCGGTCTCCTCGGTCGTTTGCGGTGTCCTTTTCCTGGTGCCCCTGCTGCGCACGCTGCTCGGCCGGTCCGATGCCGGTCCGCCACGCCGCCGGGCCGTCTTCGCCAGCTCCTGGCCGGCCAACGATGTCCGCGAAGACTATATTCGTGCTCGCTTCATGCTTGACGATACGTCAGACATCCTCAAGGTAGAGCCGCTGGCATTGCAGGATTCGTCGCTGGTCAGCGTCATGCAGCATGCCGACTGCCTCGTGATCCGGCCGCCCTTTGCACCGGAAGCAAAAGCGGGCGAAAGCTGCGAGATCATCGATCTTCGCGCAGCGGGCTATTGACCACGTCTTAACCTGAACTTCATTGTTGCAGAACACAGTAGGAACATGTAGCACTGTTCTTGTTTTGTTTACACCTTCACCGTGATTCGCGGCCGCCACGACGGGATAGCCATGCTGACCAAGAAACAACATGAATTGCTTCGGTTCATTCATGAGCGCCTGAAGGAACAGGGCGTGCCTCCCTCCTTCGACGAAATGAAGGAGGCGCTGGACCTCAGGTCCAAGTCCGGCATTCACCGCCTGATCATGGCGCTGGAGGAGCGCGGCTTCATTCGGCGCCTGCCCAACCGCGCCCGTGCGCTGGAAGTGGTCCGCATGCCCGAATCCGCCGTTCCCGGCGGCCTGTCATTGGCCACCTCTCAGCGCGGCTTCCGCCCCAATGTGATCGAAGGCAACCTCGGCAAGGTCCGCCCCGTCAGGCCCGAAATGGACGACGAGGTCGGTCGGCCTGTCCTCGTTCCCGTGATGGGGCGTATCGCGGCCGGCACGCCGGTTTCCGCCATCCAGTCCAAGAGCCACACCATCAGCGTCACGCCGGAAATGCTGTCTTCCGGCGATCATTTCGCCCTGGAGGTGCGCGGCGATTCCATGATCGAGGCCGGTATCTTCGACAATGATACCGTGCTCATCCGCCGCCAGGACCACGCCGATACCGGCGATATCGTCGTGGCGCTGATCGACGATGAGGAAGCCACGCTCAAGCGCCTGCGCAAGCGCGGTGCCTCCATCGCGCTGGAAGCCGCCAACCCGGCCTATGAAACGCGTATCTTCGGGCCTGACCGGGTGCAGATCCAGGGCAAGCTGGTCGGCTTGTTCCGTCGCTATTGAGAGAGGCTGACATCCGGACTTGCCGGCGATGAGCGCGCTTCGCGCGATCACGAGCCGCAGCATGGGCGAAATCGCGTCAATTATCGGTTTCCGGGGCGATGCTATCGAGGGGAGAATCTCCCACCGGGGCTTGCAGCGCCGGTTGAGGCGGGGACTTCGGCGGTGGGGTCACCCGGCCCGGTGCCCAGGGACGGGATGCTTGCGGATCGCGGGCCATGACGAGCCGCCAGCGCGGACCGATGTCACCGCTCGGCGGCGGCTCCGCATAAAGCGCGATCGAGCCGGCCGATCGGATCAAATCGCGATCCATCACAATCCCTGTGGCGGCACAGCGTGAGCCGATCGGAATCGGTCCTGCCAGGACGCTGACGCGTCCGCAGTCTTCCTCGGCGGCGTTGCTGGTCTTGTCGAGCATGAAGACCCCGCCTCCTTCGACGGGGGCTGAACACCCTTCGCTGTCGCATAGGCGCTGTGACGCCAGGCTCGGATCCTCCGGCTTGCGCCGATCGCCCATGGCGAGCAGCCATTGCTGAACCGTGAAGGCATCCGATCGCTGCGCCAGCATGGTCAGCCGATCACCCTGGCGGACGAGGGCCGCATAGCCGTTTGCACCGAACAAGGCCACCGGCAGTGGCGCCGTTGCGGCCAGGGCAACGCCTCCGCCAAGCGGCACCAGGGCCAGCAAAGCCAGGCGCGTGCGCAGGATGGTCAGCAGCACCAGCGCCAGCGCGAAAAGGCCGAGGGCAGCGGCGGAAAATTGCGGCAGCACGAGGTCGGAGCCAGGCCAGGTGGCCACCGAACGAGCCACCTGCATGAACAGGCCGACTGCCCAGCCCATCGCCTGCCAGAGCGGAGCGCCATAACCGAACGGCTCGGCAACCAGCGCCAGCATGGCCAGCGGCATGATCAGGAAGGAGACGATCGGCGTTGCGACGAGGTTGGAGGCCAGCGACTGCAGGGTGAGGCGGTGAAAATGAAAAGCCGAGAACGGCGCCGTGGCGAGCGAGGCGACGATCGTCGTCAGCATCATGGCAAGAACCACGGTCACCGCGCCGCCGATGGCCCTTTCCCACGCCATTGCGGATTTCTCCCGCTTGCGCCGGCTCCATTGCTCATGCGCGATCACCAGCATCGCAACCGCCGCGAAGGACATCTGGAAGCTCGGCCCCAGAAGTTGCTCCGGCGTGGTCACCAGCACGAAGCTCGCGGCCAGAGCAACGTTGCGCCGGGTGATGGCATTCCGCCCCAGGGCGACGGCCAGCAGCACGATGGACGTCATCAGGAAGGAGCGGACCGTCGCGACCTCGGCACCGGAAAACAGCGTATAGGCAGCGGCCGGCAGCAGCGAGAGCAGCGCTGCGAGTTCCTTCGTGCCCCGATAGAGCACGATACGGCGGGACAAGGCCAGCACAGCGCGGATGAGCCCGAACAGCCCGCCCGCAAACAACGCCATATGGAGGCCGGAGATCGAAACGACGTGATAGAGACCGGAAGCGCGCAGCGCATCATTGGCGTCGCCGGGTATCTGGCCGCGCTTGCCGGTAACCTGGGAAGCGGCAATGGCGCCGTTCTCGCCCTGTATCGTCTCGACGATGCGCCGGGTCAGATCGTTGCGCTGCCGGTCGATCCAGATATTCAAGGCCTCCGCCCAGCTTGCCTCGACCGGACTGGCCGCGGGCGAAATCTTTCCCGCCGCGAAACCGACCCCGCCAATGCCGTCGAAGAAAGCATCGCGTGCAAAGTCATAGCCGCCGGGCAAGGCCGGTGGCGGCGGCGGTCGCATGACGGCCTTGAGGCTGATGCTGTCGCCGGCCTGGATTTCGCTGCCCTTGCGGACCGTGAGCCGGATGCGGCCGGGCATGGCGGCAGGTTCCAGTTTCTCCACCGAGACCGGCCTGATGACGATGCGGGCACTGCCGCCCAGCCGAGGCTCCACCGAAAGGACGAGACCGGTGACGGTTCCCGCCATCGAGCGCGAAAGTTGCGGCGCGGCAACGCTCAGCGTGCGCAGCTTGGCGGCGCAAAAGCCGGCCCCCGCGGCCGTCAGACAGATCAGGCCGACATGCAGCCACCAGCGTCCCCGCACGCCATAGGCAAGACAGGCTGCACCCACGGTAAGAAACATGGGAACAACAAGACCAGGCTCTTCCGGTGCTGCGAAATAGGCAATCACACCCAGGCCGAGAAAAACCGGAACGACGAGAGCAAGCTCGAAGGCGGCCATCTCCGCCGCAAGCCCGGCTGCCAGCCAGGACAACAGCCGCTGCAGGCCCTGCCCGAACAAGATGCCGCCGGGCAACGCCAATCCCGGCTGCCCCGGCCTTCTCCCGAGAACCCCAACCCGCGCGCGGCCTCGATCATTCCCAGGCAAAGGTGCCCCCGCCGCTACCGCCCGATGAAACCCTGTGCTAAAGCCCCAAGCTTATTGATGTGAACCGGGTTAGCCAAGGGCTTCCATTTTTACGCCTCTATGCTCCTCAGCTCTGGCTTCGCTCTCCCAGCCTTTTGGAATTGCCAACTTCGATGTCCACTCCTGTCGTTACCCGCTTTGCTCCCTCCCCCACGGGCTTCCTCCATATCGGCGGCGGCCGCACGGCGCTGTTCAATTGGCTCTATGCCAGGGCCAAGGGCGGCAAGATGCTGCTGCGTATCGAGGACACCGATCGCGAGCGCTCGACCGATGCCGCCATCGCCGCCATTCTGGACGGGCTTGCCTGGCTTGGCCTCGACTGGGATGGAGACCCGATCTTCCAGTTCGCCCGCGCGGCCCGCCACCGCGAGGTCGCCGAATCCATGCTCGCCCAGGGCAAGGCCTATTATTGCTACGCCACGCAGCAGGAGCTCGAGGAGATGCGCGAGCTCGCCCGCAAGGAAGGGCGGCCGCCACGCTATGACGGTCGCTGGCGCGACCGCGACCCTGCGACGGCCCCCAAGGACGTCAAGCCGGTCATCCGCCTTCGTGCGCCGACCGAAGGCGAGACCGTTATCCACGACGACGTACAGGGCACCGTGCGCTGGGCCAACAAGGACCTCGACGACTTAGTGCTGCTGCGCTCGGACGGTACGCCGACCTACATGCTCGCCGTGGTGGTCGACGACCATGACATGGGCATCACTCACATCATTCGCGGCGACGATCATCTCACCAATGCCGCCCGCCAGAAGCAGATCTATGAAGCCATGGGGTGGGAGGTGCCGCACATGGCGCATATCCCGCTGATCCACGGCCCCGACGGCGCCAAGCTCTCCAAGCGCCATGGCGCCCTCGGCGTCGATGCCTATCGCGCCATGGGTTATCTGCCGGCGGCCATGCGCAACTATCTGGTGCGCCTGTCTTGGAGCCACGGCGACCAGGAAGTGTTCACCACCAAGGAGATGATCGAGCATTTCGATACGGGCGCGATCGGCAAATCGGCCGCACGCTTCGATTTCAAGAAGCTCGAAAATCTCAACGGTCTCTATATGCGCAACTCGACGGACGAGGAATTGCTCGCCGCCATCGACCAGTTGCTGCCACATATCCCGGATGGCCCGGGGCTCGCTGCCCAGCTTGCTGCCGACAATGGCGCCAAGCGTTCCCAGTTGCTCGCCGCCATGCCGGGCCTCAAGGAGCGGGCCAAGACGCTGGTGGAACTGCTGGACGGCGCCAATTTCCTATTCGTCGCGCGGCCTCTGCCTTTGGACGACAAGGCCAAGGCCATGCTCAGCGAGGAAGCGCGGGCGACCATCGCCATGCTGGTGCCGCGTTTCGAGGCTCTGAGCGAGTGGAATGCCACGGCAACCGAGGCTACGGTACGGGCGGCCGCCGAGGAAACCGGCGCCAAGCTCGGCTCACTCGCCCAGCCGCTGCGTGCCGCCCTCACCGGCCGTACGACCTCCCCGCCCGTCTTCGACGTGCTGGCCGTTCTCGGCCGGGAGGAGAGCTTGGCCCGCCTCAGGGACCAGGCTGGCTGAGACCAAGCGCCGCATGATCAACGTTGCCTATCCGGCGGATTTCGCGCAATAGGTGTCGTTTTCGCAGCTTTGACGCGAAAGTTTTGAAAAGCTTTCGCGTCCAGGTAGCCCGATCACCGGAAGCCCGCGAACGGGGGATTGAGCCCAAGGCCGAACCGTCGGTTCACCTCTTCGTCATTCTTGCGGCATTGCAGCAAATGGTCTACCCAACAGCGACGGATCGGCGATACGTAGGCCTTACTTGAGCCGGGGGGCTCCTTTCTGGCCAGGGCGTGACCGCGTATTTCCGTACAAGGAGGATTGCATGAGCGGTAACACGGCGACTCTGACTATTGGTGACAAGGCAATCGAATTGCCGACCAAGAGCGGCTCCGTTGGTCCGACGGTTGTTGATATTGCGCCCCTTTATAAGCATACGGGCATGTTTACCTACGATCCGGGCTTCACCTCGACGGCGAGCTGTGAATCTCAGATCACCTATATCGATGGCGATGAGGGCGTGCTGCTCTATCGCGGCTACCCGATCGAGCAACTCGCCGAGCATGGCGACTTCCTCGAGACCTGCTATCTGCTGCTCTATGGCGAGTTGCCGACGGCCGCTCAGAAGGCGGACTTCGACTACCGCGTCACGCGCCACACCATGGTGCATGAGCAGATGGCCCGCTTCTTCCAGGGCTTCCGGCGTGACGCTCATCCGATGGCGGTGATGGTCGCCTCGGTCGGTGCCCTCTCGGCCTTCTATCACGACTCCACCGACATCTCCGACCCTCATCAGCGCATGATCTCGTCGATGCGGCTGATCGCCAAGATGCCGACCCTGGCTGCGATGGCTTACAAATACACCATCGGCCAGCCTTTCGTGTATCCGCAGAACAATCTGGACTATCCGTCCAACTTCCTGCGCATGTGCTTTTCGGTTCCCTGCGAGGACTACAAGCCCAACCCGATCCTGGCACGCGCTCTCGATCGCATCTTCATCCTGCACGCCGATCACGAGCAGAACGCCTCGACCTCGACAGTCCGTCTCGCCGGCTCCTCGGGCGCCAATCCCTTCGCCTGCATCGCGGCCGGCATCGCCTGCTTGTGGGGACCCGCGCATGGCGGCGCGAACGAGGCTGCGCTCAAGATGCTGCAGGAAATCGGCACCGTCGACCGCATCCCGCAATACATCGCCAAGGCCAAGGACAAGAACGATCCGTTCCGCCTGATGGGCTTCGGCCACCGCGTCTACAAGAACTACGATCCGCGCGCCAAGATCATGCAGCGCACGACGCATGAAGTGCTCAACGAGCTCGGCCACAAGGACGACCCGCTGCTCGAGGTCGCGCTGGAACTCGAGCGCATCGCCCTGCACGACGAGTACTTCATCGAGAAGAAGCTCTATCCGAACATCGATTTCTATTCGGGCATCACGCTCAAGGCGATGGGCTTCCCGACCTCGATGTTCACCGTGCTGTTCGCGCTCGCCCGTACGGTTGGCTGGATCGCTCAGTGGAAGGAGATGATCGAGGATCCTTCCCAGAAGATCGGCCGCCCGCGCCAGCTCTACACCGGCGCAGCTCGCCGCGATTATGTTTCGCCGGCCCAGCGCCGCTGAATAGCAAAGGGCGGATCCTCGGATCCGCCCTTCTCATTGCAGTCGCTGCGCTTCCAGCCGACGCGCCCGCCCCTCTCACCTCGCCTTGGCGGCAATGGTCTCCAGCACGATGCTGGCTGCTCGTTGCGAGGGTGTCTCTCCCACGACCTGCATGCGCTGATCGATCTCGCTGAAGGCCTGCATCTGGGCGCGCCGTTCGTCCGTATCCCCAAGCAATCCCGCCATCAGACTGGCCAAGCGATCCGGCACGACCTCTTCCTGAAAGAGTTCGGGCACGGCCGGTCGATCGAGAATCAGATTGGGCAGCAGAAAGAAGCGCCCCTTCACCAGACGCCGGGCCAGGAAGGCCTCCCAGGCGGGAAAACGGTAGGTGCCGATCATCGGCACCTGCGCCAGGGCCAGTTCGAGCGTCACCGTACCCGATGCCGCCAGCGCAGCCCGCGCCCGGCGGAAGGCCGCATATTTCTCATCCGCATCGGTGATGATGCGCGGCTTCGTAGCCCAGCTGGCCGTCACCTGCCGCAGGCGCTCGGCATGGCGCGGTACCGTTGGCAACACCGCATCGAAAGGCCCTCTCCTGGCCGACAACAGCTCGATCGTCCGGCCGAAATCGTCGGTGAGCAGCCCCACTTCGCTCGAACGGCTGCCGGGGAGCACCAACAGCAACGGCCGTGCCCCCTGCCGGATCGCCTCCTCCTCGGCGTTGGGCCGCAATTCATCGAGGCGCTCCATCAAGGGGTGGCCGACATAGGAACAGGGCGGACCATTCAACCGGCAATAGGCTTCGGGCTCGAAGGGCAACAAAGCGAGCACATGGTCGACATAGGCCCGCATCGACACGGCCCGGCCCGGGCGCCAGGCCCAGACGCTGGGCGAAACATAGTTGACGATCGGCAGGTGCGGCAGACGCCGGCGCACGCGCTTGGCGACGGCGTGGGTGAAATCCGGACTGTCGATGATCACCATGCCATCGGGAGGGTCGGCGACGATGGCGTCGATCACCTGCCAGGCTCGCCGGTAGATCGTGGGAAAACGTCCGATCACTGCCGCAAAACCCATCACCGCAATGTCGTCGAGAGGAAACAGGCTTTCCATACCCTCCCGCGTCATGGCGGGGCCGGCCGTGCCCTTGAACACCACGGGCCTACCGGCCTGCGCCCGCAAGGCCTGCATCAGCTTGAAGCCGAGCTGGTCACCGGAATGTTCGCCGACGACGATGGCGATCTTCAAAGGCCGATCCGTCATCATCATCATACCCCGACAAGGAACAGGTTGGCCGCGTCGGCCGCCGCGATGGTGGCATCCCGCTCCAGCACGAGAACATTGCCCGCCTCGATGGCGATGCCTGCAAGGCCGGCTTTCCTGGCGAGGCGTACCGTGCGCGGTCCGATTCCCGGCAGGTCGGCCCTGAAATCCTGTTCCGGCTTGGCCGCCTTCACCAGCACCCCGCCATCCTGCTCGGCCACGGGCGGGCGCCCATGGCGCAGCAGGCGGCCGAACAGGCCAGGCCGGCGCAACAGGGCAACGCGCCTTATCATGTTATCCGTGCCTTCGGCGGCTTCGACGGCCAGCACACGCTTTTGCGCGACGATCACCCCTTGGCCGATGTCGTCCGCCCCCATGGCGGCAAGAGCACGCCGTCCGATCGCGATCCCTTCAAGTTCGGCCGGACTGGGTGATAAATGGCCGAGCGTTCCCACAGGCGCCATCAATGACGGCGCCACGTCACGAACGCCGACGACCGCATAGCCGTGCTTCTCCAGGAACGCGATCACGCCCCGCAGGAGATTGTCGTCCCCGCCTTCGAGCACGTTGCGGATTTCTTCGAGGTGCCGAACGGCCTGGATGCCGGAGCGCACCATGCCGAGCCCCGGCCGATGCACCGCGCCGGCCAGAATCACCCGGTCTGCACCGGCCCGCGACAGTTCCTGCAGAACCCCCTTCGGATCGATCAGGCTGACGGGATATTGGGCGTAGCTGGCAAAATCGGCGTCGGCAAAGCCCTTCAGGGGCAGGATCGCGACCGCTTCCCCTCGCCCCGCCGCCTCTGCCGCAATCTCAGCCGGCAAACGCCCTGCCCCGGCAATGATCGCCAAAGCGGGCTTGGCCATCACCGTTCCGGCAGCAGGCGGCGCGCTCACGCCTCGCTGCCTGCGAGATCGCGCGCCGACGCATCACGCGGCGTCACCAGGGCACGCTCGCCGCCGGCGCGCACGAAATCGACAATCTCCATCACCGCCGTCTGATCGGCGAAAGTCTCGGCGACTTTCTCCACCCGCTCCTTCAGCGTCCCGCCGGAGGAAAACAGCATGCGATAGGCATGACGCAGGGCATGGATCTGCTCCCGGCCAAAGCCGCGGCGTTTCAGGCCGATGATGTTGAGACCGGCCAAGCTGGCCCGATCACCCAGGGCCATGCCGAAGGGGATCAGATCGTTCTCGACGCCGGACAGGCCGCCGACGAAAGCGTGTGCGCCGACGCGCGCGAACTGGATCACCGCCGCGGCGCCCCCCAGAATGGCATAGTCGCCGACCGAGACATGACCGGCCAGCAGGACGCCATTGGAGAGAATGATGTTGTTGCCGAGCCTGCAATCATGCCCGACATGGGAATTGGCCAGAAAGGCGCAGCGGTCGCCGACCACGGTATGCATGCCGCCGCCGCTGGTGCCGGGATTCATCGTCACCCCTTCACGGATCAGGCAATCACTGCCGATGGTGAGATCCGAGGGTTCGCCGGCATATTTGAGATCCTGAGGCTGATGCCCCAGCGAGGCGAAGGGAAACACCTTGGTGCGCGCACCGATGCTGGTACGCCCGGCGACGACGACATGCGAATGCAAAGTGACACCGTCAGCCAATGCCACCTCCGGCCCGACCACGCAGAACGGGCCGATGCTGACGCCCTCGCCAAGCTTCGCCCCCGCCTCGACGATGGCGGTGGGATGAATGGTCTGTTGAGCCCCCCCCGCCATTATTCAGTAACCAGCATGGCGGAAACCACGGCCTCGGCAACCGTGACGCCGTCGACCTTGGCTTCCCCCTTGTACCACCACATGTTGCGGCGGTTCTTCAGCTTGGTCAGGTGCAGACGCATCTGATCGCCCGGCGTGACCGGCTTGCGGAAACGGCATTCGTCGATGGTCATGAAATAAACGACCTTGGGCCTGGCCTTGCCTTCCGTGCTGAGCACGCAGATTGCACCGGCCGTCTGGGCCATCGCTTCGATCACCAGCACGCCCGGCATCACAGGCTGCTCGGGGAAGTGGCCAGTGAAATGCGGCTCGTTGAAGGTGACGTTCTTGATGCCGACGGCGGAATTGTCGCCGTCGATCTCGACGATGCGGTCCACGAGCAGGAAGGGATAGCGATGCGGCAGCAGCGTCAAGAGCTTGCCGATATCTGCAGTTTCCAGCGTTCCAGGGGTTGCTTCACTCATATATGTCTCATTTCCTGAACCGGCCCGGCCTTCGGCCAGGCGCTAAAGCCAAACTCGATATCGCCTTCAAGAGCGTTTTCCGACCCGACCGGTTTGGAAAACGCGTCTGTCCCCCAGAAATCAAGAGCAAAACGCGTTCATCGCTTTTTGCCCCCAACGCTTCGTTCCGGGGCCAATCCAACGGATTGGTCTTCCCCCGGCCCCCGTGAAATGGCAAGGCGCCTCAGGCGCTGGATCCCCCATCCGTTCCCTGCCCCGACCGAACCCGCGACGATTTGACCAGCTTCTTGAGCAAGGCCAGCTCGCGGGCATAATCTCCCAGAGGCTGGGCGGGGGTGCCGCCCATGCGCGCGCCCGGAGGCACATCGTCCTTGACGTTGGCGGCGCCGGCGATCTGGGCACCCATGCCGATACGGATATGGCCAACCGTCGCGGAGGCGCCGCCCATCACCACGAAATCCTCCAGGACCGTCGAGCCGGAGATTCCGACCTTGGACACCAGTACACAATGCCGGCCGACCATGACGTTGTGGGCGATCTGCACCTGATTGTCGATCTTGGTACCTTCGCCGATGATGGTATCGCGATTGGCGCCACGGTCGATGGTTGTGCAGGCGCCGATTTCGACATCGTCCTGTACTACGACGCGACCAACCTGCGGCACCTTGAGATGGCCGCGCGGCCCCATCGAAAAGCCGAAGCCGTCCTGGCCAAGGCAAGCCCCGGCATGGATGATGACGCGATTACCGATCAGGGAGTGCTGGATCACCGCATTGGGGCTGATCGAGCAGTCGCGCCCGATCCGGACATCCGGGCCGATCACAGCATTGGCGCCGACGATGGTGCCGGCCCCGATTTCCGCTCGCGGTCCGATGACGGCCCCAGGATCGACTGTCACACCGATCTCCAGTCTCGCCTCGGGATGCACGACGGCCCCCGGCGAAATACCCTTGGCCCCGAAGAAGGATTGCGGGCGCGCCGCATCCGGGAACAGGGCCATGCCGATCTGGGCAAAGGCGCGATAGGGCTCGCGGGCCACCAGCAGGGGCGCATTCTTCGGAGCGCGATCGACGAATTTAGGCGAGATCAGGATGACCGCTGCCTTGGATGTTTCCAGCATCGGCAGATAATGCGGATTCTCAAGGAAGCTCAGATCGCCTTCCCCGGCATGATCGAGCGGCGCCACCCGTTCGACCGACAGGTCCAGCGACAGGCCGGGCACCGGCTCGGCTCCGGTGAGTTCGACGATATCGGCAACGGTGAGGCGGTTGCGCGCGTGAAAGAATACCGGATCCGTCATCAAGTCCACGCTACGGTCAGCCCCTCCAAATCCGGTTTCGAGTGGCTGCTCCGAAACCGGTGATCTTTGCCATCATGAATAAACCAGTCCCTTTGCAAAAGCGTTACCGGCCTGGACATTCATCCGCCAGCCCATACACGATGAAGGGGGCGCGATGCAAAACACCGAATATTTCCGTTCATTGCGGCATCCGACAAGTGCCGCCCCTGTGAACAAAAAACCGGCCGGCCCCAAGGGGACCGGCCGGCCAAAACGTCAGGTCAGATCATCAATAGTTGACGATCGTACCGAAGCGGAAGGCCTGCGTATCGTCATGCTTCGCCTTGGTCAGGACATAGGCATAGTCGAAGCGCAACGGGCCGAGCGGGGAGGCCCACAGCAAGCTGGCGCCGACGGAAGAACGGATCTTGTGTTCGTCGACGAGATTGAAGGTCACCTGCGTCGGATCGTCTGGGTTTCCGTATTTCGCGTACTTCTTACCGCCATAGCCGAATACCGTTCCGGCATCCGCAAAGACAGCGCCACGCAGGCCCACTTCACGCGGCAGTCCGAAGATCGGGAACTGCAGTTCCACCGTACCGCCGAAATAGGTGGTGCCGCCAAGGCCGTTGCCCTTCGAGCCGCCAGCGATATCACGCGGACCAATACCGCCCGGGGCAAAGCCGCGTACCAGATCGGGTCCGGGGCTATACTGATCGACGATCGCCAGTTTGTCCTTGCCGAAGCCGTGCATATAGCCACCCTGACCGCGGACCATCAAAGTGAGGTCGTCAGTCAACGAGTAGTAGTAGCGACCATCGATCGACTGCTTGATGAACTTGGCATCACCACCAAGGCCGGCGACATCCTGCTTGAACTGGACATACATACCGGAGCTGGGCTGCTTGAGATCGTCAAGCGTGTTGTAGGTCAGCGTATAGCCGGCCATCGAGACCAGGCGACGTCCTTCCTGGGCCAATTCCTTGATAGCGACCGAGGCTTCACCATTGTCAAAATCGTTGTCGGTGTAGCGGCCATCCGGGATAGTCACCTTCTCCGAATAGATCGTGTAGTTCACGCCAACCGTGAAGTTCTCGGTGATCGGGAAGGCAGCGCGCAGCGTACCACCGGTGGTCTGGTCCTTGTAGTAGCTGTAGTCGCTGTCATCGGTGGTCTTGGAGAAGATGTCGAAGCCTGCAGCGATGCGCTGCCCGAGGAAATAGGGCTCAGTGAAGGACAGGCTGTAGCCCTGCGTGCGCTGGCCATACTGCACCGAGGCCTTCACATACTGGCCACGGCCGAGGAAGTTGCGCTCGGTGAGCGAAACTTCGCCGAGGAAGCCGTCCGAGGTGGAATAGCCGCCGCCCAGCGAGAATTCGCCGGTGGACTGGTCTTCGACATCGACGTTGACAATCACGCGATCGGGCTCCGAGCCCGGCTCGTTGGTGACGCGGATGTTCTTGAAGTAGCCCAGGTTGCGCAGGCGACGGGTCGCACGCTCGATCAGGGCCTTGTTGTAGGGGTCGCCTTCGCCGATATCGAATTCGCGGCGGATCACATAGTCACGGGTGCGGGTGTTGCCGCGGATGTTGATGCGCTCGATATAGACCTTCGCGCCCTCTTCCACGACATAGTTGACGCTGATGACGTTGCCGCCGGCATCGCGCACCGCGCGAGGACGGACCTGGGCGAAGGGATGGCCGGACGCGGCCAGCTTGACCGTCATGTCCTCGACGGTCTTGTCGACGTCCTCGCCGCGATATGTCCAGTTGTTCCAGGATTGGACATCACCCTCGAGATCGGCGGGATTGACGTCGGAAATGCTGGATTCGACCTGCGAGGGCCCGAATTTGTAGTACTGGCCCTCGTCGACCGTGACAGTCAGGACATAGGCATCCTGCTTTTCGTTCAGTGACGGCACGATCGAGACGACGCGGAAATCGGGGTAGCCATGGTTGACGTAGAACTGGCGCAGGCGCTCCTCATCGCCGGCGAGGCGATCCGGATCATAGGTGTCCGTGGTGCGCAGCCAGCCCAGATAGCCGCTCTCGACAGTGGCCATCTGCCGCTTCAGGCGCCAGGCTGAGAAATTGTTGTTGCCGACGAAGTTGATCGACTCAATGCCAACCTTCGAGCCTTCAGCCACGGTGAAAACGAGGTCGACACGATTGTTCGGCAGAGGGACTTCACGATAGGTGATCTGCACCGTCGAGCGGCCGGTCCGGTTATAGGCCTCACGCATGCGATCGATATCGGCGCTGAGGGTGGCCTGGTTCACCGGGCTGCCGGGCTTGGTCTCCATGATCGAAGACAGCTGATCCGCCGTGACTTTCTTATTCTTCTCGAACACGATGCGGTTGACGATCGGCGCCGAGCGCGACGCGACATGCTTCCTCGGAGCGGCTTCAGCCGTGCCCACCAAAGGAGATGCCACGAAGGCCCCGAACAACGACGGAACCGCGACGGCCGCGAGGGCAACGCCCAGCTTCAACTTGTACATTGCTGTTGCCATCGGGTCTAAATCCCACTCTTTTTACCAAACCAAGTCGAGTTCAACGCCAAACCTCGCCAGCCCGCATTGCGCTCATTGGAAATGCTTCTACAGGGTTTCCGGACACATGCAAACCGACCCCCGGCCGCCACCCGTCCTTTTTTGGGAGACCGTTGCGAATCCGCCACGCCCTCTCAGCCACCCGACAATTGCTGTGACAGATCATGGCCCAACACCAAAACGGTGATTGTAATTATCAACATGAGCCCGATGCCGAAGGACAACTCCTGCGCGCGCGCTCCTACCGGCCTGCCCCGGATCGCCTCGATGGCGTAGAAGACCAGATGACCGCCATCTAGAACCGGTATCGGCAACAGATTGATGAAGCCGACGGAAATCGACAGTCCCGCAGTCAGCAGGATCAGGCCGGCAAACCCGATGGTTTCAGTGATCGTCTTGGAAGCTACCGCAATGCCGACAATGCCGGTCACCTGCTTGGGATCGCCGCGCCCGGCAAAAAGATCGTAGATAAATTTCGCTGATGCACCAATACCTTGGCCGGTTTCCTTGGTGCCCTGCCACAGGGCAGAGACAGGATCCAGGCGCGACATGCCGCCAGGGCCGATACCGATGATCGCCCGCGAAACGGTCTTGCCATCCGGCGTGGAGAATGTCCGCGTTTCCGGCGTGACGCTGACGTCGAAACTCTCCTGCCTCCGCTCGATGGTAAGCTTCACGGGGCGTCCCGGCTCGGCCGAAATCAGATCGGGGAGCTGGTCGAACAGGGTGACCTTGGTGCCGTTGACCTCGACGATCCGGTCACCCTTGCGCAGGCCGGCTTTCGCTGCCGGTCCGTCAGCCTTGATCGGCCCGATAATCGCGTCAGAATTCGGGTAACCATAAATCGAGAATGCGGCCGCAAAGACGAAAGCTGCCAGGATGAAATTGGCCAAAGGACCGGCCGCGACGATGGCAATGCGCTGCCAGACCGGTTTGTGGAACAGGCTGACCGCCCGCTCCTCCGGCGTCATCAGCTGGTTGCGCTCCTCGTCGGGCAGAGAAGCGGCATTGGCGTCGCCGAAGAAGCGCACATAGCCGCCGAGCGGAATTGCCGCGATGCGCCAATGGGTCCCGTGCCGGTCGTCATAGCCGAACAATTCCGGCCCGAAACCGATCGAGAAGGTCACGACCTTCACGCCGCACCAGCGCCCGACCAGAAAATGCCCAAGCTCGTGAAAGAAGATCAGGATGGAGATGATCACGATGAACGGCACGAAGCCGAGCGCACCGAGACCGAAACTATCCAGAAGACCCATCATCCGTTCCCCTCACGCACCAGAAAGCCAGGCCAGGCCGGCCCTGCCTGTGGCACTACCACACTATGAAGCCCTGGGCCGGATGCAGGCCGGCATGCACGAGCCCGATCAGCAAGGCGGCCAATGCCGCCGCCAGGAAGCCGTCGAGCCTGTCCATGACGCCGCCATGACCCGGGATCAGATGGCTCGCATCCTTGGCATCAAAACGACGCTTCAAGGCGGATTCAAGGAGATCACCGCCCTGGGAGATCGCCGCCAGTGCCGCGCCTACGGGAACCAACAGGAAGGAACCGCCAACCACGCCAGCAGCCAGAGCGGCGAACAGTGTGCCGCCGATGAAACCCGACCAGGTCTTCTTCGGGCTGACCCTCGGCCAGAGCTTGGGCCCTCCCAGAGTGCGGCCGGTAAAATAGGCCATTACATCCGAGCCCCAGACAATGGCGAACAGCACGAAAATGGCGCGCATGCCATGAGGCTCGTCCAATCTCAGTGCGATAACCGGCAGGACCACGCAAGCCGCATAGGGTAGAGCGGCCGCGGCCAGCAAGGGCTGCGGCATCCCGCGAACCCGGGCCAGGCCACCCATCGCTGCCGTCCCGCCGACAACTGTCAGCAAGGCAGCGCTCCCCTGCCCGCTCAGGACGAGCAGGGTCGATGCCGCAAGCAGGCAGACCCCAAGCGCGGCAGCCGGCCCGTCGCGGCGGCCGGCGGCGATCAGGAACAGCCATTCGCACAAAACGGCGGCGGCGGCGAGAAACCAGAACAATGCGAAAAGGGGACCGCCCCACCAGGCCGTGGCCAGCGCCAGCCCGGCCATCACCAGGGCGGAAGCGATGCGGATGGAAAGATCGGACCAATTGGCCCTGGACGCATCCGCCATGTCAGAGACCGTGGGCGGATGATCCCGCCCCCCGCAACCGGCTGGCCGGTCCTCGGCACAAAACTGCTCTCACATCATCCCCCACATGCACGCCGACAACACGGTCCTACCCGGAATTGGCCTGACGGGGCGGATCGGTCTCGCCGAGCCCACCGAAACGACGATCACGTGCGTGATATTCGGCCAGCGCGGTCTCCAGGGCACGCCGATCGAAATCCGGCCAGAGCAAGGGAATGAAGACGAACTCGGCATAGGCCGCCTGCCAAAGCAGGAAATTGGAAAGTCTCTGTTCGCCCGAGGTCCGGATTACCAGATCCGGGTCCGGAATATCATGCGTGTGAAGATTGGCGGCGACGGCTTCGGCCGTGATGTCCTGCGGCTTGAGCGTCCCTTCGGCAACCTTCTGGGCGAGGCGACGAGCCGCGGCGACGATCTCCTGCCGAGCGCCATAATTGAACGCCACCACGAGTGTCAGCCCGGTATTGGCCGCGGTGAGATTCTCGACCTCACTCAGGAGTTCGGCAAGCTCGGCGTCGAGCCCTTCCCGCTCGCCGATGATGCGCACCCGCACATTGTTGGCATGCAGGTCCGCCAAGTCGTTGCGCACGAAGCGCTTCACCAATCCCATGAGATAGTCGACTTCGGTGCGGGGCCTCGACCAGTTCTCTGAGGAGAAGGAATAGAGCGTGAGATAGCGTATGCCCAGTTCCGCGGCGGCGCGGACGGTCCGCCTGAGTGCTTCGACGCCCCGGCGATGCCCTTCGAAACGGGGCATCAGGCGCTTGGAAGCCCAGCGACCATTGCCATCCATGATAATGGCGACATGAGCCGGCGGGGCCGCCACGGTTGCATCGTCGATTTCGTCCCTGCCAAACATTGGTGCCTCGAAGCTTCTCCGCCGAACCGGCTGGCACGAATTCTATCGAACGATCATCGGATAGACAGTGGATAATTGGTGTCGAATTGGGGAAGTAGAATAGTCCTTGCGGATAATCTGCAGCCCTCTTCCGTCACACCTGCATGATTTCCTTCTCCTTGGAGGCGAGCGTCTTATCGATTTCGGCGATCATCGCATCGGTCGCCTTCTGCACCTGGTCGGCCAGACGCTTTTCTTCGTCCTCGCCGATCGCGCCGTCCTTTTCCGTCTTTTTCAGGATATCCAGGCCGTCACGGCGGACATGCCGCACCGCCACGCGCGCCGATTCTGCGTATTTATGCGCGACCTTGACCAGTTCCTTGCGGCGATCCTGCGTCATCTCGGGAATACGCAGCCGGATCACCTGTCCTTCGGTCTGGGGATTGAGACCGAGATTGGAGTTCATGATCGCCTTCTCTACGGCGCCGACCATACCGCGATCCCAGACCTGCACGCTGATGAGGCGCGGCTCCGGAACCGAAATGGTGGCGACCTGGGACAGCTGCATACTGGCGCCATAGGCATCGACATGCACAGGTTCGAGCAGCGAAGAAGAGGCCCGGCCGGTACGCAACCCGCCCAGTTCGTGTTTCAGCGCGTTCAGGGCGCCTTCCATGCGGCGCTTGACCTCGGCGATATCGAATGACGCAGTCATGTTCCTGCCCTCGAATTTCTGTACTGGAAACGGCGAAAGCGTTTTCTAGAAAACGCTTCAAAACAAAGAACCAGAACGTTTTCTGATCCAGTTGGATCAAAAAACGTCCTATGGAGTGACCAGGGTGCAACGTCCTTCCCCGCGCAGCACGGCCGCCAGGGATCCGGGTTGTTGAATCGAAAAAACAATTATCGGCAAGCGTGCCTCGCGGGCAAGCGCAAACGCCGCCGTATCCATGATCTTGAGGTCCTTGCGGATGACTTCGTCATGGGTGATGTGATCATAGCGGGTCGCAGCCGGGTCTTTCTTGGGATCGGCGGAATAGATGCCATCGACCTGCGTGCCCTTCATCAGGACATTGCATTCCAATTCTGCTGCGCGCAAGGCGCCGCCGGTATCGGTGGTGAAGAAGGGATTGCCGGTGCCGCCAGCCAGTAGCACGACGCGATCCTTGGCGAGGTGCTCCATCGCCTGCTGGCGCGTATAGGTCTCGACCACCGAGGGCATGGCGACGCCCGACATGGCGCGGGCGGACTGGCCGAGCGAGGCGAGCTGGGCTTCGAGCGCGATGACGTTCATCGCG
This sequence comes from Labrys sp. LIt4, assembly GCF_017813775.1. Classification (NCBI taxonomy): domain Bacteria; kingdom Pseudomonadati; phylum Pseudomonadota; class Alphaproteobacteria; order Hyphomicrobiales; family Xanthobacteraceae; genus Labrys; species Labrys sp. LIt4. The sequence goes on from NZ_JAGIPY010000003.1 coordinate 146,717, forward strand.
GTGGCGAGCATGCCCATTGAGTCAGCCGCGGGCCGCGACAAGCCCATGCCTGCGATCTGGGAGCCGCGGAAGATGTTGCCGCCGCCCACCACCACGGCGACTTCCACGCCAAGCTTGACCGCCTCGATGACATCCTCGGCGATGCGGCGCACCGTGGCCCGGTCGATGCCGAAGGCCTCGCCTCCCATCAGGGCCTCGCCGGAAAGCTTCACCAGGACGCGTTTATAGGGAAGTACCGCCATGATTGCTCTCCGATTCGCTGGCCACTTATACAACAGGCGGCCCTAAGCCGCCTGTTGTCGATCTCGATCATCCACATGGCCGAAATACGGCCAGCGGCAACTCCTGGAACGGGAGCCTCAGGCGGCGTGGCCCGCCTGAGCGGCAACCTCGGCCGCAAAGTCGCTTTCCTGCTTCTCGATACCCTCGCCCAGAGCGTAGCGGATGAAGCCAGCCACCTTGATCGGGCCGCCAGCCGCCCCTTCGCTCTCCTTGATGGCCTGGCCGACCGACTTGGAGGGATCGAAGATGAAGGGCTGCTCCAGCAGGGTCACTTCCTTGAAGTAGGTCTTGATGCCGCTCTCGACGATCTTGGCGATCGCGGCTTCCGGCTTGCCCTGCTCGCGATATTTCTCGGCGAGAATGGTCTTCTCACGCTCGACGGTCGCGGCATCGACACCGGCGGCATCGACGGCAACGGGATTCGAGGAAGCGACATGCATGGCGATCTGACGGCCGAGCTCAGCCAGCTTCTCGGCATTGCCGGCGGATTCGAGCGCAACGATCACGCCGATGCGGCCCTTGTTGGCAACGACCGGGTTGTGAACATAGGTCGCCAGTGCGCCCTGCCCGACCGAGACGATCTTGGCGCGGCGCAGCGACATGTTTTCGCCGATCTTGGCGACCGTCGCGGAGATCTTCTCCTCGACCGTGCCGCCACCCGGGAAGGCAGCCGCCTTCAGGGCCTCGACATCCTCGCCGGTGTTCAGGGCGACTTCGGCAATGCCGGAGACCAGATCCTGGAACTCGGGGTTGCGGGCCACGAAGTCCGTCTCGGAATTGACCTCGACGGCGACGCCCTTGTTGCCTTCGACCAGCAGGGCGACGAGCCCTTCGGCGGCGACACGACCGGCCTTCTTGGCGGCCTTCGACAGGCCCTTCTTGCGCAGCCAGTCAACAGCGGCTTCCAGATCGCCGGCGGTCTCGGTGAGCGCTGCCTTGCAATCCATCATGCCCGCGCCGGTCTGTTCGCGCAGCTCTTTCACCATGGCGGCGGTAATGTTCGACATCGCAGGATACCTCTTTGGGAAACCGGAACAGGTCCGGTGATGGGAAGCGGCCCGGCGCTTACCACTCCAACATCACAATTGGAAGGCAAGCTACCGGGCCGTATTCAGGGATAGATAGGGAGCCTGCAACGAAATTGCAGGCCTTGGATGTATCAGGCGCCGGCAACCAGATTGCGGGCCAGTTCCACCCAGCCGTCGCGATCGATACGGCCGTTGAGCTTGAGCTCGGCATCGACCTTGGCAACGTCTTCCGGGGTCATGGCAGCAACCTGCCAATAATGCCAGATGCCACCCTCGTTGAGCTTCTTCTCGAGCTGCGGGCCGACGCCGGTCAGCTTGGTCAGATCGTCGGGAGCGCCGCGCGGAGCAGCCAGGAGCTCGAAGAACTCGCCCGAAGCAGCCTCTTCCGAAGCCGGCAGTTCTTCGACCAGCGGAGCTTCCTCGGCGCCGATGTCGATACCCAGCTCGCCATGGGCGCGGGAGATACCGTCAAGAGCGGCGCGGGCAACCAGATCGCAATAGAGCGACAGGGCACGGCCGGCATCGTCATTGGCCGGAATCGGGAAGGTGATGCCGTCCGGATCGGAATTCGAATCGAGAACCGCGGCCACCGGGATGTTGAGCCGGCGGGCTTCCTTGATCGCGATGTCTTCCTTGTTGGTATCGATGATGAAGATCAGGTCGGGGGTGCCGCCCATATCCTTGATACCGCCGAGGGCGCGCTCGAGCTTGTCGCGCTCGCGGGTAAGGTCGAGACGCTCCTTCTTGGTGTAGCCCTGCTGGGCGCCACCGGAAAGCAGTTCGTCGAGCTTGCGCAGGCGCTGGATCGAGTTGGAGATGGTCTTCCAGTTGGTCAGCGTGCCGCCGAGCCAACGCGAATTGACATAGTACTGGGCCGAACGGCGGGCCGCATCGGCAACCGCGTCCTGGGCCTGGCGCTTGGTACCGACGAACAGCACGCGGCCGCCACGGGCAACCGTGTCCGACACCGCCTGCAGGGCGCGATGGAGAGCGGGAACCGTCTGGGCGAGGTCGATGATGTGGATGCCGTTACGCACGCCGAAGAGATAAGGCCCCATCTTGGGGTTCCAGCGGTGCGACTGATGGCCGAAATGGGCTCCAGCCTCGAGCAGCTGGCGCATGGAAAAATCTGGCAGTGCCATAGAGTTGTAACTCCGGTTTGATAAGGCCTCCGCGGACATCTACCGTGCCTGCCTTGCCGCGCCATTGCGGGCAAAACAAAACACGGCACCGGAGCGGCAGGGCCGCTTCGTCCGCGTGTGGAATGGCGCGCTCTATAAGGGGGCGCGGGCGATTAGGCAAGCCCCGAGGTGGGAAGAATTCGAAATGGAGGATCGATCTCCGGCCCGGCTCCCTTCTTCCGCGGTGAGCGTGACGCTTCCAGGAGGTCGATCCGGAGACCGGCCCTCCACGTGGCCTACATCTGCGTAACAGTCGCCACGCCCGGAATCGCCTTGATCGCGCCGGCAATCTGTGGCGTCACCAGGAACTTGCCGGGCAGTTTCAACTCGACCTCACGCATGCCGCCTTCAAGCTGCAGAATCAGGAAGACCTCTCCCTCTCCGCGCTGGCCCAGCCGCTTGGCGACGGATTCGAGCGCCTGCTCGCCTTGCAGGAAGACCTTGATACCGCGTTGGGTCTTGGCGGTGGCGTTATCGAGTTTTTCCGCCGTCACGATACGGATGCGGACATCGTCGCCTTCATGAGCCGCCTGCACGCCGATCAGCACGGCCGTGCCCGGCTCGAGCAGGTCACGATATTGCGCCAGGCCTTCCGAGAACAGCACGGCCTCGAACTGCCCCGAGGCATCGGAAAGCATGATCACGCCCATCTTGGAACCGGTTCGGGTCTTGCGCTCGGAGCGCGACAGCACCGTCGCCGCCAGGCGCCCCGCCGTGGCTCCCTGCTTCACCTTCTGGGTGAACTGCGCCCAGGACGGCACCTGCAGGCGCTCCAGGGCGGTGGCATAGGCATCCAGAGGATGGCCCGAAAGGAAAAAACCGATCGCGTCGAATTCGCGCTGCAGACGGTCGGCGGGCTCCCAGGGCTCGACGACCGTCCCCTTGAGCGGTTCCGGGGTCGACGCGGAACCAAACATATCGGCCTGTCCGTCGCTCTTTTCGGCGTGGGAGCGCTGTGCCTGCGCCATGATGGCATCGATGGAGGCGGTGACGCGTGCCCGGTCACGGTCGAATTCGTCGAAGGCCCCCGCCGCCGCCAGGTTTTCGAGAATGCGCTTGTTGATGGCCTTGGGATCGATGCGCCGGGCGAAATCGCCGAGATCGAAGAAGGGCTGGTCTCCGCGGATCTCGACCAGGCGCTCCATCGCCGCCAGGCCGACGCCCTTGACCGCGCCGAGCGCATAGCGGATCGCGCCGTCATGGACCTCGAAGTCCGGTCCCGAACGGTTGATGGAGGGCGGCTCGACCTTGATGCCGAGCCGCCGCGCCTCCAGACGGAATTCGGCGAGCTTGTCAGTGTTCGACATATCCAGCGACATCGAGGCCGCCATGAACTCGACCGGATAATTGGCCTTGAGATAGGCGGTCTGGTAGGAAACCAGCGCGTAGGCGGCCGCATGGCTCTTGTTGAAGCCGTAATCGGCGAATTTGGCGAGGTAATCGAAGATCTCGTCGGCCTTGGCCTTCTGAATGCCCCGCTCGACGGCTCCCTCCACGAAACGCACACGTTGGGCGTCCATCTCCGCCTTGATCTTCTTGCCCATGGCGCGGCGCAGCATATCGGCCTCGCCCAGCGTATAGCCGGAGAGGATCTGTGCGATCTGCATCACCTGTTCCTGGTAGATGATGACGCCATAAGTCTCTTCCAGGGCCGGCTTGAGCTGGTCGAGCATGTAGTCCGGCTCTTCCAGCCCCTTCTTGCGCGCGTTGTAGACGGGGATGTTGGCCATCGGGCCCGGGCGGTAAAGCGCCACCAGCGCGATGATGTCCTCGAAACGGTCGGCGTTCATGTCGAGCAACGCCTTGCGCATGCCCGCACTTTCCACCTGGAACACACCAACCGTCTCGCCACGGCCGAGCATCTCATAGCTCTTCTTGTCGTCGAGCGGCAGGGCGGCAAGATCGAGCGTGATGCCGCGCTGCTTGAGGAACATCAAAGCGCGCTCAAGCACGGTGAGTGTCTTGAGTCCGAGGAAGTCGAACTTCACCAGCCCCGCCTGCTCTACCCATTTCATGTTGAACTGGGTCGCCGGCATCGGCATCGAGGTCTTGGGATCGTGATAGAGCGGCACCAGCTCCACCAGCGGACGATCCCCGATCACCACGCCGGCGGCGTGGGTCGAGGCGTGGCGATAGAGCCCTTCCAGCTTCTGGGCAATGCTGAGCAAACGCTCGACGGTCGGATCGTCCTTGGCCGATTCGCGCAGCTTCGGTTCATCCTCGATCGCCTTGGCCAGAGTGACCGGATTGGCCGGGTTCTGCGGCACCAGCTTGCACAGCTTGTCGACCTGGCCATATCCCATCTCCAGCGTGCGCCCGACGTCGCGTAGCACGCCGCGCGCCTGCAAGGAGCCGAAGGTGATGATCTGGGCGACGCGATCCTCGCCGTATTTCTCCTGCACATAGCGGATGACCTCGTCGCGCCGCTCCTGGCAGAAATCGATGTCGAAGTCCGGCATCGAGATACGTTCGGGATTGAGGAAGCGCTCGAACAGCAGGCTGAAGCGCAGCGGATCGAGATCGGTGATGGTGAGGGCATAGGCCACCAGCGAACCCGCGCCGGATCCGCGCCCCGGCCCGACCGGGATCCCCTTTGCCTTGGCGTGCTTGATGAAGTCCGACACGATCAGGAAGTAGCCGGGGAACTTCATGCGCTCGATGATCGAAAGCTCGAATTCGAGCCGTTTGGCGTAGCTGTCTTCGCTATGGCCGGGAGCCGGCCCATGCGCGGCAAGCCTGGCCCTGAGGCCTTCTTCGGCTTGGCGGCGCAATTCGACGGCCTCGTCGACGGGCGCGCCCGTTTCGTCGAGGCCCGTGGAAAAGCGCGGCAAGATCGGCTTCCGCGTGCGCACGCGGAAAGCACAGCGTCTGGCGATCTCAACTGTATTCTCAATGGCTTCTGGAATATCCTTGAACAAGGATATCATTTCCGCCCGGCTCTTGAAGTAATGGTTCGGCGTCATTCGCCGCCGGTCCGTATCGGCGAGAATGCGGCCTTCGGCGATGGCGAGCAGCGCATCATGCGGTTCGCTGTCGGCACGCGCGGCGAAATAGACTTCATTGGTCGCCACCAGCGGCACGTCGGCGGCGTAGGCAAGCTCCAGAAGCGGCGCTTCGACCTGCTGCTCCTCTGCGCTGTCGTGGCGCTGTACCTCGACATAGAGACGATCGGCGAACATCGCCTGCAAGCGCTGCAGCCGGGTACGCGCAAGGTCGTCGAGCCCCTCGCGCAAGGCCATGTCCAACGGACCGGCGGGACCACCGGTCAGCGCGATCAACCCCTCCTGGAACTCGGCCAGGCGCCCGATCGAGACATGGGCCTCCTCGCCGCTGGCAGGGTCCATGTAGCAATGGGAGGACAAGGCCATCAGATGGCGGTAGCCCACTTCGCTCTGGGCCAGCAGGATCATGCGCGGCAAACGCCGCTGATGCAGGGGCCGGCGGTCCGAAGCATCCTCGCGGTCGGCAAAATTGATCGCCAGCGAGATGCCCATGATAGGCTGGATGCCGCTGCCCGCGAGCTTTTCGGAAAACTCCAGAGCCCCGAACAGATTGTTGGTATCCGTCAATGCAAGGGCCGGCATGCCGTCGGCCTTGGCGAGATCGGCGAGCTTGGGGACCTTCATAGCCCCCTCGAGCAGGGAATAAGCCGAGCGGACGTTCAAATGCACGAAGCCCGGACCGTTCACCTTACTCTCCGCCATGACACCTCCGCTCTGCGCTGGCGGGCGGCGCGACTCGCCACCTGCCCTTCTCCATGGTCTATGGCAATCCGGCCGGCCGCCAAAGCTGACTCTGCACCCGGACCGCCGATGGCCACACCAGCGTCACATCCCGGCCATCTCCCCTTGTTGAGAGCCTGTGGACAAGTGTGGACAAATCTGGCTTAAACACCGCTCAGGAAGCTCGTCCACATGGCGAGCATGACCAGGAACAGGCTCATCGAAGCGATGGCGGCGAAATCTTCGGCGAAACGCGTAAGCATGATGTTCTCCTCTCTTCGATAGAGACATCTTGTTCACGTTTTGTTCCGAGTCAAGCGCAGCGTCGCCGAACCGCCATCTTATGTCTCTCTTATGTTCCCCCCGGCATGACGCAGGCGACCTCTGCCCGGAAGGCAGAGGCGCTGCATTTCCCATTTCGATCAAGGACTTGGGGGAAACCAAAGCCCTGCCCGGCTTTGGCCTCTGCGGCGTTTACCATAGTATGAAGCAGCCCCCGGGCGCCGGGGGCATGGTGCCACAATCGTCAGTCGAGCTCGACGATGTGACCGTCGCGCAGGGTCACGCGGCGATCCATGCGCGCCGCCAGATCGAGATTGTGGGTGGCGATCAGGGCCGCCAAGCCTGACGCTCGCACCAGCGCGGTCAGCGTCCCGAAAACGTGATCCGAGGTGCCCGGGTCGAGATTGCCGGTCGGCTCATCGGCCAGGATGAGATGCGGCGCATTGGCGACCGCACGGGCGATGGCGACCCGCTGTTGCTCGCCGCCCGACAATTCGTTCGGCCGATGGCCGAAGCGCTGGCCGAGGCCAAGGAAGGTCAGCAGTTCCTCGCCCCGCTGGCGCGCCTCGCGGCGTGACAGGCCGCGGATCATCTGCGGCAGGATCACATTTTCCAGCGCCGAGAACTCCGGCTGGAGATGATGGAACTGGTAGACGAAACCAATCGAATTGCGGCGCAGGCGAGTGCGGCCCGCATCGTTCAACTCGGCGGTCGAATAGCCGGAGATCAGCACGTCTCCGCCGTCCGGCCGCTCGAGCAGGCCGGCTGTATGGAGCAATGTCGACTTGCCCGCCCCTGAGGGCGCGATCAATGCCACCGACTGCCCCGGCATCACTGCAAGGTCTATGCCACGCAGAATGCGCAGTTCCGTTGGGCCCTGCTGGTAGCTGCGTTCGACCCCTCGCAGTTCGAGGGCCGGAATTTCACCCGACATGCTCATGGCTCAACCTCCCCTCAACGCTTCGACCGGGTCGAGCTTGGCCGCCCGCCAGGCGGGGTAGAGCGTGGCCAGGAAGCACAGGATCAAGGTGGTCACCACCACCACTGTCACTTCCGTCGGATCCGTCTTGGCAGGCAGGCGCGAGAGGAAATAGATCTCGGACGCGAACAATTGCGTATTGGACAGCCAGGAAATGAACTCCTGGATGTTCTCGATATAGCGGCACACCAACAGCCCGAGCAGCAGGCCGAATATGGTGCCGAGCAGGCCGATCGCCATGCCGGTGATGAAGAAGATGCGCAGCATCGCTCCGCGTGTCGCGCCCATGGTGCGCATGATGGCGATGTCGGTCTGCTTGGACTGCACCAGCATCACCATGCTCGAGACCACGCCCAGTGCGGCCATGATCACCAGGATCAGCAGGATCATGAACATCACGTTGCGCTCGACCTGGAGCGCCGTGAAGAAAGCCGAATTGCGCTGGCGCCAATCGACGATCGAGACCGGCCGCCCGGCCCCCGCCTTGATCGCCTCGCTCTCCGACTGCACATGATCGGGGTTCTCGATATAGACCTCGATCGCCGTCGCATCGCCGTCACGGTTGAAATAGGCCTGCGATTCCTGCAGCGGCATGATCACGAAGCCGCTGTCGATATCGGACATGCCGACCTCGAAGGTGGCGACCACCGGATAGACTTTCATGCGCGGCGTGGTGCCGAAGGCGGTCTGGTCTCCCTTCGGCGAGATCAGGGTGATGCCATCGCCGATCTGCAGGCCCAGCGAGGATGCAAGCCGGGCACCGATCACCACGCCCTGCCCCTGGTCGAAATTGTCCAGCGTGCCGTCCTTGATGTTGTTGGCAAGCCCCGGCAGGCGCTTGAGATCCTCAAGCTTCATGCCGCGCACCAAGGCTCCGCTCGCCGAGAAGGGCGAAGACACCAGCACCTGTCCTTCCACGAAGGGGACAGCCAGGGTCACGCCGGGCACCTTGGCGATACGACTGGTGACCGCGTCGTAATCGGTCAGCGGCGTCTCATAGGGAGAGACAACGATATGGCCATTGAAGCCGAGGATCTTGGACTGCAGTTCCACCCGAAAGCCGTTCATCACCGACATCACGATGATAAGGGCGGCGACGCCGATGAGGAAGCTTAGAAAGGACAGGACGGCGATCAGCGAGGCCACGCCGCCCTTGCGGTGCGGCATCAGATAGCGCAACGCCACCATCCACTCGAAGGCGGAGAAAGGCGGCGTTCCGGTCGGTTCCGACGATGTCGTGGCTGAAGCAGACGCGTTCATGGCATTCCAGGTGGGGCGCGAGGCCCCTTACTCCGCGAGAATCGCGGCGTTTGCACGGCAAAAATTCAGCGATGCCCAGCTTTGCCACGGCTTTTTGACGCTCCAACCGAGGCACCTTCGACGAAGCGACACAATGATCTTTTTAATTAGTCCCTATAATTCAAATAGATACGAGAAACTCCTGATCAATCACAAAAATGCCGCGAGCGCAAGCCCGCGGCATCGATGATATTCCTTCCCCGGCCGAGGTGGGGCCAGGCCAGTCGAGTCAGCCCACCAGCACGAGCGCATCCGACGGCGTCAGCAACTGGCGTTCGCCGGTGCGGCGGTTCTTCACTTCGACCTTGCCCTCCGCCAAGCTCTTGGGACCGACGATGATCTGCCAGGGCAGGCCGATCAGATCCATCTTGGCGAATTTGCCGCCAGGCCTTTCATCGGTGTCGTCGAGCAGCACGTCGATCCCCTTGGCGCCAAGCTGGAGATAGAGATCGCCGCAGGCCGCATCCACCGCACTGTCGCCCGGCTTGAGGTTGATCAGGCCGACCTTGAACGGCGCGATCGCTTCAGGCCAGATGATGCCGGCTTCGTCATGGCTGGCCTCGATGGCCGCGCCGGCGACACGGGTCGGACCGATGCCGTAGGAGCCGCCGTGCACGGGAATGAGGGAACCGTCCGGCCCGGCCACGAGGGCCTTCATCGGCGTGGAATATTTCGTGCCGAAATAGAAGATATGCCCGACCTCGATACCGCGCGCCGAAACCTGCTTGTCGGCCGGCAGGGCGTCGAAGGCCGCCTTGTCGTGCTTCTCCTCGGTTGCCGCATAGAGTGAGGTCCACTGGTCGACGATCGCTTGCAGCCCGGCCTTGTCGTCGAAATCCGTGCCAGCCGAAGGCGGCGCCATCGACAGATAGTCGCGATGGCAGAACACTTCGCTCTCGCCCGTCGACGCCAGAATGATGAATTCATGGCTGAGATTGCCGCCGATCGGGCCGGTATCGGCTACCATCGGAATGGCCGTCAGGCCAAGCCGCGCGAAGGTGCGCAGATAGGCCACGAACATCTTGTTGTAGGAATGCTGCGCGCCGGCCTGGTCGAGATCGAAGGAATAGGCGTCCTTCATCAGGAACTCTCGGCCGCGCATCAGGCCGAAGCGGGGGCGGATCTCATCCCGGAACTTCCACTGGATATGGTAGAGGTTGAGCGGCAAGTCCTTGTAGCTGCGTACATAGGCACGGAAGATCTCGGTGATCATCTCCTCATTGGTCGGCCCATAGAGCATCTCCCGCTCCTGGCGATCCTTGATGCGCAACATCTCCTTGCCGTAGTCGTCATAGCGCCCGCTTTCGCGCCATAGATCGGCCGATTGGACGGTCGGCATCAGCAACTCGATGGCGCCAGCGCGATTCTGCTCTTCGCGAATGATCGCATTGATCTTGTTCACCACGCGCAGGCCGAGCGGCAGCAATGCATAGATTCCAGCCGCTTCCTGACGGATCATGCCCGCGCGCAGCATCAGACGATGGGAAACAATTTCTGCTTCCTTCGGCGTCTCACGCAGAATAGGCAGGAAATAACGGCTCAAACGCATAGGACAGACCTTCTCCAAACTGCCGGCGAACCTTAGCTGCGCCGGGTAACACATGTGGCGAAATCGCGATTCAGGATAAAAAGGCGCGCCTGATCGAAACCGCCGCACGCCTGTCCGGCAAATCGCTTGCGATCGCCAGTTCGTGGCAGCTTGACCCGATCCCTCGCAAAAACACAAGGGTAGGACCAGCAAAACCGCTATTATTTGGCAATTTATGGGCTCCGCGCGGCAAGCGTGATGAGACCTGCCTGCTCATCACCTTGCGCATGAACGGCGCAGCCTAGCGAAACGACGCGCACAAATTTTAAGCAAAGATATTAATTTTGTGCCGATTGCTGCACAAAGACGTGACAAGCAAAAAAACTTCGTCTAGCGTCCCTCCCGTCAACGACAGGGCATCCGAGCTCAGCGATGAGTAGAAGGAAGTCAGGGTCCAAGTCTTGGGAGGAAGCCCGCAGGCGCCGCCGGTGAATGAACCGTTGTCGAGCAGCCGTCCTGACACTTCAAACAGCACAAAGATGCGTGAAGGAAGTCTCAGGAAGATGGGTTAGGACGAGGTCTAGAATGAGGCGAGGCTCGCGAGAGCCTCGCCTTTTTTCGCTGATGTTTGCGTAACGGCATGTTGCATCATGCGGGCTCGTCATGACAATGGCATGACAATGTCGGATCGGCTGAACCTGCGTCGCAACGGCGACAGCGTCGCCGGTTAGAATCGGGTTTTCCCGTAGCAATTCCTCCGGCGCGGACCGCGGACTCGCCCGGAAGGAACCTGCCGCATCCCAACGCCGCTTCGCATTGTCTGCCCGACCGATTTACTTTAGCCTCTGCTGGCTGTGTGACGTGCGGCAAAACTGAGGCGAAGGCCGGCAGTTATCGGCGCCTCCCAGACCTGTATTGAGCACGTTGAGCCTGTGATCGATGAGCCGTAATCCTGTCTCGCAACCCGCGCGCATCGCGCCGCTGGCGGTATTGCCGGTATTCTATCGCCTGACCGGCAAACCCGTACTGGTCATCGGCGCGACCCAGGCCGCTTTGTGGAAGGCCGAGCTTCTGGCCTCGACCGGCGCCGAAGTCCGTATCGCGGCGCCTGAGGCGAGCGACGCCCTGGCGCAATTATGCGCCCGCGAGGACGTGGCTGTCCGCCACCTCGCCCGCTCCTGGCATGAGGCCGACCTCGACGGCATCACCCTGGTCATCGCCGATGTCGAAGACGACGAGCAGGCCGCCCATCTTGCCGCCGCCACACGCCGGGCCGGAACGCCGGTGAACATCGTCGACCGGCCGGCCTTCTGCGATTTTCAGTTCGGCGCGGTGGTGAACCGCTCGCCCCTGGTGGTGGGCATTTCGACCGACGGCGCCGTTCCCGTCTTCGCGCAGGCGATCCGCAGCCGAATCGAGATGCTGCTGCCGACGGGCTTTCAGAAATGGGCGGAGGCCGCGCGCAACTGGCGCCCTCTGGTGCAGGCGCGGGACCTCTCCCTTCAGGCCCGCAGAGCGATCTGGGAGCGTTTCGTCAATGCTGCCTTCCGCCACCCCGATCGCGTGCCGGGCGAAACCGAACGCGCCGGCCTTGTGGCCGCGATCGAGCAGCAGGAAAGAAACCCGGCCGAGGGCAGCGTCGCCCTTGTCGGCGCAGGCCCGGGAGATCCCGAACTGCTGACCTTGAAGGCGGTGCGCGCCCTGCAGTCGGCAGACGTCGTCCTGCATGACGACCTCGTCTCGCAGGAAGTGCTCGACTTCGCGCGCCGCGAGGCCGAGCGCATCATCACCGGCAAACGTGGACATCGCCCCTCCTGCAAGCAGGACGACATCAACGCGCTCATGGTTTCACTGGCCCGCGACGGCAAGCGCGTGGTGCGGCTGAAAGGTGGCGACCCCCTGATATTCGGACGGGCCGGCGAGGAAATCGCCGCCTGTCGCGCGGCCGGCGTCGCCGTCGAGGTCATTCCCGGCATCACAGCGGCTTCCGGAGCTGCCGCGAGCCTGGAGGTCTCCCTTACCCATCGAGACCATGCCAGGCGCCTGCAATACATCACCGCCCATGCCAAGAACGGCAAGCTGCCGGACGATCTCGATTGGAAGGCACTGGCCGACCCTGCCGCCACCACCGCCATCTATATGGGCAAGCTTGTCGTCGCCGAGGTCGCCACGCGCCTGCTCGAAGCCGGCATGGCCGCCGATACACCGGCCGTCATCGTGGAATATGCCACCCATGCCCGCGAGCGCCGCTTCCACACCACGGTCGGCGAAATGGCCGCTGTTTTTACCGCCAACCAGCTGGACGGCCCCTGCATCATCCTGTTCGGGCAGGCCATGTCCGAGGCAAGGCCGGATGGAGCACGCTGAACGGCTGCCTTCTGCGCGGTACAGCTTCCGTTAAGGAAAGATTTGCGACCATCGCGCCATGGTGGATTGCAGATTCGCGCCCGCCGGGCGCCTGAACGACAGGAGTTTTTCATGAAGAAATTGATTCTCGCGGCCGCCCTGGCCACGATCGGTTTTGCCGGCCTTTCCACCGGCGCCTCGGCCATGCCCGCCGTTCCGGCCATCGGCGCAGATGCCGGCATTGCCGAGACCGTAGTCTATGGTTGCGGGCGGGGCTATGTCCCCAATCGCTGGGGCCGCTGCGTGCCCAACCGCCCTGCTCCCGGCTACCGTCCCGGCCGCTTCTTCCCGGCCACTCCCGGTTATCGCCGCGGGCCGGTGCCGGCCAATCGCAGCGGCTACGGCCGGCCCTGCCCTCCCGGCACGCGTCTGGGCCCGCGCGGCGGCTATTGCCACCCCGTCTACTGATCGGCATGAGGTTTCACCGCCTCGCCAAGCCGGCAAGGTCGATCCTTGCCGGTTTTTTGCTGTCGCCGGGGACGTTCGCCTCAAAGGCCAGCACCTGCATATTTTCGCGGTTTGGCCAGTTGAACCGGGATCACCAGTCCGACACGCAGCGGCCGTACAGTCCCGGATACCTGCCGGGCGGGCAGCGGCGCGGAAGGGCCCAATAGCGCGGGCCGTCGTAATAGCCAGGCCCGTCGAAGTAGCCCGGACTGTCGTAATAATAGCGACGCACATAATATCTCGGTGCCTCGGCATACCCGTCGTCGTAACGCGGTCCCCGATAGCCCCGGCTGTTGGGGACACAGCGTCCATAGCTGCGGTAGTAATTGCGCGGGCAGCCATCCGCCACCGTTTGCAGCAGTGGATTTTCTGCGCCGGCTGCAGGCGCCAATGGCATGGCTGAAGCAGGCGCCGCAGCAAGGCCTGCTGAAGCAAGGCCCATGGCCGCAGCACAGGCAGCAATAATCCATTGTCTCATCACACGCTCCTCGAGCCAATCCAGCGCGGTATAACGCCGAGCAGGAAACGTTCGTTCCACGCGGCGGCGATCCCCTCTTCCAGTGTATGGCGGCAACCGGGGCATTCATAGACAGGCGGGAATTCTTCCTCATATTTCTGGTTCGGCGCACCTCGCCTGCCCGCCCCGTGCATTTCGTGTCTCTCATATGACGAGAAACTGAAATCGGGGCTTGCGCATCAGAGCGAAAAACCCTATTCAGCCCACGCTCAATGAGCGTCGGAGCGTAGCGCAGCCCGGTTAGCGCACTAGTCTGGGGGGCAAAGAGCCCAACAGAAAATCACGCCCAGAAATCAATTACTTAGCACCTCCCTTTCGCTTGGTTCGGGATTTTGTCCGGGATTCCGCGGCGCCATCCATCGCGGCGCGCACGTCGTCGTCGAGTGCGTGGGCGTACTTCGCCGTGGTGCTGATGTCGGAGTGACGAAGCAGGCGCTGCACCACCTTCAAGTTGCTTGCGCGCAGGAGGTTGGTTGCGGCGGTGTGGCGATTATCGTGAAACCGGTAGTCCAAGATTGCAGCATCAAGCTTGGCTCTCCGCCATTCGGATTTCAGGCCCTCACGAGTCATCGGGTATCGCTCACCCTTCGTGTGGCCCATGACGCGCCGCTGGGCCACATAGGTGAACACGAATTCCTCATGATGCCCCTGCATTGGGAAGAGCAGTTCGCGAAGGGCCGTCGATATCGGAATGGTGGCGACCACCCTACCCTTGCCGAGCACGGTGATTTTCTTTGTGCCCCAATCAATGTCTTTCCACTTTAGGCCAGGAAATTCCTTGCCAGGCACGATCTCGCACATGCGACAGCCAGATAGCAGCGCGAAGAGAATAACCGGATGATAGTCCTCTCTCACTGCCTCAAAGAGGCGAACCTCTTCTGACCCTGACAGGACCCGTACCCGTTCCTTGGGTTCCTTGAGCTTGTGGCGCTTCCAATCAATGCGCGCCACCGTCTGTCCCCACATGTCGCGGGCGCGGTTCAGTATCTTCTGAAGCTGTTCCGTCATGCTACGGTTGACGGTGGCCGGCGCGACGCCCTGCCCTCGCCGGATTGCAACTAGCTTCGCCACCGTGTTGTTGTCGATTCGGGCGATGAGCGTATGGGAGCCGATCTCCCGATCCAGCCATTCGATCGCCCATTTGCAGTTCTTAGCGCCATCGCCCTTCAGGTACTGGCCATGCTCGATGTAATAGCGAGCACCAGCTACGGCGAAGGTCATGGGCGCGTTTTGGACGGCTAATGCCGCCTTGGCTTCTGCTCGCCGTTTGTCCTTCTCGTCCCGTTCGAACCGCTCAGCATCACGCTTTGCAGTGCAGCCTGTAGACCCGGTGAACCGAACTCCACGGATTTGGAAATCGTAGTGATAGTAGGGGCTCTTGCGGGGCTGATAGACTGACATGGCACTTCGTACCTTCGGCGGCTGTCCTTGAATGTTTCGAGGTCGGCAGGATCTATCATACGCCTCAGGCGCACCCGGCCAGTCCCCACTATGATGCAGGCGAGTTCACCGGCTTTGATATGCCGGTGAAGAGTTCTAACGCAGATGCCAAGCGCCTCTGCGGCCTGCGGCAGGTCCAAAAGACCGCCGGGGTTATCATTCGCTGCGTGCATCAGGCGGGCTCCTGATGCACTGGCTTGTGGTCGCGCTGGATGAACAGAGGCGGCTCCCATTCCGATGATGGGGCAGGGGCCGGGTTATGCAAGACGGTAGTGGCCGGTGCTGGCTTGGCGTTCTCCACGGTCTGCTTAAGGGTAGCACGTAGATCAGCGGCACCGGCCACCTTGGCAGGAGAAGCAACGGCAGGGGCCGGGCGCTTTTTGTGGAACTCGACCTTCTGTTCCGGTGTCAGGGCGTCGTATGCGGCGAGCGCACATTCAAGGTGATTGTCTGACAAAGGCGCGACTTGCGCCTTTAGATCGGCAACTTCCTTCTTTAGGCGCTCTACGGCCGCCTCCGCGAACATGCGCTTGCCGTTCTCGTCATTGGCGCGCTTTGCAGCAATGTTTGCGCGTGACTCCTGCGCCTTCAGCTTAGAGCGCAGGTCAGCCGTGAAGTCCTTGCGACCTCCGGCCCGCAGTGCAGCGTTCTCTTCCCGAAGGGCCACTAACTGCTTAACCGCGCTCGCGGCGTCATCTTGCGTGAATTTGTACCCCGTCTGCTTGGGCGCCTTGGATGGCGCCTTCATCGACTCGATTTCTTTTGCAGTCGGGCGCTCGCCCTTGGACACTCGCTCAATAACTGCAGCGCGAACATCCGGTGAGGTAGAAGGAGCCGCCAGTGCCCGAAGGGCATATTGTGACAGCTGTTCCAAATCCGTCCGATTGGTCGGATTTGAATCGATCATGTCCGCGATGCTCATGAGACGTTGGGCTGTTCGCTCGGACATCCCGAATTCGGCATCGATCCACTTCAGGAAGTGGCCATGACCAAGCGCGGCCTTCTGCTCGCGGAGATCACGGCCGGTTTCAATGAAGGCTGTATTGATGCGGTCCCGGATGCGGTCGGCGGCCTGTCGAGCGGCCTCGGCAACGGCGGGAGCCATGTCGTTGTATATGCTGATCTGCATATTCTATTGCCCCGAAAATTAGACGCAAAAATCCGCGCCGTGCCGTCGTTACGGCATGGTTCGAAAACTGTCTGACATCCTGCTTACCGTCGGGGCTGGCCTCTCGTGGGGCAGCTCCACGCGGTGATAGGACTCGATCGGTGAGAGATCAAATTACGTGGCTGCAATGTTGCTGACATGTGTGTGAGCACCCCTGCCTGGCCGAGCAGCAAACAGGTCGGAAAATTTGCCGACCTTGCCAGCAGTGGGCGGCATGGAGATGGTGGCAGCCACGCCCGGAATCGAACCGGGATCGACAGCTTAGAAGGCTGTTGCTCTCTCCGTTGAGCTACGTGGCCGTTGCGGTCACTTGCCGGCTGCAATATCCTGACAGGCCGATGCGAGGTGGGCGAACAGCTTGGCCGGATCGGGGTGACTGTCCCACATGAGCGCGATGTATGAGAACATCTTGGCGAGTTCGTCCCAGGTGGGAGGCGCGGGTTCGTTAACCTTATTCTGGGGCATTGCTTGTCTCCCGTCGTCAATTTCGATACTCTAGGTATTATTCGATTCCTGAGGAATCGTCAATACCTGAGGTATTAAATTGTTAATCAGCGAGCAAGTTCGCGCCGCGAGGGCGCTTATCAGATGGGAGCAGGCAGATCTTGCGAACGCCTCCGGCGTGTCACTCCCCTCAATCAAGAGACTTGAAACACAGCCAGGCCCGCTCGCTGCTCAGCCCCGCACCATCGCCGCCATCCGCAGCGCCCTTGAATCGGCAGGCGTTATCTTCGTTGACGAAAATGGCGAAGGGCCTGGGGTGAGGCTCAGAAAAGAGCGGCCGGCTTAGGCACCTACTGCCCAAATCCTGTGAATTTCGACATTTCCTAAAGGAAATCCGCTCGCAAATCGGATATCGAGCGGTCTCGGCCTAATCAGTCGCGTCTACGACTACACTTCCGATACCACCACCACGAAGGAGCCCACCATGACCGCTCAAATAAGAGCAAAGTTACGAAATGGGACTCCATGTCTGAGATATACACACCCTTCGAATTCTCACAAAAAATTTCAAACTACTGCCGAATAAAAATATTCCCTCGGTTCGAGGCTAACGATTACGACAAAATCAAATCCTACCTGCTGGATTTAATCGGCGGGAGAAAATCGCTACCCCTCAAAAACGGTCATCTCGACTGGCCGGGGATTTCACGCGCTTGCGGCGTGAAGCGGGAACACCTGGCAGAGGGCCGCATTGCTGTACGCCCAGCGCTTGAAGCAATTCAGCGCACGTTGCCGCTATTGGATCGAGGCGAGAACCTTAATCCGGCTGCGGCAAAGGCTAAGGCGGGTCGCCAAAAGGGGGCGCGACCGGTTTCTACAGGCGCATACCGATTGACAGCAGGCACGTCTGCCCTCCCCTTGCGCAGGCCGGTGGAGCGCAAGAAGACCGGCATACCGCCTAAGCCTGTTGTGGAGTTCCCGAAGGCGCTCACTGACTCCTGGGAAGATCCTGCGTCCTTCCACGAGGCACTGACCCTGCACGTCCAGCGTCACGGGGAAACATACTGGCACCTGCATCGTGCCGTTGTGGACGCTGACGAAAAGACCGATCGCAAGACCATTGAGAGCTGGATGAAGGGAACCAAGATTCCCCGAAGTGTCGACAGCATGGAGATCCTGTCGCGGATCGAGCGACGCTACCAGTTGCCAGAAGGCTACTTCAAGGGAAAGCTGCCCAATCAATCCCGCGCTTCGACTGGCTTCTCGCTTGATGACATATCCCCTGCGGAGCGCCGTCGCATGGCCTGGCACTTACCAGACGAATTCAACTTCCTGCCCTTCGATAAACAGGAAGAGATCGTTGAATGGGTGAGACGCGTAATTATCAGTGGTGCCACTGATTATCGACGGTTCCAAGCCGCAGCGATGAAGCAGCGATATGCGATCCGATTCCCTGGGATCATTTATGGGCGTTCCGGTGGATTTGGCCTCGGTGAGTCCGATTCCGATTCTGAGACGAGCGGGCCGCCAGATGTCGACCCCGAGCTTTTTTCCGGTGTCGTCGACGCTCCCCCTCGCCTACGAATGGAAATGGCGGAGCTGATAAGCTTCAAAACATCGACGCTGACGGCGTTCGGGTTACAGCGCAACGGCGTGTGGGGCGAAGAGACTGCATCCCAGAAGCTTGAACACCTAGGCCTTATGTTGGGCGCCTTGGCCGCCTCTCCCAATGGCGAGATTCGAGGGCTCGGTATCCCACACTCGCATCTGACTTTGGCACTACTGGCCTTCCCTGGCGTCTGGGACTGGTACCTGCAATGGCGAGAGCGTCGCCGTGGGTTCTACACCTCATGGGAAGTCGACATGCTGCGCATCGCTCTGGCACTGACCCGCGAGGAAACGGGGTGGCTCAGGCAGCACGGTCAGCTTGTGCACCGGGTGCGGCCGGTCGCTGGGCTGGTCAGTGCCGAGGAAATCGAGCGGGCGAAAACCGATTGGCACCGGGCTTGTGACGCGTTCTACAAACACGCAACGGCTCGCGTGCGGGAGATTGATAGGGTCGCCCGAGTCCATAGAGATCCGTTCGAACCGATCATGCCGATTCTAGAGGCGCCGAGCCCCGTCGGGGAATACCGCAAGATCACCGACGAGATCCTGCGACGCATTCCCGATGAACGGCGATATCCTCGCGCTGCGGCGGAGGCCGTCCGATCGTTCCTACTACTCCGACTGGGGCTACATCTCGGCTTGCGCCAGAAAAACCTCCGGCAGCTCATGCTGTGCCCTCGTGGCCAGGCCCCACGAACAGAGCGGCAACTGGAAGACATGAAGCGCGGTGAACTCCGCTGGAGCGAACGAGACAGCGGCTGGGAAGTGTTGATTCCGGCAGTCGCGTTCAAGAATTCCAATTCCTCATATTTCGGGAACAAGCCCTTTCGCCTGATACTGCCGAACGTCGTCGACCTTTACGACCAGATCGAGGCCTATATCAGCCGCCATCGGCGCGTCTTGCTTAGAGGCGTAGCTGATCCCGGCACATTTTTCGTGAAGACGGTGAAGCTCACCAGCGGTGATGCCTCGTATGATCAGAACACGTTCTATGAGGCATGGCGCCTGACGATCCAGCGCTATGGCGTCTACAACCCGTATACGGGACGCGGCGCAATCAAAGGGCTCCTACCTCACGGCCCGCACAATGTGCGCGACGTACTGGCAACCCACATCCTGAAGCAGACAGGTTCCTACGAGCAGGCCAGCTACGCCATTCAGGACACACCGGACATGGTCGCGCAGCACTATGGGCGCTTCCTGCCCCAGGATAAGGCCGCGCTGGCGGCGAAGATCCTGAATCAGGTTTGGAGGGATGACGGTTAGGAAGAAGCTATAAAAAATAACCCGGCGCGGACGGCCGGGTACTTAGTTACATGACAATGAGCGCGCCCGTCAGAAGGGGGACCGCCGGCAGGCGCGCTAAACCATCGGACAGACTGTCATGTGCTGCAACCCGATGACCTTGGCAGGACAGGGATTGTGGAAGGACGACAAAAAAGGACTATCGGTTCCCCGAGACAAGGCGCAGTCCGACCGCGCAAACCTCAAGGAGCCGGACCGCGCCCACCGATCGACGATGGGGTCTTAAGTTCCCCAACTGTCGGACCGGATACAGCAACACGCCTTCGCGATCAGGATGTTCATTCCCCAAACCGAAGGTCTATCAGCAACAAGGAACGTAACTGGTCCTCCGAACCGCTGTCACTTAGAATTCAACCCAAACGCCACTACGCCAATAGCCACGCCCTTCATGTTCGCGCCAGCGGTAATGCTCACTCTCTTTCCAGCGCCAATCATCGGGGTGGACCATGAGCTTGAATTCCGGTTTGTACTCGTAGGTTTCCCTCACGTGCCAACAATCGCCGTCTTCGTTACAAACGACGCGAGCGGAGGCGCCAGTTACGAATAGCCCCATCACGCCAGCACTGATCAAGGCCGCCAAGGAGATCTTTCGATACGTCGCCATAGGAACCTCCATCTGTCTATCGAGACGGCCTACCAAACTACCGGGCTCGATTCAGGTTCCATATCAGCAAACTGTCTGATGTTCTGAGCCGCGCCCCTGATGCGCCTTCTGATATGCTGCAGGCCAGGCGGGTTATGGAGAGCTATCGGGCACTAGCTGCGCGATAGGGACGACGGCTATGGTGGTGCGGGCCGGTGCAGTAGAAGGATTGCCCCCTGGCCGTGCTTTGTATCAAGCAGCCTCTGGACCCGAACGCTTTGAGAAGTCGAGATTGATCGGCTTTGACCTATCCGGTCTTGCCGTAGCAGTCACCGCAGTGTCATCGCCAACTTCTGTTAGATCGAAGGTGCGGGCCCATGCGCTGCCCGTCCCGCGCAAATAGAAGCCGAAATGGATGCTTTCGGCGTCCTCCGGCACGTCGAGAACGATGTGGCGTTCCGACCAATCGGTTGTGCCATGAAGCGCCCCATTGACGCTCCGAGTTTCCATATTATCGAAGCGGAGCGAGTCCTTCCGCGTTCCATCAATGCGCATCCACATAGTGGCGGCACCGTTCACATCTTCAGCCTTAAGCAAAGCTGTAAGCATGACACGCTTACCACGATAAGCATCAGCCACGATGCTTTGCATCAAAGTTCCGAACGCGTTCGCCTTGTCCGCAAAGTCCGAGGCGTCCGCCGAATATTTAAATCGAATGAGAGCGGCCTGTTCGACATCATCGATACCCATGTCGTAGGCATCGGCTCGCGATCCGGATATAGACCAGCCTTCAGGTAGTCGAAGTGCGCCACTATTTGACCGTCGGTCGATCATTGCCGCCAGCGTGTTCCAGTCGGAAACCCCGAACTGGCGGGCGACGAGCTCAAGGCAGTCGCTGTGAAGAAGATGGATGCTTCGTTCGCTCAAACCCTGCCGAAGGGTTTTCGCCATAGTCTTTGCATCGCGGAATGTGCGCATGGTCCGAACCTTCGTAGGGACGAACTTAAAGGTCAGTGCTCGCGTTGCTGACAGGTTCGTCCGCAAAGGTCAGACGATCTATCGAAATCGTGCATTCACCAGACCCGAAGGGCGCGAGCGGCAGGCTGCACTTGCCTATGTACACCCTACTTTGTGAGGAGTAGATCAGCAAGGCGTATGTGCATGCCGCTTCGTTTCTGAGCTCAAAGAAAAACCCGGCGGTACGCTACGCGCCGGGGCTTTGCCTTGCAATTTGAGCCTTCCTGAAAATCTCCAGCGAGATGCTACTGATAAATAGCCATTGTCAAATTTTCCTACGAAAGCCTTTTCCATTTGCGGAACCAGCTCATGTCAGGATTTTCCCTCGGTCTTGCCGGGGCCAGAGGTTGCATTTTGAGTGTGAATTCGTCTTCGTTAAAACCATATATAGATTTCGCCAACACGTTTCTAAATAATTTTGTATCTCCAAAATAATTGGGGTAAGCTTCCTGAAGATATTCAATTTTATCTGCCTGAACAAGGACAACGTTATTTAACTCAGATCCGGCGGCATTGTCATTCGCTTCGGCTTCTCCATAAGATTTTAAAGCTTCCTTTGGCCCAAAATACGGGCTTACAGAAACAGTTTTATCTAAATTATCGAATGTAATTAAATAGTAATCCGGCCTATCTCCAGCTTTGATTGCGACGGAAGTCCATTCAACGGCGCTTCGAATATTATTGAGTGTGTTGAGGGCTTGTAGTTCCGAATCTAATTCCCTCAACCGCTTACGGCGCTGTAGGGTGGATAGACCTGAATTTTGATATGGCGCTCCTTCAATTGTAGCAAATTCCTCTGATGCAAGCCTGAAAAGTTCCAGCCACCCATCGTGGCCGACACTGCCTTTCAGATACTCGCCCCGAAACATTCCAACGCCTTCAACCGCAGTAGCCCATGCATGTTGGAGTCTAGTTCGCACCTGAATTTCAATGCGTCGCCCAGTGAAGATATCTGCGTCGCCTCTCCCAACAAAGTTGAACATAAGGTGATGGCATCTATACCCATCAGCCTTAGGAGATCCAATGTAGTTACTATCCTTACGATATTGATGCCTTGAATGTGCCTTTAATTTATTTACGATAACATCAATATCTTGCATTGTATTCACGATAACTCTGCAGCCACCTATATCTTGAAATTGATGCAACTTCACGGGAGATCTCTGCAATTTCCCTCGGATCGCTTGCATGCGTTTAAGGCGGGCTGAAGTAATGCCATCGATATTGCTATGCATCATATAGGCAATAAGTTGATGGCGGATACTACGCATCGGGTAAGCGTGTGCTTCTCGCCAATTATTTGCTATTGCGTAAGCGCGAAGCAGGTCTTCCCTATTTTCTTCAAGCGAAAGCTTCTGAGCGATGATTTTGCCAGCCCAGTTAACTTCGGCGTTTGTAAAGTCAAATGTCGGATAGTCAGCCACTGGATGCCACCTGAGATTTATGCTCTTGTAGCATAGCCGACTCTTAATGCCACTCAAGGCGGCGCGCTTGTCAGATGTCATTTTTCGAGAACTTCCATCTAAGGGGAAGGGAAAGGAAGGCACTCGGCTAGATCGCGCCAGACCGCGAGGAACCATGCCGAATACTCGACTCGCCAACCCGATAAACAAGACGCTAGTTTTTGGCATTGTTCCCGAAACGAAGTGCAGGGGTACAGCCATCCCGGGAGGGGAAATATATCTAACGCGCGGCAAGCATGTCGGGCCAAACAAAGGCTTTGGGGCAAAGCATATATGGGCTGAGCACGAAAAAGAGATAAGGGCGGCCGGCTTCGATAGAGAAGAATTGGTGCCCGATTATGTCGCTCAGATAGTTTGTGAAGGCACACCTATTCATTTTGAAGGCGGCCATATCCAATTGCGTTTAATCGCGGTGCGCGGAAAATCAGGTACCGCGATACTTGAATGGCGGACGCCTCGTGGAGAGGCGTTCTGGGCGGTTGTCACCGCCTTTTCGGCCAATAAAAAGCACGGCACCCGAGTGGGAACCGTGCTTAAACACGTCGTGCTCGCAGTAGCAGCGCCACCTTAGCTCAAGGGGTCGGGGGCCAACTTAATGTCCTGCAATAGACCCCCTACAAGGCCTACCATCCAAATGAGCGGGTCAATATGTAGGTGAAACCGGCTCAAAATGCTCTTTATGGGCACATGATATATTTATGCCAAAGACTTCAGATGTCAACCCTTGAGCCTGTATCCTTGCCTTCGTTAGCTCAGCGATTGTCAACTTAGGTTGCTCCGTTCTTGCTATCAAGTGCACCCCTGCATATCAGCCCCGGCGAGTGTGGAACTGCCGGGGCTTCGCTCTTAATAGCACTAGTACGAAAGAGGCGATTGCTCCGGGCGGCGCCGCGCCGTAGCCTCCTTACGCTTCCCACCTAAGAAGCCGGAGGCCCGGATGACAGCCTCAGCAACCGTCCGCCCGGGTCTCCTTCTCCCTCAGATGTCCATCAGTCCGACTGACTTGCCACGGTTTAGCTTCGTCTCACCGAAGACCGGGGAGCCGTTGGTTTTCATGTCAACCGGCTGGTCTTTGCTGTGCACGTGGATATCAACGCGCCCATTGGCGCCGTCTTTGCCGGCAGCCTGGGCGTCAGACTTAGCCTTGGTCTTGCTGGCCGACGGTCTGTTTGCAACATCACGACTGCCGATGTCCTTCGGAAGCCCCTTCAGGAAACCAAGCCGTTCGCGATAGGACTTGGGCTTGTTCGCGGGCCTCTCATAGTCGTTAACGAGCGCCGCCAGCTTTTCCTCGGTCGATGAATTGGGATCTGTCAGGATCTTCCACGACTTCGGATATTTCCGCTTCATCTCGTCCAAGCCAGCCTTCGTCTGGTCGGCGACGGACATCTGATAAGGGAACAGTCCATATTTGTCTTTAATCGCCTTGGCCCGGTCGCCGTGCCACTGGACGATGCCTTGCGCCCGGCCGCCGTCTCCGGTTCGGTTGGCGGGGTCCGCCAGAGATTCGCCAGACGTGTTCGCGACCCACGCTAGCGCAGCTTCATGGCTCAGTCCTTCGGCACGTGCCGCCGCATAGGCCTCGCGCTGGTTCTTTGCCAGATTCCCGCGAGCAACAGCGACCTTAACTCCGGCTGACCCATAGCTGAGGCTGCCGCCTCTGCCGCCGCCGCCCATTAGAATTCCACCCTCGCCAGGGTGATAGGCAGCGTTCGTCAGGCCACCACCCGCACCATCGCCACCACCCTGCAACGAAGCCGCAAAGTCCTGCATGCCCTTCGTCACACCGGCTGCGATAGTCGCCACGGCCATGCTGTTGGTTGCGCTGGCAATGCCCGCCGCGGCCATGCGAGCGCCTGGGCGGTATGCCATCTTGTGGACGTTGCCGTCTTCGTCGCCCGTTGCTGGTGGCAATGCCTTCAGCAGTGGCGAGTTGTACAGTGGGTTACGATCTTCGTCGCCGCGCTCACCAGGCTTCTTGCCGGCGAGAGGGTCGTCTGTGACCAGGGCTTTGGCGTGATCCTCAACCCACTTCGTCACAGCCATGTCGGCCTTGTGAAAGGCATCGGCTACGCTGTCGGCGCCAGACTTGAACTTGTTCAACTCGTCGAAGAACGTCTTGAAAGCCTCGATCGCCGTATTGATTGCGACTCCGTCGGCTTTCCAGTCGTGTTCGCGCAGGGCCTTGCCGACGCTGTCAAAGAACCCCTGCACATCGCCCATGTGCTCGTTGCCGAGCTTATTAAGCGCTTCCGCAAGCTCTGTGATATGCGGGGCCAGCGCCCCGCCAACAGCGTTCGTCAGCTTCTCGATCGAGGCCGAGATCTTGCTGCTGGCATCCAAGAATTTCTCGGCGTTCTTCTCGTCCTGCGAGGTTTGTCCGCCGATTGACGCCCGTGCCGCTTTGCGGCGCTGATTAAGGTCCTCGATACCGTTGGCGCCGAAGGGGGAGTACTCCTCAGTTCCGAAAATCAACCGCGACAGCACGCGGCGCTGCTCGGCTGTTTTCTGCCTGTTCAGGATACCGAGGCCACGCTCGGTGTAGTCATTGGCATCTTTGGCACCCTTCAACTCGTTCGCGATCGATTGTCCGCCACCACGAAGGTTCGCGATATCGGCGTAGTTGCCCTGGCCCCGTTTGAGGGCGGCATAGTTCTGGGCACCGAAGACCAGGCCGCCCTGAACGACTGATTCATCGATACCCAGACCAGCAGCGACGGCCTTTAGCTCCTTGAGCTTCTGACCAGCAATGCCGGTCTCTTGCGTGAACTTACGAATGTCGACCGTGTTTTTCGCGAAACTCTGGACACTAGCTCCCAGCGCCGCCATTGCGCTCGCAGCGGACAAAGCGCCGATGCTAAGACCGGGCAGCCCGAGACCGCTTGCCAAGCCGTTACCCGCCGAACGGATGGCGCCGGTGGCGGCCTCTATCTGTTTACGAAGGCCCACAAAGTGTTTCTCGATAGCGGCCAAGCCGGGCGTTGCCTTGAAATCACGCAGACGCCGCTGCAGATCTTGAAGGGGCCTACTGAATTTGTCGCTGACGGACGCTGGTAGAACAAGCTCCTCGGCCATCAGCTACCTCTTCATCTTGGCAATGGCGGCATCCCAGCCGCTGCCAGCCGCGCCGCCACGCTCGGCCTTGATGCTGTCGATAGCTTTTTCCCAACTGGCGTTGACGGCCCGGTCACGCTGGAGATTGATCGTGCGCTTACCAGTGGCGAGAGCAACGGCCAGATCCCAGCTATGGCTTCGATCACGCCGCGCCGCCTTGATCGCCGCACGGTGCTTCCGCGGAAGGCCCGACATGTTCGGTGCGTCGCCGGCACCGCTTGCCAAGAAGTCAGCATAGCCGAGCTTCACGGCCTCGTCGGCGGACATAAGCCGGTCCTCATCCATCAGCGCTTTCACGGCGGCAGCCGACTGGCCGGAACGGGCGGCGTAGATCTTGGCGTAGGAGTCGGACATGCGTTGAAGGTCGCCGGCCGCAGTCGCTAGGTCGTCGGCACTGCCGCTTGCCTGGGTCCAGGGCTGGTGAATCAGCATGAACGCATTCGGCGAGATCTCGATTGTGTCGGCCGCCATGGCAATCAACGAGGCTGCGCTAGCGGCAATGCCCTCGATGCGTGCCGTAATGCGCGCGCGGGAGGCCTTGAGCATGGAATAGATCGCCATGGCCTCGAAAACGTCGCCACCTGGCGAGTTGATGCGCAGCAAAAAGGCGCTGGGATCCCCCAGCGCCTTCAACGATGCGTCAAACTGTTTGGCAGTCATGCCCTGGCCGGTTTCGGGATCGACTCCGATCGGGTCGAAAATGCAAAGTTCGTTCATGCCGCGTCTCTGTGGGGGATGTGCTCGACAAGCACGGGTCGCTCAGTCGTGGGCTTGGGAACGTAGGCAGCTGGCAGCACAAGATTATCGAAGCCAATGGCGTGAATAGCTGTCCTGGCCTCTCGATATTCGCGCCGGGTGAAGCGGCCGCGAGAAACAGCGCTGCCGCCGCCACCGGAACGCGGAAAATAGCCTGTTCCGTCCGGCTGCTGGCTCACCGTCTTCTGATATTCATCGGGCAGCGGATCGGACGAGCCGGGGCGACGCCACAAATCGACGGTCTTCTCGTTCAGGATCTCGCGTGGCTGAGCCGGAATGGAACGCAGTTCGCTTGAGCCGGCAATACGGGCTGCACCGGCCGGCAGATCGGCATTCGCTGCTCGCACTACACCGTCGATATCAGCGATCTTGGCAATGACATCACGCACGGCCTGGGCTGCCTTGGCGTACGCTTCGATCAGGCCGGGCAGCTCGTCGGCCTTGGCCTGGGCCGCCTTGTGGGTGCGCTTCCTGCCGCCCTCGGCCTCTGATTCAACGGCAGCCTGGTGCTTGTCGCGGAGCGCCACAATGGCAGCCTCGCCGTCGGCTACATCGTCACGAGTCGAGGTCAGATCCGAGCGATAGGAAAGACGGTCAGCCTCACTGGCCAGGGCCATTTCGGAGCGCTTGGCCTCCAACTCGGCAAGCCGCGTGCGTGCAGCAGCAGTCTCGGCTTCGGTTTGGGCAAGAAGTTCGGCGAGCTTGGCCGAGTCCGGCGCTTTCTTGGCCCGGAAAGCCTCGGAAATAACGTTGAGGATTTTCACCGCTTGGCCTCCTGCCCGAGAGAAAGAATGTACTTTGCTGCATCGAGCATCTTGCGCTTCTCGGCCGGTTTAGCCTGGGCGTACGCCACGGTGGCGGCGCTGACGGCGACGAGCGCGAGAATGTCGTCATCGCTGACAATGTCAGTGTTGGTGGGTGTGTCGGTCATGTGGTTCTCCGGCGCCGACGGCGGCGCTTACGGGTGGGGACTTCAGGTGGGTTGCGGAGGGCAGCGACAAGGGCCGTCCACGTATTGCCGTCGATCACTGCGAACCGCTGGAGGGCGCTTGGACGGTCAATGTCTGGGCCAACGAAAACAGCGTCGGCCAAGTTGCCATTATCCTGGCGATATCGGATTGCGGCCGCCGGCTCGTCCGACATGACGCGGAGTTCAATCAGGTCTTCAGGACGATCGAGAAATCTGGCCAGCTGTTCAGATAGCGTCGTACCGTCAGACGCGACCAAGGAGCCATATTCCAAGGCAAGTCCGGGGCGGCCGGCGGCGCGATACCCAATACAAACGGCGAGGATCAGCGATATGATTTCATGCGGGAACTGTTCTCTTGGAACGCCGCGACTTGGGGCGATGATGCCCTCGCCAGTGAGGCGATTGCGCCAGTGACTGGAGGAAACACCCGGAAGGCGCAGGGCATGATCTATCGCCGCGACCACTTCGGGTGCGGTTGGCATGTAATACCTTTCACTTGATAGGAAGAAGTGGAGCGTAAAAAGAAAACGGCGCCCCGAAGGACGCCGTTGCGAAGTTCTGCGAAGGTGAAGAGCCGAAGAACCCTTCAGGCATTCGGGCGCAAACCCTACTTTGTGTCACATAGAATTTTCAGGGATTCGACGACTAGGTTTTTACCACGAGCGGCAGCACGCCAGTCATCTGGGCCACGACCGTTCCCAATGCGCCAAGTCTCGCAGCCGGTAGCGGCATCAAGTAGGGCCTCGGCCATATCCGGACCCAAACGACGCCGCAGAATGCGAATGCGCTCCTGGGCGGCCTCGCGCTGCTGCCAGAGCATAGTAGGACAATGCTCGTGGGCGACATAGGTTGAGTTCTCGTTCGAGGCGGTCTTCCCGGCCAGGAACGAAAGGCCCTTCCACGGAGTAGCAGCGCCCCGATAGTCGTCGAGATTGACGATGTCAGCCGTTTTCACAGCTCCATTTTTCTTGTTGGCGCCCTTCGGTTTTCGCGTCCAGTCCTGCCCGCGCCGGTCGAAAGGGATAACACGACATTTGTCGTCGAAGCGGATTTTGCCCACCTGCACGAGCTGAGTAATTTCTTCCTTCTTCTGGCGCCGCTTTACCAGAACGATGCCAGTCTTTCGGTTGGTCTTTTGCCGGCGCTGTTCTTGGGCCTCCTGAACAACCACAATGCTGGGTCGCGTCGGAGTGCAGCTGTCTCCGGTGGCGACACGCAGCACGGCCGGAACATCATCATTCGCAGGCGCGCCGCCTGGCCACTGGTTGATAAACAATTCGGGATTCGGTGCATCAGCGTGCCATGCCTCAACGAGCCCCTCGGGAGACCTGCCCATGTCACGCTCGGCTTCCCACCCCCACTGCCCGGCCGAAGGGTCGGATTGGGTCCATGGCATCGGAGTTGCGGCGCTCACAAGGCCGTCCAATTCGCGCAGGATGACAGCTGCGGCCCGGTTTAATTCGGGAGTGGGCATCAATCGGCCACGAATGGCTTCATCCAGGGTCGGTCACAGGTGGCGAGTTCGCTCGCTGTTATCATTGGCGTGGTCCAGCAACCACAACTGGTAACGGTGGTCTTCGCCAGTTGGCTCAATAAAGTGCGGTGCCGTCTTCAGCATGCAGAAACCCTCGCAAAAAAGTTCCCCGCCGGGTAATCCGGTCAGAGTCGTCTCAGTCGTTTCCATGGAGCGTTCCGCACTATATATAGTATGACTCTATCCGTACGGAGTCAAGATTTAGTGCCAAGAAAATCTGCGATCCGATCACGTTAACCTGTCAACATGTACCAATTGTCCTGCAGAAGCTGATTGCATTTCACGCCTTCAAAAACGGTTTCCCAGGCGATTGCGAATTCACTTCGTATCTTGTGATTGATGGCGGCAACGTTTTGAGGAGACATACCATACGTTGTCCCGAACAGCCGACGCAATTTTCCATTAGACGATGATGTTACATCAAGAACAGAGAGGTTTTGCGGTGCATATGAAAAGCCAAGAGACACAATATGATCTGCCTGAGATATTAGACCTCTAATTTCACTCTTGAAATTTTCATCTGTTATTTGCTCTGTGAAGGTTCTTATCTGCTTCGCTATTTCTAACAACGCCGGACCAGATACACTGGCCCCGTAAATAGCTGCTTGGCTGTTTCCCTTTTGCCAGGGGAGCCGCCCACACTGGCCATAGACGTGAACTATCGGAATCCTTTTCACTATATTTTGTGAAGATTCAATATCAATATTATAGTAATTGGCGAGCCAGTGAGATATGTAATATTCAAGGCAACGATCATAATTGAATGTTATTATTGAAATATTTGAAATTGATTGCTCTATATTTTCTTTATTTACGCCCTCTGTCATCATTTGGCACAGTGTATTGTGCCATGTATTCGCTGTGGGTGGTATCACCTGATTTGGCTCCGGGGCCTTATAAAATATGCTGGAATTATTTTCGCTTTTTAAAATTGAGTGAGCGATACCTAGTTTACCCATTAAGACAATATTGTTGTCACTTTGGTGGGCCTCTAGATAGTTATCAATCGATAGGGACTGTGGCATGGCAGTGTGTATAATTCTGCCCGATGCTGCCAACCTATTTGCATCCCCGGATCGATTTGTACGATCAATATGCAGTATTGACTCTGAAATTGTTGACGAGCCGCCTACAAGATCGAAGTGATTGTATCTAAGATTTACAGCATCGGCGATTCTACTTTTGAGTTCGGATCCCATTGGCAACCCAAAATCGACGCTCGCGCCGGCTCCGACGATAAATAGAGTGTTCTTCCGTATCATTTGCTTTCAACTCACCGCCTCACAATGGCGATAGTTTAAGCAAACCGGCAGCAAACAAAAGAAAATCAGAGCGTCATACACAGATTATAGCTGCGCATTGGCTACGCTACTATAGGTGCTCTTAACCTGGCGCTTGGGGATGAGCACCACAACAAATCGTAAAAGATGGGCCGGCATTCCTTATCACCACTTCTTCGACGCTGGGCAGAAGCGATCGTTAGCTACAATCACAGTCTACTGCCTGCCCCGCGTCCCACCACCCGCCCGAATGCGAAGCTCCACGATCAGCCCAAGCACTCGAAACGCCGCGTCCATCTGGTCAAGCTTCGACGCATGACCGAGCCGGAACAGGCGGTCAACTGACTCGCGGTGCCAGCCCAGCCGGCGGGCGTGTTCCACACAAGTGTGGAGTTGCACGCGCCAATCGCGCCGGCTAAGCCAACGGTGCTCTTAGTCAGGCCGGGGGATAAGACCTGGCGAGGGAAAAAGCTGGGGCTCCAAAAGGAGCAGAGGGGTTGCCTCCGCCCTCCCAGCACCATTCGGTCAGGCCGCCTTGGGCAGATACCGCCCGCGCGTTTCCTTGCCGGCATTCTGCTCCAGAAGGTCAGCGTCCCTGTCCATGCCACGTTGGCGTAGCACCTGTACCAGAGCGGCGCGGTACTTTGCGGGAGCATGATGCTTAGAGATTAGTTCCTCCCGGCGATGCAGGAAGTATGCGGCCGTCATCGCATCGAAGTCGAATTTCCCGCGCGGGTAGTTCGGCAAGACGCCTTCTGCGATCAGCTGACTGATCCACCTGGACGACACGCCGCAGGCGGCCGCGATGTCCGTAAGAGTAGCCATAGTATATCCTTTCAAATGGCTTGCGGAGCCCGCTGGCTGGCTCCTTTATTTTGATGTAGTTGGATAGTGCAAATCTCGACTTGGCCACCAGCGGGCCGCGAGAATGGGGGGCTGCGCGCAGAGTTGCGGTGGCCTTACATGTTCAAGCGATTGAAATTCTTTGTCTATTCGCTGAACATGATGAAGAAGTCAGTTTTTCAGGGGTTGCACCTACGGATAGATCGAGGTGGGGCGATACCTTCCTATGGCCAGCGGAGGAAGAACCTACCGATTTTTGGAAGATGGCGCCGATAACAAAAAAGATAACTTGCTTTTTTATGTCAATGCGCCAAGCATTGAAATAAACTAGCTCGAAAAGATAGATTCACATGGCGCTGATAGTAACCACC
Source organism: Labrys sp. LIt4 (assembly GCF_017813775.1). Lineage (NCBI taxonomy): Bacteria > Pseudomonadati > Pseudomonadota > Alphaproteobacteria > Hyphomicrobiales > Xanthobacteraceae > Labrys > Labrys sp. LIt4. Next base: position 178,284 of record NZ_JAGIPY010000003.1, read on the forward strand.
TGCCCACATTGTCTTTCTGAGAAAATGACAATGAATTGTATTGGTGGTCGTGGCATCGGATCGATGGTTGCGAATTTACTTTTCGAATGCGGCGGCTGTCGATTACCTGTCGCAGCGCAAGCGATCGACCATGGTCAGCGAGCCAACAACATAGCTGGGTTGAATTTAAACTTGTCTGATGAGAAGCATGTGCAGATTGCTGTTTGGCCGCAATTGACTATGTCTTCTGCCCCTAAACATGTGCCTCCTCGCGTGGCAGCAGTTTACATTTCAGCTCTTAATTCCACTCGCAAAGCCTCCGATGCGGATGAGGGCGCGCGGCACGTTGCAGGTCTAGCACTTGGTAAAGCGCTTGAGATGGGTCTGAGAGCTTACGATCCTACTGTGAAGGGCATGTTGGCAGCCCGCATCACTGCGTTAGCGAAACAAGGGAAGCTGCCAGGCGACCTTGCAGACTGGTGCCAGCAGCTACGAGCCATTCGAAACGAGGCTACACACGAGGATGACGCGTTGAGCATGGAGGATCTCGATAACTTCGCGAAAGCGATCGAGACCATCTTCATGCATCTTTTCACCATGCCGGGGATGCTGCTCGAACTGCAGGGGAAGCAAGTTCCCTGACTCAAGCGAGCCCGACGCCGCGTTACTTCCTGATAGCGGTGCGCATCGCCTCCAACATGAGCCGGGGCGCCCGCTGCTGCATTTCCCTGGTCATTACCTCGTTGAAGGTCTGGCGGAACGGAACGCGCTTCGGCACGGCAACCGACGGCTTCAACACGTACATGAGCTTCAGCCGCTTCTTGCTGCCCTTGCCGATCACGGCATAGACCGCATCGCCGCGCCGAAAGGCCTGCTTCAGATTGCGCGGCCGCTGGCTGGGCACGATACCGCGCGCACCACGCCGCTGCCCTGCCACAGGCACTGCAAGCCGTCCCTGGCCGGTGTGTGTGCCACCGTCGGCAAGGCCCTTGAGCAGCGTCCGGCCGCCAGCACGTTCGTCACTAATCGTGACGGTTAGGTTGTGCTTGGTTGCCTTCTCGACGCCCAACGCCCAGCCGAGGAAACGACTGTTCTTTGACTCCACCCGGCCCGGCCAATCGTCAATCAAGGTCGAGCGAGCGACGAAGGCGCTTTCATTGAGGGCGCGCGACAGAGCGAAGGGCAGCTGTTGCTCGGCGACTTTGAGCCTATCGGCCATCTTCTGAAAGGCTGAGAAATCGAATTTGAGGAATTCATCGCTCATCTGCGGGCGCCTCGTCGTCATCGAGCGAAACGCCTGCAACGGCGTAGACATGATCGGGAACGAGCAGGCCGCTGGCGTCGTGCCGCATGATTACGAAGCGCGGCGGGAGGCTGTCGGGATCGATGCCGACAACGTGGCAGGGTGCGCCATCCTGCAACTGGGCAGGAAAGTGCGTGATGGGAATGGTGGTCATTGGATTATCCTTGTGTTGGTAGAGCGCAGAGGGATTGCGGGAGCAATGTCCCCGTGCGCTATTGGGCGTTGCGGCAGATCATGCCGCCGCTTGAGGGGGATCGGGATGAAGACTTTTCTGGCTGCGGGGCTCGCCTTGCTGGTCGTGAGCGGTGCCAGTGCTCAGGAAAGCCGGCAAGCAAGTCCAAAGCTGACACTGGCACAGCAAATGAAGTTGCAGACGATTATCAATCGCCAGGTGCAGCCCTGCCTGAACATGCGAGGCGAGAAATCATTCGCAAAGGTCCGGATACAGATGAACCGGGACGGCTCGCTCGCAGGCCTGCCTGTTTCCGTTTCCGGGTCCGACTATGAAGCGATGAATGCTCTCGTTCGAGCCGTTGCACTATGCATCACGCCGGAACACCCCTTGCGGTTTGATCCAGCGCTGTACGAGCATTGGCGCACCTTCAGTTATACCGCGCGGGGTGGCGACCCGGAGTGATGAGGTGGGGTGGTAGTCATTGGATTGGCTCCTGAATCGATGATGACGCGCTGGTTGGCTCGTCTGGTTTCTTTTGAGTTCCGAGGGGGACAACCCCGGACCTCAAGTCCGGGGTTCGAAGTCCCCTTCGAACTCGAAGGGGGTATAAGGGGGTGTGCGAAGCACATAGTTCGAAGCAGTTCGAAGGCAGTTCGAACCTAGTTCGAAGGTGAGTTCGAACCCCCGCCTCGGTGAATCATTGAGGTAGGCAGCACGCGGCTATAGCGACGTGAAGGAGGCCCTTCTTCGATGATCTGAATGGCTCCGCCATCGAGAAGTCGCTGCATGACGGCGACGAGCCGTTTCTGATTCAGGCCCTTGGCGTCAGGATGCTTCGATATCATGCGAGGAGCGTAGGACGGGCTTGGCTTGGGACTGAGGCTTTGCCCCTGGCGTGTCATCTTCTCAAGCACACTGAGAAACACCTCTTCAGCGTGCTTCTCGACGAGTGCGGCACCGGCCGGCGCGGAGCCATCGTCAGGTACAAATCGGCCCGCGTCCCACCGCAGCGAAATGGTACCTTCCGGGGCGCCATAGTTGCTTTTCTTGGTAGAGAGCCGCCTGGCGCACCGATCTGGTTCGCCCCCATCCTCGGCCGGTGCGAAGTCCAAATAGAGACGACTACGCACACTGTTATTCCACGCCGTGCTGCCGGACAAACCGGAACCCGACTGCATACCGGCCACCGACGGATGCGAGAGCAGTAGTACGGCGCAGTCATAATCCTGCGCGAAGCCGCGAAGCATGCCGACGAACTGCCGCACCTGCGCGCGATCTATCTCGTTACCGCCGAATAGGTCGGCCGACGTGTCGAGAATCAAGATGTCCGGCACAATCTGCGCAGCACGCTTCAGGACGTTGTTCCAGACTTCAGTTGGCAGTTGCTTGCTACTGCCAGGTGGCTGCTGCGTGAGGATCGCATCCCTGCCGGCCATTGGAAGAAGGCCAAAGCGGTCGCCAAGATCTGCAAGAGTCCGGCCGGCGCCACGACAAATGTCAACGAGCCGCCGGTGAAACTCATCGGCTTCATCCTCGGCGCCGAGATAGAGAACACGGCCGGATGACGGTGTCAGCCCAGCCGTCCCCATGCCCATTGCTGATGCTGCTCCTAGCTGCAACGCCAGGAGCGACTTGCCAACACCGCCGTCTCCAGACAGGAGCGTCACTGTCCGGCTCGGGATCAGGTCGGGCAACCACCATTCTCGCTCCGGCACAGGCATGTCGTCCCATGACGAAGGGAAGACCATGGGGACCTGGCTGGCATTGCGCTGTCGAAGCAGGTGCTCGATTTCATTGAACTTCTGCTGCGGCTTCGGTGGCGGATTGATCGCCCGCCTGGCCAGCTTGAGTGCTGAGTGCACCGCCGTATCAACAACGTGCTCGGGGCCATCGATCTGGCGTACGCTGGGCTCACCCTTGGCGTCCATGGTGATTAGCACCTCGGCGCCACCGTGGCCGAAATCCCACGCATGTAGCCCCCAGCGGTGAACCTCTGGGCCAGGGTATCTAGCATCGTCCGGCACGCGGACAAGGTCGGCCTTGGTCGCCGTGGTGATATCGTCAGCTATGACAACACGGTGCGGATAGCCGAGACGGTCGAATTGGCTGGCGATATCGAAATATCGGGATTCGAGCGCCTCAACGGCAGGGTCGCGGTCTTCGTAGACGGGGCGGGTGTCGGGCTCGTAAGCAGTTTCTTCGGCCTCACGCTGCATTCGCGGTATCCTCGACCGAGGCGAGGCTGTCGAGCACGTGCCGGGCGCGTGCGATCAGTTCGTCTTTTTCGCCCCCTGCCCGCATGGTGGCGTAGGCCGTGGCGCTAGCGCGGGGCAACCGAATGTCCCAGGTCCCATCAGGGTACTGGGCGAGCCATGCACGATGGAATGCGATCGGCCCGAGTCGGAAATCGATAAGTGCCCGGCCGTGCCATGCGCGCCGGCCGTCGGCTTCGGGTGGAAGGTCCGTCGCAGTGACGGAAATCAGGTGTACATTCATAGACAGATCCTTGCCGCACGAGCGGCGTTGTCCCCGCCGTCGGCGACGCGGGGCGTATATCGATGAGAACGCTTCCCGAACGTGGTTCGGGACTTTTCCGGGATTCTGTGTCCCGGACTGTGCACGTCGTGTCTTTTATGTTCCGAGAAACTGAAATCGGGGCTTGCGCATCAGAGCGAAAAACCCTATTCAGCCCACGCTCAATGAGCGTCGGAGCGTAGCGCAGCCCGGTTAGCGCACTAGTCTGGGGGACTAGGGGTCGGAGGTTCAAATCCTCTCGCTCCGACCATTTTTCTGAACATTTTGACTGTCAGCCCTTCTTCGCCGGTAGCGGAGAAGCGCCGGTTCGCACCGTCCGCATTTTTGTCAGCAAAGCGGCCAGCCCTGTCAGGTTCCCGGTGTTGAAAGTCATTGCGCAGGATTTCATCTGCTTGAGCACCTCAATGCCGTGGATACATACCAGCGCAGCCAGACGGTTCTGACGGATTCCTTCGACGTCTGATCTTGATATTTGTCCGGCAGCTTCGATCTCGTCGACAAGAACAAAAAGAGAACAAAATGCTGGACAGTCGCTCTCCCGGCGCATAAGGTCCTGCACTCAAACCGAAGGTAATCGACATGCTTGACGGTTATTTCGATGGCACGCGCATGCAGGCTGCCCGGCCAGAGGAAGTCGCGGAGATCGCCCGACTGGTCGAGAAGGCAGGCGGCAGCGGCGCGGCCCTGCTGATGCTCTACCGCTATGTTCGCCAGGCCCAGACCTCGCTGATCAACCGCGACAGGCTGATCGAGGAATTGAAGCGCCAATCCGACCGGCTCGAAGACGAAGATCTTCACGAAAGAGTGGATGGCGATGTCCGGGGCGTGTCGATCGAGTGGATCGTCAGCCGCGAGTTGAAGCGGACCGATGGCAATGCCGTTACGGCATTGCGCCGGGCCATTCGGCGCAATGTCCGGCTGGACGACGAACTGGACCGTCTGGCCGGCCTGCTGGAGGCGGCAGGCAATCCTCTCCGCCTTTCCGGCAAGCCATGAGCGCGAGCGCGGCGACTTCGGAGTCTTTCCTGCGTCGCGGTACCGAGCTTGCACGGCTCGGCGTCGACGAGACGATCGCCGCTTGCGGCGGTGATGCACGTGCCGCCGTTGGGGCCTTGGTCGCGACGATCGCTCACCTCCGGGCCGACTCGCCGAGCGGGAGGATATCATCACGACGCTGGCAGCCCGCGTGTCCCGCGGCTACACGCGCGGTCTTGACGGCGGGAAGCCGCTCCATCCGAGTGATAACGCGCTTTGCAAGCCGGGGAAGGAAGAACGCGAGTCGCCGCATGCCGGCTGTGAGCCCAATCGAGGATGAGAGCCTGCAGGCGATTCTTCACAAAAACACGTAGGGCCGCCGCTTCCATACGGCGCGACTGTCACCAACACGGCAATGATACCGTCGGCCAGGTTTGCGTCGCGATCATCTAGTCATACGAAGACCAAGCCTGTCCGGCCCGCCCGATGGCGGGAATCGCGGTGACGGCATCACAATGCGCCGGCGTTCAGCACCAGACGATGTCGCAGCCGATCTTCGGATCAAGGCTATGCTTGCCGGGAGCGGCGGTCTGTCTCGCCTGCATCGCGGTCTTAGCCGGCAAACGCCAATCAATCACCGTATCGATAATCAAAATTGCGATCACCAGGACAACCAGAAAACCCGTGATCATTTCACTCAGATCCATGACGAACCTCCATCGGCCGGCTTTAATCCGGCCATGAGGGACTCAGCCCTTGGCTTGAACGTCCGAATTCTGCGCTTGTTCCTACTATCCTTCAAGTTTAAATCGCCGTCGACCGCCGAAACTCAGCGCCATCTTGCGGCGCACACATGTTGCTGCATCGCAAACAAAAGAAAAGCCGGCTGCTGGCGCGCCGGCTTTTCCTGAAAATCTGACGGTATACCGAAAGACTCTGCGGTTCGCTTAGGCCGCGGCCTTGAGCTGGTCAGCGGCCAACTTGCCCGAGCGCCGATCCTGGACCAGTTCATAGCTGATCTTCTGGCCTTCGCGCAGCTCATACAGGCCGGCCCGCTCAACCGCGCTGATGTGGACGAACACGTCCTTGGAGCCATCGTCGGGCTGAATGAAACCGTAGCCCTTCTGGGCGTTGAACCACTTTACGGTACCTGTGCTCATCGTGAGCTATTCCTTCAACGTAGTGAGAGCCAAAGCCCGCAACGAAGCGGACCCAGCGAGTGTCGAATTTTGGTGAGATCTCGTCAGCACGCATCCAATGACGCGAGGCCAAGTCGTTCGGCCGAAAATCGATGGTGACAGGCTGCCCGATTGAATCCGGGCGGTCAAGACAAACCTGCGACAAAATGTACGTTTTTGCTATCTGCGCCGCTTTCTTGAAACGCCAATAACAATATAGTGCCAATTCAATCGGAATCTTCCGAGCAGAACATCGAAGCGGCAGTTCCGCAGCACATGCCTGATCCTATTCTTACGGATTCACTACGCTTCAAATCACTTTCCTGCCGTATAATCCTCTGACTTTTCGCTGGAAGAGCAGTCAAACGGATTCACCGGGGGGCGCTGAGGCCATATCCTTACTCCGGCCAGCATGAGCAAATGGCCTTAACCATGACACAGGCCGGTTGGCGCCCCAGTCCGGCTTGCGGCTATAAGGACCGGAGCGGGAAGACAGGCGAAGGACCGAAGAAACGATGGAGGGGACGGAGCCGGCGATTGCGATTTTGGTGCCCTGCTACAATGAGGCGGCGGCCATCCAGGCCGTGATCCAGGGGTTTCGCACGCAGTTGCCGTCAGCCGCCATCTATGTCTACGACAACAATTCCACCGACGATACTGCACGCCTGGCGAAGGAAGCCGGTGCCGTGGTGCGTCGCGAGGCCCGCCAGGGCAAGGGACATGTGATCCGCCGCATGTTCGCGGATATCGAAGCCGACATCTACATCATGGTCGACGGCGACAATACCTATGATCCGAGCAGCGCTCCGGCCCTGGTCGCGGCCCTGCGCGCCGGGCCTCTCGATCTCGTCAACGGCGTGAGGGTGGCCGATGGCGAGACAGCCTATCGTCCCGGACACCGTTTCGGCAACCGGATGCTCACCCGCCTGGTGACCCGCTTTTTTGGCTCATCCTCGCGTGACATGCTGTCGGGCTACAAGGCGATGTCCCGGCGCTTCGTCAAGACGTTCCCCGCCCTTTCGACCGGCTTCGAGATCGAAACCGAACTGCTCGTGCATGCCCTCGAAATGTCGCTTCCGCTCGGAGAGATCGAAACCTTCTACCGGGAGCGACCGGCAGGCTCACAGAGCAAGCTGCGCACCGTGCAGGACGGCATGCGCATCCTCAAGCTCATCGCCAAGCTGGTGAAAGAAGAACGGCCACTGCTCTTCTTCAGCCTGGTGGCCGGTATCCTCGCCTTGCTGTCGCTCGCCGCCGCGACCCCCGTCGTGCTGGAATATCTCGAACTCGGCTCGGTCAAGCGCCTGCCCACGGCCGTGCTTGCCACCGGCCTGATGCTCTCGGCCATCATCGCCTTCTTTTCCGGCATGATCCTGGATACGGTCACGCGCGGGCGAAGGGAGCTCAAGCGGCTGCATTATTTGCGTTATGCCCCTGTCCGCTGACCCCGCCTCGGGCTGGTCCGTGCGCCGGCGGCTATGCTGCTTTGCCTTGGCCGGTTTCGTCGGCTTCGCCTTCGATGCCGGCATCCTGACTCTCCTGGCCAATTTCGGTCTCGATGCACGCTTGGCGCGCCTGGCTTCCTTTGCCTGCGCCATGGTGGTGACCTGGCTGATCAACCGCTCGCTGACCTTCGGCGACCGCGCCGGCACCAACATCGCGGCCGAGTTCCTGCGCTATCTGTCCGCCAGTGTGCTGTCCGCTCTGGTCAATCTCGGCGCCTTCATGGCGCTGGTCACTCTGGGCGGGCCTTTCGCACGCTGGCCAGTGCTAGCAGTGGGAATTGCCGTCGCACTGTCGATGACCCTGAATTTCTGGAGCTATTTCAAGATGGTCTTCACGCCGGAGACCCGGGAGCCGGGCGGGACGCCCTAAGGCCGGCGCCCCCATCTAACCTCACGCGACTGAGGCAAAGAAGCACCCGGGACCCAGGCGCTTCCTGCTTTGCCGCCGAACCTTTTATCGGCCGAAGCCCGGAATACCGGCGGTCATGCCGCGTGCGAGCTGCGTGACGAAATTGAGGTCGCCGCCAGCCGTCGGCGTCGTACGGGTGATCGAATCGAACACGACGCCGTCCTTCAGGCCGTAATTGGCGACGCGCGACACCCGGCCATTGGTGAAGTAGACGGCCAATACGTTGCGGTCGGTCACGTGCGGAGACAGAAAGGCCACAGGGCGGGACGTGGTCTGGGAGACATAGTACCAGGCCTGGCCGTCGAGCGTGGATTGGGTCGAAGGCGTGCCGAGCGCCTCGAGCACCTGGGCCTGGGACGTACCGGGCTTGATTGCCGACAAGGTACTCTCGGTCACCACGATGCCGTGCACATTGGTCTCGCCGATCGAGCCGCAGCTTTGCAGCAGCCCTGCCAGGGAGATCACGACAGCGGCCGCCAACGCGGGAGACCGAAAACGGGGGGGCAACACAACTACACTCACTTTGGCCTCCATCGGGCACACAGGCTCGTTCGCCACATCGTCGCGTGGGTTCTGGCGTAACCCGCTCGCGCGTGAAATTCAACCTTGGCGCTCAGGAAGCATCCACTTATATGGAGCATCCGCTATAGAGTGCGGTCTTCGACCGGATCGTGCCGGACTGCCGGCACGGTGCCGGCGCCGGGAACCCCGGTCGACTATCCCTGCCGGTGAAGGAGCTCATGTTCGGCCTGTTTCGCAATAGAGCGCGCGACGCGCAGATTGCCCGTCTCTACGACCAGATCCTGGCCCAGAGCCGCGACCCCGCGCTGTTCATCGAGGGACGCGTTCCCGATACGGTGGAAGGGCGCACGGACATGATGCTGCTGCATCTGTTCCTGCTCATGCACCGGCTCAACGACGAGCAGGGCGAGATCCGCGAGATCGCCCAGGGCGTGTGCGACCGCTTCTTCGCCGAGCTCGACCGCGCCATGCGGGAAATGGGCGTGGGCGACCTCGCCGTGCCCAAGAAGATGCGCAAGATCGCCGACATCTATACCGGATGCTCGTCCTCCTATGGCAACGCCTTGCACAAGCCGGATGACGAGGAACTCACGCAGGTTCTTCTGCGCAACGTCTACGCCCGCGACGAGGCGAGACTGCCACAGGCACGGGCCCTCGCCGGCTATGTCCGGCGCGCCTCCAACGCCCTTGGCGATGCATCGCTGGCGAGCCTTGCCAGCGGCTCCCTGCCCTTCCCCACCCCAGCCCTAGGTGAGAGCGCATGACCACCCAAACGCCCCATTTCTCGCGTCCGGTCCATCTGCGCGAGATTCCGGCCACCGGCCGCCACTTCGTCATCGACACGAACGAGGACGAGCGCCGCGCCGTCGCCCGGCAGCTCGGCCTTCCCAGTGTCGCCGCCCTGACGGCCAAGCTTCATGTCACCCCCTTCCGCAAGGACGGGCTGGCGGTCGATGGCAGCATTCATGCCCTGATAACCCAGATTTGCGTCGTCACGGCCGAACCGTTCGAGAGCGAGATCGAGGCTCCGGTCGACATCCGCTTCTCGCCCGATGGGCAGGATCCCAATGCCGAGTTCGATCTGGCCGAATTGAACGATCCGGAAGCCGAGGACCCGCCGGACCTGCTGGTGGGCGATGCCATCGATCTGGGAGCCATCGTCAGCGAGTTCCTCGCGCTGGCGCTCGATCCCTATCCGCGCAAGCCGGGGGTCACCTTCGAGGGCGGCGAGGACGAGGCGAGCCTTTCTCCCTTTGCCGCACTCGACAGGTTGAAGGGCAAGGATTCCTGACAGCCGACTGCGTCCTCTTGAAACGCGTTTGCCAGTCGATCTCGCGTCGAAACGTCTTTGCGAAGCCAGCCGCGCCCTGCAATTGGCGAAAACCAGGCAAATGCCTTTGATCGAACACGATTGTGTGAGATCGCACGTCCTGGAACCGCGATTCATTGATCGGTTACGGGCCTGGACCTATCCACGTCCCAAAGCTTTTTGTGGTTTGAGCCACAGACCTCAAATCGCAAGGACGCGCCGAACCAAAGAGTGAGAGCCGAATGCGTTTCTTCCAAACGCGTTTTGCTCTTGGGATTCCTGCCTTTTGGAGAAGTATATGTCGTTGAAGCGTCTGATGGCCGGGGTTGCGCTCGGCACTGGCTTGCTCGCATCCGGCCAGCCCGCCCTCGCTACCGAACCGCTCGACAAGCCTGCGGTCGAAGCGATCGTCAAGAATTACCTGATGGAGCACCCGGAGGTCATCGTCGACGCCATCAACGCCATGCAGGCCAAGCAGGAAGCGGCAACGGCCGAGCGCCAGAAGAAGTTGCTCTCCGACAGCATGGACACCATTCTCAACGGGCCGCAGAACGCGGTCCTGGGTAATCCCCAGGGCGACATCACCCTGGTCGAGTTCTTCGACTACAATTGCGGCTACTGCAAGCGCGGCCTGGCCGACATGGTCAAGCTGCTCGAAACCGACAAGAAGCTCAAAGTGGTGCTGCGCGACTATCCGATCCTGAGCGAAGGCTCCAAGGAGGCCGCCGTGGTCGCCCTTGCCGTCAAGAAGCAGCTGCAGGGCGACAAGTTCCTGGCGTTCCACCAAGTCCTGCTGGGTACGCGCGGCGCCGTGGGCAAGGACCGCGCTCTGCAGGTCGCGCAGGATTCCGGTGTCGACATGGCCAAGCTCCAGGCCGACATGAAGGATCCAGCCCTGCTGAAGGGGCTCGCCAGCACGATGCAGCTCGGCGAAGCCTTGGGCATCAACGGCACGCCGTCTTATGTGCTCGGCAGCGAGATCACGCCCGGCGCCGTGGGTTACGATGCCCTCAAATCCAAAATCGATTCGCTGCGCAAATGCGGCCAGACCGCCTGCGGCTGAACCGGACGGCCCCTTCTAGGGCAAAGCAGGCGGTTTTTCACGACCGGCTTTGCCTTCCTGGATCGAGCGCCCTATAAGGGGCGTTCGCAGCAAAAGGCCCGTTGCAGCACGCTTCGGGCTTTCAATTTATGGTCCTGATGGCAAGCATGGCGCTCGTCTACATTCTCAACGGTCCCAATCTCAACATGCTGGGTGTGCGCGAGACCTCCGTCTACGGCACGCTCGACCTCAACGGCATCGAGAAGCTGGCCCGGGCGCGCGCCGAGCAATTGGGCCTTACCATCGAATTCCGGCAGACCAACCATGAAGGCGTGCTGCTCGACTGGGTGCACGAGGCCTATCACAAGGGGGCGGTCGGGTTGATCATCAATCCCGGCGCGCTCACCCATACCTCGATCGCTCTGCACGATGCGATCAAGGCCGTTAGCCTGCCGGTAATCGAACTGCATCTATCCAACGTGTTCGCGCGTGAAAGCTTCCGGCACCATTCCTGGGTCTCGCCGGCTGCCAAGGGCGTGATCTGCGGATTTGGCCCCAAGGGCTATGAACTTGCCCTCGAAGCGCTGGCTTCGAGCGTATCGGCTCAATGAATGACGGGGCCTCGGCCCCTCGGAAACGCAAGGCATGACGATGTCGCGAACCAAATCGGGGATCGACCCCGAGATTATCCGGGAACTCGCCAATCTCCTCACGGAAACGGATCTCACCGAAATCGAGGTGCAGCAGGCCGATCTGCGCATCCGGGTGGCGCGGCAGATCAATGTGACGGCGACCGTGCCGGTCAGCGCGCCGGCCGTCGCCGTGGCAGCTCCGGCCGCTGCCGCTGCCGCTGCAGCCGCCCCCGCGGCTGCCGACCCGGCCAATCATCCCGGCGTGCTGAAATCGCCGATGGTGGGCACCGCCTATCTCGGCGCGGCACCCGGCGCCAAGGCCTTCGTCGAGATCGGCAGCAAGGTCAACCAGGGCGACCGCGTGCTGATCGTCGAGGCGATGAAGACCTTCAACGACATCATCGCGCCGCGTTCGGGAACGGTGACCGCCCTGTTCATCGAGGACAAGCAGCCGGTCGAATATGGCCAGCCGCTGATGATCATCGAGTGACATGAATGTTTGACAAGATCCTGATCGCGAACCGCGGCGAGATCGCCTTGCGCGTGCTGCGCGCCTGCAAGGAGCTCGGCATCAAGACGGTGGCTGTCCATTCCACCGCCGATGCCGATGCCATGCATGTGAAGCTGGCAGACGAAAGCGTCTGCATCGGGCCCCCGCCGGCCCGCGAAAGCTATCTCAACATTCCCGCTCTGATCGCGGCTTGCGAGATCACCGGCGCCGAGGCCGTGCATCCGGGCTATGGCTTCCTGTCGGAAAACGCCCGCTTCGCCGACATTCTCGAGCAGCACAACATCGCCTTCATCGGCCCCAAGGCCGAGCATATCCGCATGATGGGCGACAAGATCGAGGCCAAGCGTACCGCCAAGCGCCTCGGCATTCCCTGCGTGCCCGGCTCGGACGGCGGCGTCACCAATGACGCCGATGCCGCCCGCATCGCCGACGAGATCGGCTATCCCGTGCTGGTCAAGGCGGCTGCCGGCGGCGGTGGCCGCGGCATGAAGGTGGCTCTGACGGCCGAAGATCTGCCCGATGCGCTCGCCACCGCGCGAGCGGAGGCGCTTGCGGCCTTTGGCGACGATGCGGTCTACCTGGAGAAATATCTGCAGAAGCCCCGCCATATCGAATTGCAGGTCCTCGGCGATGGCCAGGGTCATGCCATCCATCTGGGCGAACGCGACTGTTCGCTGCAGCGCCGCCACCAGAAGGTGTGGGAGGAAGGCCCTTCGCCTGCCCTCAATGCCGCCCAGCGCAACAAGATCGGCGACATCGTCGCCAAGGCGATGATTGAGCTCGGCTATGTCGGCGCCGGCACCATCGAGTTCCTCTATGAGAATGGCGAGTTCTATTTCATCGAGATGAACACGCGCATCCAGGTGGAACATCCGGTCACCGAGATGATCACCGGCATCGATCTGGTCAACGAGCAGATCAAGATTGCCGCGGGCTCCCCGCTGTCGATCAAGCAGTCGGACGTGCAGATCGAAGGCCATGCCATCGAATGCCGCATCAACGCCGAGAATGCCGCGACCTTCCGGCCCTCGCCCGGCACGATCAGCTATTTCCACCCGCCGGGCGGGCTGGGCGTGCGTGTCGATTCGGCCGTCTACCAAGGCTACAAGATCCCGCCCTATTACGATTCGCTGATCGGCAAGCTGATCGTGCACGGCCGCACCCGCACCGAATGCCTGATGCGCCTGCGCCGGGCCATCGACGAGTTCGTGGTCGACGGCGTGGAGACCACCCTGCCGCTGTTCCGCACCCTGGTGCGCAATGCGGACATCCAGAACGGTCTCTACGACATTCACTGGCTCGAGAAATTTCTCGAGGCCGGCGGCATGAGCGATAGCGCCTAGGCCTTTCGCCATGTCTGGCGCCGAGCTCAATCTGGAGATCACGCCGCAGGTCCTGCTCAAGGCCTATGCGTGCGGTATCTTCCCGATGGCCGAAAGCGCCGACGATCCCGGCCTTTACTGGGTCGAGCCGGAATTTCGCGGCATCATCCCGCTCGACGGGGTGATCGTCTCCCACCGTCTTGCACGAACGATCCGCTCCGACCGCTTCGAGATCGTGGTGGACCGCGACTTCGACGCAGTGATCGACGGCTGCGCCCAAGCCGGGCCGGGACGTCGTACCACCTGGATCAATGCCTCGATTCGCCGGCTATACGGCGAATTGTTCCGATTGGGCCATTGCCACACGGTCGAGGCCTATCGCAACGGCCGGCTGGTGGGTGGCCTCTATGGCGTCGACCTCGGCGGCGCCTTCTTCGGCGAAAGCATGTTCCACCGTGAGAGCGACGCCTCCAAGGTTGCCCTCGTCCATCTGGTCGCCCGGCTGCGTCGCGGCGGCTACCAGTTGCTGGATACCCAATTCGTCACCGACCATCTCACCAGTCTCGGCGCAATCGAATTGCCGCGTTCCCTCTATCACCGCTTGCTCGACGACGCCGTGGCCGCGGATGGCGATTTTCTCGCCTGGCCAAAGGAAGAATCCAGGAGCGGCACCGAAATTCTGGCTGCCCTTGCCGATTGAGCCAGCCGCCCGGAAAGGCTGGCCAGACCCCGCCAATAGGCGATCGCGGGCATGGGGCACATCGATGCTGGGGAAGCCGGCCACTATCGCGATAGATTGCCGGCCCTAAGTCCGCCAAGGCTGTCCGCTCAGTCCTGTGGCGCGTTGGGATCCACCGGCTGGTCGAAGAAATCGGTGCTGCCGTCGCCGGTTTCTGGCGGCAGAGCGGCATCCGGATCAGGCGCCGCCGCCTGTCCCTTCTTGCCCTTGGCAGGCTTGGTATCCGGCTGCGCCGTCACGACGGGCGGAGGCGGTGGATCGCTGGTCTTGCCGCCCTTGCAGTCCTTGAGCCAGACATCGTAGACGGGATGCTCGACACCATTGAGGCCCGGGCTGGAGGCAAACATCCAGCCATTGAACAGGCGCTCGACCTTCTTGCTGAGGGTGAGTTCGTCGATCTCGACGAAACTCGTGGTTTGCGGATCCTCATTGGCCGAGCGGCTGTAGCACACGCGCGGAGTCACGCTGAGCGCCCCGAACTTCACCGTCTGTCCAACCGGTGCCTCGAAGGTACTGATTTCGCCGGAGATCTTGTCGAGGCCGGTGAACACCGCGGTGGGATTGGCGATGCGTTCGGCCCGGGCGGCGGAACTGTCCAGGATCAAGCCGAGGCAGGCCGCGCTTGCCATGGCAAGGCAACGCGAGCGGCCGATCGGGGGAAGGAAGGCAAGCGGACGCAAAAGCAAAGGGATCCGTGTCTGGACGAGTCGAGAAGCGATAGCGCGCCATCGGGGCGAAAAGACGGCCACAGACATGGCCACACCCCAGCCATATGGTGCGTCAGTCCCCGGGCGACCAGGCCTGGTAATCGCCGGTCGCGGCCTGGCGGTGGCCATGGGAAAGCATCGAACCCTTGGGGTGATAGGCGTTCACCGTGCCGGTCTGATTCGGGCGATGCGGCTTTTGCCATTCGCGCGGCTTGTATTCGGTCTCGCTCGGCGGGGTGTCGATCTGATGGTGCATCCAGCCCCACCAGCCCGGCGGAATCGCCGTGGCCTCGGCATAGCCGTTATACTGCACCCAGCGACGCTGCACGCCGATGGTCGGATCCACGGCGCCGCCCTTGGTGCGGTAGTAGACATTGCCGAACTCGTCCTCGCCCACGCGCTCGCCCTTCCGCGAGGTCCAGAAGCGGGTTCCGATCGTGGAGCCGTTCCACCACGTGAAGATCTGCAGAAGCGTTTTCATCGAGGGCTGCCGTTTCGTATTCCGTTGCAAGTCTTATGGCCAAGCGCGGCGGCGATGTCCACCGTTGCGCAACGTGTCATCAGCGATTTCTGACGCAAACGGCACGTCGGCAGGCTCTACAGCCGCGCAATCGCCCGCGCGATCAGGTCGAAATAGCCCTCGGCGTCGATGCCGCCCAGGACGAAGGCATTCTTCGGACGGTCGGTGACGCCCCACCAGTCGATCACCGTCATGCCCTGGGTGAGCTGAGATTCCGTCTCGATCTCGACATTGCAGGAACGGCCGGTGAAGAGCCCAGGCTCGAGCAGCCAGGCGATCACGCAGGGATCATGCAGCGGCCCGCCTTCCGAGCCGTATTTCTGGACGTCGAAACGCTCGAAGAAATCGAGCCAACCGACCGCGGCTTCGGACACTTTCGAACCGATCTTCCGGATCCTGTCGACGCGCGGGCGCGTGGTGAGCGCCTTGTGCGTCACGTCGAGGGGCGCCATGGTGATCGAAACGCCAGCAGCGAAAACCGCTTTGGCGGCATGGGGATCGACGAAAATGTTGAACTCGGCTGCCGGCGTCATGTTGCCGCCCTCGAAGCAGCCGCCGCCCATCAGCACGATCTCCTTGATGCGCGGGGCGATGCGCGGCTCGCGCAGCAGCGCCAGCGCGATGTTGGTGAGAGGGCCGAGCGGGCAGAGCGTGATGGTGCCCGAGGGGCGCGTCATCAGGGTCTCGACGATGAAGTCGACGCCATGGCGCGGGCTGAGCGGCATGGTGGGCTCGGGCAGGTCCGCCCCGTCGAGGCCGGTCTTGCCATGCACATGTTCGGCGGTGACCAGCGGGCGCAGCAGCGGCCGGTCCGCCCCGGCGCAGACCGTGATGTCGCGCCGCCCCGCAAGTTCGCAAACGACGCGAGCGTTGCGGCTCGTCAGGGCCAGCGGCACATTGCCCGCCACCGTGGTGATGCCCAGCACCTCGAGCTCGGGACTTCCAAGCGCCAGCAGCAGCGCCAGGGCGTCGTCCTGGCCGGGATCGGTGTCGATGATGATGGAACGGGGCATGGCAGACTCGGTAGCGATAGGGAGGGCCGGACCATGGACCGGCGACGGCCGGCGTGCAAGGCAGCGAAGACACGGGTCTCAGGCCGGCGGCGCCCCGCCCGCTGCATCGAGCTTCTCCTCCAGTCGCTTGACCAATTGCATCAGCTCCGCGACCTGGGTCTCGCGCAGGAGGTCGATCTTCTCATGCAGCAATTCGATCTCCAGTTCCGCCTTGGTGTTGACGTCGTAGTCATGCGTTGCGGCGGCCCGGTCGATGGCGGCCTGCCGGTTCTGGCTCATCATGATGAAGGGCGCGGCATAGGCGGCCTGGAACGACAGCGCCAGGTTGAGCAGGATGAAGGGATAGGGATCCCAATGCTGCATGAACGCGACGACATTCAGCACCACCCAGGCCGCCAGTACGGCCGACTGCACGATGATGAAAGGCCAGCTTCCCATTGTGGCGGCGACGGCATCGGCGATGCGGGCGCCGAGGGGCAAGCCGGCCGGAGCCGACCGCCGCTGCGCACGCCGCTCCTGGCGCAATCGATGCAGGAGCGTGCGCTCCTCGTCATGGAGCTGATGGGCTTTGGCGGTGAGGCTCATCTTCCCGTTCTTTCCGACTCTGCTTGCGGGAAGGCGATGCTACAAGCTTCTGTGCGCGGACGCAGGATCCTGTCGCGCTTAATCCCATGCGATGGCGTGGGATTAAGCGCGATCTGAAACCATGGAGCAGGAGGCTATATCATGGCGGGAGAATCCCACCGCATCGTGGTGGTCGGGGCCGGCTTCGGCGGGCTGGAGGCCATCCATCATCTCAAGGGTGCAGCGGTCGAGATCACGCTGGTCGACCGGCGCAACCACCATATCTTCCAACCCCTGCTCTATCAGGTCGCCACCGCCTCTTTGTCCACCTCCGAGATCGCCTGGCCGATTCGCCATCTCATGCGCGGGCGACCGGAGGTGACCACGCTGCTCGGCGAAGTCACCGGCGTCGACGCAACCGCGCGCCGGGTGCGCCTGAAGGACGGCGCGCAACTCGCCTACGACACGCTGATTCTGGCGACAGGCGCGCGCCATGCCTATTTCGGCCATGACGAATGGGAGCCCCACGCCCCCGGCCTGAAGGCGATCGAGGACGCCACCACCATTCGCCGACGCATTCTCATCGCCTTCGAGAAGGCGGAACGCGAGACCGACCCCGCGATGCAGGATGCCCTACTCACTTTCGTGATCGTCGGCGCTGGGCCGACCGGCGTGGAACTCGCCGGCACCATCGCCGAGCTGGCACGCGACACGCTGGCTCCCGATTTTCGGCGGATCGACACCCACAAGGCTCGGGTCGTGCTGGTGGAAGCCGGGCCTCGCGTACTGGCAGGTTATCCCGATGACCTGTCCGACTACACGAAACAATCGCTGGAAAGCCTTGGCGTCGAGGTCGTTCTCGGCGCTGCGGTCACCGAATGCACGGCCGACGGTGTCATCTATGGCGGCAAGCTGCTGCCGGCTCGCACCATCGTCTGGGCCGCCGGCGTACGCGCCTCCCCCGCCGCCGAATGGCTCGGCGTCCCGGCGGACCGCAACGGCCGAATCATCGTCGAGCCGGGTCTGACCGTTCCCGGTCATCCCGAGATCTTCGCTATCGGCGACACCGTCAGCCTTGCCGGTCCTGACGGGAAGCCGGTCCCCGGCATCGCGCCGGCCGCCAAGCAGGCCGGTGTCTATGTCGCCCGCGTGATTCGGGCCCGCCTGGCGGGCAACCCTGCCCCGCCCCCTTTCCGCTACAAGCATCAGGGCAGCTTGGCGCAGATCGGCAAGAAGCGCGCGGTGATCGACTTCGGCTGGATCAAGCTGCGCGGCGCGCTCGCCTGGTGGATCTGGGGCATCGCCCACATCTATTTCCTGATCAGCGTGCGCTCCCGCCTCAGCGTCGCGCTGAACTGGCTGTGGATCCACACGCGCAATCAGCGGAGCGCCCGCCTGATCACCCAGGGCGGAGACGGGGACGAATCGCGCGCCCGAAGCGGGTGAAGGAACGAGGCGCCCCGATTCGTCCTTCATGCCCTCCCACGCTTGCCCTTACGGCAAGCCTTCGGCGATCTCTCCACAAGGGCTTGTGTGCCATTTTGGATCAACCGCCGGGGATGGTAAATGAAACATGACCGGAACATGGCAATTCAAAGACAGGTTGAAGGCGGCAATTTCGCCAGAGATTCCGGAACCTTGAGGGCTATGGCTCAAGCTTGTCCCCGATTTCCACAGCTTCTACTATATGTAGATAGGCACTCATTTTGCCGGCACTAAATCTTGACGCCCATCCCCATGAGTCCTACCTATTGAGTCACAGTCGGAAACGTCGGCGGCGGGGGTGACCTCGCGGGATTGCGGGGCAGGAGCCCGGCATTCGAACGTTGGCAGGGCCATGTACTCACCGACGAGTAAACAGGATGTCAGACAGATTTCGAACCGAGCCGTAACGATGGCACGGCGCGGATTTTTGCGTCTAATTTTCGGGGCAGAACGCAATGCGGATTGAACGGCTTTACACCAAGAAGGGGCAGTCCCCCTACGCGTCCATCGCGTTCCGGACGGCGACGAGCGAGATCCGGAACCCGGATGGCTCGATCGTCTTCCGGCTGGAGGGCATCGCCGTGCCGGAGGCCTGGAGCCAGGTCGCCGCCGACATCCTGGCGCAGAAATATTTCCGCAAGGCGGGCGTGCCCGCCCGCACCAGGCGCGTGGAAGAAAACGCCGTGCCGTCCTGGCTCTGGCGCACCATCCCCGACAAGAAGGCTCTGGCCGCCCTCCCCGAGGCCGAGCGCTATGTTGGCGAGACGGATTCGCGCCAGGTCTTCGACCGCCTCGCCGGCACCTGGACGTATTGGGGCTGGAAAGGCGGCTATTTCGACAGCGAAGACGATGCCCAGGCCTTCTTCGACGAGCATCGCTACATGCTCGCCATGCAGATGGTCGCGCCCAATTCGCCGCAATGGTTCAACACCGGCCTGCATTGGGCCTATGGCATCGACGGCCCCGGCCAGGGCCATTTCTATGTCGACTACAAGACCGGCAAGCTGACCTCCTCGACCTCGGCCTACGAGCATCCCCAGCCGCATGCCTGCTTCATCCAATCGGTTGCCGACGACCTCGTCAACGAGGGCGGCATCATGGATCTGTGGGTGCGCGAGGCGCGCCTGTTCAAATATGGCTCGGGCACCGGCTCCAACTTCTCGGCCCTGCGCAGCGAGGGTGAAAAGCTCTCGGGCGGCGGGCGCTCTTCCGGCCTGATGTCCTTCCTCAAGATCGGCGACCGCGCCGCCGGCGCCATCAAGTCGGGCGGCACCACGCGCCGCGCCGCCAAGATGGTGGTGGTCGATGCCGACCATCCCGATATCGAGACCTATATCGACTGGAAGGTTCGCGAGGAGCAGAAGGTCGCTGCGCTCGTCACCGGCTCCAAGATCGTGCAGAAGCACCTGAAGGCGGTGATGCGCGCCTGCGTGCAATGCGAAGGCCCGGGCGAGGACTGCTTCGACCCCGAGCGCAACCCTGCCCTCAAGCGCGAGATCAAGGCGGCCCGCCGCGCCCTGGTGTCGGACAACTACATCAAGCGCGTCATCCAGTTCGCCAAGCAGGGCTACAAGGACATCGCCTTCGACACCTACGACACCGACTGGGATTCGGAAGCCTATCTCACGGTATCCGGCCAGAACTCCAACAATTCGGTACGCGTGGACGATGCCTTCCTCAACGCGGTCGAGAAGGATGGCGACTGGGAGCTGAAGGCACGCATCACCGGCAAGACGGTGAAGACGCTGAAGGCACGCGACCTGTGGGAGAAGATCGGACACGCCGCCTGGGCCTCCGCCGATCCGGGAATCCAGTTCCACACCACCATCAATGACTGGCACACCTGCTCGGTTTCGGGGCCGATCCGCGCCTCCAATCCGTGCTCGGAATACATGTTCCTCGACGACACGGCCTGCAATCTCGCCTCGCTGAACCTGCTGCAGTTCCGCAACGCTGACGGCAGTTTCAACCTGGCCTCCTACGAGCATGCCGTTCGCCTGTGGACGATCGTGCTCGAAATCTCGGTGATGATGGCGCAGTTCCCGTCCAAGGCGATCGCGGAACTGTCCTATCGCTACCGCACGCTGGGCCTGGGCTATGCCAATATCGGCGGCCTGCTGATGACCTCCGGCATCCCCTATGATTCCGATGCCGGCCGCGCGCTCGGCGGCGCCTTCTCGGCGATCATGACCGGCGTCGCCTATGCAACCTCGGCCGAGATGGCCAAGGAGCTTGGCCCCTTCCCCGGTTTCGAGCCGAACCGCGAAGCGATGCTGCGCGTCATCCGCAACCATCGTCGCGCCGCCCATGGCGAGAGCACCGGCTATGAGGCGTTGTCCACCACGCCGGTCGCCCTCGACCTCGCCTCCCTCGCCGCTCTCGGCGACAATGGCAAGGCCATCGCCGAACATGCCAAGGCCGCCTGGGACAACGCCCTCGAGCTCGGCGAAGCCCATGGCTACCGCAACGCCCAGGCGACGGTGATCGCGCCCACCGGCACGATCGGCCTCGTCATGGATTGCGACACCACCGGTATCGAGCCCGATTTCGCTCTGGTGAAGTTCAAGAAGCTGGCCGGCGGCGGCTACTTCAAGATCATCAACCGCGCCGTTCCCGCGGCCCTGCGCACCCTCGGTTATTCGGAAGCCGACATCGCCGAGATCGAGGCCTATGCCGTCGGCCATGCCTCGCTGCGTCAGGCTCCGGCCATCAATCACACCTCGCTGGCCGCCAAGGGCTTCACCGAGGAGAAGCTCGCCGTGGTCGAGAAGGCCCTCGCCTCGGCCTTCGACATCAAGTTCGTGTTCAACAAGTGGACGCTGGGCGAGGACTTCATCACCGGTGCGCTCGGCGTCCCGGCCGAGAAGCTCAACGAGCCGTCCTTCGACCTCCTCGTCCATCTCGGCTTCGCCAAGGCGGATATCGAGAAGGCCAACATCCATGTCTGCGGCGCCATGACCCTGGAAGGCGCCCCGCATCTGAAGGCCGAGCACCTGCCGGTGTTCGACTGCGCCAATCCCTGCGGACGCCTTGGCAAGCGCTTCCTCTCGGTCGAAAGCCACATCCGTATGATGGCGGCGGCGCAGCCCTTCATTTCGGGCGCGATCTCCAAGACCATCAACATGCCCAACGATGCGACGGTGGAGGACTGCAAGGCTTCCTATATGCTGTCCTGGCGCCTGGCGCTGAAGGCCAACGCCCTCTATCGCGACGGCTCCAAGCTTTCCCAGCCGCTGAACTCGCAGCTTCTGGCCGACGAGGACGAGGCCGATGCGGTGGAAGAGCATCTCGAGCGCCCCGTGCCCGCCCGGGCGGCCCAGGTCGCCGAGAAGATCGTCGAGCGCATCATCGAGCGGGTGGAAGTGGCGCGCGAGCGCGAGAAGATGCCCGATCGCCGCAAGGGCTACACCCAGAAGGCGGTGGTGGGCGGCCACAAGATCTATCTGCGCACCGGCGAATATGACGACGGTCGCCTCGGCGAGATCTTCATCGACATGCACAAGGAAGGCGCCTCCTTCCGCGCGATGATGAACAATTTCGCCATCGCCATCTCGCTCGGCCTGCAATATGGCGTGCCGCTGGAGGAATATGTCGAAGCCTTCACCTTCACGCGCTTCGAGCCCTCGGGCTTCGTGCAGGGCAACGACTCGATCAAGAACGCCACCTCCATTCTGGACTACGTGTTCCGCGAGCTCGCCATCTCCTATATCGGCCGCTACGACCTCGCCCATGTCGTGCCGGACGAGGACGGCCATGCCACGCTCGGCCGCGGCGACGGCGAGAGCAAGGCCCCGGCCCAGCCGGTGACCGTGCCGGTCTCGCGCGGCCTGGTGCGCTCCAAGACCGAACGCTTCGTGGTGATGCCGGGTGGAGCGACCGCTGCCTCGAATACGCTCGCCCCTGTTACCAGCGATACCCGCGGCGCCATCACCGCTTTGTCGAGCGCCGTAAACACCGGTCTCAGCCGCGGCGTCGTGGCTGGCCCGGGTGCCCAGACCGTCGGTGCCACGGCACTGAAGGAGGAGCCCGCGCTCGACGCCCTTGCCTGGGAAGCCCCGGCAACGCCTGCGGTCAAGCCGGCGTCGGAGCGGCGCAAGGAAGCCAAGCTGCGCGGCTATGAAGGCGAGGCCTGCCCCGAATGCGCCAACTTCACGCTGGTGCGCAACGGCACCTGCCTGAAGTGCGATACCTGCGGCGGCACGACCGGCTGCAGCTGAGGATAGACCGAGAAAGTCCCAAGGTGCGATGGATGTCCTTGAACATCCATCGCCGCGGACGAAGATGGCGTAATTTCAAAGCCTTGAAAAACTCGGATGATGCACCCGCCAAACCTGTTTGGCGGGTGCATTTTCTTAAGGCAACGCCCGATCGTGGCTCTTGCAGCCGCCGATCGGCCTGCTTATCGCCAACCGAGCGCGGGCGCGATCTCGGTCAAGATCGTCTCGATGACATGGGCATTGTAGGCGACGCCGAGCTGGTTGGGGACGGTGAGAAGCAACGTATCGGCCTCGGCGATCGCCTCATCCTGCTTGAGCTGTTCGATGAGCACGTCAGGCTCGGCGGCATAGCTGCGCCCGAAGATCGCGCGCGTCCGCTCGTCGATGAAGCCGATCTGGTCCTCTCCATCGCCTCCCCGCCCGAAATACAGCCGGTCCTCGTCATTCACCAACGCGAAGATGCTCCGGCTGACGGAGACCCTGGGCTCGCGCGCATGGCCGGCCTCTTTCCACGCCGCCCGATAGGCGCGGATCTGCTTGGCCTGCTGGATATGAAAGGCCTCGCCCGTCTCGTCGTTCTTCAGCGTCGAACTTTGCAGGTTCATCCCGAGCCTAGCGGCCCAGACCGCGGTTGCATCCGACGAAGCCCCCCACCAGATCCGCTCGCGCAGGCCCTCGGCATGCGGCTCCAGACGCAGCAGGCCGGGTGGATTGGGAAACATCGGCCGCGGATTGGGCTGGGCGAACCCTTCTCCACGCAACAGGTTCAGGAAGACCTCGGCATGCTGGCGGCCCATGTCGGCGTCGCTCTTGCCCTCCGCCGGCTGGTAGCCGAAATAGCGCCAGCCATCGATCACCTGCTCGGGCGAGCCACGGCTGATGCCAAGCTGCAGGCGCCCTCCCGCGATGAGATCGGCGGAACCGGCGTCCTCGACCATGTAGAACGGGTTTTCGTAGCGCATATCGATCACGGCCGTGCCGATCTCGATACGCTTGGTCCTGGCTCCCACGGCCGCCAACAAAGGGAAAGGCGAGGCAAGCTGGCGCGCAAAGTGATGGACGCGAAAATAGGCGCCATCCGCACCCAGTTCCTCTGCCGCGACGGCCAGATCGATCGACTGCAGCAGCGTATCGGCGGCAGATCGCGTTTGCGATTGGGCCGATGGTGTCCAGTGCCCGAACGAAAGAAAACCGATTTTCTTCATGCCAAATGTCTGCCTGCTGTTTCCCAATCTGGCCGGCAACGGGAAACGGTGCCGGCGCCTTCCAGATATAGGGAGTGACGTGGCATTCCAGCAGCCCCCTGAACGGCGTGATCGGCTCGGAGTCTGGAACGGCAATGGGTCTCATCGGAAGGCCGGCCTCGCTCCCCGGCCTGCTTTCGCTTTGCCCCTTAACGCTCCCATCCTTGCGTAAACGGGAAACGCTCCGCCCAGATCGCCGTCAGCCGAGGATCGGCATCCACGCGACGGACGATCTCCGCCAGGCCGGGCGCAACCTCATAGAAACGCCGTCGCCCGGGCGACCAGCGCGACGCCGTTGCCACATAGAGATCGAGAACCGATAAATTCTCGCCGAGGAAATAGTGGCCCGGACGCAACTGCGCGCCCATCAATTCCCAGCAGCGAGCGATGCGGTCGAACAGGCGAGCCTTGACGGTCGCGTGGTGGCCGGCATGTTCGATGATGCGAGAAGGGTTGTCGGCGACCCAATAGAGGGCATAGATGGCCGAAGAGACGAACGTCATCCAACGCAGGAATGTCGGCCGCGCCGGCTCGCTCAAAGCCGGTGCCAACCGCGCCTCGGGATAGCTATCGGCCAACCAGATCAGGATCGCAGCGCTCTCGCTCATCACTTCGCCCGTCGGCAGTGCCAAAGCCGGCACCTGTCGCATGGGATTGATGTCGGCGAGTTTGTTTTCCTCCTGCTGTCCCTCCCAGGGAGCGCATTCCTCCACGCGATACGGCAATTTCAGAAGGCTAAGGGTCGCCTCGATCGGAACGGAGCCCGAGCCTGCCGCTCCATAGACAACAAATGCCTCGTTCACCGTTTTCTCCTTGATACACCGCAGCCAGAAGCCGGCAACATGCCCGCCCGGCCCGAATCAAGGCCGAGGGATTCGCCGACTCCTGCGTGCCCTCGTTGCGGGGATTCGACAACATCTCGGCGGCCAACCCGGCGATATTCCAGGTTTCAAGCCCAAACAAGGGCGTTTCGGCCCCATTTCTGCCCCTTCGACCTCGGGCTCTTTACATCCCCTGCCATCGCCGCCATCTTGAAGATGTTCGCAACCCACGAAAGGAGGTGATCCAGTGTCTAACCTTACGAAGATCCTGGAAATTTGCGCTGGCTCAGCCAAGGCGGCCTCCGCCGCTTGACGTTCCAGCTACCAAAGATCTGGATCATCCCCGGATGAGAGGTGAGCGCTTCGGTGCTCCCCTCATCCGCCAAGAACCGGCCGGCGCGCGAAGCAATTCGCGCGCCGGTGCCGTTTAAGCGCTTGGCCGTTGCCATTTTCTGACGATCGACAGGCGAGATCGCCGGCATATTGCCGGAAACGGCACTGCCTCCCCGGACGCATGGTCGCAGAATGGTTCCCCGGCAGAGCCGCTCCTTTACAGAAGAAGGCGCCTTGGCTATCGCAGATCTGGCCGCCCTGCCCGGCTTTCCAACGCTGCATCGGCGACGCGCCTTTCCGAGGACCTCCCATTGAGCTCAGCCGTGATGACCTACGCCGCTTTGGTGATTGCGGTGATCCTCGAAATCATAGCCACTTCACTCCTCAAGGCCTCGGACCAATTCACCCGGCTTTGGCCGACGGTGATGATGGGCCTGTGCTACATGGCCGCCTTCTATTTCCTCTCCTACACGCTGCGGACCATGCCGGTCGGCATCGCTTATGCGCTATGGAGCGGCATCGGCATCGTGCTGATCTCGGTGATCGGCTTCGTCGTCTTCAACCAATCGCTCGATCTGCCGGCCATCATCGGCATCGGCCTGATTCTCGCCGGCGTGGTGATCATCAACCTGATGTCGAAATCGATCAGCCACTGATCGGCGTCAGGCGCCCCAGCGCGCGGGCCGCTTCTCCAGGAAGGCCTCGACGCCCTCACGGGCGTCCTCCTCCATCATGTTGCGGGCCATCACCTCGCCGGCAAAAGCATAGGCCTCGTTCAATGCCATCTGGCGCTGGCGGTAGAACATCTGTTTGCCATAGCGCACCGCTGTGGGGCTCTTGGCCAGGATGTCGGCCGTCTTGGCCGCAATGGCGGAATCGAGCTCGCTTTCGGCCACCGCCTGGTTGATCAGGCCCCAATCCGCCGCCGTCTCGGCATCGATAAAACGGCCGGTGACCAGCATGTCGAAGGCGCGCTTGGTCGAGACGTTGCGTGACAGAGCCACCGCCGGCGTGGAGCAGAACAGCCCCACATTGATGCCCGAGACGGCAAAGCGTGCCGCATGCGAGGCGATGGCGAGGTCGCAACTTGCCACCAGCTGACAGCCGGCTGCCGTGGCAATGCCATGCACGCGGGCGATCACCGGTACCGGCAGCGCCTGGATTGCCTGCATCACCCGGCTGCATTGCGCGAACAGAGCCTGATAATAATCGAGCTGGCGGTTGGCGTGCATCTGACGCAGGTCATGCCCGGCGCAGAAGGCCTTGCCATTGGCGGCCAGCACCACGCAACGCACCGTCCTGTCACCGGCGATCGCGTCGAGCGCCTCCTGCAAGGCCGCAAGCATCCCCTCGGAGAGGGCGTTGAACTGTTGCGGCCGATTGAGCGTGAGCGTGGTCACGCCAGCCTTGTCCTGACGCAGCAGGATCGGTTCGGAGGGATGCTCCAACGGCGTGTTCTGGATCGAGACGGCGACAGTCATGGCAACACTCCGCACAGATCGCCAGTCTACGCGCCCGGCCCGCACCTTCGCAATGTCAGACTGGTTTTTCAGGCCGGTTTGCGGATGCGCAGAACGGTGAACAGGCGGGCGGGAGCGACCTCACGCCGCTCGAGCAACTGCGCCTCGGGGCGGCTGGCCAGCCAGTCGGTGATCACCGCATAGGGGAAATGGGGTCGCCAGCCGAGCCAGCCGCCCGCGCCGATCAGGGCTTTCTCCGCCCGCACGCGCCAGCCGCCTTCAGCCGAAAAATGATTGAGGATGATCATCTCGCCGCCCGGCCGGGTTACCCGCCACATCTCCTCCAGGACCTGCCGGGGCGAAGGCGCCACGCTGAGAAGGTAGGGCGCCAGCACCACGTCGAAACGGCCCTCCTGGAACTCCAGGGCCTGCGCATCCATCACCCGGAGGGCCTTGACCTGGCCGAGCCCCTTGCGCTTGACCCGTTCGCGGGCCATATCGAGCATGGGCCGGGCGAGATCGATGCCGACGATGCGCAGATTATCCGGCATCAGGGCAAGTTCGAGCCCCGTGCCGACGCCCGCGACCAGCACCTCGCCCTTGTTGCCGGCGGCCTGGGCGACGGCCCGCGCCGCCGCCAGGCGCCCGGGATGGAACGGCCAGTCGAAAAAGAGATCGTAGAAGCGAGCCCAGCGGTAATAGGTGCGCGCATAGGACGGCTCCGCCGCCGTATTGCTTTCTCTCCCAGCCCATTCCATCGGGAAAAGCCCTTTCACCTTGCCGATCACGGCACCATCCGGTCCTGCCGAAAGGAGCTTGTGATCTCTGGCGCAAAACACGCTTCCTTGAAAACGACGCCTTGCCGCCCCCTTGTTCAACGCCTTGCCGATTAAGCCAATCGCAGGACGCTTTCGCGGGTGATGGCCGGTTCAACCGGCGCCCGCCTCCCGAGCCGAATGCCGATTTCCGGGGCATCCGAAGATATGGCCCTGCTCAACGGCATGGCACTTGGTCTGTTTACGCCTCTTTCTTTTCAAAATATGTCATGGAGAGTCAAGGATTCGAATGCCTGCCTTCGGCGCGATGTCGCGGCCGGGCGCAATATTAGGGACAACTCGTAGGAGCATCTGCGGTTCCCGGGAACCGCAGACACCGCAGCGTCCTCTCCCGGTTCAGCGGGGGAGGCTTCGGCAATCCGGCAAGCGCGTTGATCCGTTTCAAACCGGGAGGCTGTTTCAAACCACGGCGCTGACCTGGATTTCGACCAGCAGTCCCGGAGCGGCCAGCCGCGCTTCCACGGTGGCACGCACCGGCAAGTTGTCCTTGTCGATCCATTGGTCCCAGACTTCGTTCATCTGGTCGAAATGGGCGATGTCCCGCAGCCAGATGCTGGCGCTGATCAAGTTGGACTTGGAGGTGCCGGCTTCGGCCAGCAGCGCATCGATCTGGGCGAGGATATCGCGGGTCTGGCCAATCGTATCGGCTGCCTCGTCGCGGCCGGTGATACCGGCCGTGGTGATGATGCCATTGACGATGACGGCCTCGCAGAACCGCTTGCCGGGATGGAGACGCTTGATCATGGAATTACTCCTGTTGGGTGATGGAATGGATTCGTCGTCCTTTGTCGACTTCACAAGATCGTCTTGCCGAAGGCGGAGAGGATGAAATTGGCGCATTCGGCGCCGATGGTTGCCGGCAATCCGCCATCGATGCCCGAGACGCTGAGGGAGCGCAGCCTGCCGCTGAGCGCCGCCATCTCCATGGCCGAATGGGTCTCCCGCACGGTGATGCCGCCGATGCCGCCGCTCCAGTCCGACATGTCGGTGGCGGTCGGCGAATAGCAAAGATGGAAACCGCGCGTGCCGGCGCAGGCGATGGCGATCGCCTCGCGCATGGCGTGGCGCAGGCCCACCGCGTCGATCTCCGCCATGGTGTAGATGCGCATGCGCGAAGCCTTCAGCGCCTCGGCCTCGGCCGGATCCGCCTCGCGCAGGCCAAGAAGAACCACATTTTCTGCCGCGATATGGGGCGGCAGACGGGAGAGCAGTCGGCGCAAAACGGCGTTTTCGGCGGGCGTCCCCTCGCCGTCATCCGGCATCATCGTCGCCTCGGAATCGATCCAGATCAGTCCCAGCGCATCGTAACGGCGTCCCGCCGCCTCCACGAACGGCATGATACCCGCGCGCCGGGCACCGGTGGACAGCACGACCGACGCTTCCGCACCCGCCGGCTCGAAGCCCAGGCGTTCGATGCGCTCCGCGACATGATGGGTGGCCAGCAGAGCGCGCCCAGCCTCGTCCGTCTCGATCACATAGCTTCTGGTCAGGCCCTGTTCCATCACGTCCCGCATCGGAACCTTCTCCACATATTCCGACGTCATCACCGTCAGCAATGCCCCGTAATTCAGCCGGAAGCTGACATCCTCGCCGACGGCGAGCGGCGGATCGGCATCGGTGAGGTCGAGCACCAGATGGTCGCTGGAAGCCCCCAGAACGCGCACGCCGGCTCGTATCGGCGTCAGTCCTTCGGCGATGACGTCCTCGCGCCCGATATTGGCAATGCCCCGGAGGCGATCGCCCTCGTCGATGAAGACGGGCACATTGCCGAAAGCGTCGATGCCGGATTTGCCGATCGGCATGGAGGGCTTCACCTTCACTTCCAACAGTTCGCCCGTCAGCTCGAAGGCATCGCGGTCGAGGGCCTCCCAGGGTTGCTCCAGGAAGGTGTCGCGTCCGCCCTGCAGGATGGCCTCGCCGATCCTGAGATTGTTGACCCCCGCCGGCATGCCGCCGGCGAGCAGCAGGGGCAGCGAAGAGGAATTGCCGCCCGAAACCCAGTCGAGGTTCCGCCCGGTCACGCTCTCGACCTTGTAGGCATGGGCGACGAGCTGGTCGAGATTCTCCCTGGTGGGAATGATGGCGCCGAAACAGGTGAGATTGGTGCCGACACCGGCGATGCGCACACCGGGCAGCTCCATCACCGCCTCGACGGTGGGGATCAGGTCGCTCGGCCAGATCCCTTCCCGGAGATCGCCGAGGTCCACCATCAGGATGACGTCATGCACCCGCCCCAGCCGCTCGGCCACGCGCGAGATCTCCCGCATCAGCTGAAGCTCGGACTGCAGGCTGATGTCCACCGTGCGCACCAGTTCCTCCACCCGCGACAAGGGTGGGCTGCGCAGCAACATGATGGGGCAGTCGATGCCGGCATCACGCAGCCGGCGGATGTTCTCGAAGCGCGACTCGGCGATGCCGGCAACACCGCCGCGCAGCATTGCCCGCGCCACCTGCGGCATGCCGCAGGTACCCTTGGTCACCCCGAAGGGGGTGATGCCCGATCGGGCGCAGGTCTCGACGATGGTGCGGGCATTGTGTTCGATCCGGGAAAGATCGATGGAAATCTGGGGATCCGGCATCGCGTCAATTCCGGTAGAGCAGGCCTGTCGTGTCGATCTCCGGGCGGCGTCCGGCGACCAGGTCCGCGGTGAGCTTTCCCGAGCCGCAGGCCATGGTCCAGCCGACATGGCCGTGGCCGGTGTCGAGATAGAGATTGGCGTAGCGCGCCCGTCCATGCACCGGCACCGAGCCCGGCATCATCGGCCTGAGACCGGCCCAGAGCACGGCCTTGCTCTCATCGACGGCCCCGGGAAACAGGTCATGCGCCGTCCTGAACATGGCGGCGAAATCGGCAGGCCTGTGCGTGCGGTCATAGCCGGCGAACTCCGCCGTCGAGGCGATGCGCAGGCGATTGCCGAGGCGGGAATAGGCGATCAGCCTGTCCTCGTCGACCCCGCCCATGGTCGGCCCCTTGTCGTCGTCGACCGGGATGGTGGCGGTATAGCCCTTCACCGGATAGACGGGCACATCGATGCCGATCTTGCGGGCGAGCAGCGAACTCTCCGGGCCGAGCGACACCACGACGGCATCGCAGGCGACCGGCCCCTGGTCGGTCAGCACGGCCTTCACCCTATCGCCCTCGATATCGAGGCCGGTCACGGTGGTCTTGAAGCGGAATTGCACGCCATGGCGCTCGCGAGCGAGTTCGGCAAGGCCGCGGGCGAACAGGCTGGAATCACCGGTCTGGTCCATCGGCGAATGGACGCCGCCGGCGATCTGGTGCTTGACGGCGGCAAGCCCCGGTTCCAGTTCCACCAGGCGCTCGCGATCGACGACCTCGATTTTCAGGCCGCGCTCGGCAATATAGCCCATATGCTTGGCGCCGGCATCGAGACTCTGCTGCGAACGGTAGAAATAGAGGATGCCCTTGCGCTTGTCGTCATAGGCAAGGCCGGTCTCCTCCTGCAGCGCGTTGATGCATTGGCGCGCATAGAAGGCCAGCCTGAGCTTCACCTCGGTGTTGGCATTGGCACGGGCCTGCGTGCATTGCAGGAGGAAGCGCCAGGTCCAGGCCAGGAAATGCGGATCGAGATTGAAGCGGACCTTGATGCCCATGTCGGGCTTGTAGAGGGACTTGATGAAGGTCACGAGCGCGGCCGGGGAAGCCCAGGCGGTGGAGTCGCCCGGCGATACCAGCCCGGCATTGCTCTGGCTGGTGCCGCAGGCAATATCGGCATGCCGCTCGATCAGCGTGACCGCATGGCCGTCCCTGGCAAGATACCAGGCCGCAGCCGTGCCGACGACGCCGCCCCCTAGAACGACAACTTTCATTGCGCCCTCCCCAAACGGAATTTTATTCCGTATTTTCAATTTATTATCGGCCTCGGCTGATCTTCTTTCCCATCATCGAGGACCGAGGACGCTCAGCTTACCGCCCCATGTTTGAAGGTCGGGGCGAAACCATCGGAATCGCCGTCATTGAACCGGATGAAGCGCGCCTCTTCCCGGAACTCCGCGCAGGATTGACGCCAGATCACGCCGGGCCAGACCAGTTCGACCGAGGCCTCCTGCGGCCGATAGAGCGCCGTGTAGAGCGTACCGTAGCCCCTGCCGTAGGAGGTCTGATGGACGGGCGGACGCAGGAAGCCCGCCAGGACGCTCTCGGTATTCTGATGGGCTGCCAGCGCCTTCTCCAGCGCCGCCTCCCTCTCCACCGATTTGGTGGTCTGGGCATGGCGCGCCCATTCCACGCCGTGCTGATGGTTGGTGCTGACGAGCTTTGCCGCCACCTCGGCCGGACGGTCGGGGTTGACATAGACGGTGGCGTGCCGGCCCGCGCGATCGACCATCGCCACCGAATAGGACATGTGCACCGGGATGCGCCGCAACATCTCGATCGCCTCGGCCGTGTTAGAGGCGAATTCCAGCACATAGCGCAGCACGATCGGAATGCCGAAGCCGGCCCCCGCGGCTGTCCGCCCGCCGAAGGAAAGCGAGACGGCGAGGCCATCCTCGTTGATGCCGTCGAGCACGCCCCACAGGCAATCGACCACGGCCACCACCCGCTTGCCGTTGAGGCGGGTGGCGAGCCACGACCCCTCCAGGAGACGCGGGCTGTAGTCGTAGTTGCGGATCAGGGCGGGCTCGGGACCGGTGATGATCGCCTGGGAGCAGCCGCCGACATAGACCGGCGGGCACCACATCGACAGGAAGCGCGCCTCCAGATCGCCATCGCCGGCCGCCGAGACGATCGCCTCATAGGCCGGCAGAAGTTCCGGCATATGGGCACGCATCGCCTTCAGGCTCGCCAGATAGGTCGGGCGCGCCCTGATGCCGTCCCGCATGAACCAACGGCTATAGGCATGCCAATGTCGGTCGAACAGCCGGCGCCATTTGGCACCGGGCCGGTCCTCTTCCACGGCTTCGAACAGGAGATCCATGATCGCGCTTACAGGATCTTGAACGAGCCGGCGGACGGCGTGTCGTCGCGCTGGACTTCCGTTAGCGGCTTGGTGGCGTAGAGCCGCTTGATGCCCTTGATCCAGTTGAGCGCCCGCTCGTTCAGGTCGAACTCGTCGTTCATCACCCGGCCTCGCGTGATCAGGATGCCGAGATCGGCACCCTCATAGCGATAGTCGCCGGGCCCCGTGATGCGCAGGAAAAAGGCTTCCTGTTCGTTCTCGATGGCCTGGCGGTGATAGTCGAAGCGGTCATAGGACACGCTCCCATCGGGCGCCATGTGATAGATGCCCGATGAGGGGGCGTGGGTAACGATATCGACGATGTCGTCGGTCGCCTTGATCACCACCTGCGACCAGGAATCGATGAATTCCTTCTGGGCCCAGCGATTGTTCAGTTCCTCGACATCGATCTTGTACTTGATGCCGGAGAATTCCATCAGGTGGAACAGGAAGAGCGGCGCATCGGCATAGGCGAAGGCGGCGTGATTGGTCATCGAACTGGCGCCGCAGATGCGCGGGTTGAGCTCGCCCAGATAGACTTCGTTGTCCTTGACGTCGATCAGGAAGTCGAGGTCGAAATAACCGCGATACCCTTCCTTCACCAGCTGGTTGCCGAAGCGATAGGCCATGTCGCGCGCCTTGGCGCGGATAGTCTCGGAAAAGGCGCCAGGAAAGATCTCGTTGCCGCACCAGCCGCCCTTATAGGGCGTCAGCTCGGGCTGGCCGACGACTTCGGTGAGCAGCGGACCGACCAGCGTGCCGGATTTGGTGGCGCAGGCCTCCATGGTGGCGCCGCGGCACTTGATCCGCTTCATGATCTTGACCTCGTCCTCGGCCGAGATCTCCTTGGCGTATTTGTTGTAGTCGTCCTCGCTGGCGATGAAGAAGGTGGTGTGCCCGCTGTCGCCGAAAGCGGTCTGCACCACGAGATCGGCGCCGATGCCGGCCTTCTTGGCGGCGGCCAGCAGTTCCTCATAGCTCTTGGCGCCGGCCAGCGTGTTGGGGACGGACGGCACCTTGGCCTTGTTGCCGATGCGCACCGTCTCCATCTTGTTGTCGCAGCGCTGGCGCAGCAACGCCTTGGGGAACCATACCTCGATGCCGAGATCGTTGCAGATCTCCTCGGTCGTCTCGTCGAACATCAGGAAGGTCGCAACCGCACGCCCGCCGCGGCGCTTGATGTAATCGATCACTTCCTTGTGCTGGAGAAGATAGTTGTTGATGTCCTCGATACTTTCGAATTCAGCGTGGGGAATCTCGCTGGGAACGAAGACATTGGGGTGGCGTCCGTCGAAGCAATCGATATAGCTGATGAATTTGAAGTTCCTTACCCATTCATCAATGCCGATCAGGTTGAAATTCGTTGCCGATATGAAATAGATCGGCTGCTCGTTGCGATGCATGACAACGCGCAGATCGGCAACATTACGAATGGTCTTCATTGCGAACCCCTTATGCTTTCCTGATCTTATCTTGTGCTTCTTCTTATGCTTTTTCTTGGGCATACGGTCAGACCCTAGCAAACCCGCTCGCTATCGTGTCAAGCGCGTCGTGACGTGCTTGACCTCGAGATAGGACGACATCCCCCAGGGGCCGAGCTCGCGGCCGTTGCCGCTGGCCTTGAAGCCGCCCCAGGAGGTCTGGACGAAGATCGCCTGCGGGCTGTTGATCCAGACATGGCCGGCTTCCAGCGCATCGGCGACGCGATTGGCCTTGTCCCCATCCTCGCTGACGACGGTGGCCACCAGGCCGAAATCGCTGTCATTGGCGAGTTCGATCGCCTCGGCTTCAGTCTCGAAGCTGCGCACGCATAGCACGGGACCGAAGATCTCCTCGCGCCAGAGCGGGCTGTCGGCTGGGACGTCCCCGAAGATGGTGGGCTCGACGAACCACCCCTGGTCCAACCCGGCCGGCTTGCCGCCGCCGGTCAGCAGCTTGAGCCCATCGGCCTTGCCGCGCCCGATATAGGACAGCACCTTGTCGTGCTGGGGCTTCATGGTGATCGGGCCGATCTGGGTATCCTCGTCAAGCGGATCGCCCGGTCTGAGGGCACGCGCCGCGGCCACTACCGCCTCGACCAGCCTGGGAGCAATCGAGCGCTCGACCAGGAGGCGCGAGGTCGCCGAGCACATCTGGCCGGCGTTGAAGAAGATGCCGCCGAGAATGCATTCCACCGCCTGGTCGAAATCGGCATCGCCGAAGACCACGATCGGCGACTTGCCGCCAAGTTCCAGGCTGACCGATTTGGTACCGGGGGCACCGGCCGCCATCACCCGCGCGCCCACTGCATTGGAACCGGTGAAGGAAATCTTCGCTACATCCGGATGCACCGTCATCGGCGCCCCGACCCGCTCACCGGTGCCGGTCACGATGTTGAGCACGCCGGGCGGCAGGCCGATCTCGGCGGCGATGACACCAAGCTCCAGCTCGACCACGGGCGTGATTTCGGATGGTTTCAGCACGACGGTACAGCCAGCCGCCAGCGCCGGCGCCACCTTCCAGGAGGTGGTCACCAGCGGGAAGTTCCAGGGCACGATCAGGCTGGCGACACCCGCCGGCTCGCGGCGCAGACGCGCCCCGAAGGCCGCATCCGGCACCGGCACGGTCCGATCCTGGCTGGCTTCGAGATCGGCCGCCAGTTCGGCGTAATAGGCGAAGGACGCGGCCGCATCCGCCATGTCGATCCGGGCTTCGCCGAGCGGCTTGCCATTGTTGCGTGAGGAGATGCGGGCAAGCTCCTCCGCCCTTTCGGTCAGCCTGTCAGCGATCGCCTTGAGATGACGCCCCCGTTCACGGCCTCCGGCGGCTCGCCAGGCCGGAAACGCCGCCTTCGCTGCCTCGACGGCCTTGGCGACATCGGCAGGACCGCCCGCCGCGACCTGGTGATAGGCAACGCCTCGATAGGGATCGAAGACCGCAATTTGCCCCGGTTCCAGGGGATCCTGCCAGCGACCGTCGATGAAGAGCTGGTGCTGCATGACGGCCCTCATTGCGCCAATGCGGATGCCAACGACGAGCCCGCCCGGATCTCGATTACGGTGGGCACGTCGCGCGTGGCGGAGGCGGCAAGCTCCTGCGTCAATTCCTCGATGGTGCCAGGCAGCGCCGCCGCGCAGCCGAGCGCGCGGGACAGGCCGACAAAGTCCGGCGTGAAGATGTCGACACCGATCTGCGGGATATCCCTGTCCGCCATGAAGGCCTTGATTTCGCCATAGGAGGTGTTGTTCCAGATGATCACGGCGGTAGCGATCCTGGCTTCGACGGCGCTCGCCAGTTCCTGCAAGGAGAATTGCAGGCCGCCATCGCCGATCAGGCAGACGGACGGGCGGTCCGGCGCGCCGAGCTTGGCGCCGAAGGCCGCGGGAAGACCATAGCCGAGCGTGCCATAGCCGGTTGAGGAGTTGAAAAAGGATCGGGGCTGGGGTGCCTGGTAGAACTGGTTGACGGCATAGACCGGCTCTGTCTGGTCGCCGGCCACAACCGCGTCCGGCAGGGTCTTCGTCACGATCTCCATCAACCTGCCGTGCACGCGGCAGGCAGGCCACAGGCCGGCCTCGACCTTGGCTCGCACGGCCTTGGCGCGTGCCTCGCCCTCACCCGCCGGGCGTCCCTCGCCGAGAGCGGCCGAAAGGGCGCAGGCCACCAGCTTGGCATCGGCCGCGATCGGCAGGTCACAGCGCAAGCCGGCCGCGAGTTGGAGCGGATCGATGTCGATGCGGATCAGCGGCCCGCCGAATGTCAGCGGTTTGGGCTCGGGATACATTTCCGTCTCGCCGAACTCGGTACCGATGGCGAGGATGGCATCGCTGGCCGCCAGTTCCTCCAGCAGCGGCTCCATGCCGAGATTGCCGTTGAGGGCGAGCGGGTGGCCGGGTTTCAGGATACCGCGGCCATTGATGGTGGTGAAGACAGGTGCATCGAGCTTGCCGGCGATGGCGGTGATCTCGGCCGCCGCATCGGCCGCGCCGCCCCCCGCCACGATGAGCGGGCGTCTGGCGCTCTTGAGGATGGACGCGGCCTTTTCGATGTCGGCCGCGCCCGCGGAGGCCTTGGCCGGCAGCGGCCAGGCCTGTGTCGGCAGGTGGCCGGCCGGCGCCACGATGACATCGAGCGGAATTTCGATATGTACCGGACGCGGGCGCTGGGAATTGAATACGGTGAAGGCGCGCGCCATCACCTCGGGCAGCTGATCGGGATCGAGCAGCGTATGGCTGAAGGCACTAACCCCGGCCACCAGATTGCGCTGGGAGGGCAGTTCGTGCAGCCGCCCCTGCCCCATCGCCAGCTGCTCCCGCGCGTTCACCGCCGAGATGACCAGCATCGGTACCGAATCCGCATAGGCCTGGCCCATGGCAGTGGCGATGTTGGTCATGCCCGGGCCGGTGACGATGAAACACACGCCAGGCTTGCCCGTCACTCGGGCATAGCCGTCGGCCATGAAGCCGGCGCCCTGCTCATGGCGCGGCGTGACATGACGGATCTCCGTGGCCGGCAGGCCGCGATAGAGTTCCACCGTATGCACGCCGGGAATGCCGAAGATCAGGTCGACGCCATAGGATTCCAGCAGCCTGACCAGATATTCGCCGGTGGTGAGGGACGAGCCTGACATGTGATGCACCGCTTCTTGAGGTCTATCGCCGCTGCACGCCCGGGAGCACGCAGAGCATTTCGAACAGGAGATTGGCCGCGGTGATCGCGGTGTTTCCGGCCGGATCGTAGGGCGGCGACACTTCGACGAGATCGCAGCCGACCAGGTTGAGGCCCCAGCAGCCGCGGATGATCTCGAGCGCCTGGATAGTGGTGAGGCCGCCGATTTCCGGCGTGCCGGTACCGGGGGCGATGCTGGGATCGAGGCTGTCGATATCGTAGGTCAGATAAACGGGTCCGCTGCCGACCTGGGCGCGAACTTCCTCCATCAGCGGCGTCAGCGACTTGTGCCAGCACTCTTCGGCCTGCACCACGCGGAAGCCCTGCTCGCGCGGCCAGTCGAAATCGTCGGCGGCATAGCCGGTGCCGCGCACGCCGATCTGCACGCAGCGCTTGGTGTCGAGCACGCCTGCCTCCACCGCCCGGCGGAAGGGCGTGCCATGGGCGATCGGCTCCCCGAACATATGTTCGTTGATATCGGCATGGGCATCGACATGGATCAGGCCGACGGGTCCGTATTTCTCGGCCATGGCGCGCAGGATCGGATAGCTCAGCGTGTGGTCACCGCCCAGCGTCAGCGGCCGGCAGCCATTCCTGATGATCTCGCGATAGGCGTCGGTGATGATGTCGACGCATTTGGGCAGGTTGAAGGTATCGATGGCGACGTCGCCGATATCGGCGACCTGCAGGCTGTCGAACGGGGCGGCACGGGTCGCCATGTTGTAGGGGCGGATCATGCAGGATTCGGTGCGGATCTGGCGTGGCCCGAAGCGGGTTCCCGGCCGGTTCGAGGTGCCGATATCCATGGGAATGCCGACGAAGCAGGCGTCCAGCCCCTCCGTGGTCGGCTGCGTCGGCAGCCGCATCATGGTAGCGGGACCGCCGAAACGCGGCATCTCGTTTCCGCCGAGCGGCTGGTTGAAGGATTTGGCCGTCATGATTTCCTCCGATGGAGCCGGCGCTCACTCCTGCGCGACCGCCCACCCCTGAACTTCGAGTAAACTGGGCCCCGAGGACCCAGTTTTTGGTAGCCGGTAATGCCCTACTCGTCCACGCGCGGCAGGATGAGGCAGGGTACCGGCGAGTTATGCGCGATCTTGCTGGAGTTGGAGCCGAGGAAGACTCGCATCAGAGGCCCCAGGCTGCTCGAGCCCACCACCAGCAATTCGGCATTCGCCCAGAGCAGCGAATCGAAAGCGGCCTTCCAGTTCTTGCCGTCGCCGATCTCCCCGGAGATCTCGACAGGCCCGTCCCAATGATCGAGGACGGCGGCCTGCGCAGCGCTTGCCTGTTCGCGCAGGGTGTTGGAGACGATGTTCTCGGCGTCATAGCCTGCGCCGGTCGGATACATCTGCTTGTCGCGCACCACCAAAGTCACCAGGCGCAGGGGAACGCCGAGCAATTGGGCAAGATCGGCACTACG
The DNA here is from genome assembly GCF_017813775.1 of Labrys sp. LIt4. Lineage (NCBI taxonomy): Bacteria > Pseudomonadati > Pseudomonadota > Alphaproteobacteria > Hyphomicrobiales > Xanthobacteraceae > Labrys > Labrys sp. LIt4. The sequence continues at coordinate 216,651 of NZ_JAGIPY010000003.1, forward strand.
CCTGGCCAGCCCCGGCGAAGAGGCACTGCCGGCAAAGGCGCAGCTCAGCCGCCGCACCTGCGTCCTCGCATCGGCTGAATAGCCCCGTGGCGCCACGGCGACGGGCAGATGAGCCGAGCGCAGCACATCCGTGGTGACATGCCCCTCCCCGAAACGGCCGAGTGGGGCGGCACGGGTCGAGCCCAGCACCAGGCAGTCGGCACCGATTTCGGAGGCCACCTGCAGCAGTCCTTCACGGGCGGACGCGGCGGAGACGATGACGAATTCGGCCTGGACATCGGGAGGCAGGCTCGCCTCGGCCTTCTCCTGCGCCTTGGTGGCGTGCTGGTGCAGGAAATTGCCATACTCGCCATCGACACGCGCCGGCGACGGCGGGCCCCAGGTATCGGGCGTGACGGTGCACACGACCAGGGAGGCGCCGCAGGAGCGCGACAGCACCGCGCCGAGGGCGAGCGCCTCGCGCCCGCCCTGGTCGGCGGAAAGGCCAACGAGATATTTCATTGGGCTGCCTCACCGACGGCATTGTCAGGGATCTCCAGCCGCGAATGGCGGGCCGAATAGGTGAAGTAAAGCAGCGCCGCGATCGCGATCCACACGCCGGTAATGGCAAAGACGATGCCGCTCAGCCGCAGGATGAGATAGACGCAGGCGATGATCGAGAGGATCGGCAGCACCGGTCCGAACGGAACCCGGTAGCCGCGCTGCATGTCGGGCTGGGTATAACGCAGGATGAGCACGCCGGCAGAGACCACGGTGAAGGCCACCAGCGTGCCCATGCTGGTGAGATCCCACAGCAGCCCGGCCGGAACGAAGGCGGCGATCAGAGCCACGAAGACCGAGACGATGATGGTGCAGGCAACCGGCGTCATGGTGCGCGGGTTCACGTCATGGAAGATGGCCGGCAGCATGCCGTCGCGGGACACCGCGAATAGAATGCGCGACTGGCCGTAAAGCACGATCAGCGTCACCGAGAAGATCGAGATCACTGCGCCGGCCGCAAGGAGATTGGCAGGCCAGGCCGCGCCGGTGATGTTCTGGAGGATGGTGGCGAGGCCCGCTTCCTGCCCGTCGAACTGGCTGGCCGGCTGCACGCCGAGAGCGGCAACGGCGACGAGGACATAGAAGGAGGTGACGATCACCAGGGCCGCAATGATGGCGAGCGGCAGGTTCCGCTTGGGATTAACCACTTCCTCGCCGGCCGTCGACACTGCATCGAGGCCCACGAAGGTGAAGAAGATCGACGCGGCAGCCGCTTGCACGCCGTTAAATCCTTTCTCCCCGAAGAAGGGCGTGAAATTGGCAGCGTTGAAGGCGCTGCCGGCAATCACGATGAACAGCGTCAGCACCGCCAGCTTGATCAGCACCATGATGGCGTTGGTGCGGGCCGATTCCTTGGAGCCGCGCAGCAGCAAGAGGCAGCACAGCGCCACCAGGATCACGGCCGGCAGGTTGATCAGGCCGGAGCCGTCGGCGAAAAACGCCATGGCAAAGGGGTTGTCGCTGTCAGGAAGCGTGATCGGCCCCTTGATCATCCAGCCGGGCAGCACGATGCCCGTCAGATTGCTCAGGAGCTTCTCGACATATTCGGCCCAGCCGACCGCCACCGCGGCGGCAGAGATGCCATATTCGAGCACCAGGCAGGCGGCCACGAAGAAGGCGACGCCCTCGCCCAGCGTGGCGTAGGCGTAGGAATAGGAAGAGCCGGAGACCGGGATCATCGAGCTCATCTCGGCATAGCACAGCGCCGACAGCCCCGCTGCAACGGCAGCGATGACGAAGGAGATCACCACTGCCGGCCCTGCGACGGGTACCTGCTCGCTCAGCACGAAGAAGATGCCGGTACCAATCGTGGCACCCACACCGAACATGGTGAGCTGGAACAAGGTGATGGAGCGGCCGAGATGGCCGTGGCCATCACCGCTGTCAGCGGTATCGGCGACCAGTCGACTGACCGGCTTCTTGCGGGTGAGCCGCTCGATGAGGGATGACGCCATGGTTTCACTTCCCCTGGATTGCCCTTGCGGGTGCCTTCTTATTGTGCGCCAGTGTAGCGTCGGACCCAGCAAAAGTGCTGCCAAATTTCCGTCACATTTCAACACTTGCTGCTGTCTGAGCATGGCTGCGCGCAAGTTTGTGCCGCCGGGAACCCCGGCCCCGTCTTGACGAGATCACCCGCAGGGTATCCTCATGCCGCCTAGAAAGGCGGGCCCGCTGGAGTCGCGGCGGGAGGTCGAGCGGCAGGGAGCGAAACAATGAAAGACGATGATGGCTCGATCCGGCTCGACCAGGTCGACCTGCGCATCCTGGCGCGCCTGCAAGCCGATGCCCGCGCCACCAACCAGGAACTTGCCGATGCGGTGGGCCTGTCGCCGAGCCCCTGCCTGCAGCGCGTCAAGCGTCTCGAAAAAGCCGGCGTAATTTCGAGCTACCACGCCAGCATCGACATCGCCAAAGTCTGCCGCCATGTCGACGTCATCGCCGCCGTGACCTTGAACAGCCATGGCCTCGACGATTTTCTCGCCTTCGAGAAGATGGTGATGGCCATGCGCTATGTGGTGGAATGCACCAAGGTGAGCGGTCCGATCGACTATCTGGTTCGCTTCGTCTGCCCCGATATCGGTTCCTATCAGATGCTGTCGGACGAATTGCTGAAGCTCGGCCCCAAGATCGGCAATCTGTCGAGCTATATCGTGCTGAAATCGACCAAGCCGTTCAAGGGCGTGGCCCTCGACGATCTCGTCGCTCCACAGCCCCGCTCCGTGCTCCGCTTGGATTCCGCCGCGAAAACCGCTACCCGGCAACTGGAGTGAGTCCATGAGAACCGGAAAAACATGTCAGGCATTCACCCCGAGGTGAACGACGCATCGGCCCCGCTTCCGCGGCGGGACAATTCCCGCTTCCTGATTGCCGGCATCCAGATGCCCGTGCCGGTCACCGGGCAGAACATCGCGGCGATGGCGGCCCAATTGGAAAAGGCGGTCGCGCTCTATCCCGGCGTCGACATGGTGGTGTTCAGCGAACTGGCCGCGCACGGGCCCCTGCACGCCTGTGCCGCCGCCGATCCTCGCGCGGACGAGGCCGTCTTCCAGGCGCTGGCTGCCAAGCATCGCATCTGGATCATTCCCGGCAGCGTTTTCGTGGAGCGTGAAGGCAAGACCTACAACCATGCGGTGGTGATCAATCCTGCCGGCGAAATCGTCGGCCGCTACGACAAGATGTTTCCCTTCATGCCGTTCGAGGCGGGTGTGACGGGCGGCAGCGAGTTCCTGGTCTTCGACGTGCCGGACGTCGGCCGTTTCGGCCTGTCGATCTGCTACGACATCTGGTTCCCGGAGACCACACGCACCCTGACCTCGGCGGGCGTCGAGGTGCTGATCCACCCGGTACTGACAGGCACGACCGATCGGCAGGCCGAACTGGCCATCGTCCAGGCTACCGCGGTGATGTTCTCCTGCTACGTCTTCGACGTGAACGGTCTGGATGGCGGCGGTGTCGGCCGCTCGCTCGTCGTCGATCCCACCGGCGTGGTGCTGCATCAATGCGGCCAGGCCACCGAGATCTTCCCGATCAACATCGACCTCGGGCTCGTCAGGCAGGTTCGCACCGAGGGAGCCAATGGTCTCGGGCAGGTGCTGAAATCGTTCCGCGACAAGAATGTCGTGCTGTCGACCTATGCCGACAATGGAAGCTCGGCCTATCTCGACAGCCTCGGTCCCCTGGTTCCTATGCGCAAGCGCAACTGGGCCTGAGCGGTTCAGAGCATCTCCAATCCCTGCTTGCGGCGCGGCGGCGAAAAGGCGGCGTCGAGGCTGCTGTGATCGGCATCGCTGAGCTTGATCGCCAGCGACCCCAGATTCTCCTTCACCCGTTCGGGATGACGGCTCTTGGGAATGGCAACGATTCCGGGCTTGTCGAGCACCCAGGCGAGCGCGATCTGCGCGGGGGTCGCCCCATGCTCGCGCGCTATCGCTTCCAGCACCCGGTTCCTGGCCAGCGCTCCCTGCTCGATGGGGGAATAGGCCATGATCGGCATGGAGCGTTCGCGGCAATGGCCGATCAGGTCGTACTCGATCCCGCGCCGCGTCAGGTTGTAGAGTACCTGGTTGGCCTGACAGTCCGGGCTGAGTGCTTCGACCTCCTGCATGTCATCCACGTCGAAATTGGAAACGCCCCAGCGCAGGATCTTGCCGGCCTGCTTCAGTTCGCCGAAGGCCGCGATCGTCTCCTCTAGCGGCACGGAGCTTCGCCAATGCAGGAGATAGAGGTCGAGGCGGTCCGTGCCCAGCCGCTTCAGGCTCTCCTCGCAGGCGCGAACCGCCTGGCGGCGGCCGGCATTCGAAGGCAGGACCTTGGAGACCAGATAGGTCTGATCGCGCCGTCCCGCGATCGCCTGTCCCACCACCTGTTCGGCACCGCCGCTGCCATACATCTCGGCGGTATCGATCAGGCCAATGCCGAGGTCGAGCCCTGCGCGCAAGGCGGTGACCTCCGCCGCAGCCTCACGCCTCTGCTCCCCCATCCCCCAGGTTCCAAGCCCGAATACGGGCATAGCGGAACCATCCGGCAGCCGGGTGGTGGGAATGTTCGTCATGGCGGACTCCTCGAATTGGCGCCGGGGACAGGACGATCCCCGACGCGGTGGCGATCCTATCGCCCGTTCCGCCGGATTTCGACCCCTGCTCCCGATCATGCGCATCACGCCGCCCCAAGAGAGGAAAATCGACACGGAATGCGGTGACCACCCCGGTGTCCGGCCCCGGTTTTACCGATTTCCCATACCTCTTTGCGGTAGATGGGGAAGAAAAAAGGAGTGAAGGAAAGGCCATGCCGGCGCCCGAAACCGGCGGGCCGTAAACGCCGCTAAACCACTCAAGGCCTCTCCTTACGTCATCTGGCACCGTGACGGCGGCATGACAGCTACGTCTCCTGGCCGCATGGTGGAATGGATTGCTACTTTCGATCGAGGAAAAAATCGATTTTCCTGCATCACCCTAAAAATACCCCGCAAATTTGCCGGTCTGCATTTTGAGATCGATTTCATTAAGTTGTCTCGGAGCAATCTACCTTCCACCCGAACGACCCCAGTGAGCTAGGCATCCATGAAAGAGCCGAAAGACCCGGCCATCGCAGCGGCACTCGAATATGAGTTCGCCACGCATGACGCGATAGCCAATCTCAGGGACCGCAGATCCCCGGCAAAGGTCAAGGCCTGCCTTCGCTGGGCCGATGCCCTGTTGCAGCTCGAAGCCCTACCCGAATCCGATCATCGCCGCGCCGGCGATTTCCTGGCCATGCGCGGCAAGATTCCGATCGAGGCCCGCAGGATCATCACCGATGCCATGGTGCGCCTGGATGCCGCTGCCATGGCGGCCGAGTGCCGCTTCGCCAAGACGCAGACCAAACACTGATCCCCGATACCGTCGAACCGTCTCTGAACGCACCGCGCGCTTGCCGCCCGCGGTGTCGTTTTATTTGACGGTACGCGATCGTGCGACAAGACAGGCAGCAGAGATCGGAATGTCGGGACGACCGGACCGGCCTAGAGTCGTCGTGAGCCCATCATGATGACGAAAGGACGAGCCCATGCCTGGCCATCCCCGCCCCCAACCCGTTTCCCCGCCTGCGCCTGCTTCTTCCGGTGGCGACCGGATCGCCGCCTATGACTGGGAAGGCCTGGCGCAGGAACTCGACGATTATGGCTGCGCCGTATTGGGCGGCCTGCTCTCGCCCGAGGAATGCCGGGGCATTGCCGATCTCTACGATCAGGAACGGCATTTCCGCAGCCACATCCATATGGCCAGGCATGGCTTTGGCCGAGGCGAATATCGTTACTTCGCCTATCCCTTACCAGCGCTGATTGGTGAGCTCAGAACCGCGCTCTATCCCCGCCTCGCCGCCACCGCCAATGCCTGGAACGAGCGCATGGGAATCCAAGAGGCCTATCCGGCGGCCCATGCCGATTTTCTGAAGGCCTGCCATGCGGCCGGCCAGAACCGGCCGACCCCATTGCTGCTGCAATATGGGCCCGGAGACTTCAACTGCCTCCATCAGGATCTCTATGGCGACCTGGCCTTCCCGATCCAGGTCGCCATTCTCCTTTCGCAGCCCGGCCGCGATTTCACCGGCGGGGAGTTCGTCCTCACCGAACAGCGGCCCCGCATGCAGAGCCGGGTCGAAGTCGTGCCCTTACGCCAGGGCGATGCCGTCGCCTTCGCCGTGCACAATCGGCCCGTCCAGGGCAGCAGGGGCTCCTATCGCGTCAATCTGCGCCACGGTGTAAGCCGTGTTCGCTCGGGACACAGGCACACTGTGGGCCTGATCTTTCACGACGCCCGATAAGACAGCACCGGGGAGACGAGAAGCGCCGCCTTCCCGCAGATGGCGATCAGGGTTGTGCCGAGGCGGAAGAGCGCGGCACGATTTCCTGGCCGTTGGGTGCAGCTCCCAAGCGCTCCACTCTCACTACGTCGCCGGGATAGACCGGATCGGCTTCGTTCGCCTCAATGGTCTGCGTCTTGTCCCCGACCCGCCGGATGATGGCAAAGGTCAGCTTGCTGTTGAGGTTGCCCATCTGGGAGACGACAGCCTGCGGCGCCTGCACCTCGGCGTTGTAAACGAGCCCCTGTGTCGTGGTCGTCTTTTCGGCATTCACGGAGATCTTGCCCCGTACATCGGAGATCTCGGTCAGAATGTCGTTGCGCCGCTTGTTGTGCAGGTCGACGACATCGCGTTCCGCCTTGGAGATGTCCTGCTGGGCACGCAAGATCAGCAGGTCGATATCGAGGCGATTGCTTTCGAATTGCGAGACGTTCTGATCCAGCGCCAATTTGCGCGAGGCGACGGCCAGGCCTTTGGACACCAAGCCGTTGACGTTATCCAGTTCTTCCTTGGCCAGTTCGAGCTGGCGCTGCAGCGACTGGCTCTTGGCCTTGAGGGATTCGATCTCCGAACCGAGCAGCTTCTTGGTCTGGTTGATCGCATCCTCCTGCGAGCGCAACGCCTGCTTGCGCGCTTCGAACAGGAGCTGCTCCTCCTTCATCATCTGGGCGACCTGCGGCGTATCGGCCTGGCTCATCAGGTCCTTGGGGAAGGTAATGGTATCGCTGCCCTGCAGCTCGGCATCGAGGCGCGCCTCGCGCGCCAGCAGCCCCAGCCTTTCCACCGCCAGGGTCCTGAGATCGCCGCGATTGACTAGGCTCTCCCGCTGGAAACTGAGGAGCCCGAAATCGGAGACGCGCAGCACGCCTCCCGCCGTGCTGACGGCCTGGAGCACGGTAAGGCCGGGCTTATAGGGATATTGTCCGGGCGTGGTCACCATGCCCAATATATAGAAGGGCCGGTAGGTCGACACTTCCACCGAGGCATCCGGCCGGTTGGAGAGCCCGATGCTGGCCTGCAGTTTCTCACCGATCAGGACAGACAGGTCGCCCGTGCTCTTGCCTGCCGCCGGCACCTCACCAATGAGCGGCAGGGAGACGTTGCCGGACGCGCCCACCACGAATTCGCCGGTCAACGCGGCCCATTCATGCACCTCGCTGGAGGAAGCCCGCCAGTCATAGACTCTGATCTTGAGCTTGTCCTCCGGACCGAGCAGATAGGGCTCCGCCAGCGCCGTCGTTGCGATACCCACCGTGGCGACTGCCGTGGTGAGCACGGCAATTGCCAGGCGACGCAGGCCGGAACGTCGTGACTTGCGGGAAAATGCGGCCCTGTGAAATGCTTCGAAACTCATGAGGCTCAATACCGTCCTTCAATGAACGGACCTTGCGGAAAGGCCCGATCCAGTCTGCTCTGAAATAACGCAGCGACGCTGTCACATCGACTATGCCTGCGCGCTCTTTTCATGCACGCGCCGATCGACATAAGCGCGCATCTTCTCGGTGAAGACTTCCTTGCCGAAGCCTGCCGCATGGGCCGTGATGGCCGAGGGATCGATATCCATCGCTTCCAGACGCTCGATGGCATCGATGATGGCTTCCACGCTCTGTGTCTGGAAGAACACCCCGGTCCTGTCGGCAATCACGGTTTCCGTCGCTCCTCCCCGCCCATAGGCGATCACGGGACGCCCGCTGGCCATCGCTTCCACCGGCACGATGCCGAAATCCTCCTCGCCAGGGAACACCAAGGCACGGCAGCGGGCATAATGGTGCTGCAACGCGCCGAAGGGTTGCGGTCCCAGGACCGAAACGGTCGGCCCAGCCATGGCCTTGACCTTGGCGAACATCTCGCCGCCGCCAATGATGACGAGTTTCTTGCGGGTTCGGTTGAATGCCTCCACCGCGAGATCCGGCCGCTTGTAGCGGACCAGCTCCCCCACCATCAGGTAGTAGTCTTCCAGTTCGGACGCCTCGACGGGACGGAATGCCATCGTATCGACGGGAGGGAATATGACATCTGAATCGCGTCGATAATAAGACTGGACGCGCCGGGCCACGGTTTTCGAATTCGATACGAAATGATCGACGCGTGACGCAGAGACCGCATCCCAATTGCGAATGTAATGCGCGATCGGCGGCATCATCATGCGCGTGAGGAAACCGCTGCGCTCGCGATAGTCATGGAACATGTTCCAGATGTAGCGCATGGGCGAGTGGCAATAACAGATATGAGTCGCATCGGCTGGCGGAACGATGCCTTTGGCCGGCCCGGACTCGCTGCTGATCACCAGGTCGTAGCCGCGGAGGTCGAGATTTTCGAGGGCCATCGGCATCAGGGGCAGGTAGGACTTATAGAGGCGATGGGCCGCGGGCAGGCGGTCGATAAAGGATGTCGACACCTTGTGCCGGCGGATCACAGGCGACACGGCATCGGCCCGATAGACATGGGTGAAGATGTCTGCCTGCGGGAAAAGCTCGCAGAGCGCCTCGATGACCTTTTCGCCGCCGCGCATGCCGACGAACCAGTAATGTACGATTGCAACTCGCATTGCACCAATTCTTCCTGCGGGGCCCAAGTCGAATGCCCGATTCAAAGCACAAATACAGTTTTCGTCGTCCGCTCCCAAGCATTCGGACGTACGACGAAGGGGGTAATACGCCCCATTCCGCCAGAGCACGAAACGCCCGGCAAACTGCGACGGGGGTGACCGCAAGCGTTGCGGATTAGCATGTGCCGGCGGGCCACGACGTGCGTTCTAGCACACATCCCGCCCGGGTGAGGTATTGGCCATTTTTCGCCCGAAACCCGCCAAATTCCTAGTGAGCCCCGCCATGATTGCGCTTTCGGTACTATCCATTCCCTCCCTTCGAAGGCCCACCCTATGGCGCAGATGCCTCCCCGGCGGCGCCGAAAGCATGGCAGTCCTATTCGAGAGTCTAAGATCGGCTAACACTACCCCTCCCCGGGGTAAGGAAAAATGCGGCCACGATGGGGAGAATTAAGCCAGCCAACCTTCCAAAGAGATAGACGTAACCCCTTTCCGTAACGCGGCTTCCGCCTACCCCTACCTCTTAAACCGTATGGAGTAATTCAAACTCTATCCTTTTTGTATAGGGGTATGCCGCCAACTCACCGCAACGGTAGGTACCAACCCCCCCAAATTCCAACAGCTCTAATCCTTGATTTCCAACACAAAATTCAGCAATTCAGGATCAATAAATTCATCCAAATCAAAACACGTTTCGGCTTGTTTTTTAAGAACGTCGGCAAAAACTTCAAAACGCCGTACCAAGTCCGATTTTGTTTTGGCTGCCGCAGCGCAATATGCTGAACGGCAGTGCCACCCGGGATGAATACCATAACGTAATGCAGCACTCTGACCGAGGCGAGAGATGGAAAACTTGGCTAGCTCGAACAATCTTAGCCGTATACCCGGCAAAGACGATGCTTCCTTGTTCCAATCAAATAGGCAAAAAAGCGGCCTATCCCTGGAATTGGCAAGAGGAGGCAAGCGCGTGCTCGATATCGTCACTGCCTCGGCTGCACTCGTCTTCCTAATGCCACTTTTCGTGCTGCTGCTCGGAGTGCTGCTCGTCCTTCAGGGCCGGCCGATTTTCATTCGGCACAACCGCGTCGGACGTGGTGGCGCACTCTTTCCCTGCCTGAAGTTCCGTTCGATGGTAACCAACTCGGACGAAGTGCTGCGCGAGCACCTTGCTGCCAACAGTGCTGCCCGCCAGGAATGGGAAGAGACCCACAAGCTCAAGAACGATCCGCGCATCACGCCGCTCGGCCAGTTCCTGCGCAAGTCCAGCATCGATGAGCTGCCCCAGCTCCTCAATGTGATCCGGGGTGACATGAGCCTTGTCGGCCCGCGCCCGATCGTCCGCGACGAAATGGTGCGGTACGGCGCCCATATCGAGGACTATCTCAAGGTGCGTCCCGGCCTCACCGGCTTGTGGCAGGTCAGCGGTCGCAGCGACGTGTCCTACCAGCACCGCGTCAGCCTCGATGTCCGCTATGTGCGGGAATGGAGCCTGTGGAGCGACATCGTCATCATCCTGAAGACGATCCCCGCCGTACTGCGTCCCTCCGGCTCCTATTGAGCTTGGTTCAAGAGTCGGCCGCAGTTCAAGCGATCGAATAACTGTCAGCCTTGCGCCCGAAGCACCACCGACTTCGGGCGTTCTTTTTTTGACTGTTGTGGCTTGTCTCGGCCGACATCCCGCACGCTGGTCCTCAGGTTGCTTGCATCGAAGGGGAATGCCTGCGATGAACATCGACACACTGCCGCAGTCGAGCGCAATTGACACGGCTCCCGCCCCACGAGCTCTTTCGGCCACCATGACCGAGCCGCTTTCCTTTGCGATCAACGGGCGTTTCCTCACCCAACCGGTCACCGGCGTGCAGCGTTATGCGCGGGAAATCACCGCGCATATCGACGACCTCCTGCAGGAGCAGGGAGGACGAGCCAGCCTCTATTTGCCCGGCAGCAGCGAGGCGCCTGCCTATCGGGCCATCCAGACCAAGCGATCCCAGCGCCTGCGCGGGCATTTCTGGGAACAGATGACGCTGCCCACGCTCGATCGTCGGTTCCTGCTGAATCTGTGCAATTTGGGACCCGTCGCACGCCGCAGGCAGATCGTCTGCATCCATGATGCGAATGTCGCGAATATGCCGGCGAGCTACAGCAAGGCATTTCGCGCCGTCTACGGCACGCTCCTGCCGCTGCTGGTCCGACGCGCCGCCGCGATCACCACCGTCTCGCATTTCTCGGCGGGCGAGCTTGCGCGCCATCTGCCGATCGCTCGCGAAGACATTGTCGTTCTGCCCAATGGCCACGAGCATGTCTTTCGCTGGAATGCATCCCGCTCCTCGATTCGCAGCAAGCACCGGTTCGAGCGTCCCTATGTCTTCATCATCGGCAGCCGCGCCCGCCATAAGAATGTCGCCATGGTGCTCGAGCTCGCCGAAGCCCTTGACGAACTCGGCATCGACATTGTCGTGACCGGCGGCCAATCCAGCATTTTTGCCACGGAAGAACACGGGATTCCCGCTCCGAATGTCCGGTTCATGGGCTTCGTCGACGATGACGACCTGGCAGCCTTGCTGCAAGGCGCGCTGTGCCTGCTGTTTCCCTCCTTCACCGAAGGGTTCGGTCTGCCGATCATCGAGGCCATGGCACTCGGCTGCCCCGTGATTTCATCCGATCGGGCCAGCATGCCGGAAGTATGCGGTGAGGCCGCCTTGCTGGCGCCGCCCGACCAACCCGCGACCTGGCTCCGGCATATCCAGAGCCTGGCCTCCTCCGACACTTTGCGCTCCGCCTTCGTCGAACAGGGGCGCAAGCGTGTCGAAGCCTTTTCATGGCGAAAATCGGCCCAAGGCTATCTCGACCTCATCCGCGAGAGGCACGCCGGAAAAGCATGACATCTTTTTTGGAAAGTCATGCCATCGCCGCAACATGTTTTCGGTATGTGATTTGAGCTTGGCGCGCTGCGAACGCCAATCGGCCAAACCTTTCGTGATCATGACCAATAGTATTGCGAGCCAAGCATTGCGACATTCCTTCCCTAACTCTATAAGCGCGGCATTCGACCTGAACTCTGCACTGCCGGCGCGGAACTGGTCGCGCGGCAGCGCTCTGCTTCCGGGCTTTCTACAATGTGAAACGTTCGAGCGCGCTCGAACCGGATCGTTGGGATTGCACGCGGTCCCGTCGTTCTAATGTCGCCCTGTTCATGGATTTTGTTGAAGGTTCGAGGCCGCTGACATGCTCTATCTCAGGCCGCTGAATGATCAGCCCACGAGTTTCGGCTTGCGCGACATTCTCGTCGAGATCATGCGCTATGCCCGGGGCCTGGTGCTGTGGTTCATCCTCTGCGTCGTCGCCGCGATCATCTATATCGTCAGCACGCCGCCGGAATTTTATGCGGCCTCCTTCGTGATTCTGGAGCCGAGAAGCTCGTTCTCGAGTTCCCAGGGGGTCGATCCCGGCCTCCTGCAGACCAACCTCGATAATTCGCAGATCGAGAGCCAAATCCAGATCGTCAAGTCCGAACGAGTTCTGCGCCTGGTGTTCCAAACGCTCAATCTGCAGAACGACCCCGAGTTCGTTGGTCCGCTGCCGGCCCAGGGCGTGACGCCGGATCTGGTTAAGCGTCACGACGCGGCCGCCTTCGCCACTTTCAGCGACCGCGTCACGGTGCGCCGAATCGGCCAATCCCTGGTGCTGGAGATCGGCTACCGGTCGAAATCCGCGACCAAGGCCGCCTCGATCGCCAATTCGATCACTGCCGCCTTCATCCGCGACCAGATCGACGCCAAGTCGCTGTCGATGCAGCGCAACAATGAATGGCTGCAGGGGCGCATCGACGAGATCAAGGGCCAGCAGCAGGCTATCGAGGAAGCTGTACGCAAGGGCGTCCTGCCTGACCGCCAGTTCTCGGCCTCCGACGCCCGGATCATCAGTTCCGCGGCCGAACCGCTTTCCAAAAGCTTTCCGCAAACCAGGCTGATCCTGCTGCTGGCAGCTTCGTTCTCCCTGCTGACGGGCCTTGGCGCGGTCAGTATCTTTCATACGCTCAACCGCACGCTGCGGGCCAAGCGGCATGTCCAGCGGGAGCTCGGTCTCAATTGCATCGGCATCATCCCCTTTGCGACCGACAAGCGCGGCGCCGGCTTGCCGCACAGTTTCGCGGATTTCCGCCGGTATCTGGCCAGATTGCCAAAAACGCTGGTGGAAGCGATCAAATCGCTGCGGCTCAAGCGGCGCCAGGCCAGTTCGGGTGAGAACTACTTCGCCTATGCGATCTCGCAGGCCGGCATGCTCTCTCCCTTCGCCGAAAGCCTGAGAGCCGTGCGAACGGCGATCATGGGCAAGGAGCAGAGTTCCGGGGCGCGTGTCATCGGCATTGCATCGTGCCTGCCCCATGAAGGCAAGTCCACTATCGCCGCCAACCTGGCTCACCTGTTTGCCGCGAGCGGCCGCCACACCATGCTGATCGACTGCGATCTACGCGACGACGCGCTGAGCCGCCACTATGCCCCTGACGCCCGCTACGGGCTGAGCGAAGTTCTGCAGCAGCGTGGCAAGCAGATCACGGCGTCCGCGATCAACCTGGCGCCTCGACTCGACTTCATTCCCGCGAACAGGGCCGGCGGCTCGGTCGATATCGATCTCTTTATCGGCTCATCCGTCATGCAGGAACAGCTCAAGGCGCTGAATGCCTATGATTGTGTCATCGTCGATCTGCCAGCCATGAGCCTGTCTTCCGACGCCAAGGCGGTAGCGCCACTTCTCGACACGATGATCTTCGTCATCGAGGCAGGCCGCACCACCAGCGACGACGTGACGGAGGCGCTCGATACCCTCCAGCAGGCCAATGGCAAGGTGATGGGCGCGGTGCTCAACAAAGTGCCGAGGCGCGACTGGCCAGTGCTCCTGCGTCGCCCGCGTTCCTGACCCGAAATACCAAGTTTATCGCGACGTCGCTTCCTTGCGCAGTACTTTTCAGGAAGCCTGATTCGTCGTTTCGCCGTCTTTGCGATTTCCGGGAGCCCCCCTCTTGGGAGGAGCGGGCTCACCCGACCGGCGCGACAAGGAAACCGGCCGGCTGCCCGGAAAAACCTATCGATGTCGGCGGCAATACCATTTGTCGCCGCCACCACGCCAATCGGCGTCTCTCTCTACCCCAGCCCTCGCCGCGATCCAGCTCGGGGTACCGCCTTCGAATTAGATAGTACCTAAATCGGTCCCACCTTCCGCTCACGAGCTATCAACATTGCTAGATTGAATTGGAGCAGAGCTTGCAACATTCTGCAGGTGCTCATGATGGCATTGCAGTGCTCTAGACCAAGGAAATACCGGACTGAATCGCCGAGGTGGCGGCAATTCACAAGTCTTTCCTTCGCGGAACATCCTGCTTTTGCCAGGCATGACCAGCGGATAACGGGCGAATTCATGATCCAGGGGACGTTTTGTTCAGTCCGGCATCCCCGGCAGTAGTTGGCTGCCCTTTGGCTAGAGTTCGGTCCTACCCTGTCCGTCCATACGTTTTGTGAAGTGTCCAAATTGCGTCCGATAGATCTATCTTCCTCGGTGCCCTTGAGGCAACCTGGTCAATCATATGGCACCACCATGGTAGTAAGCAGTCCACCAGGACAAATCGCCATCGTCAATAATAAGACATTACAGCGCGACTGCTTAAGTCGCGTCTTGGCGGTAGAATTTCCTGAACGAAAAATTCTTCCATTCGCCAGGCTGGACGAATGGAATGCCGCCGCGGACAAACACGAAGAAGTTTCGCTTGTCATCATCTGCGAGGGTGAGGCTCCGAGTGATCTGTCCTCCCTGGCCGCAGCAACCGCGCATACCCCGCCGGCTGCTATCATCATCCTGTCGGACTCCGAGGATCCCGCCAGCATTTTCAGGGCTCTCGATCTCGGTGTGAAGGGCTACATTCCCAGCACACTCGGCGCCGAAGTGGCGATCGAGGCAACGCGGCTAGTCATCGCCGGCGGGGTCTTCGTGCCCGCCGCCAGTCTGATCCGGGCCGCGTCCGAGCCTTCCCTCGCTCGCCAGGAACAGCCCGGCCGAAACTATCCGCGCATTTCCCCACGGCAATTGTCGATCATTGCAGCCGTCAGCCGAGGCAAGTCCAATGCCGCCATTGCGACGGAGCTCAACCTGCGCGAGAGCACCGTCAAGGTCCACATCCGCAACATCATGAAGAAGTTGAAGGTGAAGAGCCGCACGGCAATTGCGCATAAATCCCGCGAAATCCTGCGCGCCGAGGGTTATGAGCTCCATAATGCAGCGGACATGCAACGCCTGAGCCTGGATATTGCCCGGTCTTCTTGACGAGGGGCTGCTCTTCGTCGGCGAGTGTCCGGCCAGGAAGCCAGGGGGAAGAACGACGGCTCCGTTCCCCGTCCATCGGAGCCGCAGCTGTTTCGGCGGCCGGCTCCGTTCTTCATTTGAACGACCGGCATTTCCGCCCTCCGCATCCTGCACTCATCCGGCGCTTTCCGGCGGCTTGCTCGCCATGCCCTGCCCCAGCGGAAGGAAGAGCCCTTCCTTTTGCCCCTGCCAGACCAGCACCCGGTTGC
The DNA here is from genome assembly GCF_017813775.1 of Labrys sp. LIt4. Lineage (NCBI taxonomy): Bacteria > Pseudomonadati > Pseudomonadota > Alphaproteobacteria > Hyphomicrobiales > Xanthobacteraceae > Labrys > Labrys sp. LIt4. Next base: position 232,140 of record NZ_JAGIPY010000003.1, read on the forward strand.
GTCCTTGCTGTTTGGCCCGGTACAGCAATTTATCGGCCCATCCCAGCAATGCGGCAGGCTTATCCGTCTGCGATACGAAGGCCACCACCCCGCCACAGCTGATGGTCACCACCTCGGCCGTACGGGACCGGGCGTGCGGCAGATTGAGGTCGAGCACCGCGCGTCTCAGCCTTTCAAGCAACGGCTCCAACTCGTGCAGGCCGGGCAGCAGCATCACGAACTCCTCGCCGCCATACCGGGCCACCACGTCATAGGGCCGCCCGGCCGCACGCTCGAGGGCCTGGGCGACCTGCCGGAGCGCCTCGTCGCCGGCACCGTGACCATAATGGTCGTTATATTCCTTGAAGTGGTCGACATCGATCATGCCGACACTGAGCGGCTCACCGGAACGAATGGCATGTCGCCACGCCAATTCGAAGGCCTTGTCGAAATAGCGCCTGTTGGCAATGCCGGTCAGGCCGTCCTTTTCCGACAGACGCTCCAGTTCGTTGCGCTGCGCCACCAATTTGAGATGGTTGCGCACGCGGGCTTTGACGATGGCAGGGCTGATCGGCTTGACGACATAGTCGGCAGCGCCCAGCGAAAGCCCTCGCTCTTCGTCCTGTTCATTCGTGAGGGCGGTGATGAAGATCACCGCAATATTGGCGGTCTGGGGCTCGGAGCGCAGCCGACGAAGCACCTCGTAGCCGTCCATGCCCGGCATCGAGACATCGAGCAAAATCAAGTCGATGCTGCGTTCGTCCCGCGCGCGCTGAAGAGCGGTCTCCCCATCCTTCGCCAGGAGTATTCGGCATTCACGCTGCAGCAGCTCAGCCAATACTGCCCGATTGATCCGGTCATCGTCGACGATCAGCACCGTTTGCAGAAAAGCGTCACTCACCTTGAGATCTTTCAAACACCTGTTGTTCCAGATCGGCATGCAATTGCTGCAATAGGTTTTCCGCCTCGGCCAGTTCGAGCTCCTCGAAATGACCGAGGATTGCCCTCGCTCTTTCGATCTCGACGCTGCCGGACAACTCGGCGATGATCTGATCCAGGATGGCATAGGCGGCATAGTCACCGCTTTGCAGCAAGGGCTTGGCCGCTGCAATGAGCCCTATGACCTTGCGCAGGCCATCGTGCCCCGGCTCTGCCCTTCCTGCCACAGCTTCTGTGGCAAGGCGATCGAGCTGGCCGAGCAGCACTGCCAGGCTGTCGCGGAATGCGGGAAGAAGAAGCCGGAGCTCGTCGAGGTCGCCACGACGGGAAACCTCCTCGATATCGGCTGCAGCCGCACACAGCTCCTGGGCATCCAGATAGGAAGCCGCCCCTCTGACGGCATGCGCCAGCGCTGCAACGGCTCCGGTATCCCCCCGCAGGGCGGATTGATGGAGTTGCGCGGGAGCCTCCCTGAAGTCACGAACGAACCCCTGGAGCAGACGCTGCAGCCGTTCGCGGCTGCCGCCCAGACGCTTCTGAGCCGCGGACAGATCGGCCCCGCTGACGGATGCGAAAATGTCCTGACCGCCATCTGCCTGCGCAGTGCGGGGGGCCTGCCCGTCTTCGGAATCCTGTGATGGAGAGGGCGCAGGAAGCAAGTCCGCCAACGTCCGAAAGAGGGCTGTCTCGTCGATCGGCTTGGTCAGATGCGCATTCATGCCCGCCGCGAGACTGGCCTCGCGATCCTTGGTGAGGGCCTGGGCAGTCAGGGCAATCAGAGGCAGCGAAGCCCAGCGTTCCTGCGCACGTATCCTGCGAGTGGCGGTCAGACCGTCCATTTCCGGCATGTGAACGTCCATCAGGACGGCATCATAGGTGGCCGTTTCCAGCTTCTCCAGGGCATCGAGACCGTTCACCGCGGTATCCACCCTCATGCCGGCCAATTGCAGGAAATCGCCGACGACTTCCCGATTGAAGGCATTGTCGTCAACCACCAGAATGTGCCGGCCAGCCAGAGCCTCCAGGAATTCGTCCTGCGGCTGCGGCGGCAAGACCCTGTCCGCCTGCTCGTCCAAAGCGGTGGCGGCCTTGCTCGTGGTCCCGTGAAAGACCCCGACGATGGTGTTGAACATCACCGACACGGTGACCGGTTTGACGAGCACGCCGTGCAGGCCGAGTTGCTCGGCCCGCCGGAGCACTTCCTCGCGGCCATAGGCGGTCACCATCAGAACGGCCGGCGTGCTCTTCAGCCTCGCGTCGTTCTTGATGTGCCCCGCGGTTTCCAGGCCATCCATTCCGGGCATACGCCAATCCATCAGAACGACTTCGAAAGGCCGCTGCTGTTCACAGGCCTGGCTCAGCGCCGTCAATGCGGCCTTGCCGGAGCCGACGACATGGGTCTCCATGCCGAAATCATGCACCATCCCCGCCAATGTTTCGCGGGCACTGGCATTGTCATCGACGATCAGGACCCTTTTGCCCTTCAATTCACTGGAACGCAGAACACCGTCATACGAAGCAGCGCGTTGAGGCGATCTGAATTCGACCGTGAAATAGAAGGTGCTGCCCTTGCCCAGCGTGCTCGAAACCCAGATCTGCCCATTCATGCCTTCGACGAGACGCTTACAGATGGCCAGTCCCAGGCCCGTTCCGCCATATTGGCGCGAGACGTGTTTCTCCGCCTGCGTAAAAGCCTGGAACAAACCGGCGACCTGATCGGCATCGAGACCGATCCCGGTATCCTGTACGGCAAATTGCAGCCGGATGGCGTTGGTGGCCGTCGCCTGTTCGACATCGACCGACACCACTATCTCGCCCTTGTGGGTGAACTTGACGGCGTTGTTCACCAGATTGATCAACACCTGTCCGAGCCGGAGCGAGTCGCCGACGAGGCGCGTGGGCACATCGGGCGCCACGGCATAGATGATCTCGATGCCTTTCTCTTCGGCTTTCATGGCGGTCACGGCGGAGACCGATTCGAGAACGGCTTCCAGCTTGAATTCGCTTTCCTCCAGCTCCAGCTTGCCGGCCTCGATTTTGGAGTAGTCGAGAATGTCGTTGAGGATGGAGGTCAGCGTCTGCGCCGAGGCACTGATCTTTTCGAGATAATTGCGCTGCCTGGGATCCTGCTCGGCCTGGAGCGCCAGCCGCGTCATGCCGAGCACCGTGTTCATCGGCGTACGGATTTCGTGACTCATCACCGCCAGGAATTCGCCCTTGGCTTCCTGAGCCGCTTCGGCGGCCTTGCGCGCCTGGATCAGAGCCTGGGCGGTCCGCCTTTCCTCGGTGACGTCCTGGTTGATCCCCAGAGCGCGCAATACCGAGCCATCATCGGCGCGAAAGACCTTGGCTTGCCCCCGAATGTACCGGATGGCGCCACTGGGATGCACGATCCTGAATTCGCTTTCGAATGCGCCCGTCTCCGTGGTGGCCTCCTGCCATTGTGCAAACACCCGGTCGACATCGTCCGGATGCAGCAAGGAGAGCCAGCGCTCGATGCTGCCGTCGAAAGCGCCGTGCTCCAGCCCGTAGAGGACGTACATCTGGTCGTCCCAGATATATTTCTGCTCCTGGGCGTTCATATCCCATATGCCGACGCCGCCGACCCTGATCGCAAGTTCCATGCGCTCCTTGAGCGCAACGATGAGATCCTCCGCCTGCTTGCGGGCGGTGATGTCCTGCATGACGCCGTCCCAGATCACCGTGCCATCGGCCTGATAGCGCGGCCCGGACCGGCAATGCAGCCAGAGAACGCGGCCATCGCGCGTCCTGCATCTGAATTGGCAATCGAAGACGTCGCCACGCGAGAGCGAAACTTCCAGCATCGCGTTGTAGCGGGGCAGATCGTCTTCATGGATCGTTTGAGTGAAGGCGCCTCGCCGTTCCATGATCTCGCTGGCCGGCACGCCGGTCAGAGCCAGGATGCCGGCGCTCACATAGGGCAGCGACAATTTTCCGTCGGGTGTCTGCACCAGGCGATAGACAGCGCCATGCGGCAGATTGTCGACGAGGGAACTGAGCTGGGCTTCCAGTTCCTTGTTGTCCGTAACATCGCGCATGAGCCAGATGGCGTGGTCGCCAACCCTGGCAGCGGCCACTTCGGCCAAGCGCAGCATGCCGTCCTTGCGAAAGAAACTGTGCTGCCCGGTGTGATAGGTCCGGCCCGCGCGATCGCCGTTCTCCCCGGAGGCGAGAGCCTCGAACAGATCATCGCCAAAATGCCTGGACCATGCATCCGGCTTCGACAGCTCTTCCCTGCCGTAACCGGTAAGGTCCTCGATGGCACGGTTGACCAGAATGCCGTCATCGGTCACGAAAGCGGCTCCGATCGGCAAGTTTTCCATCATCTCCGACAGCCAGCGGACGCGCGCCGACAATTCCATTTCGATCTGCTTGCGCGCGGTGATGTCGGTATGGGTTCCGATGATGCGCAGGGGAGAGCCGTCCTCATCGCGCTCGATGGCTTTGCCGCGATCGAGAATGGTGCGCCAGGACCCGTCCTTGGCCCGCATGCGCAGTTCGATGACGAAATCGGGCGCCTCGCCGCGCATGTGCCGTTCCACCGCTTCCCAACTCGCCTGCAGGTCGTCCGGATGGATGCGATCGACGAATTCGTTGAGGGTGGGCCCTATCTCGCTCTCGGCATGCCCCAGCATCGCCTTCCACTGCCGGGAGTAGAAGACGTGCCCCGTGCGCAGGTCCCAGTCCCACAAACCGTCGCCCGCGCCATTGAGCGCGAATTCCCAGCGCGCTTCGCTGTGACGCAGCGCCGTTTCTGTGGCGCGGATGTCCGTGACATCACGCGAAACGCCAATCAGACCGATCACCTCGCCATTCTCGTCGCGCCTTGGAACCTTGGTCACGAAGAAATGGCGCCTGACGCCATTGACGATGAAGCTTTCCTCCATGGTGACGGCCTTGCCGCGCGCCATGATCTCCCGATCGGTCCGCAGGATGCGGGCCGCATTTTCCGGATCGACCACGTCCCTAAGATCCCGCTCCAGAATCTCAGCCGCCGGCCGGCCGAGGAATCGGGCCGTCGCCTGATTCAGCATCACGAACCGGCCTTCGAGATCCTTCAGGAAAATGGCATCCGTGGTGCCATCGAAAACCGCCTGCAGCAGATCGGTGCTCTTGCGCAATTCGGCCGTGCGCTCGGCGACCCTGACCTCGAGCTCGGCGTTGTGCCGGCGATTGGCGTCCTCGGCCTCTATCCGCTCACTAATGTCGCGCACGGTGGCAAAAAAAGTCTTCCTGGCCTGATGGAGATGGCAGGAAAGCCGGACCTCGACCGGAAAAAGCGAACCATCCTTGCGGCGATGTCTGGCGTAAAGCGTCTGCGCCACGCCCGGTTCGGCCTCTGCCCATACACCCTTGGCCCATTCCAAGTCCAAATCCTCGACGATATCGGGAACCGACATCTGCAGGAGCTCTTCCCTGCTGAAACCGGTGCTGAGCGTCACGTGATGGTTGACGTCGAGGAATCTTCCCTGATCGTCATGGACGAAGAAGTCGTCAGCCACATGTTCCAGCAGCAAGTTGAAGCGATCGTCGCCGAGCCGCCTTTCGGTTTCGATCCGTTTGTCGTCGCGTGGCATGTCGCTGCCAGTCTGGAACAGCAATCTCACGTCATGCTCGATCTCGTTTCGAAAACGGATCAGCAGGCGCTGATAGGCTGGCGGGAATCCGGCTTCATCCTGCTTTTGAACCACCAGCGCCCCAAAAATCTCTCCCTTCGGCCCATAGATCGGTGCACCAAGAAAGGCCTGCCCTGCCCCGATGTCGGTGACTGTTCCCGTTTGTCTGTCTCCGCCGGCGGAAGCGTCGGAGGCGCGTGCAACCACTTTACTGAAATGCTCCAGGGCGCTTCGGTCCGGCACCGGACCAGGACGATGACCGTCATCGGCCTCCCGGCCGACGGCAACGATCTCACTGCCTTGGCCGACGCCTTGCATGACAAATGCGACCGTGTGCTCCAGGAGCCCCGCCAGAATATCGGCGATAGCGGCCCATCCCTCCAGGACGGCAGCAGGAATGGCCGGCTTGATCTCGCCCGCATCACCCATTTGCCGCTCGCCGCTCCGCCTATTCGAAGACATGCCTGCTTTCCTTTGAAACACATTGCGTGAAAAAGCTGTCCATCACGCAAGACACAGCATCATCGCCAATCGATCGTGACACCGAGCCACCGTCACCTGAAGCCGCGCGCCTTCAAGTCTGAATGCGCTTTGCTCCGTTACGTCATGTGATGGCGTGAGTGTGATTGCAGGCGGTTCCGTCAAATCGCAAAACGCTTCAGCTTCCCAAAGCCCGGAGCCAGCGCTCGAACGATGGCAAGCCGTCCGCGTCCAGCGTCCCCTCTTTCATCACACGGCTCGGCGCGGGCGCGCTGCGAGCCTGCCGCGGACTGTAGCCGAACTCCCGGCTGAAGGCGCGGCTGAAATCGGCAGCGGAGGCAAAGCCGAAACTCTCGGCGATTTCGGCGATCAGGCGACGGTCCGATGGATCACTGAGCGCCGCATGGGCGGCAAGCAGGCGCTGTTTCTGAATATAATGAACCACGCCCCCGCTCGGCTCGAACAATTGATAGAGATGGGTTCGCGAAATGCCGAGTTCCCGGCACAGCAACTCAGGGGTAATGGTGGCCGTCTGCAGATTGTTGCGGATGAAGCGCCGGGCACGTTCCATCGCAGCCACCGTTCCATGCTTGGTGGCCACCGCCGCCCACTCCTCCGTGGAGGCCATGCAAGCCAGGATCATGTCCCTGGTGGCGTTGACCACACCGGGCAGGTCATCTTTGCTGAACTCGCTCAGCCGTGCCTCCAGACTGTCGACGTAGCTGATCAGCAGGCCGGCAAGGTTACGCGACAGGATCCGATTGTTGTTTGCGTCGAGCATTGCAGAGGAATCAGCAAAAAGATCGCGCGGCAAGTAGAGCGTCAGGCTCTGCGAGTCCAGCATCCTCCCCCGGAAGGCATGGGCAAGGGAGCGAATCTCGACCGTTCCCGGCTGGCTCTCGGCGACGCGCCCGCCGACTTCGGTCCAGGCTTTTCCCTCGCGCCTGAAGATGATCGCCCAGTGATCGACAAGACTGGAGCGAAGCTTGGCCGCGGAACGATGATAGCTGTGGGCGGATGCCTTCTGCTGCACGACCAGCATGCCGCCGAGATTCCACGCGACCTGGCGCGCGGCAAATCCATCCTGCGCCGTCACCCCGTCGGGCAGCGTCAGATCGACAAGCGGTGCATTGAGCCCTTGCCAGGCAGCGAACTGATCACCCGCCGGAAACGCCTCTGTCGAAAAAATCAGGGGCGTCAGCGCCGGAGGCGGCGGCGGAATGTCATGTTGCTGCCCGCTGGGTTGCCGCGACCAACGACGGCGCTCCTTGCCTGAGCGTGGAGCCGGTGCTCCGGAAGCCGGCTGCTGGTCGTTGCGGGGCGCACCATCGTCCATTTTGCTTTCCTCGCTTTCGCGGCAGGCTCACAAAGTCCGGAGCTCTTATACCTTGCCGACGGCGCCTCGAGGTGGCGGCCGCACTCGTAATTATGAACAACAACGGAAATCTTCAAAAGAGACTTTTCAGACTATTTTGTCCTCCCTTTTTTACCTTGCGCACAAGTGGATTCTCGCATCCTCCCTGTTGCCATTGGCCGCATGTCGCACGGTAAGGTTGCAGCCTGCCCAAGGGATATTTCATAAAATCATACCGCCTTTCGGATTGGATGCAGAAATTGCTTCCAATTATACAGAAGCACATCTCTATCGCAAATGCCGCCTTCTCTGTCGCCCGCCTCGTGGCTGGCACGCTCAAGCAGTAGGCACGCATACGGCAAAAGGCCCGAATCCTCGATCTCTGCCGCCGCCCCTGCCCGGGCAAGGTGTATGGGCGCCTACGCCGTTAGAGTCATTTCTCTACCACGTCCGAGCCAGATTGCCCCAGAATTTGTACTCATTGCTATGTCTGCGGACTCCGAGCTAACGACCAAATCATCGATCTCGCATAACTTGCCCCTTAGTCAGCATAGTACCAACACGTTGCGGATTGAACATGAACATCGCCCTCACAGACGCTTCCACCATCCTCGACAGGCGGCGGCCCCTGCAGTACCAGCGCGACAGGCGGGTCTTCGACGTGGGTAGCAAGGAAGCTCCGTCCGTCCGCGAGGACAAGGACATCGTGGCAGAAAAAGCCGCGATCAGCATTATCAACGACAACACCTTCACCCGCGATTGCCTGACCCGTTGCCTGGGTGATGCCGTCAGCGAGTTCGAAATCCGCGCCTATGAAAACATCCGGGAATGGCAGAATGCCGCGGCGAAAACCACTGCGCCAATCATTCTGCTGTGTGCGACCGGTCGCCAAGCGACCGAGGCTGCGCTCCACCAGGGTTTGGATACAATCCTGGAAGCTGCGGCCGATGCCCGCGTCATCGTGATTTCCGACGTGGAAGATCCTTCCGGCATGGTGGCGGCGCTGGAACGTGGCGCCAAGGGCTACGTTCCGATGAGCCTGGACCTCGACGTGACCATCGGCGCCGTCAATCTCGTCAATGTCGGCGGCACGTTCATTCCGGCCAGCAGCCTGCTTTCCGCCCGTGGCGCCAGTTCGCCTGCGGCCGAGGCCAAACCGCAGAAGCGCGCCTCTGCCCTGCTGACCGAGCGCCAGCTGACCGTGCTTGAAAATCTGCGCAAGGGTGATCCGAACAAGGTCATCGCTCACAAACTCAATATGAGCGAGTGCACTGTGAAGGTTCACGTCCGCAACATGATGAAGAAGATTCAGGCCCGCAACAGAACCGAACTCGTCTGCATGACCAGTGAACTCTTTCAGTCGCCATAGAAGGGTAAGAGATTATCGAAGCCTGATGCTCGAGAGCAATGGAAGTATCGTATAGCCTGACAGCCACTGTTCCAATCTCGGGTCCTGACGTGTCCAATGTCGATCGCCAATGAAGACTTAACAAGATCGCTGGAGTGCTATAGCATCGTTACCGACCTCAATTGCGATGTCTGTTGCACTGGGACGCGCCAATGATCGTCAGGCACAAGGACACATTGGGAAGAAGCATGCCACTGACGCGTGATAGAGGCATTCAGCTCCTCGGACGCTCTGTCCAAGAGAGTGACAAGGCGGTGGCGGTCCTCAATGCCCGGCGCGAAATTGTCTGGATCAATCCGAGCTTTACCAAGATGCTCGGATATCAGTCCGAGGATGTGATCGGCCGACCGCTCGTTTCGGTGCTCGTCAGCAAGGCCACGCCTTCGGCGACCCGTCTCAGTCTCGAGCGCCTTGTCAATGCCAAGCGTGGCGGCCTGGAGGAGATCAACGGTCATGATAAATTCGGTAATGAAATTACGTTACTGATTTATACTGATCATATTCGTGACATCGACGAGAACGTCACGGAGACGATCGTCACCATTCACAGCAATACCCCCGCGCGCATGATCCAGACGCTTCAGAACACCGTGCTGGAGGAATTGGTATCCGGCGCTTCGCTGGAAAATGTATCGGAATTTATTTGCAAGAAGGCTGAATTCATCACGCGGGACGTGATCTCGACCATTCTGAGGGTGGATCAGAATGGCCTGCTGCGTCCCCTCGCCGCTCCGAGCCTGCCCCAATATTATTCGGATGCTCTGGACGGAATCGCCATCGGTCCCAGCGTCGGTTCCTGTGGGACGGCCGCCTACTTCGGCGAGCCCGTGCTCGTCGATGACATCGAGACCAATCCGCTCTGGGCGCCTTACAAGGGCCTGGCGTTGCCGCTGGGCCTGCGAGCCTGCTGGTCCGTCCCCATCAAGCTGCGGGATGGTCGGGTGGCGGGGACCTTCGCCTTCTATTTTCGCGAAAAACGCGGCCCCAGCTATCTCCACGAGGAGATCGTCTCAGCCTGCGTCCATCTCTGCGCCCTGGCAATCGAGCAACACGAGGCCAAGGAGCATATCAATCGCCTTGCCTATTTCGATATGCTGACAGGCTTGCCCAATCGCCGCCAGATCTATCAGAGGGCCAGCCAGACGATCGCGGAAGCCAGCGAGAAACAAGACAAGATGGCGTTGCTGCGCTTGGACATCAAGCGCTTCAAGGACATCAACGACACCTTCGGCCACTCCACGGCCGACCAGATTCTCGGTCAGATCGCCACCCGCTTGCAGAACCAGCTCCGCCCCAACGACATCGTCGGACGCTTCGGCGGCGATGTCTTCGTGATCATCCTGCCGGAAGCCGACAGCGTTTACGCCACCATGGTTGCCAAGAAGCTGGTGGACGCCGTCGCCAAACCCTTTGCGATCGCCGACCTGCTGCTGCCGATCTCGATCAGCATTGGCATCAGCCTCTATCCCGACAACGGCACTGATGTCGAAACCCTGTTGAAAAGGGCCGATTCCGCTGCGTGCAAAGGAAAGATGGCCGGGCACGAGGCCGTTTTCCTCTACGAGCACGAAGTTGTCGACGGGGCCCAGGAGCGGGTAATATTGGGCGCGGCCTTGCGTGAGGCAGTTTCGCAGGGGCAATTGCGGTTGCTCTATCAGCCGCAAGTCAATCTCGCGGATGGTTCCCTCCATGGTGTCGAAGCCCTCATCCGTTGGGCTCACCCTGTTTTGGGCAATATTTCCACCAGCCGGTTCATCATGATTGCCGAGCAGATCGGCCTGATCGATGAAATCGGTATCTGGGCCCTCAGCGAGGCTTGCCGCCAGATGTCTGTTTGGCGCGCGGCCGGCAAAAAGATCCCGGCGATCTCCGTAAATCTGTCGCCCTTGCATTTCCGCAATCGCAATCTGCCCGATGTCTTGGCTCATCTGATGCGCCAATACGATATTCCCAAGCACACTTTGATGTTGGAGATAACCGAAGGCGTGATGATGGACGACCATCCGACCACTCTGGCGACCATTGCTGCCATCCAGGCTCTCGGTGTTGGGTTGTCGATGGATGATTTCGGCACCGGCTATTCAAGCCTGAGCCGCTTGACGCATGTCCCCTTCTCCGAGCTGAAGATCGATCGAAGCTTCATCGAAGGGATGGTGACCGATCCGAGCGCGCTTGCCGTGGTGACGGCAATCAACAGCATCGGCCGGAGCCTCAATATCGCGGTCGTAGCGGAAGGCGTGGAAACCGAAAGGCAGCAGCAGGTGCTGCGCGAACTGGGTTGCGAGATCGCCCAGGGATATTTGCTGAGCCACCCCTTGAAAGCTGCCGATCTCGAAGCCTGGCTGCAGGACAGGCGGGGTGGCTCGCCGCCGCCTGCTTCGCGGAAAATGAGAGCAGAGACCCTGCCTGCCTGACCTGCCTGGCGGTGAAAGGCGGCACCTCGGAATCGCGACAGGTGCTCGATTGCACCGGCATCAAGATGCAGCGATCACCCCACAATATGCGATCACGCCGGTACCGGCTCACGCTTTTCGCTTGCGCTCCATAAACGGAACCGGCCCGCCAAAACAGATCCGCCCCGAAACCATTATGGTCTCGGGGCGGTGCCTATATCGGCGATCACGCGGAACGCGTCAGAACAATTCATTGGTCAAGAAGGCGATCTCGGTGCGGTTGCGCGCCTTGATCTTGCGCATGATGTTACGAACATGCACCTTGACGGTGCATTCTCCCATATTGAGCTTGTAGGCAATGAGTTTGTTCGACTCGCCCTGACGTAAGCGATCGATCACCTCGAGCTGCCTTTGTGTAAAAACGGTCTGACGAGACCGTCCGCTGGTTTCGCCTTCCTCACTCGCCTGGGCGCCTTGAGAACGCGATGACAGCAAGCCGCTGGCCGGCACGAAAGTACCACCGGCGCGCACAAGCCGGATGGCGGCGATTGCGACATCGAGATTGGAGCTCATGGCGATATAGCCTTTCGCGCCCCTTTCCAAAGCCGCAACGATCTCCGTTGGCTCCTCATAATCGGAAACGAGGATGACGCGTGCTTCGGGTGCTGCCTGAATGACAAGATCCAGATCGCGCCTTATAGCCGTGTCCGTTGCTTTTCGTCCCGTCGCGCAGAGAAGGACGATCGACATCGACATGGCCGCCCCCGCAGCCTCCCAATCCGCAATGCGCGAATATCCTTCCGCAACGAAATTTCCTTCGCTCGCAGCAAGACAACGCATCAAGCAGCTGCGAGAAAGAGCATTCTCATCGATGATGACGATCCGGGTCTGCAAATCCTGGTCGAGTTTGCCAGAAGCGGACTCATCCTGAGGGCTGTCTTCCATGGGCCTCTCCCTCTTAAGCTCAACGACAGAGGAAGACGACTTCAACGGCAGCACTGAACCTACCGCAAATGGCATCAAAGCTTGGCTACTCGCGGAATAATCAGTCACAGTCTCAATCTCCAAACAAGTCATCCGACAAACACCACACGCATGCTTGAGGAAGCAGCATTGTGGCAGTCAATATTCTGGCAACCGGCGCACTCAATTCTGAGCATTTTTATTCTATGCTTGTATTGGAACAGCCATATGCCACATACCCGCGCAGCAACGGTCAAGCATAGTTTTTCAAGCTACTTACTACTATGTATCAGCCTCTTTGTAAACTCCATAAGAATGCGAAGTAGCACATGGAGTTTTGTATTATGCGTTACGTTAGACCCCAGGCTCCGTGACACCGACGTGATACTTTTTAAAGGGCCAATCGGTCCAAAGTACGGCGTCCACGTATTAGCTCGTCTTATGTCGTTAGGGAAGCAATGTGTTACCTATCGAACAGGTAAAACTGCACTTCCTGCCTTTAAAAGCTTCCTGCGTTTTCGCAGGCACGGGATCAAGCATGAGAACAAGCTCAATTTATCGACGCGCCCTAGCAACACTCAGGAAACGCTCTTTCCCTTCAACGAGTTACAATGGACACTTTCTGGAATCACAGCGGCAACCTCCCTGCCCTGCCCGTTTGATTGCCACGCTGACTCCAGATCTCGCGGAGAAACGCTTGCTCCTTTTCCGTCATTGACGCGCTGGCGGCCGGCCGCAAGGGCGCCGCCAGACCGGAAAAAGGCTGCTTCATGGCGATTTCGTGTCTCCCGAACGCGAGCCACGAATCGTTTTCGCCTATCGCTCCTGCCCCCTGCAACGCGCAGCCAAGCGCTCTCATTGTGTCGCCTCCACCGCTGGCGGCTTGGCAAATATTACTTTGACGCGATCATCCCGCGAAGCGATCAACCTTCCGAGGTCGGAAGCTTTACCGGCGACATATTGATCAAGAAAAGCACCGGCATAGCTATTCACAGCCTCGATCGTGCGATTGGCGCTCGGAAGGAGAGAGGCCATCCGCGCCAGGAACGACCGTTGAGAGGCATCGACGAAGCTCTGATGCCGGCTGCCTGTCATGACGAGGAAATATCCGCCATATCGGTCCATATTGGCCCGAACCTGCGTGTAGTCTTCGTCCGTCAGTTTCGACGTCATGCGCAGCACTGTATCGCTTGAATTGAGGTCCGCCGCGGTCGGCAGCCCGCTATCGTCGCTGATTTCGAGGAAGGGGCGTTGCAAGCCGAGCCTGCTGACATCTCCGAACAACCAGCCATCCAAGTTGACCGCGGCCTTGAAGCGCGGATCCTGCCTGCTGGTTTCGGCGGCAACCGCGCCACCGAACGAATATCCCATGATGCCGACCCGGTCGAAATCGAGCCTCTTCAGTACCGATGCGACATCATGATTTTCGCTGCACGGGATGGCAGCCTGCAAAATATCGAGGACAGCGCTGTTGTCCTTGGCAAATGCGCCTGCCTTGAGATCGACAGCCGCCCTGGTACGCTTGAAAGCCTCCTCGTTCGAAAAATCGACGAACGCCTTGTAGGCTTCGGGGCCTTTCTGGTCGATTCCGATCACCACGTAGCCACGCTGAACCAGGGCATCGATCTGGTTCATATGGCCCTCGGCACTGCCGCCCCAACCGGCATTGAAGAATATGACAGGCAACCGAGCCGCGCTTCCAGCGCTTTCGGGTTTCCTGGCATACCAGGCTCTGACCGCGAGGCGCTCGGCGATGTCGCGTTGCGACGCAGTGGATGTGCCGCCGCACAACCCTGACAGCGGCACCAGCGTGACCGCGACTTCGGGATCCCCGGCCCGTGCCAGTCCCGCGACACCGAGACCGACCGCCAGCAATGCCGCTCCCAGGCAAAGCACTCCAACGAGCCCCCTTCTTCTGCTCGACCTTACCGGCAATCGGATGAAAGAGGCTGGCATGGAGATCCTCAGCGACCAGAATTCTGTTTGAGCGTGGCCTTGATGACGTCACCGATCACCCTGGAAGCGGTGCGGCGGATGAGTTCCTCATGGGTTGCAGCCACAGGGACCATGGTGACGCCTTTGGAGGTCAGAGCGCTCCAACCCATGGTTCTGTCGAGAAAATAGCCGAGCGGCATGTTCTCATTGTGAAAGGCAAGGATCGGCATAGGCAAAGGTGTGCCGTCCTCGTCCCGGCCGGCTTCGATCACCCAATGGCCGATCCGGGCGTCTTCGTCCGGCCCGTCTTCGAAGGATTTGCGGCCGAACACGGCTTGCAAGAAGAGCCGAATGCGCCTCAAGGCATGCCGGCGCTCCTCCGCGCCGCCGAGAAGGCAACGGGCATAATAGAGGCCAGACTGGATCTGATAGGAGTATCGCCCCAGCATCCCCTTCAGCCGCGACTGACGCTTCGAATAGCCCGGGGCCCAGGCGTCGAGCGTCACGAACAGCTCGATCGTGTGGCCCTTCTCGATCAGGCGGCGTGCGACAGCGACATTGAGCCGAGCTGCGGCGCAGAAGCCGAGCAGGATATAGGGGCCCTGCGGGCGTGCCTCCTCGATGATGCGCACGCAGTGCTCCACCATCTCTTCCCGGCTGGTTTGCGCTCCTCCCTCGGCGAAAGCCGGCAAGGGGACCGAAATGAAGGGCTGATCTTCCCCCAAATGGTTGACCAGTTCCTGGTAGATGAAGGTGTCGTGCAAGGCGAAGATCGGCGTGCTCGCGCCATGCGGCTGCATGACCACCGCTCCCTTCGCCTCGGTGGTTACGGGGCCGCCCAGGAGCTTTGCCAACTCGCCGATGGTGGGGTGGCTATGCAGTTCGTCAAAGGAAATGCGCTTGCCGAAAACCTTCTCGACGCGCGAAAGCATGCGGAACGCAGAGAGTGAATGTCCGCCAAGCGCGAAGAAATTGTCCTTCGGATTGAGGATCGGCACCTTGAGGATATTGACCCAAATATCCGCAAGCTCGGCCTCGACGCGCACATGGCCATCGGGAGCCATGGTCGGGCGCGTGGGTATCGGCTCCTGAGCCGGCATGGGAAGCGGCGCCGGGCTGGCTCGCTCGCCCATCGGCCGATCCAGATCGGCGACGAAGCCGCCGAGCAGATCCTGCAACTGGGCCAGATATCCTTCCACCGTTTCCCGGTTGTAGAGCGAGGTGTCGTATTCACAGGACATGCGCCAGCCATCGGGGCGCTCTACGAAGAAGAAATTCAGATCGTAAAGTGCGCCCGGCGAAACGGACGGCATATCGACCAGGCTGAGTTCCGGGCGTTCATCGGTCGGTATGAACGAGCGCTGGCAGATCAGATTGACTGAGAACAACGGATTGCGGCCGGGCTCGCGCGTAGGCTTGGCGATGGCGATAATGTCTTCGATCGGCATATGCTGGTTGAGCAGCGCCCCCTCGATGACGTCATGCATCTGCGCCAGCACCTGGCGGAAACTCTGATTGCTGGCGATCCTGGCGCGCAGGGGCACGGTGTTGATGAAGGGCCCGACGATGTCGTTGAGTTCGATACGGTCTCGCCCTGCGATCTGCGTACCGATCGTAATGTCCTCGGATCCGCTGCGGCGATACAGCAGACATATCAGTGCGGCCGCCCCGACCATGAAGAACGTACAGCCTTCCGCCGTCGCCAAGGCCGACATCGCATCGGTCAATGTGCGGGGCAGCTGGCGCCCGAGAATGAGGGACGGCGCGGCCCCCGTTCCCCCACGCGGCTTGTCGGAGGGCGGATCGAAGCGCTTGAACCCGGCTAGTTGCGAGGTCCAATAGGCCCGCTCGCTCTTCAGGGCGTTCACCTTCATCCATTCGGTCTGCCACACCGCGAAATCGGCGTATTGCAAAGGAAGGTCGGCTAGTCTGGGGGCCCGCAATCGCAGCCGGGCCTGGTAGAACTCCATCATGTCACGCGCGATGATCCCCACAGACCAGCCATCGCAGGCGATGTGGTGGATGGTGACCAGGATGATGTGCTCATCGTTCGCGACTTTGAGCAGGGTCGCGCGAAGATTGGGCACCTGCGCAAGATCGAAAGGCTTGCGCGCCTCGATCTGGCTGATTCGCTCCCTTTCCTCATGACGGCTCGCTTCCGGCAGCAGGGTCAGGTCGATGACCGGGAGCTGGATGGTCGCTTCGGGATGAACGAGTTGCTCGGGTTCGCCGTCGACATCGCGATAGCTGGTGCGCAAGATCTCGTGTCGATCGATCACCGCATTCAGCGCCTGCTGGAGCGCGCCGGCGTCCAGCCGGCCCAGCAGGCGCCACCGCACCGCAACGTTCAGGGCCGGGTCCTCCGGCGTGATCTGGTCCAGGATCCAGAAGCGGGCCTGGGCCAGGGAACAAGGAAAGGCGTAGAGGTCCGTGTCGGCACCCTGGGAGCCCATACCGACGTCGCTGCTTGTTTCAAAACCAGCCATCGGCTTCACCGTTCCGGAGATTGCAGGGCGTTGGCGGCAACACGACGGCTACTCCTGGCGACGCGAACGAGTTGCGGGAGATCCGAAGGTTCCTCGGCCGGCGACACCCCAGCGAGCGTAGCCGCCGCCTTGGCGATGGTGCGATGCTGCAGCAGAGTTTTGGCCGACAGGCTCAGGCCGGCCTGGTTCGCCCTCGCCACGATCTGGAAGATATGGATCGAGTCGGCTCCAAGCATGAGCAGATCGTCCGCCACGCTGACCCTCGCCTGACCGAGAACCTCGGCGCAGATCCCGGCCAGGATGGTCTCGGCCTGGTTGCCGGGTGCGACATAGCTGGTCGACAGCTCGGTTGCGGTCGACTCGCTTGGCTTGGGCAGGGCGCGCCGATCGAGCTTGCCGCTCGACCCACGCGGCATCGTGTCCAGGCGAACCCACTGGCTGGGTATCATGTAATCGGGCAGATCCCGGCCGAGGGCATTGCGAAGAGCCTCGATGCTCGGTGCGCTGGATGCAGGGGCCTCGTAATAGGCCACGAGCCTGGGATCTCCCGGATTGTCTTCGCGCAGGATCACCGCATTGACGTCGAGACCGGCCTTTCCGATTGCGGCCTCGATCTCGCCGAGCTCGATACGGAAACCGCGCAGCTTCACCTGATGGTCGTTGCGCCCCAGAAGTTGGAGACGGCCACCCGGCATGAGGCGGGCGAGATCTCCCGTGCGATAGAGCCGCGCGCCGGGCATTCCCGAAACATTGTCCGCAATGAACTTTTCGGCTGTCAGGTCGGGGCGGCGGAAATAGCCGCGGGCGACGCCGTCTCCACCGATATGGAGTTCACCCACCACGCCGAGCGGCTGCACGCGATCGAACTTGTCGAGCACATGAAACTGCGTGTTGGCGATAGGATGGCCAACCGTGATCGGATCCGGGCCCGGATGGATATGGGCAACCGATGACCAGATCGTCGTCTCGGTCGGGCCGTACATATTCCAAAGCTCGCCGCCATTCTGGACCAACTGATCCGCCAAGCTGCGCGGCAACGCCTCGCCACCACAGAGCATCTTCAGCTTCGGCGAGGGCTTGAAGCCGGATTCCAGCAGGATCACCCAGGTGATCGGGGTTGCCTGCATCACCGTGGCACCACAGTCTTGCAACCGCCTCAGCAAGGCCTGGCCATCCGCCGTCTCGCTCTGAGGCGCAATGACCACGCTGCCCCCGCAAGCCAGCGGCAGATAGAGTTCGAGCGCCGCGATGTCGAAGGAGATCGTGGTGACCGCCAGCAGCCGGTCTTCGGCAGTGAAGCCAGGCACCTGGCGCATCGAGGCCAGGAAGTTGGCGACGCTGGCGTGCGTTACTTCGACCCCCTTGGGCTTGCCCGTCGAGCCGGAGGTGAAGATGACATAAGCGAGATCCTCGCCGGCCACCCTGGCGCCTGAGGCGGGCAAGGGCTGGCGTGCGGCAATCGCATCGCGGTCGCGATCGACCAGGATCGTCATGGGCGCGGCCGAAGCGATGTCTTCATAGGCCGCCTGAGTTACCACGGCTGCGACCTCGGCCTCGGCCAGAATGCCATTGAGGCGAGCGGCCGGGTGATTGGTGGCAAGCGGGACATAGGCGCAGCCCGCCTTCAGCACCGCCAGCAGCGAGACGAGCATATCGAGCGAGCGATCGACCAGTACGGCGACACGGGCAGCCCTGCCGAGACCGAGATCGTGCAGATGCGCCGCGAGCTGGCCGGCCCGCCGGTCGAGATCACCATAGGTGAGTTGCTGGTCCTCGAAGAGTGCCGCCACGGCCTCTGGATTGACCGCCGTCTGTGCCTCGATCAGCCCATGAATGGTGAGCAGGCTTGGATCGGAAGGTGCCGGCAGGGAGGGCCCGGCCAGGGAGGCAGGCACATCGCCGGGGGCCAGCAACGGCAAACGCTCGATCGGCGTCGTGACGTCGTCGGCGATCGCCTGCAGCAAGGTGCGGTAATGCCCCAGCCAGCGGAGGATCGTAGCCTCGTCGAAGAGATCAGCATTGTAGTCGCAATCAATGCGCAAGCCGTTGGCGGATTCCGTCACATTCGCGAAGAGATCGAAGGTGGAGAAGCGCTTAGGGTTGGGGACGACCTCAGTCGTCAGACCCGGAAAAGCCAGATCTCCGCCCAGGCGTTCCAGATTGAACTGCACCTCGGCAAGCGGCAGCCGGCTAGCATCGCGCGGGAGCGTCAGCTTGCGCAGGATGGTGCCGAGCGTGCAACTGCGATGGTCATAGGCCTCGAGCACGCTCTGCTTGGTTTGGGCCAGAAACTCGGCAAAGCTCGTGCCGTCCTGCCAATTCGCACGCAGCGGCAGCAGATTGACGCAATGCCCGACCAGCGCCCGATCATCCTCCACCAGGGATTGGCCAGCCGCCGGTATGCCGACAACCACTTCATTCTGGCCGGCAAGGCGCCCCATCAGGATCTCGAAGGCAGCGAGTAGCGTGGCAAACAGGGTGCTACCCCGTTTGGCCCCGGCCTTGCGGACCGCCTCATAGAGCGGCCTTTCGATGGCGAACTGGACCGAGCCGCCATTGAAGGTCTTGATCGGCGGCCGCGCGCGATCGCTGGGCAATTCGAGAGGCGGCGGCGCGGTGCGGAACTGCCCGACCCAATAGGCTTCGTCATCGGCCACTTCCTGCACGGTCTGGGCATAGCTGCTGAAGGGGAGCGGTTCGGCCAGCACGGGCTGGCTATTCTCGACTCTGGCGCGATAGAACTCCGAGAGTTCGCCGATCAGCACATTGACGGACCAGCCGTCGCAGACGATGTGATGGGCGGTGAAGACGAGGACGTGCCGGTCCGGCGAGAGCCGAACCAGTTCGCCGCGGACCAGGGGCCCACCAACGAGATCGAAGGCGGTCCTGGCATCCTGTTCGATCCGCGCCTTCAGAGCCTGCTGCGGCGAGGCTTCCCCGGAAACATCCACGAGCGGCAGGTCGAGATGGAGCTCGGGTGCAAAGCTCATGCGGGTGCCTGTCGCATCGAAGTGGATGCGCAGGGCATCGTGGCGCGCGATGACGTCGTTGAGGGAGGCCCGTAGAGCCACTTCATCGAGGGGACCATCGAAACTCAGGCTGATCGACTCGTTGAAGGCACAGGAGGCCTCGTCGCCAAGCTGTGCCGACAGCCAGACTTCTGTCTGGGAAGCGGTCGGTGCAATCGGCCCCGTGATGGCAGCCGCCTTTGCTGCCGCTTCGGTCTTGTCGTCACCGCCTGCAAGCGGAGGACCGCCAGGAAGCATGCCGTCAGCCTGCATGGCCTCGATGCTCTCGCGGAAAGCCTGCACGATCCGAGCGACATCCTCGTCCGTATGCTCGGTGGTGAGGAAGCAGGGGAAGCCCTCGTGCACATAGATGCCGCGGGCACGCAGATGATAGTAGAGCAGGCTGCCGAACCGGTAGTCGTGGCTCGGATTGATGTAGAACAGGCTGCCATAGCTTGGGACCGGCAGGGACAGGCCGCATTCGGTGAAACAGCGCGACAGCTGTTCGACCAGACGCCCCATCCGGGCCGAGACCTCCTCCTGCAGCGCAGGTCCCCTGGCTTTCAGATGCTCGAGCACGGCCTCGAGCGCGGCCAGGACCAGCGGATGGCGGACGAAAGTGCCGGCAAAGAAGGTGACGCCGACTTCCGGATAGGAGTCGTCGCCATAGCGCCAGGCGCCGCCATCCAGCGCATCCATGAAGCTCGCCTTGCCGGCCAGCACGCCGACTGGCAGACCACCGCCGACCACCTTGCCGTAGCAGGCGAGATCAGCCTTGATGTCGAACAGATGCTGCATGCCGGCAGGATGCATGCGGAAACCCGTCACGACCTCGTCGAACACCAGCGCCGTGCCGGACGCTTCGGTAATGGCGCGAACCTGCTTGAGGAATTCGACGGGGCGCAGGTCCGGACGGCGGCTTTGCACCGGCTCGACCACCACGGCGGCGAGTTCGCCGGCATGCTCGCGGATCCAGGCAAGAGCCTCCTCGGCGCCATATTCCAGAACGGTGACATTCTCCACCGACTGCGGCGGAATACCCGGCGCGACCGGAAGGGAGCGATGTTCGCCCTGACGGACCTGTCCCCTGACCAGAACTTCGTCGAACTGGCCGTGATAGTCGCCGGCGAACATGACGACGCGCTTGCGCCCGGTGACCGTACGCGCCACGCGCATGGCGGCCATCACCGCTTCCGAACCGGTGTTGCAGAAAGTGGCGCGTTCATTGCCGGTCATCTCGCAGAAGAGAGCCGCAACCTTGCCGGCCCTGGCGGATTGCGGACCGATGGCGAAGCCTTCCTGCAACTGCCGGTCGACCGCCTCGACCACGAAATCGGGGGCATGGCCGAACATCGTCTGGCCATAGCCGTTGACCAGGTCGATATATTCGTTGCCGTCGACGTCCCAGATGCGCGAGCCTTTCGAGCGGGCCGCGATCACGGGATAGACCATTTCCTTCCAGTCCGGATTGAAGCCGGAAGCGGCGCGGGGGTCGGCAAGGACGTTGCGGTAGTCCTGCGTCAACTGTTTTGAGCCGGGACTGCGGGTGTTCCAAAGCGAGGTCAGCGCCTCGATATGGCTGCGCTGGCGGGCATCCAGCCCCTGGTCCTGCGACTTCTGGCTGTTCTTGTAGACGCCGAAGCGCGACGGCAGTTCCTTGACCGGAGCCGCATCGGCCCTGGGCACCGCGGCAGGCTGCGGAACGACTTCGGCCTGAAGCGGCGCCGCTGCCGCGGCGACGGGCGGAGCCATGACGGCCTGGACGGCCGGCGCCTGCAAAACCGCACCGCCGCGCAATACCTCGAGCTGTTGCTGCATCAGCTGGGCCATGACCTGCAGTTGGTCGCGCATCAGGCCCTCCGCCCCGGCGCCCGTGCCGGCGAGCGGGATCGCTGCCGGAAGAAGCGGCGCTGGCTGGACGACCGGAGAAACGACGGCAGGCGCCGGAGCAACGGCCGGCGCCGCCGCTGCCGGGACCGGCGCAGCTTCGATGGGGGCCGGTGCGAATTTCTCGGGCGGCAACGCCGCTGCAACATGTTCTGTCAGGGCTTCGATGCTGCCGAGGTCCCCCAGAAGGGCACGGAAGGTGACCTTGAGGCCGAACTTGTTCAACAATTCCTGGGCAGCCTGGGTGAGGAACAGGGAGTCGAAACCCATTTCCAAGAAGGTCGTGCCGGGTTCGGCGGAAGCCACGTCCTCGCCGGACAGATCGGCGAAGATCGAGATGATGGCGGCCTTGATGGTGTCGGTGCGGGCGGTCATGTCGGACATCACGGTTTGCTCGGGGAGCGGCATTGGGAGGATCGCGGCGGGCGGCGCATTTTGGGAAAGCGCCGCTTCGGATCGCGGAATAGCTTGCGGACTGGCCGCAGGCGCTGTCTCGCGCACCGGCGGTTCGATCCAGTAGCGCTTGCGTTCGAAAGGATAGGTCGGCAGGGACACTCTGCGCCGTGTGGGTCGGCTCGACTGCAAGGTCCAGTCGACGGCCGCGCCGGCAGTCCACAACCGGCCCAGGGCCTCGGCCATGGTCTCCAGGTCGGGCCGCTCGCGCGCCGCGTCGGGCAGGCAGGAAACCACCGCCCTGCCCCTTGCAGCACCCTGCAGAGCCAGCGTGGTCAAGGTGTTGCCGGCACCGACTTCGAGCAGGACCGCCGCTGTGTCCCCGAGCAGGAGCGACAGGCCGTCGGCAAAACGGACCGGCTCGCGGAAATGACGAGCCCAATAATCGGGGGATGTCGCCGCTTCACCCGTGATCCATTGGCCCGTGACGCCGGAGACATAGGGAATGGTCGGCGCCTTCAGCCCGATCTTGCGCACTTCCTCGGTGAAGGGCGTGATGATCGGATCCATCATGGGAGAGTGGAAGGCATGCGAGGTGTGCAGCCGGCGGCTGACGACACCACGTGCCTTCAGCTGCGCTTCCAGCGCATCGACGGCATCGTCCGGCCCGGCTGCGACACACAATGCAGGGCCGTTGATGGCGGCGATCGCAAGATCGGCGCCCAGCAAAGGCGCAAGTTCGGCCTCGGACAACCTTACTGCCAGCATTCCCCCCGGCGGGAGGTCCTGCATCAGGCGGCCACGGGCAGCAACGAGCGGCAGCACCTCTTCGAGCGTAAAGACCCCGGCAAGGCAGGCCGCGACGAACTCACCGACGCTGTGCCCTATCATGGCGCTGGGCACGATCCCCCGGCTGATCCACAGCCGCGCCAAGGCATACTCGACCGTGAAGATCGCCGGCTGTGCATAGCAGGTGGCCGCCAGGCGCTTGTGATCGTCGGCCTCGCGCTTGGCGGGATAGAGCACTTCCTTGAGATCGCGATCCAGATGAGGGCGCAGGATCGCCGCACAACGGTCGATGTCGGCCCGGAAGCCTGCTTCGGCTTCATAAAGGCCCCTCCCCATATCGGGATATTGCGATCCCTGTCCGGGGAACATGAACACGACGCCCGCATCGCTGACGGCCTTGAAGGCCCGAGCAGCCGGGTCGTTCAGAGCAGCGACAGCCGCCGTCCTATCGCTGCAGGCCGCCGACCAACGATAATCGAAGGCCTTGCGCCCCACCTGCAGCGTATGGGCGACATCCGCAAGCTCCAGAGCCGGATTGGCGGCCAGCCGGCCAGCCAGCTCGGCGCGGGCCTTGGCCAGGGCGGATTCGCTTCGCGCCGACAGGGTAAGGACTTCGACATCGCGGCCCACAGCACGCGGCTCCAGCGACGGCGCCTCTTCCAGCACCACATGCACATTGGTGCCACCAACGCCGAAAGCGCTGACACCCGCACGGCGCGGCTCGGGGCCCTCCTGCCAGTCCGTCAGCGCCGCATTGACAAAGAACGGACTGTCCTCGATGCCGAGGCGCGGATTGGGCGTCTTGAAATGCAGGGTTGCCGGCAGTTGGCGATTTTCGAGGCTGAGCGCCGTCTTGATGAAGCCGACCACACCGGCCGCCGCATCCAGATGCCCGACATTGCTCTTCACCGAGCCGATCGCGCAATACTGCCTGCCGTCGTCGCCGGTGGCACGGAAGGCCTTTGTCAGGCCTGCAATCTCGATCGGGTCTCCGAGTGGCGTCGCGGTACCGTGGCATTCGACATAGCTGATCGAGCGGGGGTCTACCCCGGCATTGGCATGCGCCATCATGATGGCGGCGGCCTGCCCTTCCGAGCTCGGTGCGGTATAGCCGACCTTGGCGGAACCGTCATTATTGACGCCGCTGCCGCGCACCACGGCATAGATATGATCCCCGTCGGCAAGCGCGTCCTCGAGCCGCTTCAGCAGCACGGCACCGGCGCCGCTGCCGAAGACGGTGCCCCGAGCATCGGCGTCGAAGGGGCGGCAGCGCCCATCCTCCGACACCATGCCGCCTTCCTGGGTCAGATAGCCGCGCTTTTGAGGGAAGGTGATGGAAACGCCGCCGGCAATGACCATGTCGCTCTGGAACAGCAGCAATTGCTGGCAAGCCTGCGCGATAGCCATCAGCGAGGTCGAGCAGGCCGTATTCAGGCTGAAGCTCGGGCCGTTCAGGTTGAACTTGTAGGATACACGCGTCGCCAGGAACTCCCGGCTGGCGCCAAGCAGCATCGGGTATTGCCCGACCTGGAAGGCGTTGGTGAAGTCCTCCGAGACGTCGCGATTGCCGACGACATGATGGAGGAAATAGGTGTTCATGCTGCAACCGGCGATGACGCCGATGCTGCCAGGATAGCTAGCCGGGTCATAGCCGCCATCCTCGAGCGCTTCCCAGGCGCATTCGAGGAAGACGCGATGCTGCGGGTCTGTCAGTTCCGCCTCGCGCGGATACATGCCGAAGAACTCTGCGTCGAAATATTCGACATCGGACAGGATCGGCCGGGCTCGTACGAAATTGGGCGCGCGCCGAATGTCCGGCCCGAAGGTATCTTCGAGTTCGCTGTCCTCGAAACGGGTGATCGATTCCACGCCGTTGCGCAGGTTCTGCCAAAACTCACCGACAGAACGGGCGCCGGGAAAACGGCCCGCCATGCCGATCACCGCGATGGCGTTGAGCGGAGGGTCGGAGATGGAGCTCACCTTGCCGCTCCCATTTGGCGTTGGCGCATGCGCTGGAGCGCCTCCGCCTGCTGGCGGGCGCGCAGATTTTCGGGCCTGGCCGCAGGGGCCGCGGCAGGCGCGGTGCTCGAGCGGATGAAATTGGCGAGAGCCGCGATGGTGGGACGCTCGAACACATCGCTCAGGCGAAGCTCGGGATGGATGCTTTCCTGGATTTCGGCGAGAACCGTGAGGATCTGCAGTGAACTGCCGCCCTGGTCGAAGAAGTTGACCTTGGTGCTGACGTCGGGCACGGACAGAACCCGCGACCAGATGGCCGCAATCTTCTGTTCAAGCTCGTCGCGCGCCTCGGGCACGATCGGACTGGTGGTAAAAGTCGGGCTCGGCAGCGCTTTGCGGTCGAGCTTGCCATTCTCGGTCATCGGCAATTCGCCGAGATCGACGAAGGCGAAGGGAAGCATGTAGTCCGGCAGCGTCTGCGCCAGATGCGCCTTCAGGGTAGCGGCATCCGCAGGCGTTGCCGAAGGCACGATATAGGCGACCAGCTTCGCCTCGCCAGGGCCGTCCGTGCGAGCAATCACGGCGCAAGCCGTTACGGCCGGGTGGCGCATGAGCTGATTTTCGATTTCCCCGGTCTCGATGCGGAAGCCGCGGATCTTCACCTGGTGATCGCTGCGCCCGAGATATTCGAGATCGCCATCCGCCGTACGCCGGACGAGATCGCCGGTCTTGTATAGCTTTTCGACGGGCTGATTGTCCGAGGGACGCCAATCGATGAAACGCTCTGCCGTCAGCTCGGGACGGTTGAGATAACCGAGGCAGACTCCCTCCCCGCCGACATAGATCTCGCCTTCCTCGCCCACCGGCACAGGCTTGCGGTTCTCGTCGAGCACATGCACGGTCAGATCGGGGATCGGCACACCGATCAGGCTCGCCCTGGTGCCGTCGAGTTCGGCCGCAGACACCGGGCGGTAGGTCACGAAGACGGTGGTTTCGGTGATGCCATACATATTGATGATGCGCGGCTTGGTATCACCATAGCGGTTGAACCAGGGGCGCAGCATCTGGAACTCCAGCGCTTCGCCGCCGAGAATCACGTAGCGCAGAGCCAAGACGGATGCCTCCGGCCGGCGCCGGTCCACTTCGATCAAGGTGCGGAAGGCGGAGGGCGTCTGGTTGAGCACGGTCACTTTTTCCCGGACGAGCAGGTCCAGGAAATCCTCGGGCGAGCGGCTGACCCGGTGGGGCACCACCACCACACGCCCGCCATAGACCAGCGCTCCCCAGATTTCCCACACGGAAAAGTCGAAGGCATGCGAATGGAAGAAGGTCCACACATCCTCGGGACCGAAGCCGAACCAATGGTCGGTTGCATGGAAGAGCCGCACGACATTGTGGTGCGACAGCCTGCAACCCTTCGGGCGGCCGGTGGAGCCCGACGTATAGATGACGTAAATGAGCGACTGGGGATCGATCGCTATGTCCGGATTGGTAACCGGTTCGGCGCCGAGACTGCCGGCATCCTGATCCAGCAAAATCATCGGCAGGTCGCTCGGCGGCAGCGTCGGACGGCCCGTGGTCGTGGTCACGAATGCCAGCGGCTTGGCATCCTCCAGCGTGAAGGTCAGCCGCTCGCGTGGATAGCTCGGATCGAGCGGCAGATAGGCGGCGCCGGATTTCATGATGCCCAGCATGCCCACGACCATGTCGATCGACCGCTCCAGGCCGATGGCGACCAGCGTGTTGGGCTTCACCCCCATCTTGAGCAGGCGGTGAGCGAGCTGGTTGGCACGAGCGTTCAATTCGCCGAAGGTGATCGAAACGCCGTCGCAGGTCACCGCGAGGCTATCCGGGCGAAGCGCGGCCTGCTCGCTGATCAATTGATGGACGGAAAGATTGGTCTGAAACGCCTTCACGGAGCCCCCATGCAAAATCGTGTAACAACCGCCCCGGAAGATCGCTCTGCCGCAGGCACGCCGCCAAGACGCCGCTACCAGCGCCCTGCAGCTCGAATGTGATATTCTTTGCTTTCCTTCGACTCCTGGGGCGGCGAGAGGTGCCGAGTCACGATCGAGCGCGAACCGGAGTACTCCGGCTTTCGAATGCGTCGCGTGCGCTTTCGCACATTCCCCGGCAAACCAGCCCCGTAATTGAGTCGAACATTCCCAGGTCAGCTATTGCCTTTCTCCGTCCAGATATGAGCGAGCAATATCTCAATATCCATGCGAACTTATGTTTCGAAATTCTGCGTGATTTTACCGTGAAACGAAAAAATCTTCACAGGTAGATTTTCGAACTTACAGGGTACATTACATTCTACGAAGGAATTATTGGAGTGGTAGGCTCCCTACGCTTCCCTGACTGCGCCCAACCAAAATGAGGGTTTGCGGCAGGCAAGAAAACAGCTGAAGCTCAATGCAGACCCAAAGAACCCATCCAACGAAACACTGCCATTATTGTAGTGTTCGAAGATCACCGCCTCAATTCGGGAAATTGAATGCCCCTCCCCCACCCGATAGGCAAACTCGGACCAAAAGGAGTAGCGCCTATCGATCCCGCTGGCGCACACCACTAAGCCGATAGCCGTACGCTCCGGCTCTAAAGGTGGGAGCGACGGCGGACGCTTCGCAGCGACCGTTCCACACGGGAAAAGTTGCGCGCCGAGCTCAATGCTGATCCTCTAGAATCAATCAATCGCCGTGCCAGTAGAAGCCAAGCTTTCGATGCCCCCTCGTCCGCCCACTCCACCCGCTTCCCGGGACGTTCATGTCTGGCAATGGGATCTCGACGCCGACGAGGGTAGCCTCGACCGGAACTGGGAGATTTTGTCGGAAGAGGAACGCGTGCGCGCCGATAAATTCCGCTTCGAACGGCATCGTCGCCGCTTCGTGGCAGCGCGCGGGAGGCTCAGGCAAATTCTCGCCGATTACCTCGCAATGTCCCCGCAAGCGGTCGGATTCGGCTATGGCGACGAAGGCAAGCCCTTCTGCACCACCCAGCCCTCGGGATGGCGGATCTGCTTCAATCTGAGCCATAGCGACAATAGGGCAGCCCTCGCCGTCGCGAACGATTTCGAGATCGGCATCGACATCGAGCATGTTCGCACGATCGAGGACGGCGTCGCATTGCAAGTGTTCTCACCTGCCGAGCGCACGCAATTCGACGCATTGCCGCCCGGGGAGCGGCAAAGCGTCTTTTTCGAAAATTGGGCCCGCAAGGAGGCGTGCCTGAAGGCGCTCGGCACGGGCTTTGCTCACCCGCCGACCCATTTCGAATTCGATCTTGCCATCGGGGGCGACACGGCACCCCGCTTCGTCGGTGGCGATGCCGAAGAAGCGAAATGTTGGCGCATTCGCGCTCTGAGATCCGCTATGAACCGCACTGGCTCGGTGGCAGCACGGCGTCTCGATTGGTCGATCGTCGAAATGAACTGACGGGCGGCACCGGCCACTATGCCGATACGCCGGACAGACGAACGCAAAGGGTCCGCACCCTTTGAGGCCTATGACACCTCGGCAAGCGCTACCGAAACCTGGCGAAGGGATCCGGCTCGCACCCGCGAGGCAATCGCAAGGAGCTGCAGCCAGGCGCCGCAGCTCAATGAACGCGTCTACCCACCCGTAACTGCGGCTTAAGCCGCAACCGCGTGGACCTGCGTCTCGGAGCGCAGAACCGAACCCGTGATCTGGCCGGCTGCAGCGATCCCGGCGCGCATCTCCTCGCTGATCTCGAAAAGACCGGCATAGGTCATCACGCGGCCGATTCTGGTGGGTACACCAATGATATCCGCCGGACAATTGGCGAGCTTGAAGATGCGGGCCATACGCGCATCGTAGACGGACACCACG
Source organism: Labrys sp. LIt4 (assembly GCF_017813775.1). NCBI lineage: Bacteria > Pseudomonadati > Pseudomonadota > Alphaproteobacteria > Hyphomicrobiales > Xanthobacteraceae > Labrys > Labrys sp. LIt4. The sequence continues at coordinate 260,598 of NZ_JAGIPY010000003.1, forward strand.
AAATCGATGCCGGCAAGCATGCCGACCTCGACGATGCCGCACAGCAGCTCGGTCGTGACCGAATGCAGGCGGCGACTGCCGTCACTTGCCAGATCCGGATCGATCGCAAAGCGAGAGCTTTCCCAAATCAGCGGGCTCTCCACAATTTCGCCATCCGGCAGCAGTACTGAGAAGACGTCGCGCAGCATATTGGGACCAGTCGTCGGCAACAGGCGCAGACCACCTTCAACACGGCCCGTGTATTGATTTCGCGATATCAAGTAAACAGGGTCGCAATCATCGAAATAATCGATTTCGCGACCATTCGAAACGTTGACGTCCCAATCAAGCCTGTCTTTAAAGACCCTTGCACGCATCTGGTAAAGTGCATCCAGGGTTTCGGTATGTAAATGACGTTCGTAACTTTGAATGACTTCAATCATCGAACAGACCCTCCGTCGGAATCTGCTCGAATTTATTGGCCACTTATTCCCTTAGAAATACGGCGTATTTGACGGGTTACCTCGATCCGAAAAAAATGCTCATATTCATTGCCTTGGCGACGGCATGAGTAACATTGGTTGCATTCAGTTTTGCTCGAGCCAGATCGAGGTAAAAACGCACCGTCCGATCCGAAAGGGAGAGTATCGTCGCAGTTTCCGAGACTGTTTTGCCGCGGGCAACCCATTTCAGGCATTCGATCTCACGCGGAGAAAGATGGACTTCCTCTTCTTCAACGGCCTCCGTCCGCAGGATGGCATTGTGGATGTGGTAGGCCAAGACCTGGAAGTCGCGCTGGAACGCTCCCAACGTCTGATCCCATTCCTGATCGGAGACGTCGCTGGTGATGGTGAAGAGTGCGCGCTCGCCGTGGCGGCCGCGGATAGGGAAGGTCAGGCCCTGGCGCCCGAGCCCAAATTCGGCAGCCTCGCCGAAAAAGGCACGGAGCTTCGATCCTTTCAGGTCGAATTTGCGCCAGTCAATGGGCAGGACAGCCGAAAATCCCTCCCTTAGAACAGGATCTATTCTAACGTAATTTTCACTCTTATAGTGCTCAACCCAATCATCGGAGTAAGTAACAGCCAAATAGGGATCGTCGCCATTAGAGCTAGGAATATTTACAGCAAAATAAGCCGCTGTGCGCAATCCATAACTCTGAACAACGCGATTCAACATCCCTTTTACGTCGCGAGACGTCGGTACACTGCCAATCTCATCGACAATATCATAATATATCTTGTCGAGCGCTCTCATATGCCGCCCCCTAAACCTCGGGGCGGTATGATAGTGCAAAACGTAGCGGGATGCTAGTTCCTAGATTACTTCGCGAGCGCCTGGCGCGATAGGTTGAAGACTTAGATTATATACTTCAATGTCTCTTTAAATCTCGAAAGTAGAGCGGCAGCACTCTGAGTTCATTTCAGTCTGGTGTTAGTTAGTCGCTAATCAACAAAGGTTGATCGGTTGAGTATCTGTCAAGAAACGGCAGCCGTTTCAATCTTCGATACGACGATGTTTCGCCATTCCCGCGAACGGTGGGGTCGAACCGATGATAAACAAGGGTCACGACGTAATGCCTAAAGTTCAACAGAGTCAATCGATGGTCACCATTGATGACGACACCGGCACGATCACCATCGATCTGGTGGCTTATGGACCGGTGCGAATCGTGATGACGGCCGATGGTGACATTGAAGTCGAGGGACGTAGCATCCTGAACACGGCTCATTGGACGAGTTTTGGTAACGAGCTTCCCAAGCGAGCCTGACAGTCGCCGTCGCGGGCCTGGTTTGAGATCGAATATATTCTGCCGATGATGGAAACCCGGGGCGGCCATGTCGCCACGGGTTTCGCTCGTGCCGTCCCGGCCTTGCCGGAACTGGTATTATTCATGGTATCTCCTCAGCAGTATCGGCAAGACCTGGCCTTCGCGCCTGCAGCTTACCCCCTCCTTGCGATTTGCCCGGGCGCGGCGCCACAGGTTTGATCGTATTTCCGCAAGCATCCAATCCCGTCGATACTGTATATCTTCTCGGTGGTGCACGTTCCTTATCCGGATTCTAGCACCGATCCGGCGCGCCCATCGATGTTGCTCTGCCCCCGTCCGTCACCGGTAGTGACGTAGCGCTATCAACAGGCGATCAGATTCGTTGCATTAGGTATGGGGGATACCGCACCGCCCAACATACGCCGCCCGAGAGGTGGCCCCCCATGCGGGGAAGCCGCCGCCCCCCGGGCATGGCTGGTACCATCCTGCCCGTTCTCGCTCGTGCCATGATCTGAAGGCAATGTGCGAAATCGCACATCGCAGTCCGGCGCCATGGTGTTTCTCACTCGGGCGGTGGGTGGTTGCCCTGGTGTCAAGAAACGGCGTCGAATCCAAGTCATTTCAAGCCTGCTTTCTTGGCTCAGGATGGCGGCAGGTCTAATATTTCTCCAAAAAGAAAACTATCTTCGTCTTCGGTCGCGAGAATTTGGAAGTTTGACATTTTGCTGAAAGTCCTTGCCTATTTCGCAATTGGAGGAGGGGAAGCAGGTGAGATCGATCGGTGAAAGCGGTCTGGCACACGAGGGAGAGCGTTACTTGAAGATCCCCGTTAGTGTAATCGACAAGCGTGCCTTCTGGCGCGATTGTCTGACGATGTGCTTGACGACCTCCTCTGCAAATCTTGCAGCCGTCGGCTACGACACCATCGACGATTGGCTGACGTCCTCCACGCATGCCCCTTCGACGATCATCCTGCTATGCGCTACCAATGAAGAGGGCACGGCCCGGGCCATCCAGTCCGGGCTCGATCGCATCCTGTCCAGCGTGCCGGGTGCGCGCGTGGTCATCCTGTCCGACATCGACAATCCGGCCACCATGGTCTCCGCCTTGGAACGGGGCGCGCGCGGCTTTGTAACCATGAGCCTCAGCCTGGAAGTGGCCATTGAAGCAATTCGCATCGTGAATGTTGGCGGCACCTTCGTTCCCGCCAGCGGCCTGCTGTCGGCGCGCCAGGGCCTTACTGCCCCGACCGAGGGCCAATCTCCGGCTGCCGAGGGGCGGCCGCACTTCACCGAACGCCAATTGGCGATCATCGCCTGCGTGCGCAAGGGCGAACCGAACAAGATCATCGCCCACAAGCTCAACATGACCGAAAGCACGGTCAAGGTTCACATCCGCAATATCATGCGCAAGATCAAGGCCAAGAACCGCACTGAAGTTGCATTTCTTACCAACGAGTTGCTGCTTCCCAACGAAGCCTCGAACGATTGAGGCTCGCGCCGCTGCAGCGGAGCATAATGCGCATCGCTTCTCGGCCATGCCGCTGCCAAGACTTGCGACTGCCCTCCCCGGCTCCCTCAGCAACCCTTGTTCTCCGGCGCGATGACGGCTACTGGCTTGTCCGTCATCGTTGGAGTGCGCCCCATGCCCGGAACGATCCGGATTCTCGACGGCGGTATGAGCCGGGAACTGCTTCGCCTCGGCGCCGAATTGCGCCAGCCCGAATGGTCCGCCCTCGCTTTGATGGAAGCGCCCGACATCGTCCGACAGGTTCACGCCGAATTCATCGAGGCCGGTGCGGAGGTGATCACCACCAACAGCTACGCCCTGGTTCCCTTTCACATCGGCGAGCAGCGCTTTCGTGAGCAGGCGCCTGCCCTGACCAACCTCGCCGGCCAGCTTGCACGGCAGGCCGCCGACAGCAGGGCCGGCCGCAAGGTGCTGGTAGCGGGTTCACTGCCGCCGATCTTCGGTTCCTATGAGCCCGAACGCTTCGATCCTTCCCGCGTCCAGGACTATCTGGAAGTGCTGGTTGCCGGCCTCGCACCCCATGTCGATGTCTGGCTCGGCGAAACCCTCAGCCTGATCGCCGAAGGCGAAGCCGTGCGCCAGGCCGTTGCAGCCACGGGCAAGCCGTTCTGGGTCTCCTTCACACTGGCCGACGCGATGGGTGAGGAGAGCTCAGAACCGCGTCTGCGCTCCGGCGAAAGCGTGGCCGACGCCGCCGCCTGGGCGGCCGGATCGGGCGCAAGCGCCCTGCTCTTCAATTGCAGCAGGCCCGAGGTGATGGGGAAGGCCGTGCGCGTGGCTAATCGTGCCCTCCGCGAGCGGCAAGCCGATATCGAAATCGGTGTCTATGCCAATGCCTTCGAAGAACAGGAGGGAGATGGCGCCGCCAACGAGACCCTGCACGGGACGCGCGAGGACCTGACGGCGACCGCCTATTCCCGCTTTGCCTGCGAATGGGCCGATGCGGGCGCCACCCTGATCGGGGGATGCTGCGGCATCGGCGCCCGGCACATTCATGATCTTGCCACTGCCCTGAGACGCTGAACGCATCGCGCGGAGCGACCACCCGCGCCTGCCCGCGCAGAAGCGCCGCGTCATCATCGGCGGCCTAGCCGGCTCGCCCCAAGGCGATGGCCGATCCCGTGAAAGGCAAGACGAGATCATAACCTGGAGGAGGCGGCGCGACCGGCGTGGTCGCCGCCGTTCCGAACTGGGTGATGCCCATGCCGACAGTCTGGGCAAGATCGTAGAGCTTGCCGGCAAATTCGAACGGATTGCTCGCGATCAGACGCGCCGAAAACACATTGGTGCCAAAGATGGCTCCGCTTGCTGATGTGAGGGAAGCGGCGACTGTGGTGCCGACCACGAGGCTGGTGCGGCGGAAGGTGGCGATGCATTCGCCCTGTGCGAAGGAGGCCGGATCGGCAAAGGTGGCCCCCGGCCGGCGCTGCAGATACAGCGAGAATTGGCCGACCGGGTCGAGTTCGAGCGAGAGCGCGCCATTGTCGATCCCATCCGCCTTGAACGGCGTGGCGGCGAAGGTGAAATGCGCACTTGTCTCCGCCGGCTTGCCGTCGAACAGCGGCGCATCCGCAAACGGCAAATGCAGGAAGTAGCCGTAATCGGCCAGCGATCCATCATTGGCGCGGTAGAAACGGCCGGTAGCGTACCAGGCGAGTTCGGCGGTCATCAAAGCGGTCATGAAGAGTCCTCGGCGGGAAAGGGGCGCCACTCTATAGACCGGGAGCAAAGCGCGTTCACGACCGTATGCTTGTTTGCTCTGAAATGGGGAACTCGAAAGATCTGGACGGCACCTCTGCAGTCGATGCCGCGTCCTCGTGTCTCCTCAGGATCCGCTCGTTCCAGCCGGTCCACCGGCGCTGGCCTGAGAAGGCTTCGACTTGACGGTGACCGTCGCCGTCTGGCCCGCCACCAGGCGAAACCCCTCGGGCAGCTTGTCGAGCGCCACGCGGATCGGCACGCGCTGGGCAAGGCGCACCCAGGAGAAGGTCGGGTTGATATTGGCCAGCAAGTTCGAGCCGTCGCTGCGCTCGCGATCCTCGATGCCGCCGGCGATACTCTCGACATGGCCGGTGATGACGGTCGGCTGGCCCATCAGGTGGATGTCGACCGGATCCCCTATCGCGATGCGGGGCAGCTTGGTTTCTTCGAAATAGCCCTCGACACGCAGCGAGTCGGTGTCGAGAAGAGCGGTCACGGCCTTCCCGGCCGTGACATAGTCCCCGGGATTGAGACTGAAGTTGGTGATCACCCCATTGACGGGTGCCTTGATCTCCGAGCGATCGAGATTGAGCTTGGCCACCGCCTGGTTGGCGAGGGCCTGCTGGTAGTTGGCGCTCGCCACGTCCTGGCTTGCCAGGGCCTGCTCGATCTTCTGGGCAGACGCCACGTCCTTGCCGAGTTCGCTATAGCGCGCATAGTCCCGCTTCGCCTGCTCCAGCGTCGCCCTGGTGCCGGAAACGGCCGCATCGGCCTGCTGCAAGGCAAGCTCGAAGCGCTTGGGATCGATACGGACGAGGATGTCGCCGCGATGGACCTGCTGGTTGTCGCGGACCAGCACTTCGCTGACCAGCCCGGACACGTCCGGTGTGACGCCGACGATATCGGCGCGCACATGGCCATCCCGTGTCCACGGGTCGTTCATATAATAATCCCACAACCGCCAGCCGAAACCGGCGGCAAGGGCGACGACGATAAGGGTAATGAGAACTCGCCCCAGCGAGGCAAAAAAGCGTTTCACGATGCAAACCGTTGAAAGATTGAAAATAGCCCGCTCAGGACGATGACGAACAGCGCGAGATCGAACAGCGAGCGATGCCAGACCAGGCGGTAGACGCCGACCCTGGCCAGTACGGAACGAAGCAGAAGATTGGCGATGACGGCGAGGAGTGCGAGGATCATCAGGCTCGGCACATAGACGCCAAAGATATCGATGTCGGCGTTCACGATGCGAGCTCCAATTTGGGAAGGAAGGGCATGGCTGCGGGTGCGGCCAGGTTCACGGGTGCTGGCGAAGCGGGAAACAGAGCTCGCCGCAAGCCTACGAGCGCCTGCACGGCATTCCGGCGCAGGCTCGGCTCCACGCCCTGCGTGAACTCCGACAGGGTCTCGTCGATGATGCCGAGCAACGACGCTGGCGGATCGACCGCCCTGCCCGTCGCCGCGCGCTCAGCGTAGAAGCGGGCGATGGCGTCCAGCACTTGCTGCAGGCGCCGCCGCTGCGCGGATGACAGCTTGCCGCGCAGCCTCTGCAGGTCGAGCACATTGATGCCGACACGCAGTTCCACCAGAAGGTCGGCCGCCGCCACGTCCTCGCTGACGCCCTGGGCCAGCCGGGGCACCAACTGGCCGAGGCGATCGAACACACGTCCGGCAAAGGCCTCGGCATGGGCGTTGCGCCCGCCGCGCGAGGTCGCGGCAATATCCGCCCAGCCGGCCCTGACCAGGCGCCTGGCGACCATCGCCGCCCCGAAGGGCCTGGTGGCCAGGGTCCAGACCAAGGCGAAAGCACCGCCGAGGATCGAGGCGACGGACGAGTTCATGAACGCCGCGAACTCGGCACTGTAATTGGCCTGCAGCCCGACGAAGGATGCCGTGTTCACCGACAGAAGCATGGCGATCATGTTGAATTGCGGGCGCGAAACCAGCGTCCCGACCAGGATGAAGGGCACGGCGAACATCACCACCAGCCCGACATAGTCATGGGCGAGCGGCAAAAGGGCGAAGAGATACACCGCCGACAGGCCGACGCTGACAGCCGTCCACACCGTGAAGCTGCGGATCTGGCTGACCGGGTTGTCGATGGCGGCAAAGAAGGAGCAGCCGACCGCCGTCATGATCACGCAGCCCGACCCCTCGCTCCAGCCGGTCCATATCCACATCAGGCCGGACAGGACGGTGGCAAGCACGACCGAGCCGGCCTGGAAGGTTAGCAGCGCATAGTCGTAGTGGCTGACCTTGCCGACGGTCCGGCGCATGCGGAAGGTCGGGCGCCAACGGCTGATGCGGTCGCCGAGCTCGATCTGCCGCTGCAGCTCGCGGCAGTCCTCCCACAGATCGACCAGTTCCTTCATGCGCTCCAGCGTGCTCGACAGCACCAAGGCCGGCCATTGCGCCTCCTCAGCGCTTTCCAGGTCAGTCTTCGGCTCCAGCGCGGCGATGTCGGCGAGCAATTGATCGGCTTCACCGCGTTCATTACCCTCGCCCGAACGCATCCAATCGAGGAGGCGCATGCGCAAGGCATCGATGCCGGCGATCTCGCCGCCTGCTTCGCGCAAGGCAGCCAGACGGTCTTCCAGAGAGGACAGCAGCGGCAGCAGCAACGCCATGCGTCCCCGCAATTCACGGGCGATGCGCACCGTCGCCTGGTTCGCGGTATCATAACTGAGCTGGCTGATCAGCATGTCCATCGCCCGAATGTCGGCGGCGAGGCGCTGGCGTTCCGGCGTGGCCCCGTTCCCGGCGCCATCGGTCAGCACGGCGCTCGCCCAGGCTCCCGCGTCGCGCAGCCAGCGCTTGATCTGCTGTCCGAGCACAGGCCCGATCCGGGTCGGAAAGAACAGGGAACTCACCACGGCGGCACAGACGATGCCGAGCGTGATCTCTTCGGCGCGCGAAACGGCGACGTCGAAGATCGTTTCGGGCGCGCTGACCGTCGGCAATGCGATCAGGGGGAGCGTGTAGCCGGCGAGCATGAAGACATAGCTGCGCGGCGTGCGATCCAGCAGGGAGACGAACAGGAAGACACCGGTCCATAGGCCGACGACGATGATGAACAATTCAGGCGCCGGCGCGAAAATGGGCAGCAGCAGAATCGATCCGGACGTGCCTATGAAGGTGCCGAGGGCCCGATAGAGCGCTTTCGACGTGGTGGCCCCCGCCAGCGGATTGGCGACGACATAAACCGCCGCCATCGCCCAATAAGGGCGCTCCAGCCCGGCGGCCAGGGCGAAATAGAGCGCCAGCATCGAGGCCGAGAACGCCTTGAGCGAAAAGACCCAGTCCCGGACCGTTGGTAGGGGGAAGCCGGCGGTCATGTCGCCGCCTCCGCCTGCTGGCGGGCTGATGCCTCCTCGATGGCCCGGAAAACGCGCAGCGTTGCCTCGATGTCGTCCTGCGGCAGATGGCCGAGAATGCGGCTGCGCAGGGCGACGAGTTCCTGCTCGATCACGCTTGTCACTCTCTCGCCCTCAGGAGTGAGCCACAATGTCTTGGCCCTGCGATCAGCCCCCTCCCGTTTTTCGATCAGGCCACTGGCGCAAAGCTGATCGAGAAGGCGCACCAGGGAGGGTCCTTCGATGCCGATCGCATCGGCGACCTCGGTCTGATTCACACCGCCGCCCATGCGCTCGATCTGGATGAGTGGCACCGCCGCAGCGTCAGAGACGCCATGGGTAGCAACGATGTCATGCACCAGGCGACGCCAATGGCGGCCGATCTGCTGGGTTTTACCGGTCAATGCGAAGCGCAGGGCGTCAATCTTTTCCATAGCTAATAGTTAGCATCCTAATTAAATGGATGCAAACTATTTACACCCGCTCTCATCACCCGCCAAAAAACCTCCTGACAGGATCTGTCACTCAGGCATATAGAATGGCGATACCAAGACCAATGAGACGCCATGGCCCGAACGAGCCGCCTCCTCTCGCTCCTGCAGATTTTGCGCGGCAAGCGCCGCCCGGTGACGGCGGCCGCGCTCGCCGCGGAACTCGCCGTCTCCGAGCGCACGCTCTATCGCGACATCGCCGAGCTGGTCGCCCAGGGCGCGCCCATCCAGGGCGAAGCCGGCATCGGCTATATCCTGCGCCCTGGTCTGTTCCTGCCCCCGCTGATGCTTTCGGAAGATGAAACCGAAGCCATCGTGCTCGGCCTGCGCTATGTCGAGCAGCGCGGCGACGACACGCTCGGCCGCGCAGCCCGCGATGCACTCGCCAAGATCGAGGCGGTCCTGCCGCCGGCTGCGCAGGAAATCGCCCGCAATCCGGTGGCCCTGCCCGGGCCGAGCCACAGGAGCTTTCCCGACAACAGGGTCGCGATCGAGGTGTTTCGCAGCGCCATCCGCGCGCAGGCCAAGCTTCGCATCGATTATGGCGACCTCAACGGCCAGGCGACCACGCGCGTGATCTGGCCCATTGCCATCGGCTTCATGAATGAAGCACGCATGCTGGCGGCCTGGTGCGAATTGCGCCAGGACTTCCGCCATTTCCGCACCGATCGCATCGCGGCAGCCAGCGAGATCGGCGAGCGCTATCCCGGACGACGCAGCCAATTGGTGAAATCCTGGCGCGCCGTGATGGACGAAATCGCCAAGCGCTAGAGCCTTCCTCCGTACCGGCTATTCTTCCGTCTTGCCTCACCACCACAAACCGGGCAAAGGGCCGTGATGCGCATCCTGGTTCCCGGCGGTTACGGTCTGATCGGTTCGGCCATCGTCTCGGCCCTGCTCGCGGCTGGCCACGAGGTCACGGGTCTCGGCCGTTCCGTGGGCCAGGCGCGCCTGCGCGAACCGCGCGTGCGCTGGCTGCAGCATGACCTCAAGGATCTCGTCAGCGCCGAGGCCTGGCGTCCGCTCCTGGCAGACGTCGACGCCGTGATCAACGCTGCCGGCGTGCTGCAGGACGGGCCCGGCGACGATGTCATGGTGACCCAATCGCTCGCCATGGTCGCCCTCTTCGAGGCTTGCGAACAGGTCGGGGTGAAGCGCCTCGTCCAGATCTCCGCCGTCGGCGCCTCGCCCGATGCCACCACCGTGTTCATGCGCAGCAAGGGCCTCGCCGACGAAGCCTTGCAAGGCTCCTCGCTCGACTGGACCATCCTGCGGCCCGGGCTGGTTCTGGGCTCCTCGGCCTATGGCGGCAGCGCTCTGCTGCATGCGCTCGCCAGCCTGCCCGGCTTCATTCCGCTGCCGCCCGCGCCGACGATCCGCAGCGTAGCGCTCGATGACGTCGCCGCAACGGCGCTGGCCGTCGTGGAAGGACGCCTCCCTCATCGGCGCATCTATGATCTCGTCGAAGACAGGGCGCATAGCCTCCAGGAAATCGTCGCAACGCTGCGGGCAAGGCTTGGGCTGCCGCCCGCCCGTTTTGCCCGCTGGCCGCTCTGGATCTTTCGCCTCGCCTTTCGGCTTGGCGACCTGGCGGGTCTGCTCGGCTGGCGCCCGCCGATGCGCACCACCTCGCTCGACCAGATCCTGGCCGGCATCGATGGCGATCCGACGCCGCTCGGCGCCGCCAATGGCCGGTCGCTCAAGGCCCTGCCCGAGATTCTGGAAGCCGTCGGCGGCACTGTGCGCGAACGCTGGTTCGCACGCCTCTTCCTGCTCAAGCCGGTAATCGTTGCGACGCTGGGCCTGTTCTGGCTGCTCTCGGGCCTGATCGGTCTCATCGAGGCGGACAAGGCGAAAACCGTGCTGACGCTGCGGGGTTTTGCGCCGACGACCGCGGCCCTCTTCGTCCATGGCGGCGCCCTCATCGATCTCCTGCTCGGCGCGGCCATGCTCTGGCGACGAACCATGCCGGCCGCCGCGACCGGCATGATCGGCGTCACCCTTGCCTATCTCCTCGCCGGAAGCCTGTTCACGCCCGACCTCTGGCTCGACCCGCTCGGCCCCTTCCTCAAAACGCTGCCGGCGGCAGTGCTCGCTCTGGTCGCACTCGCCATCAAGGACGCCCGATGACCTATGCCGACCTGCTCCTCTGGCTCCATGTGATCGGCGCCGCCGTGCTGCTGGGCACCGGGGCGGGCATCGCCTTTTTCATGCTCGTCGCCCATCGCACCGATGACGCCCGGCTGATCGCCCACGTCGCCGGCACCGTCGTCACGGCGGACCTCCTGTTCACCGCCACCGCTGTCATGCTGCAGCCCCTCACCGGTGCCCTGCTGGCGCGGGAGATCGGCTGGCCGCTAAGCTCGCCATGGATCCTGCTGTCGCTGGGCCTGTATGTCTTCACCGGCCTGTTCTGGCTGCCCGTCGTCGTCATCCAGGTGAAGATGCGCGATCTCGCCAGGAAGGCCGTGCAGGAGAATTCCGCCCTTCCACCAAACTATTACCGGCTTTTCCGCATCTGGTTTGCCTGCGGTTTTCCGGCCTTCGTCGCCGTGCTCGCCATTTTCTGGCTGATGCTGACCAAGCCGCAATTCGGATAAAGCGTTTTGCGATTTGGTGGAACCACCAAGAATCGCAAAGACGCGCCGGAACAAGGAGCTCGAGAAAATGAGCGTTCACGCTTGAACACACTTTGCTCTGGAGCAAGCGCAGCTTGCTTGTTCGCAATCCAGCGCCGACCTATACCCTCAACTTCGAATGCAGCCATCCAAGTGTGGAGGGACCATGCGTATCCTTGTTGTCGGCGCTGGAGCGACGGGTGGCTATTTTGGCGGCCGGCTGATGCAGGCGGGCCGTGACGTGACCTTCCTGGTTCGCCCCGCACGGGCGGAAAAGCTGCGGACGGAAGGCCTCCGGATCGTCAGCCCGTTCGGCAATGCCGAACTGGCACCGAAGCTGGTCACCACCGGCGGCATTGCCGAGACCTACGACCTCGTGCTGCTCACCGTGAAGGCCTATGGCCTCAAGGCCGCGCTTGATGACATCGCGCCCGCCATCGCTTCCGAGACGATGATCCTGCCGGTGCTCAACGGCATGCGGCATGTCGATGTCATCAAGGCCCGCTTCGGCGAGAAAGCCCTCCTCGGCGGCGTCTGCCTGATCGCCGCCACCATCGACGGCGAAGAGCGCATCGTGCAGCTCACGCCCATGCACAACCTCATCTATGGCGAGATGAGCGGCGAGCGGTCCGAGCGTATCAAGGCCCTTGATGCGACCATGCAGGGCGCCGGCTTCAACGCCAAGCTCTCCGACGACATCGAGCGCGACATGTGGGGCAAATGGATCACGCTCGCCAGCCTCGGCGGCATCTGCTGCCTGATGCGCGGCTCGGTCGGCGAGATCGAAGCCGCTCCGGGCGGCCTTGCCTTCGTGTTGCGCTTCTTCGACGAGGTGGTGAGCGTGGTGAAAGCCGTGGGGAAACTGCCGGGCGCGCCCATCCTCGACATGGCCCGCTCCATGCTCACCCAGAAAGGCTCGGCCATGGCCTCCTCCATGTATCGGGACCTGCAGAAAGGCGCGCCGATCGAAGCGGATCAGATCATCGGCGACCTGCTGGCGCGGGCACAGGGAGCAGGAATAGAAACGCCTTTGTTGTCAGCCGCCTATACAAATCTGGCAATCTACCAGGCAAGATGAAGTGAAACCCGGAAAGCTGTCCGCGCGTGAACGACCGGCTCGATGGCCCGCGCTGAGTGAGCATGAGTTTCGATTACGCCCGCGATGCCGGATCTGCCGCCGCAGTGCTCCGTGCAGCCGCGCCCCACAGCGAGTTGTCCTGCAAAATCGCGGCTGAGGATGGCCATGTGAACACTCACGCTGACAAAAAGCTAACAAAATCATTCGTTTCTGCGCGGAAAGCGAAGCAGCTTCACAGCGGCTGCCCGAGAAAACCCACCACCTTAAGCAGCAGACCCATAAATCAAAAATATAATAAATATCGATACGTTAAGGCATTATTTCAAACAAGCGACCTCATTGAGGCGCAGGCTAATGTCCGTGGGTCAGGCCGCACTCACCAGCGCAACAGGCGACGGCCGGCGACATATCCCGCGACAGTGACGAGACCTGCCGCCAGGCTGTACCAGGTGGCTACGAAGAGCGGGCTGTCGTCCACGCAATGGCTGGCATAGAGCGTCGCGGCAATGCCGCTGGCGGCCAGACCGGCCACCGCCCCCGCCCTGCCGGGATTCTCGGGAGCGCCTTGGCGCAGGGCATAGAGCATGCAGGCCAGCGGCCCCAGCGCCAGCAAAGGTATCAGCATCAGGCAATAGCGGGCGTTCACGCCCACCCAGCGCGTTCCCCAGGTCGCGGACGGCATGACCGCCAATTCCACCACGACCGCGCCGATCAGGAGCAAGGGAGCAATCACCAGGGCAAGGCGCCATCCGCCGGATCGTGCACCCGGCCTGACCAGGCGCAGAATCAGGCCGCAGGCTGAAACAGCCAGGGACGCCGTCACAACGAATTTGAACAGGAAGCGCCAGGTCTCGGCCGCCGCCGCGATATCGGGACGGGGCCGGAATCCCACGGTGAAAATTACGGCCGACAAGGCCGTGCCGACGATCACCGCCAGTCCGAAAGCCCTGCCGAGGGACCATCCGACCGGCGCGTCCTCGGAAATGGCATTGATGAGATCGTCGGTCTTCACGGCTTCTCACTCCGATAGAGCGCTGCGAGCTTCTTGAGGCCCCGATGCAGGGCGACTCGAACGGCCACCTCGGTCATGGACAGCCGGCCGGCCATCTCCCGGATGCTGACGCCACCGAGGGAGATAGCCTCCACGATGTCCCGTTGCGGCGGTTTCAGATGCGCCAACATTTTCTCCGCCTCATGCTGCGACAGTCCGGATGCCGGCTCCTCCGCTTCGAGAACCTCGATCACGTCCTCGATCGGCACCATCACCTGCCGCCCCCGGCGGCGCATGGTATCGATCATCTTGTTGCGCACGATCGCCGACAGCCAGGGACCGAGCGGGCGCGAGGAATCCCAGGTTCCGCGCTTGAGGTGAATGGCGAGCAGCACTTCCTGAACGACATCCTCGATTTCCGCCGGCGGCGCGCCGAAGCGCTCGCAATAGCGGCGCGCCGTGCCGCGCAGATAAGGGGTCACCGCCTGCAGGAACCGCCGATAGGCCGGTGCATCTCCGGCGATCGACTGCCGCAACCATGCCGCCCACTCCTCTTCGCGCATGGAATTATGCACGAGCCACCCTCTCTACGGCCGCTCTCACGGCTTTGTTACCGAATGACGGCACCGACTCACTGAGCCGCTGTCGCCTCGGCATAATCGTCCAGCACCGCGCGTATGGCCAGAGACAGGCAGGCCGCCATGTCGAGCCGGCCCGCATGCTCCGCCGCGGCCGGCAGGAACTGGTGTACCAATGTGGGTGGCAAGGTGCGTCCAGAGAGCGCCTGCGCCAGGCGCGCGACGGCGCCGACCGCGGCCGGATGCGGCCAGTAGTAGCGGATGCGGTCGCTATAGCTGTAGTGGCGCAGCACATGCTGGCTGGCGGCATCGCCCTGATAATAGCGCTGCCAGTAGCCGGGTTCGGCCAGCATCAGGGCCTCCATCGCCTTGGCCAGCGGGCGCTCGCCATAGGAGGCATCGAGTTCCCCGGCGATGAGATCGAGGCCGTAGAGCGCCTCGCGCCAAGCAAAGGTCAGACCAGGCCCGACCTTGAGGATGGCAAAGCCGTCGGCTACCAGCCTCGCCAGCTTCTCCCGCGGCTGATAGTCGGTGGAATGGGCCTCGAACACCAGGGAGGGTTCGTCGCCCAGCACGCCGACGAGATCGCGGGCCTTTTCGGGCTGGTAGACCACCACGTCTTCATGCCCGAACTCGACACCGGGTTGCACAACCAGGCCGATCACACGTTCCAGCGCCGCCTCGACGCCCTGCTGGCGAAACACGGTCCGGTGGGTTTCGATGGTCTGGCGCGCCGCGGACGCGGCCGTCGGCTGCAGGCCGTCGAGCGCGTGCCAGGCGCCCCCCGGCACAGGCACCTCGGTGCCGATGATATAGACCGGCAGGGGCAGGCCATTGTCGCGGGCGGTCTGCTCCGCGACCTTGGTCAGGCGGGCAGCACGCCTTGCCGTGGTCTCGTCGTCGAGCGCCTCGGGCTCGCCCTTGCAGCCCATGCTGGCATCGAGATGGATCTTGCCGAACCCTGCCGCGACATAGGCCGCCATCATGGCCTCGGCCTTGGCCATCGCCTCCTCCGCCTCGAGATGGCGCCAGGGATTGGGGCCGAGATGGTCACCGCCAAGGATCAATCCGGCGGTTTCGTAACCGGCCACTTCAGCCTTCTCGAATACGAAACGCCTGAAATCGGCCGGGGTCATGCCGGTATAGCCGCCCTCCTGGTTCACCTGATTGCAGGTCGCTTCGATCAGGACCTCCCGCCCGCGTTTGCGGCCATGCGCCAGCGTCGTCCCGATCACGTCCGGATGGGCAGAGCAGATGGACGCGATACCCCGTGATTGTCCAGAGCGCCGCGCGGGGGCGAGGTCGAGAAGCGTGGTCATGTCGAGTCTCCGTGAACGATGGATCGCGATCAGGCCGAGGCCCGCATCATCAGTTGGGCTTCGAGCCGCAATTGCTGCTGCCCCTGCAGAGATTCCCCGCCCTCGACCTGGGCGAGCAGCAGCTCGACGCCGAGATTGCCGAGGCGAAAGAAATCCTGCGCCACCGTGGTCAAGGGCGGGCAGCCGAAGCGGCTATAGGGCTGGTCGTCATGACCGGCGACGCGCAGGCGGCAATCGGCCTCACGCCCGACTTTCAGGCCGCGCTGGAAGGCGGCGGCCATCACCCCTACGGCGATGCGGTCATTGGCGCACAGCACCGTCGAGGTCGGAAACCCGGCCCCGTCGATCACCTGCAGCGCCTCTGCATAGGCGATTTCCTCGAAACGCCAGTCCGGCTTGCCAGCCACGGTGATGATCTCGGGCTGGAAGCCGAGCCGCTCCATGGCCTGGACATAGGCGTTACGGCGTTCGGCGGCATTGTGATTGACCGCCGGCATTTCGAAGAAGCTGGGCGGCGTCCCCGTGCGGCAGAGATAATCGGTGATCAGGCCGATGCTCTGCTCGTTGTCGGTGCCGACGAAGGGGGAGCCGTCCTGCAGCGAGGAATCGAGATAGACGACAGGAATATGGGCGCGCAGGGTCTCCATCCGCGTCGCATCGGTATAGGCGCCGAGGGGAGCGATGATCGCTCCGGCGATCTTGAGCGACAGCAGCGTCTCCACCGAGCGCGCCTCATGCAGGGCATCCCCGCGCGACGACAGCACCAGCACGAAATAACCGTCCTGCGCACAGCGCCGCTCGATATGGCGCACCATCTCGGAATAGAACATGTCCGAGGTGTCGGGCACGATCACGCCGATGATCTTGGGACGTTTTCGGTTGAGGTTCACCGCAAACAGGTTCGGCCGGTAGTCATATTTGGCCAGCGCCCGTTCGATACGGATTCGGATCGATTTGCGTACGCTGCCGGGATCGTTGAAATATTTCGAGACCGTCGGCCGCGAGATCCCGCTGAGTTCAGCGAACTCGGCCATGTTCCTGATCTTTCGCACCGCCCTGCTGCTCCCCCTCCGCTCAATCCGCTCTTAATTTTTACACGAGTAAACAATATTATTTTTTACACGTCGTAAAATTCCATCGGCGGATTTCTGCTTTCTTTGACCCAAAATAAAAAATTATTATTTATTTTCAATATGTTGGTCTACATTCCTTACGACCAGATGGGCCGCATTTTGTCAATTTTATCACGCGCAATATCTTTAATTGACGCCTACGGGGCGAAACCATAGTCTGACAATTCATAAAAGACAAAAACAAATTCAGGGAGGGAGACGGCTCCGCAGGCGCAATCGCACCTGCATCGCCCGGCCATTCTCGGCATCCTTTCCTCAACTCGATCGGCGGGCCTGCCCGCCGTAGCCGGCTGGATACCTCGCGCCAGAGGAGGGTCCCTGCCGGAGGGATCGACCACTTCGTCAAACCGAGGAAACGACATGAGGAAACTGCTTACGGCCCTCGCGGCTGTCGCCATCGGGGCCAGCGTGCTCGCCGCTCCGGCGCAGGCCCAGGACAAGAAATACACCATCGCCCTCATTCCGGGCCTGACCACCGACGCCTTCTACATATCGATGCGCAAGGGCGCCGAGGCCGCCGCCAAGGTGGTGGGAGCAGAACTCGTGTTCCAAGGCGCGCCCGATTTCAATCCGGTAACGCAGACACCGGTGCTCGACGCCGTCATCGCACGCAAGCCCGACGCCATCCTGATCGCGCCGACCGACAAGGTCCAGCTCGTCCAGCCCCTGAAGAAGGCCGCCGACGCGGGCATTCCGGTGATCACCGTCGATACCTTCATCGGCACCGGCAAGTACCAGACCGGCGCGGGTGACGCCGACTTTCCGCTCTCCTATGTCGCCTCGGACAATATACTGGGCGGCCGCATCGCGGCCCGTGCCCTCGCCAAGGCCATCGGCGAGAAGGGCAAGGTCTATGTCTCCAATGTGAAGCCGGGCATCTCGACCACCGACCAGCGCGAGGAAGGCTTCAAGGACGAGATGAAGAACTACCCCAACGTCACTGTCCTTGAAACGCAATTCAACGACAACGACGCCAACAAGGCCGCCTCGCAGATGCAGTCGGTGTTCGCCCGCAATCCCGATCTTGCCGGCGTCTTCGGCGCCAATCTGTTCTCCGCGCTGGGCGCCGCCAACGGCGTGCAGCAGGCCGGCCAGAGCGGCAAGGTCCGCGTCGCCGCCTTCGACGCCCCGGCCTCGATCGTCGACAATATCAAGTCGGGCCTGGTTGATATCGCCATCGCCCAGCATCCGGCCGAGATCGGCTATTTCGGCGTGCTTTCCGCCTATGCCCATCTCACCGGCCAGTCGATCCCTGCCTCGATCGGCACGGGCTTCACCGTGATGGACAAGTCCAACGTCGACAAGCCGGAAGTCGCTGCCTTCATCTACAAGGAATGAGGCTTTCCCTGCATCTGCGCCGCCGGGGATCCTGGAGCAAAATGCTCCGGCCCGGCGGCCTCTTTATGTCCCCTGAACGGAGCGCCTGATGTCGGCAGCCCAATCTTCCCTCAGCCGGGCGCAGCCCGCGGCAGGACCCCATCCCATCCTTCTGCGCATCGCGGAGCTCAGGGCCTGGCTCTTCCTGGTCCTGCTCCTGGTCTTTTTCGAGTGCTGGGCCCGCATCGCCTATGGCTCGACCTTCGTATTCTCGGTCCCTACCCTGCAGTCGATCTCGATCTATGCCGTCGCGCCGCTCCTGCTGGCGCTCGGCTCGACCTTCGTGATCATCTCGGGCGGCATCGACCTGTCGATCGGTTTCATCATGGGGCTGTCGGCGGTGGTGGCGGCCCATACGGCCAATCTGATGGGCACCTCCATGCCGCCCTTCCCCGCCATGCTGGTCGGCATCGCGGCCGGCGTCGCCGTAGCGACCATCCCCGGCTATATCAACGGCCTCCTGATCTCGAAACTCCGGGTGCCTCCCTTCATCGGCACGCTGGGCATGTATGGCGTGGCGCGCGGCATCGCCTATCTGCTGGCCGGCGGCACCACCGTCCCAGTTTCGAACGGCTGGTTCGCGGCGCTCGGCAATGGCCGCTTCTACGGCGTGCCCGTGGTGGTGATCGTGGCAGCGCTCTTCCTGATCCTGATGCACTATCTGCTCTCGCAGACGCGCTTCGGCCAGCACACCTACGCCATCGGCGCCAGCGAGCAGGCCGCGCTTCGCGCCGGCATCAATGTCAGCCGCCACACCCGCAAACTCTATGTGCTGTCGGCCGTCTGCGCCGGCATCGGCGGCGTGCTCTATGCGGCCCGCTTCACCGCCGGCGCCGCCCAGGCCGGCGAGCCCCTCCTGCTCGATTCGATCGCCGCCGTGGTAATTGGCGGCGCCAGCCTGTTCGGCGGTTCGGGTTCGATCTCAGGCACGCTGGCCGGCGCCCTCGTCATTGCCGTCATCCAGTTCGGCCTCGTCTACATCAATGTCGAACCCTTCTGGCAGTTCGTGTCGGTGGGCGTCGTCATCATCGTTTCCGTGCTGGTCGACCAGGCCCAGCGCAGCATCGCCGGAGGCCGCCGTTCATGAGCAACCAGCCCCTCCTCGACGTGCGCGACGTCTCCAAGCATTTCGGCGGCGTGACCGCGCTCAACGGCGTCTCGCTCCAGCTCAATGCCGGCGAAGTCGTCGCTCTCGCCGGCGATAACGGCGCCGGCAAGTCGACGCTGATCAAGACCATCTCGGGCGTCTACCAGGCCGATGGCGGCGAAATCCGGCTGAAGGGGGAAGTCGTGAAATTCGCGACTCCCGAAGCCGCGCGCGGCCACGGCATCGAGACGATCTACCAGGACCTTGCTCTGGCCGATAATCTTTCCATCGGGGCCAACATCTTTCTGGGACGCGAGCCGATGACGAAGGCCTTCGGCTTTCTGCCCGTGCTCGACCGCAAGAAGATGGCCAAGGCGGCGCAGGAGACCATGGCGCAGCTCGACTTCCATGTGACGCGCCTCGATGCTCCGGTGGGCAATTTCTCCGGCGGCCAGCGCCAGGCGGTCGCCATCGGTCGGGCGGTCTATTGGAACGCGCAGGTGCTGATCATGGACGAGCCCACCGCGGCGCTCGGCGTGCCCGAGCAGCGCAAGGTCGTCTCCCTGATCCAAACCCTCAAGGCCCAGGGGCGCGGCATCATCTTCATCTCGCACAATCTGCAGGATATCTTTGCCGTCTCCGACCGGATCGTGGTGCTGCGCCGCGGCACCCTCGCCGGCGAGCGCAAGATCGCCGAAACCAATCATGACGAGATCGTCAAGCTCATGGTGGGCGGCTAGGAAGTGCCAGGAAACAACTGAAGCGCGACCTTTGTCATGCCCTGCAACGACAAAGGTCGAGCCAATTCGATTGGTTTATCTGCCGACGAGAATGTGAACAGGCTCGGGCTTCTCAATTGCGGCGGGGCATGAGATGAAATGCTGGTGACCCGCTGGCTTCTCATATCCCGCCTGCTCTCGA
The DNA here is from genome assembly GCF_017813775.1 of Labrys sp. LIt4. Classification (NCBI taxonomy): domain Bacteria; kingdom Pseudomonadati; phylum Pseudomonadota; class Alphaproteobacteria; order Hyphomicrobiales; family Xanthobacteraceae; genus Labrys; species Labrys sp. LIt4. The sequence continues at coordinate 280,522 of NZ_JAGIPY010000003.1, forward strand.
TCTTCATGATCGTGAGCCTGCTGATTGCTCCCATGGCGCCTTTCTCGGCAGCCGTGGCGGCCATGCCTATGCCGGCGGCTGACCAGGCAACCATGGCTGCCGACATGCCGTGCTGCCCCGAGGACAAGCCCTCGCTCCCCGGGGGGCAGAAATCCTGTCCCGTCGCTCTGGTCTGCCTGGCCAAATGCACGGCTGGCGACCCGATCGCCGGATTGATCGTGGCGCCCGCCTTCGAAACCGGCACGCTCGCTTTCTTCGGCAATGATCGCGACAGGACACCTTTCGTGACGGCGCCGCCGGACCGACCTCCCCGCCTCTGAATTCATCCATGGCTCCGCTGGAGCCACTCGTCGCACAGCGTCCGGAGGACGCCGTTGCCCAACCACCGGCGTTTTTAGGACGCCGGTGGATCTGGACGAATTTGGAAGCATCGCAACATGACATCATCAGCCATCAAGCAGGCGGCCATCCCCGCCCTGATCGGGTTTGCCTGGACAATCGCCGCGCCGGCCCAGGCCGGCATCGAAGATTATGAGTTCCAGCTGATCCAACCGGAGATCCGGCAGAGCGAGAGCGCCGAAATCGCCGTCCGCCTCGTCGACAAACGTTCCGGCAAGCCTATCCCCGACGCGGTAATCTTCGCGTCTCGCCTCGACATGGCGCCGGATGGCATGGAGACCATGAAGGCGCCGATCGAGCCGCTCGCTTCCAGCCAGGCCGGCATCTATCGCTTCAAGGCCAGACTGGGCATGGAGGGCGGCTGGCGCTTGTCGCTCGCGGCCAAGCTGCAGGGCGAGACCGGCACGCTCCAGGCCAGGCTCATCTTCAGGGCCGTGCCATGAAGCGAGCCGGCACGACCGTCCTCTTCCTCGCCGCGATCCTCGCGGCGGGGGCGGGAGGCTATTGGGTCGGGCGACAGGGTTTCGCCCATCCCATGCTGCGGCAGATCCTGCCCCGGCTCGACGAGGCCTTGCTCCCGGCAAACACCCAGCCGGCGCCTACCGGACCGGTGATCTATTATCGCGCGCCCGATGCATTGCCGGCCTATTCGGCCATCCCAGCCAAAACCGCCGACGGTCGCGATTTCCTCGCCGTCCACGCCAGCGAGGATGTGGGTTTCGACAAGCCCTCGGTCGAGACCGCCACGGCGTCCGCATCATCGCGGCAGATCCTCTATTACCGAAACCCCATGGGCCTGCCGGATACCTCGCCGGTGCCGAAGAAGGATTCCATGGGGATGGATTACATCCCGGTCCATGCAGACGAAGGCGAGGAAGTAGGAACGGTCAAGGTCGCCTTGGGCAAGCTGCAGCAGACCGGCGTTCGCACCGAGACCGCCGCCAGGCGTTCGCTCGTTCGCCCGTTGCGGGCTCCCGGGAGCGTGCAGCTCGATGAACGCCGCATCAGCGTGGTGACGACCCGCGCCGATGGCTTCATCAACCAGGTCGCCACCGTGACGACCGGCGAGCGGATCGTGAAGGGTCAGGCGCTCTTCCAGCTCTATTCGCCTGAGATCGCTGCCGCCAGCGCGCAATTCCTGACAGACCTCGGCAGTGGCGGACGGGGAAGCCTCACCGGCGGCGGGCGCCAGAGACTGGAGAATCTCGGAGTCCCCGCCGAGGCCATCGCCGACCTCGAACGCAGCCGAAAGGTACCGCTGTCGATGACGTGGCGGTCTCCGCGCGACGGCATCGTACTGCAGCGCAGCGCCAGCGAAGGCATGAAGGCGGCAGCCGGCGACATCCTCTTCCGCCTCGCTGACATCTCGACCGTCTGGGTGCTCGCCGACGTGCCCGAATATGAACTCGGCGGCATCCGGCCGGGCGCCTCGGCGACGATCCGCATACGCAGCCTGCCGGGCCGGAGCTTCGAGGGGCGCGTTTCCCTGCTCTACCCCGAAGTGGCCAGGGAGACCCGCACCGTGCGGGCCAGAATCGAATTGGCCAACCCGGACGGCCTGCTGCGGCCGGACATGTACGCCGATGTCGAGATCGCGGCCGGCGATGCCAATGAGGTGGTCGCGGTTCTCGACAGCGCCGTGATCGACACCGGCACTCGCCAGCTCGTCATCCTTGCCAAGGGCGACGGACGCTTCGAGCCCCGCACTGTCGAGACCGGCGACCGGGGCGGCGGCTTTACCGAGATCCGCCACGGGATCACGGAGGGCGACCGGGTGGTGGTATCAGCCAATTTCCTCATCGATGCCGAAAGCAACCTCAAGGCCGCACTGAACGGCATGACCAGCCCGGAGGTAACGCCATGATCGCCCGGCTCATCGCCTGGTCGGCGCGCAACCTCGTGCTGATCTTCGTCGGCACCGCCTTTGCCGTAGCGGCCGGCCTCTACGCGTTGAAGACCCTGCCTCTCGACGCCATCCCCGATCTCTCGGACGTCCAGGTCATCGTCTACACCGACTATGCCGGCCAGGCCCCGCAGGTCGTCGAGGACCAGGTCACCTATCCCCTCACCTCGGCGATGCTGACGGTGCCGAAATCCAAGGTGGTTCGCGGCTTCTCCTTCTTCGGCGTCTCCTTCGTCTATGTGATCTTCGAGGACGGCACGGACCCCTATTGGGCCCGCAGCCGCGTACTCGAATATCTCAACGCCGCCGCCCAGCGCCTGCCGGCCGGTGTTACCCCGACCCTCGGTCCCGACGCCACCGGCGTCGGCTGGGTCTATCAATATGCCGTCGTCGCCAAGGAGATGTCGCTCGCCGAACTGCGCTCGCTGCAGGATTGGAAGCTGCGCTACGCCGCCTCCAAGGCAGAGGGCGTGGCCGAGGTCGCCAGCGTCGGCGGCTTCGTCAAGCAATACAGCATCGTGGTGGATCCGCTGCGGCTGCGAGCCCAGGGCATTTCCTTGTCGACGGTGCGCGATGCGGTCAGGGCCAGCAATCGCGACGTGGGCGCACGCACGCTGGAACTCTCCGAATTCGAATTCATGGTGCGCGGCCGTGGCTATGTTAAATCGCCGGCCGATCTCGAGGAGATCGTACTCAGGACCAGTGCCGGCGTACCTCTTCGTCTCAGGGACGTCGCTCGCGTCGAGATCGGTCCGGACGAGCGCCGCGGCATCACCGAGCTCAATGGCGAAGGCGAGGTGGCGAGCGGCATCGTGCTGCAGCGCGTCGGCGCCAACGCACTCACGGTCATCGACAGTGTCAAGCAGCGGCTGGCCGACATAGCGGCAAGCCTGCCCAAGGGAACCGAGATCGTACCCGTCTATGATCGCTCTCACCTGATCGAGGCGGCGATCGAGACTCTCAAGGGAACGCTGTTCGAGGAGAGCGTGATCGTCGCCCTCGTCTGCATCGTGTTTCTTCTTCATCTGCGTAGCGCCCTCGTGGCCATCCTCATGCTGCCCGTCGGTATCCTCATGGCCTTCGCGGCCATGAAGCTGATCGGCCTCGGCTCCAACATCATGAGCCTCGGCGGCATCGCAATCGCCGTCGGAGCCATGATCGACGCCGCCATCGTGATGATCGAGAATGCCCATAAGCATCTCCAACGCGCCGCACCCGGCCAGTCCCGCATTCAGATCCTGACCAATGCCGCCGGCGAGGTCGGTCCGGCCCTGTTCTTCAGCCTGCTCATCATCACGGTGTCCTTCCTGCCGATCTTCACGCTGGAATCGCAGGAAGGGCGGCTGTTCGGGCCGCTTGCCTTCACCAAGACCTTCGCCATGGCCTCCGCCGCCCTCCTGTCGGTCACCCTGGTACCGGCCCTGATGGTGGTGTTCGTGCGCGGCAGGATCATTTCCGAGCACAAAAACCCGATCAACCGGCTGCTGATCTGGCTCTACCGGCCCGTCATTCACGGCGTCCTGAAAGCCAAGACTCTCACCATCATTCTTGCCTTGGCGGCGCTTGCCGCCACGGTCTGGCCGGCGCGCCAGCTCGGCTCTGAATTCATGCCGACGCTGGACGAGGGCACGCTGATGTATATGCCGACCACCCTGCCGGGTATCTCGATCACCAAGGCCGGTGAATTGCTTCAGATGCAGGACCGCATCATCAAGTCGTTTCCCGAGGTCGCCTCTGTCTATGGCAAAGCGGGACGTGCCTTGACGGCGACCGATCCCGCGCCCACCGAAATGTTCGAAACCATCATCAACCTCAAGCCGAGAGAGCAATGGCGGCCGGGCGTCACCCTCGACAGCCTCAAGACGGAAATGGACAGGGCGCTGCAATTTCCAGGTGTGTCGAATGCCTGGACCATGCCGATCCGCGCCCGCATCGACATGCTGTCCACCGGCATCCGCACGCCCGTCGGGGTTAAGGTCTTCGGCACGGACCTTGCCGAGATGGAGAAGGTCGCCCGCCAGATCGAGAGCATCCTCAAAACCGTGCCGGGCACCTCCAGCGCCTATGCCGAGCGGGTCATCGGCGGTTACTATCTCGACATCGTGCCGGACAGGGATGCGCTCGGCCGCTACGGCCTCACCGTCGGGGATGTCCAGGACGTCATCGCCACAGCACTTGGCGGCGAGACCGTGACCACGACCGTCGAGGGCCGGGAGCGCTATGGCGTGAACATCCGCTACCCGCGCGACCTGCGTTCCAGCCGCCAGGCGATTGCCGCAGACGTGCAGATTCCCCTGCCGGGTGGCGGCACTATACCGCTGGGCGAGGTGGCGAAGATCGAACTGACACGTGGAGCGACCTCCATCCGTACAGAGAACGGCCTACTCGCGACCTACATCTTCGTGGATATCGCAGGGCGCGATCTCGGCGGTTATGTCGCCGAGGCGCAGAAGGCGGTAGCCGCGCAGGTCACGCTACCTCCGGGCACTTCGATCGGCTGGAGCGGCCAGTATGAATATCTCCAGCGGGCAGAGGCCCGCTTGAAGATCGTCGTGCCGGTCACGCTGCTCATCATCTTCCTGCTGCTCTATCTCAACTTCCGCAGCCTGACGGAAACGCTGATCGTCATGCTGTCGCTGCCCTTTGCCCTGATTGGCGGCATCTGGCTGATGTGGTGGCTCGGCTTCAACATGTCCGTTGCTGTCGCCGTTGGCTTCATCGCTCTGGCGGGCGTGGCTGCGGAAACAGGCGTCGTCATGCTGATCTACCTGCAGCAGGCATTGGCCGAAGTGGAGGCGGAGCGATCCAGCAAGGACCTGCCCTTTACCAGGGCGGATCTTCGCGAAGCGATCATGCTGGGTGCCGTGGAACGGGTTCGCCCCAAGATGATGACGGTCATCGCCATCATGGCTGGGCTCATCCCCATCCTGTGGAGCACGGGGGCCGGATCGGAGGTGATGCAGCGCATCGCGGTTCCCATGATCGGCGGCATGGTGTCCTCGACCCTGCTGACCCTCATGGTCATTCCCGCCATCTATGGCATCATTAAGGGTTGGCATTTGCCCTCCGGCCGAAACCCGGAGGTGGATGCATCGAAGGCGGCCCGGACAATCGATGCCCGAGCCGCCTGACGCCTACGCCGACCTCATACAAATGCGCTCAGCGCAAATCCATGCTCGCCTCGAGCTTGTCGAGGCTGCGTAAGAGCACCTCGGCCTCCGGGCCGAGGGCTGCCAGCATCGTGGCTTCGAAAGCCAAGGCCCGCGGCACGATCTCAGTATAGACGCGCCGGCCCAGCGGCGTGAGGCTGAGGATCTCCTCGCGCCTGTCCTCGACATTCTCGCGGCGCCTGAGCCAGCGGCGTTCCTCCAGCGCCCGCACGGCCCGGCTGACCTTGGTCTTGTGCATCGAGGAATGCGCACCGATCGCCTTCGCACCCATCTCCTCAAATTCGCCCAATGTCGCCAGCACCCGCCATTCGGGCACCGTCAGGTCGTAGTCCGGACCGTAAACTGTCCGGAAGTCACGTGATACCACCGCGCCGATGCGGTTGAGGCGATAGGGCAGAAAATTCTCGAGCGTGAGCTTGGCCATCCTTTGATAGTTACATTATCGACAGTTACGATTGCAACTTGATAATGAAGTGGTCGTCTCTGCCCTAACGGCCGCATAACCAACGATCGGGGATCGGGAGGATGAAGATGACTTCGATGGCGTCTCGCCTGAAGGTAATGCTTGCCGCTACATTAGGTTCGACACTGGAATGGTATGATTTCTTCATCTTCGCCGCGAGCACGGTGCTCGTCTTCAACAAGGTGTTCTTTCCCGCGGACGACCCCTTCGTCGGCACTCTGCTCGGCCTCGGCACCTTTGCCGCCGGCTTCCTGGCCCGCCCTTTCGGCGGCATCGTCTTCGGCGTGATCGGTGACCGGCTCGGCCGCAAGAACACACTGATCGTCAGCCTGCTGATGATGGGCGTGGCCACCGTCGCCATCGGCCTCCTGCCGACCTATGAGAGCATCGGCGTCGCAGCTCCCCTCCTGCTTCTGCTCATCCGTATTTTCCAGGGAGTAGCCGTCGGCGGCGAAGCAACCGGCGCCCTGACCATCGTGGCCGAATCCATGCCGGCTCAAAATCGCGGCTTCTGGACCAGCTTTCCGATGGCAAGCGGCCCGGCGGCCAACGTCCTCGCCCTCGGCGTTCTCGGCCTCGTCCAGCTCTGGCTCGGCGAGGAGGCCTTCCTGGCCTGGGGCTGGCGCGTCCCCTTCCTGCTCTCGGTGGTGCTGATCGTTCTCGGCTTCTGGGCCCGCCGGCAGGTGGATGAATCGCCAGCCTTCCTGGAAATCAAGGCGGACACCGAAGTAGCCCATGCGCCGCTGGCCGAAGCCTTCTCGACGCAGAAGGTCTCGATGGCCAAGGTCTTCTTCGTCAAAGCGGCCGAAAACACCCTGCTCTATCTGTTCTCGACCTTCGTGCTGTTGCTTGCGACAACCAGGCTCGGGCTCAGCCGCGCCCAGGCCATCGATGTCGTCCTGATCGCCTCGCTGGCTTCTCTGCCCGTCATTCTCGGTGCAGGCTGGCTCAGCGATCGCATCGGCCGCCGGCCCGTGATGATCGCCGGCTTCATCGGGGCGACCATTGCCGCCTTCGCCCTGTTCACCCTGGCGCAGGGCGCCTCGCCATCGGCCCTTTATCTGCGCGCTGTCCTTGCCTTGTGCACCCATGGTTTCCTGCTCGGCGGCCTTGCGTCCTACGTCACCGAGATGTTTCCGACGCGGGTGCGCTACACCGCTCTTTCCGCATCCTATCAGGCCGCTTCCGTGCTCGGCGGTTCGGTCGCCCCCCTGATCGGCGCGCTCCTGATCGAGCGGACGGGCACGCCCATGTCGGTTGCGGTCTATGCGGCGGCGATGGTGGTGCCGGCCCTGTGCGTGCTCATAGTGACGCCCGAGACACGCGGTAGAAGCGTTGATGACGACGGCCTCGGCCATCCGGTCGCCGCTGCCTTGAGCAAGGAGGATCTGTGATGTCGGCCACAACTTTGATAGTTACAAATGCAACAATTATATCGCATCAGTCGAATTGAGGAGGTGATCATGAATCTCCAGTCTCCCAAAACCGGTTCCGATCGAGATGTCTCGGTCGCCAGCGCCATCCAGGCCGGCTATATGTCTGGCTTTGGCAACGGTTTCGAAACCGAGGCGCTGCCGGGCGCCTTGCCCCTCGGCCGCAATTCTCCGCAACGCTGCGCCTATGGGCTCTACGCCGAGCAACTGAGCGGCTCCCCTTTCACGGCGCCGCGCACCACCAATGAGCGCTCCTGGCTCTACCGCATTCGCCCGACGGTGAGCCATTGGGGCGAGTTCGCCAAGGCCGATATCGGGCTCTGGCGTACGGCACCCGCGCCCGAAATCGATCTGCCGATCGCGCCGCTGCGCTGGGATCCGCTGCCGATCCCGGCGGAGCCGGTTTCCTTCCTCGAGGGCGTGCGCACCCTGACCACGGCCGGCGATGCCGCCACCCACGCCGGCATGGGCGCCCATGTCTATCTGATCACCCGCTCGATGGTGGATGAGTATTTCTATGATGCCGACGGCGAACTGCTTTTCGTGCCGCAGCAGGGTTCGCTGCGCCTATGGACGGAATTCGGCATCATCGACATCGAGCCGGGCGAGATCGCCGTCATTCCGCGCGGCGTGAAGATCCGGGTCGAACTCAAGGACGGTCCCGCCCGCGGCTATCTGTGCGAGAATTATGGCGGGGCCTTCACGCTGCCCGAGCGCGGGCCGATCGGGGCCAATTGCCTGGCCAATCAGCGCGACTTCCTCACCCCGGTCGCCGCCTATGAGGACCGGGAGGTCCCTTCCCGCCTCCATGTCAAATGGGGCGGCATTCTCTGGTCCGCCACGATCAACCAATCGCCGCTCGACGTGGTGGCCTGGCACGGCAATTACGCGCCCTATAAATATGACCTCAGGCGCTATTCGCCGGTCGGGCCGGTGCTCTACGACCATGCCGACCCCTCCATCTTCACCGTGCTGACCTCGCCTTCGGAAACGCCGGGCACGGCCAATATCGATTTCGTGATTTTCCCGGATCGCTGGCTCGTGGCCGAGAACACGTTCCGTCCGCCCTGGTACCATATGAACGTGATGAGCGAGTTCATGGGCCTGGTCTATGGCCAATACGATGCCAAGACCGGCGGCGGCTTCGTGCCGGGCGGGGCCTCGCTACACAACATGATGCTGCCCCATGGGCCCGATCTCGATGCTTTCGAGACGGCAAGCCATATCGAGCTCAAGCCGCACCGGCTGGAACATACCCTGGCCTTCATGTTCGAGAGCCGTTTCCCGCAACGGGTCACCGCCTATGCAGCCAGTTCCGATGCCCTGCAGAAGGATTATGGCGGCTACGGCCACAAGATGACCAAGCATTTCGATCCGAGCAGGCCGTGATGATTGAACTCGACCAGACACACGATCCCAAGCTGACGAGCTGGGTTGCTTCGGCCAACGGCCATGCCGATTTCTCGATCCAGAACTTGCCGCTCGGCATCTTCAGCCCGGGGGGAGCAACACCGCGCGCCGGCGTCGCCATCGGCGACGCCATTCTCGACCTACGCGCCGTTCTCGACGGCGGCCTTCTCAGCGGCTCAGCCGAACGGGCTGCCCAAGCTGCGCGGGGGAACGATCTCAACAATCTGCTGGCGCTGGGCGCAGGGCCCCGCCGCGCCCTGCGCCAGGCGCTATCCAACCTGCTGGCCGAGGCCAGTTCCCTGCGATCGAGGGTGGAGCCGTTGCTGTACAAGGCCTCGGACTGCCTGGTCGATCTGCCGGCCCGGATCGGGGACTACACCGATTTTTATGTCGGCATTCACCACGCCACAACTGTGGGCAAGCTGTTCCGGCCCGACAATCCGCTCCTGCCCAATTACAAATATGTTCCTATCGGTTATCACGGCCGCGCTTCGTCAGTGCGTCCCTCGGGAATTCCACTCATCCGGCCGCTCGGTCAGGCGAAACGGCCCGAGGCGGAGACACCCACTTTCGGCCCCAGCACACGGCTGGATTACGAGCTCGAACTCGGCGTCTGGGTGGGCCCCGGCAACGAACTTGGCGTTCCAATCGGCATCTCCGCCGCAGCCGATCATCTTGCAGGCCTCTGCCTGCTCAACGACTGGTCGGCCCGCGACATCCAGGCCTGGGAATATCAGCCTTTGGGGCCCTTCCTCGCCAAGAACTTCGCCACCACCATATCTCCCTGGATCGTCACCGCCGAAGCACTCGCCCCCTTCCGGATCGCACAGCCGCCGCGCCCGGCAGGCGATCCCACGCCACTGCCTTATCTCACCGACGCCGCCGATCAGGCGGAGGGTGCCTTCCACATCGAACTCGAGGTGCTGCTGACCACCGCCGAGATGCGTGCCCGCGGATTGACGGCCCATCCGCTCGCTCGCTCCAATGCCCTGCACATGTATTGGACGGCGGCGCAGATGATCACCCATCACACGTCCAACGGCTGCAATCTGCGTCCCGGCGACCTCCTCGGCACGGGCACGATCTCGGGTCCGGGCCAGGATGGCTGCGGCAGCCTGCTCGAGGCGAGCCAGGGCGGCAAGAATCCCATCCGCCTCGAAACGGGCGAGGAGCGGCGTTTCCTCGAAGACGGCGACGAGGTGCTCCTCCGGGGCCGCTGCCGGCGCGAAGGTTTCGCCCCCATCGGCTTCGGGGAATGCCGTGCAGTGATCCGTCCGGCGCTGTAGTCTCGTCGTAAGGATATAGGCTGGCGCGGCTTTGGTGGGCCGATCTCCAGACCGGCCTTGTTATGAGCGATATGGTTCGCAAAACGGATACCGATCCCGCTCCATCTTTCGATGGAGCTGAGGAGATAGGCACACCGGGTTTCGCGCGTATCGGCTCCACCCATCGCCACGACAGGAAGGCAGCACGCCCATGAAACTTTACACTTATTGGCGCTCCACCTCCTCTTATCGGGTCCGGATCGCGCTTGCCCTCAAGAACCTCGACGCCGAGCATGTTCCCATTCATCTCGTGCGCAATGGCGGCGAACAGCATGCCGAGGCCTATCGGGCAATCAATCCGCAGGAGCGCGTACCGACACTCGAACTCGACGACGGCGCGGCTCTGACGCAATCGTCCGCCATCCTCGAATATCTCGAGGAGACATATCCTACGCCGCCATTGCTGCCTGCCGACCTTACGCAGCGCGCCAAGGTGCGGGCCGTCGCCGCCATCATCGGCAGCGATATCCAGCCTTTGCACAATCTCAGCCCGCTGACCTATCTGCGCCGGATGCTCGGCCAGGCCGAGCCGGAAGTCAGCGCCTGGATCGCAACCTGGGTCGGCTCAGGTCTGAAAGCCATCGAGGCGCTGATCGGCGATGGCCCCTATTGCTTCGGCGACGCACCGGGCCTGGCCGACGTCTACCTCATCCCGCAGCTCTATGCCGCCCGCCGGTTCGACGTGCCGCTGGATGACTATCCCCGCATCCGCCGCGTCGAGGCCGAGGCCGAAGGGCATCCGGCCTTCGTCAAGGCGCATCCGGCGAACCAGCCCGACGCCGAATGAGAGTGTAGCTGTCCTCAATTGCTCATGAGGAAAGAAATGACTTTTTCTCTATAACTCTTTGTTTAAACGAAATTTCCCTCTCTCGGCGTCGACGCTTGCAGCTCGTGCGTTCACAGCTTCACCCCCTCCGTAATCAGCCCGCGCGTGATGCTGCCGGTGGTCGGCAGCAGTGGGATGAGGCAGGCCTGAAGGGCATGGTAGATGTCGACCTTGCCGTAGAACGGGCCGGTGTTGGGCTGGAGGTCGTCGCCAAGCTGGGGGAACCAGCCGCCATGCACCTTGTCGATAAAGCGCGCAGCGCTGAAGTTCCAGATATTGCGATACCATTCCTCGTAGAAACCGTCTCCATCGGTGGCGTTGAGGAAGGCCGCCGCGCCGATGCCCTCGCAGCAGGGCCACCAATAGCGATCGCGAATGCGCGGCGCACCGGTCCAGTCGAGCGTATAGAAGAAGCCACCCTTCTCATGGTCCCAGCCGTCCTTGACGGCCTGACGGAACAGGTTCCCGGCGGCGTCGGGCAGCCAGGTGAGCTTGCGCCCGCCCAGTTCCCAGAGCTGCAGCAGCAACCGCGCCCATTCGAGCCAATGACCCGGCGTGGTGCCATAGGGGCGGAAGACCGGGCTGCCGGAATAGTCCTTGTCGAGTTGCCAATCCTGGCTGAAATGCTCGGGCAGATGCCAGCCGTTCCCGGCGGCATGGCGCCGCACGATCAGATCGGCGATGCGCTCGGCCCTGTCGAGATAGGCATTGTCGCCGGTCGCCTCGAAGGCGGCCATCAGGGCCTCCGTCAGATGCATGTTGGAGTTCTGGCCGCGATAGGTGTCGAAGGGTTGCCAGTCGCGGGTGAATTCCTCGGCCGTGGCGCCCGGCCCCTCCTCCCAGAAATGCTCGTCCAGCACGGTGGAGATATCGGTGAGGAGACGGTCGGCATCGGGATGGCCGGCGACCTTGGCGCTCGAGGCCGCCAGCAGCACGAAGGCATGGCCATAGGCCTGCTTGGTGTCGTCGGTCGGGCCCTCATAGCCGACACCCCAGAAATAGCCGCCCTTGCCCTTGTCGCGATGGCCGTTCCAGATGAAGTCCATGCCGTGATCGATCACCACGTCGGCACCGGGGCGCCCCATCAGCTGGGCGATGGCGAAGCAATGCACCATGCGGGTGGTCGAATGGATCTGCCGTGTCGGCGGGCTGCCGGCCGGCTGTCCTGGTGCGAACGGCTTGCAGGCCATGTCGAGGTCGTAGAAGCCGCCGAGAGGGTTGAGGCTGTTCCGCTCGAACACGGAAAACAGGGCTTCGGCCTGCTGCAGCAGCCAGGCCCGATGGGTCGACAACGTCACCCATTTTGGCGTGGCGGAAGCGGAAGCGGCGGACGTCATCGGAAGTCTCCTCGATACGGCACGGATTGGGGCGTCGTTCCCCTGCTTAGAACAGCTCGGGCGCCTGCGCCACAGATTGGTATGAGGAAATGGCGGCTGAGAACGTCGACCGAGCACGGGAATGCCCGTTGCTGCTGGCTGGGGTTGAATGAGATGAGGCGGTTTGAGATGAAGCCCTTCGAGCACCGGGAGGACAGGATGGAGCGAACCATGCGCCTTGCGACACAGGCGGATCTTCCTGCGGTCGAGCGCATCATCGAGGCAGCCTACTCTCCCTATATCGCCCGCATCGGCCGTAAACCCGGACCAATGCTCGATGATCATGCGGCATCCATCCGCGACCGGCATGTGCACCTCATCGAACTCGTGGGGGAGATACAGGGCATTCTCGTTCTAATTCCCGAGGGTGACGCCCTGCTGCTGGACAATATCGCCATTGCTCCTGCAGCCCAGGGACAGGGTCTTGGGTCGCAGCCTGCTGCAAGCTGCCGAGAGCATGGCCCGCAATGCCAGCTATCGCCTCATCCGGCTCTACACCAACGAGGCAATGACGGAAAACATCGCGCTCTACACGCGCCGCGGATATATCGAAACCCATCGCGCCGAGGAAAATGGCCTGCGCAGGGTCTATATGGAGAAAGACCTGAGCTGATGCAGCCGGATATCCCTCACGCCGCGCCAACGCTTTCCAGTCTGGCCGCGAGAACGGCGATTTCCAACGGCGTGAAAACCTCGAGACCTTCCGCCCGCAGGAGCGCCGCCGTCACGCCAGCGCCGGCATGTTTACGCCCGGCAAACGCTCCATCATAGATGAAGGCACTCCCGCAGGACGGACTTCCGTCGATCAGGAGCGCGAAACGGCAGCCCTCCGCCCGCGCCAAGGCCAGGGCACTCCTTGCTCCGGCAAGATAGAGAGCAGTCACATCCGCACCGGTGAGATCGATCACGCGTGCCGTGCCTGCCAGCACGTCGCTGCCGGACAAGCCCCTATCGATCTCGGCGGGAGGCCGGGGCACGCTGAATCCTCCGGCGAGTTCGGGGCAGACGACCACGAGACGCCCTTCGTCGCGCCAGCGTGCGAGGTTCGGATGATCCAGCGTCTTCGCGGCTCCGTCATAGCGTACCGGCCGCCCAACGAGGCAAGCACTCACAAGAATCTTGGCCGTCATTGCCCTCTACTCCTGCCCATCTGCCCCGTGATAGGACCAAGCCCTTGCTGCCGCAACCGCCAGCTCCGGATTGAGGCTCGCCGGCTGTCGACGCTCCTCCACTCGGCAACCGAACGACATTACGGTACTCCCCTGGTATCAGTCCGGTCACATTCCGGTTCTATGCTCGGGAAGCTCGTATTGGGATTCGAGCATGCGGGCCCGACCAATAGCGCGAATTTTCTTAGAATTAGCATATATCGGGCAGTCTCAGGTCAGACAATTTTCGACCATCCAAGCAGTTAATCGATTTATCTCGGCGAAAGAGCCATTCAGGCCGTTTTTTGTATTGATGCCTGTAGCCAGCTTTGTTAGGAGGCGGCGCAAGCTTGCGATGATGTTATGGGGTTGCAAACGCCTTATTTGCCTGGAGATGCTTAACGTTAGCATCCAAGCGCAGATTTCGATTGCAAAAACGTAACGTCATATAGGTAAATACCAGCCGGAGGAGGAAGACGAGCGCTCCCTTCTCCGGCTTTTCTTTGCCTGACGGTCCAGGCTCCGCCCGCCCCTCCCGAGCGTCGGCCGGCAGGATGTCTTTTCGCCTCCGCCACGACGATGTCCGCAAAACGCGTTGGACCGCCTTTCGAGGGCGCCCTCGGCCGAGAGGCGCTCAAGACAAGGGTATGATGCCAATTGCCTTCTCCCCTAAGAACGGGCGAGTAGGCCCTCACCGGCAGCCTTATCTACAATCCCTTCATCTTGCTGGCCCCTTAGAGCAAAACGCGTTCAAGTGTGAACGCTTATTGTCTCTAACTCTTTGTTCCGACGCGTCTTTGCGATTCGAAGTGATTCCGTCAAATCGCAAAACGCTTTAGGTCAACGTCCATGGGAGTTATGCCTCCCCTTGCAGGGCAGGCCTTCGATGCCGGCAAAGCGTGCCCTGGATCCCAAGGCTTCTTCTATGCGCAGGGCCTCGTTCCATTTGGCCATGCGTTCCGAGCGGGCGAAGGATCCGACCTTCAACTGTCCGGCATGCCAGCCTATGGCGAGATGGACGATGGCGACGTCCTCGGTCTCGCCTGAGCGGGCCGACACGATGGTGCCGAAGCCGGCACGCCGTCCCGCCTCGCAGGCTGCCTTGGCCTCGCTGACCGTGCCAGCCTGGTTGACCTTCACCAGCACCGCATTGACGGTCTGGTTTCTCGCCGCCTGTTCGACCAGCCCGGCATTGGTGACCAGGAAATCATCGCCGATGACCTGAATGCGATGGCCCACGGCCGCGGTAAAGCGGGCCAGTCCTAGAGCATCGTCCTCGGCGAAGGGATCCTCGATCGAAAGGATGGGATAGCGCTCGCACCAGCCCAGGAGATAATCCGCCAAGCCATCCCGATCGAGTTCGCGCCTCTCCAGGCCGAGCCGATACCGCCCGTCGCGGCCGAATTCGGAAGCAGCTATATCGAGCGAGATCGCGACTTCGTCGCCCGGGGTGAAACCAGCGCGCTCGATGGCCAGCACCAGCGTATCGAGTGCCTCTTCATTGGAGTTGAAGGCCGGCCACCAGCCTCCTTCATCCGCGACGCCCTGCAGCAGGCCACGCTCGGCCATGATCTTTCCGGCCGCAAGGTAGACCTCGGCCGTGATCTCCAGCGCCTCGGCGAAGCTCACCGCCTTCGGCGCCATCACCATGAAATCCTGGATGTCGGTGCGGCGGCCAGCATGGGCGCCTCCGCCGAAGATCTGGATCTCCGGCAGGGGAAGGCTAACCTCCCCCTCCCCGGCCAGATATCGCCACAACGGCAGGCCTCGGCTCGCGGCGGCCGCGTGCAGCACGGCGAGCGAAACCGCGACGGTGGCATTGCCGCCGAGTCTCTGCTTGGTCGGCGTGCCGTCCAGTGCGATCAGCGCCGCATCCAGCCCCGCTTGATCGAACGGGTCGCGGCCCATCAGCAGCGGAGCGATCTCCTCGCGGATACCGGCGAGAGCTCCCTGGACGTCGAGGCCTCCCAGCTTTTCGCCGCCATCCCGCCGTTCGAGCGCCTCACGGCTGCCCCGGGAGGCGCCGGCCGGGGCGATGCCCCGCCCGATTGTGCCATCGCTGAGTTCGGCTTCGGCTTCGACCGTCGGACGACCGCGGGAATCCCAGATGCGGCGCGCAACAAGTCTACGAATGGCTATATCGGTCATTGGCGGATCCAGGCATTGGCGATGGCGATCAGATCTTGCTGCGGGTCGGCGATCAGCGGTCTGCCAAAGCGGCGCACGGCCTCGCGTTCATCCGCATGCGCCAGATATTCGACGGGCGACTTGCCATCCACCCGCGCCAGAAACAGCACCGGCAGCAGGGCAGCGGTCCTGGCCTCGAGATCGGCGCGGTCTTCCCAGTCGATCCTATCGAAATAGGCGCTGACCAGGGCTTCGAAGGCACCGCGATAGGCCGCGCGCGGCACGCCCCGCCGCGCGCCCTTCAACAGGAGATGATTGAGGCAGAAGGCGAGATCGAAGGCCGGATCGCCAAAGCAGGCACATTCAGCGTCGAGAAAAACCGGGCCTTTCTGCCCGCACAGAATGTTCTTGGGGCTGACATCGCCGTGAATCAGCGCCTTCTTGTTGGCGAGCGTGCGAGTGGCGACGGCCTCAATCTTGCCAGCCAGGTCGGGATGAGCGCGGGCCGTGGCAATGAGATAAGGCTCGATGCGGATCGGCTGGAAGGTCGCATCATTGGCAAAACGGGCTGCCAGGCCCGCTTGCCGCGCGCTGGCGGCATGAATGAGGCCTAGATCGGCGCCGACGCGGCCCGCAAAGGTAGCGTCGACTCGCTGCGCCAGCAAATCGACCTTCCAGACCGGGTTGAGGTCGGGAGGCAGAAAGGCCATTGCGAACAGGCCGAGTTGTTCGTCCTGGCCAAGCAAGGTCGGCACGCCGTCGGGCAACCACTGGCCGACCTGACGGATCCAGGCCGCCTCTGCGGCATTGCGGTTCGTCGGCGCCTCCCAGACGGCAGCCACCTTGAGGCGGGCCAAAGCCCGCTTGATGCAAAAGCGCCGGCTCGGCGTTTCGACCAGGTGGATGTCGGAGGAAACTCCCCCGGTCAACGCCGTAAAGCGCGCCTCCTCTCCCGGCCCGAGCAGTCCCATACGGCGCAACGCGGCGGAGATCGTCAGCGCGGCGTCTTCGGAGAGGTGATCGGAATGCGCCATCTGATCCTCATCCAGCCGCAGGACGCAGGCCATCGAGCACGGCGCGGATGAGCGCCCGCCATTCCTTTCCATCCGCCCCCGCCGCAATCGACAGTGCCGCCCTGTCATAGACCGCAGACAGAAGCAGTGCCGCCTCATCGACAGGCACCGGCCGCAACGCCCCGCCTGCAACCGCGGCGGCAATGCCTTCGCGCAGCGTGCGTCCGCCATGGCTGGCATCGATGGCATCCATCGTTTCCCGTCCCAGCACGGCCGGAGCCTCGATCAGCAAGAGCCGGGTACGCCCGGGCTCTGACATGGCGGCCAGAAAAGCCTCCCCGCCCGCGATCAGCGCTTCCATTGCCCCCAGTTCTGCCGGTGCCGCCCGCTCGATCTCGTCGGCCAATGCGGCATTCTCCGCCTCCACGACGGCGCGGAACAGCGCCTGCTTGTCAGCGAAATGATGATAGAGCGCACCGCGCGTCACGCCTGCCTCCGCCACCAGTTCGGGCGTCCCCGTATCAGCATAGCCCTTGACCACGAACAAGCGCCGGGCAGCCGCAATCAAGGCCGTTCGAGTTCTGAGCGTGCGATCCGGATTGGTACGTCGGCCACCTTCTTGCATACATGCAGCCTGTATGTTAATAAAAACATTCAGTCTGCATGTTTATAGGAGAGGCGCAGGAATGTCCATGAAGATCACCAGCTACTATCCCGTGATCATGACCAAACAAGTGGCCGCGACTGCGGCTTTCTATGTCGAGCACCTGGGTTTCCGGATCCTGTTCGAAGCCGACTGGTATGTGCATCTGCAATCGGAGGCCGACGAGACGGTCAATCTCGCCGTGCTCGATGGCGATCATCACACCATTCCCGAACAGACGCGCGGCGGGCAGGCCGGCGGTCTTCTGCTCAATTTCGAAGTCGACGATGTCGATACCGAATATGCAAGACTCAAGCAGGCGGGCCTGCCAATCCTGCTGGACTTGCGCGACGAGGCGTTCGGGCAGCGTCATTTCATCACGGCCGATCCCAATGGCGTGCTGATCGACGTGATCAAACCCATTCAACCCACGCAAGAATTCGCCGGCAATTATGCGTCCAATGCCGCGCCCCAGTGAGATCGGGCAAGCGGAAGGCCGACATCGAAATCGCTGCGCCTCTGCGGCAGGGAACAATCCGGCCCGACAACGGTCATATGGATTCAACAAGGTTGCTGGATAAGCAGCTTTCACGACGCCTCATGCGCGTCGTCACGGTCCATCATAGGAGCTTTGGATGTCCGATCTCATTGTCGTCGGCTTTGATTCCATCGATGAAGCAGACAAGGTCCTGCTCAAGCTGGATGCGCTGAAGAAGGAATATCTGGTCGATCTCGAAGATGCCGTGGTGGTTACCCGCAATGCCGAGGGCAAGGTTCATCTCAAGCAAAGCATCAACCTGACCAGCATCGGCGCGAGTTCCGGCCTGCTCTCCGGTGCACTGTGGGGTGGACTTGTCGGCCTGCTCTTCCTCAATCCGCTGGCCGGTTTCGCCATCGGCGGCGCCGTCGGCGCGGGCGTCGGCGCCCTCTCCGGTTCGCTGGCGGATTATGGCATCGACGACGACTTCATCAAGTCGCTCGGCCAGACCATTCCCAACAATTCCTCGGCCCTGTTCGTGCTGGTCCGCAAGGTTCAGCCAGAGAAGGTGCTGGCCGAATTCAGCGGCCTCAAGGGGCGGGTCATCAAGACCTCGCTGTCGCCGGAGCAGGAGCAGAAGCTGCAGGAAGCTTTGTCGGCAGCGCCCGCCCCAATCAGCGGCTGAGTTCGTTTTTCTCCCATGCAGCGGCCAGCCCGACAGCCGGCCGCCGACACTCTCGCCTCGTTCCGTAGCCGGCAGCGGCGTCCTCAGCGCGCCGCTGCTTCCAGCCAGGCAAAATCGCTTCGCGTCATCCGAACGGGCGGCGAAGCGGCATCGCAGGCCGCCCCGCGCGCGGCGGCGGATGATGAATCTCATCCATACGACGTCTCATCGTCCTTTGACGGGGATTTCTGCTCCCTGCGGCTACGACAATCCTTGCGAACGGAAAACTTTGCACTGGTTTGAAAGATTTTGATCGTATATGAGTGTCATTGAAATGAATGCGACTCGCCGCTGCGAGGAAGCGGCGGCATTCATCGCCAGTCCAAGGAGCCTATGCGATGGCCTACCCCCAAACCCGCCTCGACCAGAAACTGCGCAACATTCGAGCGGGCAACTACAAGCGTTCCGACTTCATCATCGCCGATGCCAAGGACGGCGACATGGGCTCCGGCCTGGCCGCGACCGGCTTTGCCCGCAGCGCCGATGGCGGCCAGGGCCGCGTGCGTACGCGCAGCGAATTTATCGACCAGATCCAGGCCATCGTCGAACAGGATATCGTCGACATCATGCTGGTGTCGGCCTCCAATCTCGAACTGCTGCATGAGCGCGGCGTCTTCCGCAATTCGGCGGTGAAGCCCGCCATTCGCGCCAATGACACCACCGATTGCTGGGGCGGCGTGCGTCACCAGGCCTATACCAAGCACCCATCCCGCCATTTCCGGACCGCCAACCTTTCGCGCGCCATGTACGGCACCAACGAGCCTGCGATCGGCGCTCCCGTGATCGGCACCGATCTCGGCCTCTATTCGGTGACATTCCTCAACGACATCGATCACGATTACGAGGCGCTCGATGCCTTCGCTGCTTTCCGCGAAGAGGCCGCCGATAACAATTTCAAGTACTTCTTCGAGGTCTTCAATCCCAATGTCGATTGCGGCCTCGATCGCGAGCAGATCGGCGAATATATCAATGACAGCATCCTGCGCTGCCTTGCCGGCGTGACCAAGGCGGACCGCCCGCAATTCCTCAAGATCGTCTATAACGGCCCCAAGGCCTTGGAGGAATTGGCGAGCTTCGATCCCAGCCTGGTGGTCGGCGTGCTCGGCGGGGGCGCCGGCACCACCCGCGATACCTTCGAATTGCTGCACCAGGCCGAAAAATATGGCGGCCGCGTCGCCTTGTTCGGCCGCAAGATCAACCTCGCCGAGGACCCGCTCGCGCTGCTGGCGCTGATGCGCCAGGTTGCCGACGGCAGCATCGCGCCGGACGAGGCCGTCAAGGCCTACCATGGCGAACTGTCCAAGAGCGGCCTCAAGCCCAAGCGCAGCCTGGAGGATGATCTGGCGATCACCGAGGACGTGCTCAAGCCGGCAGCCCTGAAGAAGGTGGCCTGACGATCTTCACCGTTCGGCCTGCCAGGCCGATTTGGCAAGGCGGATCCCGTCGATCCGCCTTTTGTCCATCTGGGAAGCAACGCGCTTCGATGGCAGAATCTGCAAGATTGTGCGTAAGTCTGGCCTGTGTGGTCCTGCGGCGCCGGGGTGGTCCATCCCCTTCGGGGCCGTATCGATGATCCACACCGCCTAGAGCAAAGTGAGATTTCTCCGAATCGCACTTTGCTCTCTTATTCCTTGTTTTGACGCGTTTTCTTAATCGAAAAGTCTGTCAACTTTTCTGGAAAACGCTCTAAAGGAGCCCGCATTATATGGAAGCCCCCACCAAACGCGTCGAGATCATCCCCGCCAAAAGGCGGGCGCTCATTCTGGAGCATCTGCGCATCAACGGGGCGGCCTCCATCCAGGAACTGGCCGACTCGATCGGCGGCTCGCAATCGACCATTCGCCGCGACCTCGAACATTTGATGGAAGGAGGCTATCTCGAGCGCACCCATGGCGGCGCCCTGCTGGTGCCGCCATTGCAGGCAACGTTCGAACGTGAATCGCAGATCAACGCCCATATGCAGCGCGCCCAGAAGATCGCCATCGGCGCCGAGGCGGCCTTGCGCATCAACAATCGCGAGAGCGTGATCTTCGAAGCCAGTTCCACCGTGATGGAAGTAGTGCGGGCGGCCGCCCTGCGCGATCTTTCCCTCACCGTCGTCACCAACAGCCTGGAGATCGCCCAGGTGAGTTCCGACGTACCGAGCTGGCGCGTGATCATGCCGGGCGGCACCATTCGGCCCGGCGGCTGGCGCTCGCTCTGGGGCGAGCCGGGCGAGAGCTTCTTCAACACCGTGCATGCCGATGTCTGTGTCACCGGCGCCTATGCCGTCAGCGGCAATGTCCTCACCGACGCCGCGCTCGAAGTCGCCTCGCTCAAGCGCAAGATGATCCAGTCTTCCCGCCGCACCATCGTAGTGGTCGACAGCTCGAAATTCTCGGCGCCTTCCTTCTCGACTTTCTGCGAGCTCTCCGCCATCGACGAATTGATCACCGATGACGGCATCAAGCCCGAATATCTGGAAGCGCTTCATAGCTACGGCACCAAGGTCACCGTCGTGCCGATGAAGGGGACGGCACCGCGATAGGCCGCTCTCATCAGCGACCTGTTGCCTTCCAAGGCGAGGCGGGCTCCTTGCTGCGCTTACGCCGCGCTACGCGCAGCGGCGAGTGCCTCGCCGGTCTCGTCCAGCGCCGCCTTCAGCTTGGCAAGCAGCCAGCTCGCAGCAGGGCCGAGAGCGGTATCCGTGCGCCGGATGCTCTGCAGAGGGTAGAGATTGCGGTCCCAGCCCGTCATGGCCAGGCGCACCAGCCGGCCGGCGGCGATGTCGTCATTCACCATGTCCTCCGGCATGCTGCCCCAGCCGATGCCCGAGCGGAGCAGCATGAACTTGGCGCCGAGATCGGCGATGCGCCAAGTCTTCGAGCTGACCACGCCGAATTCCTGTCCCTCGGTGAATTTGGAGCGATCGGTCAGGACAAGCTGCACATGCTCCTGCGCCCTGACATCGGCCTCCTCGCTGCCGAGCCCGGCCAGGGGATGCGAGGGAGAGGCCACGGGAATCAGGCGGATGGAACCGATGCCGCGCCGCTCGATGCCAATGATGTCCCGCGAGAGCGGCCCGCCGACACCGAGATCGGCAATGCCATCCAGCACATGTTGGGTGACGGCGCCGAGCGCCTCGACATGCAGGCGCAGCGACACGGTGGGAAACTCCGCCTGGAAGGCGTTGAGCACCCGCACCAGGGCGCAGGGCGGCAACATGACATCGACCGTCAGCGTGACCTCGGCCTCCAGCCCGGAGGTGAGCCCCTTGGCCTTGGCGATCAGGCTCCCGACACCGCGCGCCACGACGCGAGCCTCGGCCAGCATGGCCTTGCCCCCTTCGGTGAGCTGGGGCTTGCGGGTGGACTGGCGATCGAAGAGTTCCAGGCCGAGCTGGGCTTCCAGATTGGCAATGGTATAGCTGACCACCGAGGTAGCCCGCCCGAGCTGGCGAGCCGCGCCCGCGAAGCTGCCGGCCTCGACGATGGCCAGGAAGACCTGAAGCTGGTCGAGCGTGGGACGGGGATCTGACATATCAACTTTCTCGAACCTATTTGTCTATATTATCCATATTTTCCTGGACATCAATCTCTGAGATAACGGCGTCAAGTTCAGATGAGGTGCACGCCATGTCTATCACCAGCCTGTTGGACTGCCTGTTCGGACGCAAAGCCAGTTTCCCTGCCTCCGCCAAGGAGCAGGCTTCGCCGCTTCCGAAGATCCATATCGTGGCCCTCGCCCCCTCGGGTGCCACGGATGCATTGGCCAAGGCGCTGGAAAGTGCGCACTTCACCGAGATCAAAGGCTGAGGGGATAGTCCCGTTCACCGCCTCCCCAATCATAAAGAGAAACTGCCATGTCCTCAGACGTTCGCTACACCCCCTTGCTCGGCCGCGTACTGATTGCGGCGATCTTTCTTCTCAGTGGCTTCGGCAAGCTGACGGCGCCTGCCGCCACGGCCGGCTACATCGCAGCCGTCGGCCTGCCGCTTCCCTATCTCGGCGTCATCATCGCCATCCTGGTCGAGCTTGTCGGCGGCCTCCTGCTGATCGCCGGCTACCAGACCCGCCTCGTCGCCCTTGCCATGGCGGTGTTCTCGGTCGCCGCCGCCGCTTTCTTCCACAACAATCTGGGCGATCAGAACCAGTTCATCCACTTCTTCAAGAACATCGCCATGGCCGGCGGCCTGCTTCAGATCGTGGCCTTCGGTGCCGGCAGCCTCAGCGTCGACGCCGTGCTCAACCGGAAAGCCGTTGCGACCGCCTGAGGAGGAAGGCCGGGCGGGCCCGGCCTTGCGTCGCCAACTGCCAGACGGATCGCAGCGGTCCGTCTGGCCTTTTGGCAACGCTTTTCCATTCTCCGAGGGAAGCGCTACGACATCTCAACGTTTTCCCATCTAACCATCGAGATTGTCGCAGTAGCCATGCCGGCTCGTTTCGGGCATGGAAAGCCGCGATAGAACCTTCCGCCCATGATGGCTCCTCCCCGCCGTCAAGAAGATAGAGAAGACACCTCATGTCCAAGTCCTTCATCGACCATATCAAGACCCGCCGCACCCAATACGCCCTGGGCAAGACGCTGCCCAAGAGCGAGGAAGAGATCAGCAGATTGATCCAGGACGTGATCAAGCATGTGCCTTCCTCGTTCAATTCGCAGAGCTCGCGCGCCGTGATCCTGTTCGGCAAGCAGAGCGACAAGTTCTGGCACCTGACCAAGGAAATCCTGCGCAAGATCGTGCCGGCCGACAGCTTCGCCTCGACCGAGGCCAAGATGAATTCCTTCGCCGCCGGCGCCGGTACCGTGCTGTTTTTCGAGGACCAGGACGTGGTGAAGAGCCTGCAGGAGAAATTCCCGCTCTATGCCGACAACTTCCCGGTCTGGTCCGAGCAGTCCGGCGGCATGGCCCAGTTCGCCGTATGGACGGCGCTGGCCGAGCATGGCATCGGCGCCAGCCTGCAGCATTACGCGCCGCTGGTCGACGAGGCCGTGCAGAAGGAATGGGATGTGCCGAAATCCTGGAAGCTGCGCGCCCAGATGCCCTTCGGCTCCAACGAACAGCCCTTCCCCGAGAAGAGCTTCATGAACGACAACGACCGCTTCAAGGTCTTCAGCTGAAGACAGGAGACCTTTGCCGCCCGCACCGGTCTAACAGATGGAAAAGGCCGCTCCAGCAGCTAATACGGTTCACTTAAGCAGGAACCGCTCCGAATTGTCATAGCCGGGCTTGACCCGGCTACCCAGAAGCCGCACGGACGAACCGTCGGGGAGCTGGATTGCCGGGTCAAGCCCGGCAATGACAAAGGTCGAGCACCCCGAAACGCTTAAGTGAACTGCATTGGCTCCAGCAGCGGCCTTTTTGCTTCATGCATCGAACTTACGCATGGCCTTGAACCCGGATGAGCGCGACGTCGGTGTGCCGACCTCCTCAGCTCCATCAAGAGATGGAGGGGATCGGCATTTCCTTGTCGGCACAGGTTTCGAGAATGCCGATCTGGAGATCGGCACACCAATCCCTCTAAGTCTTCGGCAGGTCCGGGCTCGCCGTGCGTGCCACCATCGGTTCGCCATCGATCAGGATGGGCGTGCGCACGGAAGGAATGGAACCGCCCTTCACGCCTGGATGCGGCAGGTCGACGATCATGCCGCGATGGGTGGCCTGGCGATCATGCAGGGCATCGGCGACCGAATTGATCGGGCCGGCCGGCACGCCGACCTTTTCCAATGATGCCAGCAGATCCGCCTTGGTGCGTCGCCCGGTCAATCCGGCGATCAGGGCCGCCAGGGTGTCGCGGTTGCGGACCCGATCCTTGTTGGTGAGATAATCGGGGTGGGCTGCGAGATCCTGGATGTTGAGCACGCCGCAGAGCTTGACGAACTGGCTGTCATTGCCGCAGGCGATGATGATGTGGCCGTCGCTGGCCGGAAACACCTGATAGGGCACGATGTTGGGATGGGCATTGCCCATGCGCGTCGGGCTCTTGCCGGAGGCGAGATAGTTCATCGCCTGGTTGGCGAGCACGGAGAGCTGCACGTCGAACAGCGACATGTCGACATGCCCGCCCAGCCCCGTCATCTCGCGCCGCCGCAGAGCCGCCTGCACGCCGACTACCGCATAGACTCCGGTGAAGACGTCCGCGAAGGCGACGCCGATCTTCTGCGGTTCGCCTTGGGGATCGCCGGTGAGATCCATGATGCCGCCCATGCCCTGGATCATGAAGTCATAGCCTGCCCTGGAGGCATACGGACCATCCTGTCCAAATCCCGTGACTGAGCATGTCACCAGGCGCGGATTGATCGCCTTCAGGCTTTCGTGGTCGAGCCCGTATTTCTTGAGACCGCCGACCTTGAAATTCTCCAGCACGACATCGGCCTCGCGCACGAGGGCGCGGACCTGGTCGGCCCCTTCGGCCGTCTCGAAATTAAGCGCGACCGAGCGCTTTCCCCGGTTACAGGAATGGAAATAGGCCGCACCGAGATTCTCGCCGTCTTCCGTGGTGATGAAGGGCGGGCCCCAGGTGCGGGTATCGTCGCCCTGCCCCGGCCGCTCCACCTTGATGACCTCGGCGCCAAGATCGGCGAGGAGCTGCCCGGCCCAGGGTCCGGCCAGAATGCGGGCGAGTTCGAGGACGCGCACGCCATAGAGCGGCTTGGGCGGATTATGGGCGGGAAGGTCCGACAGAGGTGTCCACATGATGGCGACAGGGGCTTTCGTGTAAAAAATTAGGGGGAATGCGTCAGGCGGCGACCGGGAAGGTGGGAGGCCGTAGCCCCTCGATCCATTTGGCCAAGGCCAGCACGCCGCGGTCGTCATGGCGATGGCCGACGATCTGCACGCCGGCCGGCATGCCGCTGGCGCCGAGGCCCATCGGCACGGAAATGACCGGACATGAACTGGTCAGGTTGAAATGGCCGGTCATGTCGACCGACTTGAAACGGCCGTCGGGCAGGATCTCGTCGCGCTCGCGCCGGGCAGGATCGGCAAAGGGCGCGGTCGTGCAGGTGGTGGGGCACAAAAGGGCATCGTATCCCCTGAGCACTTCGGCAAAAGCCCGCCACAGAGCGGTGCGACGGTGCTCGATGGCTCTCAGCTTGACGGCATCGAGCTTGCGGCCGGCCTCGATCAGCGCGACCACGTTCGGATCGAGATCGCCCCGATGCCCTTCGAGGAGATGCCCGACATCGCCCGCAAAGCAATAGGCCCACAGATCCTCCCAATCGAGGACCGACTGCACGCTGAACGGGGTCTTCACCCAGGCGACCTCGGCACCGGACCGGGCGAGATCGTCGACGAGCCGGTGGAACAGGTCGGCAACCTCGTCCGAGATCGCATGGGTGTCGAGATCGAGCGAAACGGCAAGGCGCGGGCGGGCCGGCGCCGGCGCGACGGGAAATGCCGGTGGCAGGGCCGGCAGGGACAGGGCGTCCGCGTCATCCGGTCCTTCGCTGACCGCCAGGAACAGGGCGGCGTCATCGACGAAACGCGCCAGCGGCCCGAAATGGGCGAGCGTGTCATATTGCGTGCGCAGGATATCCATCGGGATACGCCCGAAGCTCGGCTTCAGCCCGACCACACCGCAGAGCGAAGCGGGAATGCGCACCGAACCGCCCATGTCGGTGCCTTCGGCCAGCATCACGCAGCCGGCGGCGACCGCTGCCCCCGAGCCACCCGAAGAGCCGCCCGCGCTGAACTCGGTATTCCAGGGATTGCGGGTGATGCCCCACAGGGGGCTCTGGGTATGGCCGGAATAGGCGAATTCCGGCGTGGTGGTGTGGCCGACAATCACGGCTCCGGCCGCCTTCAGGCGACGCACGATCACCGGATCACGCTCGGCGACGTGGTCGCGAAAGACCTTCGAGCCGAAAGTCGTCAGCTTACCGGCGATGGGGGTGAAATCCTTGATGCCGATCGGCACGCCGCACAGGGCCAGTCCCGCCCGCTCGGCAAGAGGCAGCGCGTCGACGCGGGCGGCTTGCTCGCGCGCCTCTTCGGCATAGATCTCGGTGAAGCAATTGATCCGCGGTTGCGCCAGGGTCGACCGGGCCAGGCTGGCCTCGACGGCTTCGAGCGCGGACGCCTTGCCGTTCCGGATCGCTTCGGCCAGTGCAACCGCGCTGTTCAATTCCGCCATGGCTCCCCCCTCAGACTCAACGGTCCTCAACCTAGCGGCAGAAACCTTATCGCGGTAGGGGCTGCGACGTCGCTGCTGGCCATGGTTCCGGCCTTCGCCATCGAGCCTTAGCTGCGCAGCGAACGCCATGCCCCCAGCGCCCTTTCGCGAGCGATCTTGTGATCGACGATGGGAAGGGGATAGGTCTTGCCGAGGCGGATGCCGGCCGCATCGAGCTGTGCGGACGAGGCTGTCCAGGGGCGGTGAACGAGGGGAGCGGGCAGGCGTCCGAGCTCCGGCAGCCACCTCTTCACGAAGCGCCCCTCCGGATCGAACTTCTCGCCCTGGGTCACCGGATTGAAGATGCGGAAATAGGGCGCGGCATCGGCGCCCGACCCGGCCACCCATTGCCAGCTCGCCGGATTGTTGGCCGGATCGGCATCGACCAGGGTCTCCCAGAACCAGCGCTCCCCGTCCCGCCAATCGATCAGCAGATGCTTGACCAGAAAGGAGGCCACGATCATGCGGGCGCGGTTGTGCATCCATCCGGTTGCCCACAACTGACGCATGGCGGCGTCGACGACGGGATAGCCGGTCATGCCCTGCTTCCAGGCGGCGAGATCCTGGCTGTCCCGGCGCCAGGGCATGGCGTCGAATTCCGGCTGGAGATTGCGCTCGTGCAAAGGCGAACAGTGATAGAGCAGGGAATAGGAAAATTCGCGCCAGCCGAGTTCCGATTTGAACTTCTCGATGTCGCGATCGCCGGCCGCCATGCCGCCATCCTGCCGCACCGACAGGGCATGCCAAAGTTGCCGTGCGGATACATTGCCGGCGCGCAGGTAGGGCGATAGCCGCGATGTCGTCCTGTCATCGAGACGATCGCGGTTGTCGGCATAGCCGGCCAAATCCTCGTCGAGGAAGTCCTGCAGGTAGGCAAGCCCCGCCGCCTCCCCGCGCCTCCAGTCCCCACGCATCGCCGCGGCCCAATCGGGGCGCTGCGGATCAGGCTCGAGGCCGGTTGGATAGTCAAAGCGCCGAGCGAACGCTTCCGGAAGCGGCGTAAAGGCGCACGCGGCTGGCGCCGGCAGGGGCGGATCGACGACGCCCTGCCGGTGGGCCCGCCAAAAGGCTCCGAAGACGCGATAGGGCGCGCCCGACTGGGAGGAAACCGTCCAGGGTTCCCGCAGGAGCGAGCCGTTGAAGCTATGCGTCTCGACACCGCGAGCGCGCAGGCTGGCCTTGATTCTCGTATCGAGATCTCGGCCGGCCAGATCATAGCGGCGGTTCCAGTAGACGGCGCTGGCGCCGAGATTGTCTACGGTCGTAGACAGGACTTCCTCGGCCGCGCCGGCAAAGACGTGCAGCCGCCCGCCTCTTTCACGAAGGTCCGCATCCAGCGCTGCAAGCGAGCCGTGCAGCCACCAGAGAGCTGCACCTTCCGGCCGCCGTCCTTCACCCGCCGGTTCGTGGATATAGAGGCAAAGCACGGGAACGCCGGCCTGGCAGGCGGCGTGCAAGGCAGGATTGTCGCGCAGGCGCAGATCGTCACGAAACCAGACGATCACAGGCTTGAGCGCGGGAGAAGTCGTCATCATCACACCACTGCCCCCGCCTCAGCCTGCTTTCACGCGCGGCTCTCCTCCAGTTGCACCCCGAGCGAGGCCAGCGCCTGCCAATAGCCAGGATAGGTCTTGGCGACACAGCTCGGATCCTGGATGGAGATGCCATGGATCTTCAGCCCGGCCAGCGCAAAGCTCATGGCGATGCGATGATCGGCATAGCTGTCGATCGAAGCCGGCAGCGTCTGGCCCGCCAGGCCGGGATCGGAGGCGACGATGAGATCGTCGCCCTCCTCACGGGCGAGATCGGGGCGGATGCGGGTCAGACCGTCGGCAAGCGCCGACACCCGGTCACATTCCTTGACACGCAGATTGGCGATGCCGGTGAAGCGCACGGGCGTCTGATTGAAGGCGGCCAGAACGGCCAGCGTCGGCACCGCATCCTGCATCTGGGAACCGTCGATCACCGGCGGCAGATGCGGAAAAGCCGCGATCAGGGCATGGGCCTTGGCGTCCGGCTGGGTGAAGGCTTCGGCGGGAACGCCGAGGTCGATGGCGCCCCCCGTCAGCACCTCGGCGGCCCACAGATAGGTCGCGGCAGAGGCGTCCGGCTCGATCAGATAGTCGGTGGCGCGATAGCCGGTCGGGGCCACGCGCCAGGTGCGGGCATCAGGCCGCTCGATCTCGGCCCCGAAAGCCCGCATGGTTGCGAGGGTCAGGTCGATATAGCCGCGGGCGCCGATCTCCTCGCCCTCCTTGCCCCCCGCCAGCACGATGTCCACGGGCTCCGTGCCGCAGGCGGACGCCATCAGCAGAGCGGAGACATATTGGCTCGACAGTCCCGCATCGATCTCGACGCGCCCTGCCCCGAAACTGCCCTTGCCATGCACGGTGACCGGCGGGCATCCCGTCGGCGCCTCGGCTGCGATGCCAAGCGCTCCGAGTGCCGCAACCAGCGGTGCGATCGGGCGCTTGCGCATATGGGCATCGCCATCCACCACGACGTTACCGTCGACCAGGGCCGCGGCGGCGGCCAGGAAGCGGGTGGCTGTTCCGGCATTGCCGAGGAAGAGCGGCGCCGCCGGTTTCATCAGGCGGCCGGAACTGTTGACGGTGAAGCTGGTCGCGTCGGGCTCCTCGACGGTCACGCCCATGGCCTGCAGCGCCACCGCCATATAGCGGGTGTCGTCGCTCTTCAGCGCCCCCGTGAGGCGGCTGGTACCCTTGGCCAGCGCCGCCACCAGCAGAGCCCGGTTGGTGATCGACTTGGAGCCCGGCGGCACCACGCGCCCACGCAGCGGATGATCCGGCGGGATCACCGTGGTCAGATCTCCGCTCCAATCCGTCGACATCCTCTATTCCTTCATTCCAACAGCAAGGCGCGTCCGCAACGGGCCGACAGACGCTATCGTGCCCTCTCTACGATTGTTGCGCGATTGCGCCAAGCGAGAACCAATCCCGTCTCCGCGGCTTCGCCGATTGCACGCCGCGGCTGCGGCCGGCTAGAAGGACAACCTGCGGAGGATCTGGTATTTCAGATAGGGTGGCCCATGACGGAATCGAAGACCAGCCCTCACGCCCTCACCTTCGTTCTTGTCACCGTGCTGATCGACATGATCGGCCTCGGCATCATCATTCCCGTGCTGCCGCGCCTGATCGAGGACGTCGCCCATGTCGACATCGCCCAGGCCTCGGTGATCGGCGGCTGGCTGTTCGTGGCCTATTCGGCCATGCAGTTCCTGTTCGGCCCGATCCTCGGCAACCTCTCCGATGCGCACGGGCGCAGACCGATTCTGCTGCTCTCCATCGGAGGCCTCGGCATCGACTATCTGCTGACCGCCTTCGCCCCGACCATCGCCTGGCTCTTCCTCGGACGGCTGATCGCCGGCATTTGCGGGGCCTCCTACAGCGCGGCGAATGCTTTCATTGCCGACATCACCAAGCCCGAGGAGCGCGCCAAGGCCTTCGGCATGATCGGCGCAGCCTTCGGTGTCGGCTTCGCCTTGGGGCCGGCCCTGGGAGGCCTGCTTGCCGGGCTGGGCCCGCGGGCGCCCTTCTTCGCCGCGGCGGCCCTGTCGATCGCCAATCTCGTCTATGGCTATTTCGTGCTGCCGGAGACCTTGCCGCCCGAAAAGCGCCGCCCCTTCTCGCTGTCTCGCGCCAATCCGCTCGGCACCCTGATCGCCTTTCGCCACCACCCCTTCCTGCTTGGCGCCGGGCTGGTGCTGTTCCTGCATTTCCTGGCCAACAATGTCTACCCGGCCATCTGGGCCTACTACACGATCTACCGCTATGGCTGGAGCGAGTTCGATGTCGGCCTGTCGCTGGCGGCCTTCGGTGTGATCACCGGGATCGTGCAGGGCGGCCTGGTCGGCGCCATCATCCGGCTTCTCGGCGAATGGCGGACCGCCGCCATCTGCCTGGCGCTCGAGGCGGCCGTGCTGGTCGCCTATGGCCTAGCCAACAAGGGCTGGATGATCTACGCGCTGCTTGGCTTCTCCAGCCTTGCCGGCATTGCCATGCCAGCCATCAACGCCATGATGTCGCATCAGGTCGACGACGATGCTCAGGGCGAGTTGCAGGGCGCGATCTCCGGCCTGATGGGCATTACCGCCATTCTGAGCCCGGCCATGGCGACCCAGCTTTTCGGCCTGTTCGCCGGCAAGCAAGCCGTGATCGAACTGCCCGGCGCGCCCTTCTTCGCCGCGGCGATCATCGCGGCTCTTGCCTTGTTGGCTTTCCTCGCGGTGCCGGAGAAACGGCCGGCATCCTAGCCATCCGGCCTGAGCCAGGCCCTGACGGCCCGCGCCCCCTCGGGCGCGTGCTCATAGACGACGCTGTTGTGATTGCCCGCGGTCCAGATCATCTCGACGCCATGGCGCTCGGCGAAGACCTTCATATGGCGCCCGCGGATATCGTCGCGGCCGCACCACATCAGCACCGGCGCCCGGCCCGACAGCAAGGCCTCCGCCAGGCCATCCATTTCGGCGAGCGCATCCCAGCTGGCACGAAGGCCCGGCTCGTCCTCGGGCGTCACCCAGGAGACCAGATGCGGCACGAAGGCCCGCGCCAGTTCGAGGGCCTGTTCGAAAAGCAACGGCCCCTCGAAACCCGGCGGAAAGGCCGCTGCGACGCCCTTCACCGGGTCCCAGCCACCGAGCGTCAGGGATTGGAGGCGATCGGGCCAGTGCCTCGCCATGCCGGCCGCGGTCCACGCCCCCATCGAATGCCCGATGACATCCGCCCTCTCGATGTCGAGGGCATCCATCACAGCCGCCACCTTGCCGGCCTGGTCTTTGAGGCGGTAGGCGGCAGGATCAGCCGGCTTGTCACTCTGGCCATGGCCGAGCGCATCCACCAGCACCACCATGTGATCGGCCAGAAACGCTTCGGCGAAGCCGCCGTCGAGCCAGCATCGGGAACTCAGCAAATGCCCATGCAGGAGAACGACGGGTAGACCGGCACCAAGTGTCTGATAATGCGTGCGATGACCGTTATGGGAGATGAAGGGCATGGCAGAAGTCTTTTAGCAGAGAACGGCTCGGCACTTGTCATACCCGGGCTTGTTCCGGGTATCCAGGGGCGGCCGCGCGCCGGCCTGAAGCGTTGGATTGCCGGGTCAAGCCCGGCAATAACAAGTGGCGTACAATGCGGGCCGCTTCCGAAACTACATCGTCGCGCCAACCTGCCAGGGCACGAACTCGTTGGAACCGTAGCCGAGTTCTTCCGACTTGGACTTTTCGCCCGAGGCGACGGCCAGGATCTTGTCGAAGATCTCCTTGCCCTTCTCCTCGATCGAGACGCCCTCCAGCACGTCGCCGCAATTGATGTCCATGTCGTCCTGCATGCGGCGATAGATGTCGGAATTGGTGGCGAGCTTGATCGACGGCGTCGGCTTGCAGCCATAGGCCGAGCCACGGCCGGTGGTGAAACAAAGGACATTGGCACCGCCGGCGACCTGCCCGGTGGCCGAGACGGGATCGTAGCCGGGCGTGTCCATGAAGACGAAGCCCTTCTCCTTCACGGGTTCGGCATATTCATAGACGGCGGTCAGCGTCGTCGTGCCGCCCTTGGCCGCGGCGCCGAGAGATTTCTCCAGAATGGTGGTCAGGCCACCGGCCTTGTTGCCGGGAGACGGGTTGTTGTCCATCGAGCCATTGTTCTTGGCCGTATATTCTTCCCACCACTTGATGCGCTCGACCAGCTTCTCGCCGACTTCGCGGCTGGCGGCGCGGCGGGTCAGCAGGTGCTCGGCGCCGTAGATCTCAGGCGTTTCGGAAAGAATGGCCGTGCCGCCATGATGCACCAGCAGGTCGGCGGCGGCGCCGAGAGCGGGATTGGCGGAGATGCCGGAATAGCCGTCCGAACCGCCGCATTGAAGCGCCAGGATCAGCTCGGAAGCGGGAATCGTCTCGCGCCTGGCCTGGTTTGCGAGCGGGAGCATCGCCTTGATGCGCTCCATGCCCTGCTCGATGGTCTTGCGCGTGCCGCCGGTATCCTGGATCGTCATGGTCTGGAAATGATCGCCCTCCACGATGCCGTATTCGCTCTTCATGCGGCCGATCTGGAACACCTCGCAGCCCAGGCCCACCAGCAGCACGGCGGCGATGTTGGGATTGGAGGCATAGCCCCACTGCGTGCGCTTCATGATCTCGAAGCCCTCGCCCTTGTCGGCCATGCCGCAGCCGGTGCCGTGCACGAAAGGCACCACGCCGTCGATATTGGGATAGTCGGCCAGGATGCCGGACTGGTTGAAGGCATCCGCCATGAAACGGGCCACCGAGGCCGAGCAGTTCACGCTGGTGAGGATGGCGACATAGTTGCGCGTGCCCGCCTTGCCGTTGGGGCGGCGATAGCCCTGGAAAGTCGCCTGCTGATCGAGCGGCAGAATGGCCTCCTGCCGGGCATCCTCGGCGAAAGCATAATCGCGCTCGAAGGCATGGAACTCGCAATTATGCGAATGGACGTGCGAACCCGGTACGATCGGCTGAGAAGCGAAGCCGATGATCTGGCCGAACTTGACGATCGGCTCGCCCTCGCCGATCGGCGCGACGGCGATCTTGTGCCCCTTGGGCACGCGCTGCAGCGCCGCCACACCCTCGACCTCCGCCCCGGGCTCGATCACGTCGATGGCGACGAGCACATTGTCCCTGGCATTGAGGCGCAAGGTCCGGGCGGTTTTGGGAACGATCTGCATGACGACATCCAGTTGAAAAGGAGCTGTAGCGTTTTGCGATTTGACGGAACCACCAAGAATCGCAAAGACGCGTCGAAACAAGGAGCTAGAGAAAAAGTGCGGTTCGGAGAAACCGCGCTTTGCTCTAGGCAAAGCCAACGGGCATTGCTAACATGTTAGCATGTCAGACGTTGCGGTCAAAGCCTCTTATGCCTTTCTCGAGCCGCTCGGCCTCACGGGCCGCGGCGGCACGACGGAGCGCGTGCTGGCCGTATTGAGGGAAGCCATCATCGGCTTCGAGCTCGCGCCGGGCGAGGATATCGACAAGCTCGCCCTCTGCGAGAGACTGGGTGTATCGCGTTTTCCCGTTTCCGAAGCCCTGGCCCGCCTGCAGGGCGAAGGCTTGGTGGAGATCCTGCCGCAGCGCGGCACCCGCGTCTCGCGCATCCGGCTCGCCGAGGTGCGCCAAAGCATGTTCATCCGCCGCGCCCTGGAGGCGCAGGCGGTTCGCAGCCTGGCCCTTGACCATGACGACAGGCTGCTGCCGACGCTCGAACGCAATCTGCGCTACCAAGAGGCTGCGGCCGAGGCCGGCGACCGTCGCGGCTTTCACCTGCTCGACCTCGAATTCCACCTCACTCTGCTCGACGCCCTCGGCTTTGCCCGCGTCAAGGCGGCCGTCGAGGCAGCCCGCGCCAATCTCGACCGCGTCCGCCGGCTGCTCTCCTCGCCCCGGCACATAGCCCTCACTTTGGTCGACCACCAGGCCATCGTCACGGCCCTGCGGTCCGGTGACGCCGATGCCGCGGCCAGCGCCATGGAGGCGCATCTCGATTCCGTCATCACGGAACTGGTGGCCTTTGCCGCCGAAAACCCCACCTTGTTCGAAGACCTGTGAAGAGAGAGGCTATGACCGACAAATTGCCCGACAGCAAATTCGCCATCCGCAAGCACACCAGCCGTTCCGGCGCGGTAATTCCCTTCACCGAACTCGGATTCGGCACCGCCCCGCTCGGCAATCTCTACCGCGCCCTCGACGAGGATGTCGCCGCCCTTACCGTCAATGCGGCCTGGGACGCCGGCATCCGCTATTTCGACACCGCACCGCTCTATGGCCTCGGCCTCGCCGAGACGCGCCTCAACCCCCTGCTGCGCCGGCGCAAGCGCGAGGACTACGTCCTCTCCACCAAGATCGGGCGCCTGCTCAAGGTGGTGCCGCCGGATCAGCGCACCGGCATCGGCAAGTTCTTCGACACGCCGTCCCGCCGTGAGGTCTACGACTATTCCTATGATGGGGTGATGCGCTCGGTGGAATTCTCGCTGGAGCGCCTGGGCATCGACACCATCGACGTGCTGCTCGCCCACGATGTCGACATCTTCACCCATGGTTCGAAAGAGGCTTCCGACCAGCGCATCAAGGAGTTGATGGAGGGCGGCTATCGCGCGCTCGAGCAGTTGCGCAGCGAAGGCACGGTCAAGGCGATCGGCGCCGGCATCAATGAATGGCAGGTGGCCGAGACCCTGGCCCGCGCCGGCGATTTCGACGTCTTCCTGCTGGCCGGCCGCTATACACTGCTCGAACAGGAAGCCCTCACCAGCTTCCTGCCCTATTGCGCGGACAAGAAGATCGGCATCGTGCTGGGCGGCCCTTATAATTCCGGCATCCTGGCGACGGGCCCGCGCCCGGGTGCGTTCTACAATTACGATCCGGCGCCGCCCGCAATCCTCGACCGCGTCGCCAGGATCGAGCGGGTCTGCGCCTCCCATCACGTCAAATTGGTCGAGGCCGCGCTGAAATTCCCGCTCGGCCATCCCCAGGTGGTTTCCGTCATTCCCGGCGGCCAGTCGCCCCAGGAAGTCACCCGCAACGCCGAGATCATGGGCGCCAAGATCCCCGCGGCACTATGGGACGACCTCAAGAGCGAAGGCCTGCTGCGCGAGGACGCGCCGGTGCCGGCCTGACCGGCGCGGTCATCCCGTGCGCGATGCAGCATGAAATGCTGCTTCGCAGACACGGGACCGCTCACCAAATCCGGTACTACGACGCGGTCCCGCATCTCCATCGCACCACTTCGTGCCGCAATGCGTGCGGGATGACCTTTCCCTACTTCCCAGCTCCGGGCTGGACCTTCTGGCTCAGCCAGACGCTGCCGATCACCATCACCATGCCGAGCAACTGCAGCAGGGTGAGCGACTGGCCGAGCAGGCCCCAGCCCAATGCCACGGCGGTCAATGGGCTGAGGAAACTCAGGGACGCCACGGCCGAGGGGCCGAGCCGGGCGATGCCGCGGAACCAGAGCATATAGGTCAGCGCCGCGCCGATCAGGGCAAGGTAGGCAAAGCCTGCCATGTTCTGCGGGCTGAGCGCCGGCAAAGGCGGTTCGAGCCAGACAGCCACGGGGATCAGCAACAGGCCTCCCGCCGTGAGCTGCCAGGCCGTGAAGGCCAGCGTCGAGACAGGCGGCTGCCAGCGCCGGCTCATCACCGTCCCCAGCGCCAGGGAGACCGCTCCGGCCAAGCCCGCGATGATGCCGATTGGATCCAGCACCACGCTCCTGGGCGCGATCAGCAGCAAGGCGACACCGGCAAGGCCGGCCAGCGCCGCCGCGATCGCCGCCAGCCGCACCGGCGTGCCCAGCACGGCACGTGTCAGGAAGATCACGATCAAGGGCTGGATGGCGCCAATGGTCGCAGCCACGCCGCCCGGCAGCCGATAGGCCGCGATGAACAGCATTGTCAGGAAGAAGGCTATATTCAGGGCGCCCAGGACCACGACCCGCCACCACCACTGTCCCGCCGGCAATTGCCGCACCAGCGCCAGCAGCAGCAGGCCGGCGGGGAGCGCCCTCAGCATCGCCACGGTGATGGGGTAGCCAGGCGGCAGGAGCTGAGTGGTGACGATATAGGTGCTGCCCCATACCGCCGGCGCGATCGCCGTGAGCAGCACGTCGAAAGAACGGCCATAGCCCATGATGCCGCCCGGGGAAGCCTGACTGAGACTGCTCATGACAGCACCATCACCTCTTCCAGCGGCCGCCTCGGCTTCTGGGGCCAGTTGCCGTCAGCCGCCAGACCGACGGCGACCAGCATCACCGGAATCTCTTCCGGTCGGAGGCCGAATTCCTCCCTGACCGCCTGGGGGTCGAAGCCCGTCATCGGTGCCGAGGCAAGGCCCGATGCGGACGCAGCCAGGATCAGCGTGGCGGCTGCGAGGCTGGCGGAACGGATCGCCTCGTCGCGTTCTGCTTGGGGGTTGCCCTTAAACTGCCGGCGGACCGCCTCCACCCAGCCTTCCGCCATGCCCTCGGGCATCAGGCCCGCCTCGACCGACGGGCGCAGCCTTGCGCCGAGATCGACGCTGCCGGGCAAGGTGCCGCAGACGATGAAGGTGACGGCCGCCTCGCTCACCTTGGCCTGGCCATAGGCGGCTTCACGCAGGCGGGCCTTGGCTTGCGCCCCGCGCACCGCGATGAAGCGCCAGTTCTGCAGATTGTAGGCGGACGGCGCCAGCGTCGCCAGCCTGACCAGTTCGCCGATCTCGTGTTCGGACAGGACATGTGAAGGATCGAAATGATTGGCCGACATCCGGTCTTCGATGGTCGATTTCCAATGCGCCTCGATCAGCGAGGCCTCGGCAACGGGGATCTTGGCGAGAAAGGTCACGGCACACCTGCATCATGGGATCGCATCCGCGATCGAGGCCACGATTTTATGCAGCCACCACCAAGTGATAATATGCCATCAGATTACGATATTCACTACCACAGGTGTTCAATCGATGGATCAGTTGACGGCTTTCAAGGCTTTTCGCCAGGCGGTCGAGCGTGGCAGCTTTGCCGAGGCGGCCCGGGCCCTCGGGCTGTCGCCTGCAGCGGTCAGCAAGAATATCGGCGAACTCGAGGCGCATCTTTCGGTGCGCCTGTTCAACCGCACCACCCGCCGCATGAGCCTCACCGAAGCGGGCTCGCTCTATTATGAACGCGTACGCCAGATTCTCGACGATATCGACGATGCCGGCGCCTCCATCGGAGCCCTCATGCTGGCGCCGACCGGGCTCCTGCGTGTCAGTGCCCCCATGACCATGGCTCTCAGGCATCTCACCCCTGCCCTGCCGGCCTTTCTCGAGGCCAATCCCGGCCTGTCGCTGGACCTCAACATGGACGACCGCCGGATCGACATCGTGAGGGAAGGCTATGACGTCGCCATTCGCGGCAGCGATATCCTGGAGGATTCCAGCCTCGTCGCCCGCAAATTGATGGCCGTTCCTCACATCGTCTGCGCGGCTCCGTCCTATTTCGCGCGAGCGGGCCTGCCCTCGGCTCCTGACGATCTGCGCCAGCATAATTGCGTGCAGTTCAGCCTGTCGGGTCACGTCAATCACTGGACCTTCGCCAAGAACGGAGAAACCGTCGGCGTGCCGATCAAGGGACGGTACAAGGTGACATCGAGCGTGGCGGTGCGCGAAGCGCTGCTGGCCGGCTTCGGCCTCAGCCTCATTCCTCTCACCTATGTGGAAGAAGATCTGCGCGCCGGCCGCCTTCAACAGGCGTTGGTGGACTGGACTGGAGTGGAGACCGCGATCTTTGCCATCTACCCCTCCAAGCGCCATCTCGTGCCCAAGGTCCGGGTATTCCTGGATTTTATCGTCGAGCAGTTCTCCCGCCCGGCTTTGCTCGATAATTGAGGATGGATGGCCGATACCCAGCCCCTCAATCCCTCATCGCTTCCTTGAGGGCATCGATGATCACCCCGCTCGACCGAATGCGGGCGACGCGCGGCAGGACGTGGTCGATCGAGAAGCGATGCATCTCCGCCGTCATGCTGCTGGTGGCGTCCTCGGCCACGATCGCGGCATAGTTGTTGGCAAAGGCATCGCGCGCCGTCGCCTCGACGCCGAAATTGGTGGCGATACCGCTGATGATGACAGTGTCGACGCCGCGCCGACGCAGCTGCAAATCCAGTTCCGTGCCGTAAAAGGCGCTCCATTGGCGCTTGGTGATCACCACATCGGCCTTCGACGGGTTGATTCTCGCATCGAAGGCAACCGCTTCGGCGGGCATTTTGTCCTCCGGCAGGATCAGGGGCGCATCCACGGGAACCTTCACCACATCCCCATAGCCATCGGAAAAAGCCACCCTCACCAGGATGACCGTGCCGCCCGCCTTGCGCAGCGCCTTGCCGATTCGCAAAGACCGCTCGACGACATCCCCGCCCGAATGCGGCGCCACCGGCCGGCCGACGATCCAATTCTGGAGATCGATCATCACGAGGGCGGTATGGCGGGGTTCCAGACGCAACATGGCAAGCTCCGATAAACGTCAATGCGCTGGAACAAAGCGCGTTCACGACCGAACGCCCGTCTGCTCCTGCTCCTTGTTTCCAAGCCAATCCGACGAATTGGCTCGAGCGTCTTTGCGATTCCAGACGAGTTCGTTCAACCGCTCGACACTTAGGGCACCGCGAGGTGCCGGCGGAACGCGTCGTCAGTCATGGCCTTGCTAGTATCCATGACTCACGACACGTCCGGGGTAGCCAGCCTTGTAGGGGCAGCCTGCCGCAAAGCTCAAGTCGACCAACCGGTCAAGCCTGGGCTACAAAAGGATAGGTGGTCCGGCGTGGAGACAAGCGCCTCATCGGCGATCTACGCGGCGGGCGACCCAGGTTTCAACGAGCAGGCAGTGCATCAACCATGGCGGACAACAAGGACGTGCTGGCGCGGCGGGTGGAAGAGGCATGCCTGAACGGCTGGCCAGCCTTGAAGACGGTATGGCTCGACGGCTGGCTGCTGCGCTTCTCGCATGGGCATACCAAGCGGGCCAACTCCATCAGCCTGCTCTGGCCCGGCGCGCGACAGCCGGGAGAGCAGATTCGCTCAGCCGAGGCATTTTACACCCATCATGGCCTGCCCACCATCTTTCGCCTGTCGAGCGTCTCGTCGCAGGATATCGGCACCGCCTTGGACGAGGCCGGATACGGACCGGGCGAAGATGAGAGCTGCGTGCTCTTCCGCGACCTCGCTGCCGCACCGCCCCATGGCGAGCACGGCGTGGCCTTCGTGCAGCCGAGCCTTCACGACAGCTGGTTCGAGGCCCACGCACGGCTTCAGAAATTCTCCCCGGCGACTGCCGCTCATGCCCGAGCCCTGTTCGGCGCCGTCGCCGTTCCGGCCGGCTATGCAGTGTCGCCGGCCGAGGACGGCAGCCCCGCCGCCCTCGCCTTCGGTGCGGTGCACGATGGCATCGTCTGCATCAACGCGGTGGCGACCGATCCCGCCTTCAGGCGCCGGGGCCATGCCTACAATGCGGTCAGTGCCCTGCTTGCCTGGGCTCGCGACGAGCAGGGTGCGAAAGGGGCCTGCCTGCCCGTGGTTGCAGGCAACGATGCCGGCCGGTCTCTCTACCGCTCGCTCGCCTTTTCTACAGAAATCAGCCGTTATTCCTATCGCCGGAAGGTTGCATGACCGCCGGGCAGCCTTGTCCAGGATGCATGCCTTTTTGGCCATCGCATTGATCGATATATTGAATTTTCGCGACCACTTTAATTTACGTTATTTTTATGTATTTAAATCTATTTGACAAATTGCGCGCGAGAACCGATATCGTGGACGAATTCCAAAAAGGGGTTTTCGTCATGCCGCTCGCTATCACAGCCAACCGCCTCAGGGATGGGCGCGTGGTGTTCCGCACCCCCAGCGGCAGCTGGTCGCTCGACGTGGCCGACAGCGCCATCGAACCCGATCAGGCCACCGCCGATGCGATCCTTGCCAGCGTCAACGCCGCCGCCAATGAGCAGGACGTCGTCGAAATCTATGCCGTCGAGCTCGACGTCAGCGGCGAGAAGCCCCGTCCCGCCAAGCTGCGCGAAGCCATCCGGGCGCTGGGCCCGACCATCGCCTATCTGCCCAAGACCGAACTCGCCGAGGCTGCCGAATAATGGGTGCCCTCTACCGCTATGACGAATTCGACCACGCCTTCGTGAATGCGCGCGTCGCCGAGTTTCGCGACCAGGTGCAGCGCCGCATCAAGGGCGACATCACCGAGGAGGAATTCAAGTCTCTTCGGCTGATGAACGGCGTCTATCTCCAGCTGCATGCCTATATGCTGCGCATTGCCGTGCCCTATGGCACGCTCTCTTCCAAGCAGTTGCGCACCCTCGCGACCATCGGCCGCCGCTGGGACCGTCATTACGGCCATTTCACCACCCGCCAGAACCTGCAGTTCAACTGGATCGCCCTCAAGGACGTGCCGGATGTGCTGCAGGCCCTCGCCGATGTCGAGATGCATGCCATCCAGACCTCCGGCAATTGCATGCGCAACGTCACGGCCGACCATTTCGCCGGCGCCGCCGCCGACGAGGTCGCCGATCCGCGCGTCTATGCCGAGATCATGCGCCAGTGGTCGACGGCCCATCCGGAGCTGTCCTATCTGCCGCGCAAGTTCAAGGTCGCCATCACCGGCGCCGAGGAAGACCGGGCCGCGGTCAAGGTCCACGACATCGGCTACCAGATCGTGCGCAACGAGGCTGGCGAGATCGGCTTCCGCGTCTTCATCGGTGGCGGCCAGGGCCGCACCCCCATGGTCGGCAAGGCCCTGCGCGATTTCCTGCCCGAGGCGGATCTCCTCACCTACACCGAGGCGATCATGCGCGTGTACAATCTCGAGGGCCGTCGCGACAACAAGTACAAGGCGCGCATCAAGATCCTCGTTCACGAAAAGGGTCTCGATTCCATCCGCGAGGAAGTCGAAGCCGAGTTCGAACGGATCCGTGACGGCGCCCTCAAGTTGACGCCGGATTCGGTGGCGGCGATGCAGCAATATTTCGTCGCCGGCCCGTTCGAGACGATCGGCCAGACGCCGGTCTTCGACAAGGCCAAGGCAAAGGATGCCGATTTCGCACACTGGGTGTCGGTGAACGTCCATGCCCACAAGCAGCCGGGCTATGGCATCGCGACCATCTCGCTCAAGCCGATCGGCGGCATTCCCGGCGATGCGTCCTCCGACCAGATGGACCTGGTGGCCGATCTCGCCGACCGCTATTCGCTGGGCGAGATCCGCATCAGCCATCTCCAGAATCTCGTGCTGCCGCATGTGAAGCTCGACGACCTGCCGGCGCTGTTCGCGGCCCTGCAGGACGCGGGCCTCGCCACCGCCAATGAAGGGCTTATCACCGACATCATCGCCTGCCCGGGCCTCGACTACTGCTCGCTTGCCAATGCTCGCGCCATTCCGATCGCGCAGGGCCTGTCCGAGCGTTTCGGTTCGCCCGCACGCCAGGCGGAAATCGGCAGCCTGCCGATCAAGATCTCCGGCTGCATCAATGCCTGCGGCCATCATCACGTCGCGGCGATCGGCATTCTCGGCGTCGACCGCAAGGGCGTGGAAAACTACCAGATCACGTTGGGCGGTTCGGCCCGCGAGGATTGTTCGATCGGTGAACTCGTCGGCCCCGGCTTCGGCGCCGACGGCATCGTCGACGCGGTCGAGAAGGTGGTCGACACCTATCTGGGCCTGCGTCTCTCCCCACAGGAAACATTCCTGGAGGCGGTGCGCCGTGTCGGCCTGCCGCCCTTCAAGGAGGCACTCTATGGACAGCGTGCTTGATCTCTCGGACGCTTACGTGAACCTCGATTTGGCCAACCCAGCCATCGATCCGGAAGCGCAGGCGCTGGCCCTGGCGGCGCAATATCACAATGCCGATGCGCAGACCGTGCTGCGCGCGGCGCTGTCGCTCTACAAGGGCGGCATCGCCCTGGTGTCGAGCTTCGGCGCTGAATCGGCTGCCCTCCTCCACATGGTGGCGGAAATCGACCGCGCCACGCCGGTGATCTTCCTCGATACCGGCCGGCTGTTCAGCCAGACCCTGCTCTATCGCAACGAACTCGCCCGCCGGCTCGGCCTCACAGACCTGCGCACTGCCTCGCCTCGCCAGGCGCTGGTGCAACAGGAAGACCCCGACCGGCTGCTGGCCTACAGCAATCCGGACATGTGCTGCTGGATCCGCAAGGTCGACCCGCTCGACACCGCGCTTGAGCCCTTCTCGGCTTGGATCACCGGCCGCAAGCGCCATCAGGCTTCGACTCGCGCGGCCCTGCAATATTTCGAGGCGGATGCCGGACGCATCAAGGTCAATCCGTTGGCGGACTGGACCTCCAAGGACGTGACGGACTATCTCGAACGCCATGACCTGCCGCCACATCCCCTGGTCGCCGAGGGCTACCCCTCGATCGGCTGCATGCCCTGCACCAGCCGCGTCGCCGAAGGCGAGGATGCCCGCGCCGGACGCTGGCGCGGCAAGTCCAAGGTCGAATGCGGCATTCATGTTTCGCCTGAAAAGGCTGGAAGTGGTATCTAAGAGATAGCTTCCGTACAGTTGAGAAGCCTGCGCTTTGCGTGGGGATTTAGGAGACGCGCGTGCCCCTCTGGAAGAACGGCCAATTCGAGGCTGACATCTATAAGCTGGCCGGAGACGAAGAGGCCCTGCCGGACGGGGCCGTCATCGTCTCGCTGAAGCGCTTCCTGGCAGAAAGGGACAGTCTTGCCACCCGCAACGCCCCGGTCGGTGTGGTG
This sequence comes from Labrys sp. LIt4, assembly GCF_017813775.1. NCBI lineage: Bacteria > Pseudomonadati > Pseudomonadota > Alphaproteobacteria > Hyphomicrobiales > Xanthobacteraceae > Labrys > Labrys sp. LIt4. Next base: position 323,354 of record NZ_JAGIPY010000003.1, read on the forward strand.
CTGCAGCCGGCGGATGACATCGAGCTGCTGGCCGATGCCTTGCCGAATCTGCCGCTGCTGGCCCTCGCCTTTCCCAAATTCGGCGACGGCCGGGCCTTCTCCCTGGCCCGTATCGCGCGGGAACGTTATGGCTTCGCCGGCGAGCTCAGGGCCGTCGGCGATATCCTGTTCGACCGCATCGCCTATATGATCCGCTGCGGCTTCGACGCCCTTGACATCAGCAACGGCCCGACGATCGCCGCGCTCGAGGCCGGCAAGGTGCCAGTCTCGCATACGCGCTACCAGCCGACCGGCGGCGACGGAGCCCAGCCCGACAAGCTCAAGCCCTGGCGCCGGCTCGGATAGCAAAGACGTCGCGGCGCGGGAGGCTGTCCGCCCTCGTAACGATCATCTACAACCATCAAGCTTGCCCTGGACGGCGTATCGGCCCAAACTAACCGGGAATCGGAGGCTGCATGCTCTCATTCCAGGTGATGTTCATTCGGGCCATGTCTTCGGTCCTCGAAACCAGCCAGGCCAGCGCCGTCACCATCGGCCATCGTATGCCCATCCTGGCGACGCTGCCATTCTGGCCCCACCCCGACAATCTGATAGAAGCCAGCCGCATGGTGACCGAGAAGTTCGAGGCCCTTGCGGAAGGTGCGGTCGCGGCAACGGACGAAATGGCGCAACTGGGGCTGCGCGCCGCCTTCGGCGAGGCCGATGCGCGTGACCTGGCTTCCGGCCTGATGTCCGTCGCCGTCGCGGCAGCCCGTCCGGCCCAGCGGCGGGCCCGGGCCAATGCCAGACGCCTCTCGCGGCATTGACGCCGTGCGCTTCGCAGATAATCGAATCGCAAGGATCTTCATCCCCGGTGGAAAGGGATGACGGAGCGCTTATTTGCGAACAATTCCCAACCGGCTTGCTCTAGCGTACGCGGACCATGGAAAAGGTTTCTCTGAGCCAGGAGAAGGAAACCCTTCTCATCACCCTCTACGCCAAGGGTGAGGAAAGCCGCTTGCCCGACTCGCTCTTGCAGGACCGTTTCGCGGCTTCTGCGGTCGATCGGATCGATTACGACTTCTCGCGCCTCGGCATCAATCGCGACATGATGATCGGGCTGGCGATGCGTGCCCACATCCTGGACAACTGGGCCCGCGCCTTCCTCGCTTTTCACCCCGAGGCGATCGTGCTGCATCTGGGCTGCGGCTTGGACTCGCGCGTCTTCCGCATCGATCCGCCAGCCACCGTGCGCTGGTTCGACGTCGACTATCCCGAAGTCATCGAACTCAGGCGGCGGCTCTATCCCGAGCGCGCGGGCTACCAATTGATCGGATCATCCGTAACCGATCCCGCCTGGCTCGAGGCCATTGCGCCCGAAGGCCGCCCGGCTCTGATCCTTGCCGAAGGCATGTTTCCCTATCTGCCAGCCGACCAGGCCATCCCCCTGCTCGACCGGCTGGCCAGCCATTTTCACAATGGCGAGATCGCCTTCGATGCCTACAACAGCCTCGGCCTGCGCATGATCCGCAAGCAGCCTTCGGTGCGCGCCACCGGTGCGCAGCTGAACTGGAGCCTTGGCGACCCCCATGACATCGAGCGGCAGGTCCCACGGCTCAAGCTCATGCAGGAATTGCTCGCTTACGACAGCCAGGGTTACGACCCGGCGCAGATCGCCAGAATGTCGCGCTCGGCCCGCCTGGCCGTCTGGCTGTTCAAGGCCATTCCCGCCCTCGGCCGGGTCGGCCGGCTGCTGCGCTACAGGTTCTGACCGGCGCGAGCCGCGGGAGACCGCACGGCAGGCGACCCGAAACCCTCAATTCGACTGCTTCTGGAACTCGAAGATCTTGCGCAGGAAGCCCGGCGCGATCGCCGAGAGCGGATTGACCGTGAGGACCGGCGCGTTGACCCGCCCCGACACCTTGAAGTTGATGGCGAACAGGCCGCCATATTGACCGCCGCTGAGCAACCCGCCGATGAGCGGTATCTTGGAGAAGATGTTGTTCAGGGCATAAGCAGGCACGAAGGTGCCGGTGAGGTTGACCCTGTCGGTGCCGTAGTCGAGGTCTCCCGATAGGCTGACGCCGACATCCGGCCCCCAGACGACCGAATCCAGGATGCCGATCCGCGAAGCAGTCCGGGTGAAGGCGAGTTCGAGCCTGGTGAACTGGGCGGAATCGCCGCTGCCGGGCGCGTAGGAGGAGAGCTTGCCCGCATTCTTCAACGTGTCGCGGTATTGTCCCAGGGCCGTCTCGTTCTCCACCGCGAAGCTGCGCATCACAAGGCGGCCGCGCATATTGTCGATCACCGGCGAGAAGCGGGCGCCGAGCGCGCCGCCGCGCAGGCGGGTATAGAGATCTAGGAAGCGCATGACGGCGCCGGCATTGGTGGACTGGACCGTGACCAGATTGCCGCTGCGCCCCTCATTGCCCAGCGAGGCGGTGACCTGGCCATTGGCTAGCCTGCCGCTGAGATCGAGCTTGCGGATCGTCGTCCCCTTGCTGTCCAGCAACAGGCCGAGATCGGCGACGCTCTCGTCATTGAAGCCGACCACCTGGCCGATCCGGATATCGGCATTGATGCTGGTGCTCGCACTGCTCCCCTTGGCGCGCTTCTGCAGCATCGACAACAGCGGGCGAGCATCGAGCCGATTGCCACGCACGAAGACCTTCCAGCCATTGCCGAGCGGCTCGAAAACGCCCTGGAAATCATCGCCCGGCGACAGGCTGATCATATCCATCATCGCCTTGCGAAGCTTGTTGTCCGGGCCGATCGTCACGGTGCCGCGCAGCGAGACGGGCCCGCTCTCCACCGTCAGCTTGTCGAGCGTGCCGCCGCCCTTGTCGGCTGGGTCCCAACTGAAGCTGATCCGGCCCGGGGCGCCGGCCGGCTTCTGCCAGCCCGGCAGCAGGTCCTTGATGCGCACCGCCGCCAGATCGATATCCACGTCGTAGCGAGGGTCACGCGGATCGGCGACCGGATGGATGTCGGCCTGGATCGGTCCCGTCAGCGCGTCGCCGAAATCGAAGCCCTTACGCTTTCGCGTCGCCTCGTCCAGGATGACGCTGAGGGCCATTTGCGGCTCCTGGCCCTCGGCCTTGCGCAGGTCGAAATTGGCCGGCAGCCCGTCGAACACGCCCTTGCCGGTGAGCAGCATCAACCCCGGCTCGAGCGAGAGCTTCATCGTGCCGTTCTGCAGGCTGCTGCCGGCAACATGGTCGATCGACATTTCCTGCACGCCGCCCGTAATCGCGTATTTGATGTCCTCGGGGCGAGGATGGTCGATCAGAGGCAGGTCGAGCTTGACCTTGAGATCCGCGGTGCCGTTGACCTCGTCGGGACGAATATCCAGGCCCTTGGCGGCCTCGGCCAGCGGCGGCATGGTCATCAGCTTGGCCACGGCCTGCGCCGGGCCCTTCACCCCGAAGACCGCGGACTGGTTCGGCGGTTTCAAAGCGAAATCGCTGATCGAATAGGTGCCATCCGCCAGGGCGAGCGTACCGGTGTCGCCGGTCTCGACGGACGCGCTGTCGACATGGACACTAAGACGGCGGCCGGAGAAATCCACCCTGCCCTCGACCTCGCTGATCGGCGGCAGCGTATCGACGATCTGGACGATGCCTTTCGACATCGGGACGGAACCCGAAAGCGCTTCGTCCGGCAAGGGCGGCGTCTTGCCATTGACCGATGCCAGCGCCCCTTGCGGAATTGCGAGCTTGAGCGTTGCTCCGTCGACGATACCGGCCTTGATATGATCCTCCAGCCAGATCTTGATCTCCGGCACCGAGAAGACGGGCCATACCCGGTTCAACGCCACCGCCGACAGGGTCCTGGCTTTCGCCGTCAGGTCGATCGCGGGGGTCTTGCCGCCGAAGCCGATCGCACCGCTGAAATCGATGGCGACCGTCGGCCCCTGCACCTCGCCCTTGTCCAAGCTGAGGCGATTGGTGGCGGGATCATAGCGCCCGCTAAGGCCGATGCGGTCGAGTTTCAGCGGTGGCCGCTCCTCGCGGCGGCTCGCCAGAAGCACGTCCAGCGCCTGCAGGTCGTAAGTCCACACCGGCCCTGTCGCCTCGGAAGGCGGAACGACCTTTCCCTTGAAATCCAGGATGCCCTCGCCCGACTTGACCATCGCCTGGCCGATCTGAATGGCGCCGGCCGCCTTGTCCCAGTTCAGGCTAACCTGAGCGCCATCGAACACGAAGGGAGGCTCCTTCGGCTCGACATTCCAGCTGCCGCCGGCACTGGCGATGTTGACCTGCGCCATCTCAACCGAACCATCCGGATTGATGCTGGCACGAGCCAGCACATCGAAGGAGGCCTTGACCGATGGCTGCTCGACACCCGGCGCCAGAGCCGCCACGAGTTCTGTGACCCCGATATTGCTGGCCTTGATGTCGACCGAGCGCGGCTCGCCGTCGCCGCCTTCCGTGGTGGCGTTGATGGAGCCTCCCGCGGCGGCCAGAGCCACCGACAGGCCACCGGCGGCGGCGGTACGGCGGACGGTCAGGTCGATACCGCGATGGACGACGTCGTGCCCGATCGCCTGGTCGTGCACCGCCAGCGCGGCGTCACGCAGCTCGACCCTGTCGATCGAGCCGACCGAGGCGATCATCGTGTCAAAGCCGTTGAGAACCGCGGCAAGCGACAGGGCCCCTGCGGGGGGCGCCGTGCTGTCGACCCCGGCCTGGAGCGTGAACCGGCCGTCGATGCTGACATTGACGGTCGCCGCCGCGCCCTCGACCACGATCGAACGTGCGGTGACGTTGCCAAGCAGCAGCGACGTCAGATCGAAGCCGGCATAGATACGCGGTGCCGAGGCGATCACGACGTCATGCTCGCGGACGGTCACGCCACGGATCATCGCGACCAGCCCTTCCGGACGCCGTTCGATCGCCACATCGTTCAGGCTGAGACGATAGCCCGGCGGCAATTTGGCGGCGATGGCCTGGTGCACCGTCTGGGTGATGAAGGGCAGTGACAGCGGGCCGTTGCCGAGCCGCCAGTAAAAGATGCCGATGGCCGCCCCGACCACCACCGCTGCCGTAGCAGCCACGGACACGGCGCTGCGCAACAGCACCCGGCCGCTACCACGCCGTGGCCGGGCCGGCGGCTGTTCGACAGGGTCTGTCGGTGATTCTTCCGCGGCATAGTCGTATGGCAATTGCTCCGCAGCGGTCTCCAAGGCCGCCGCCTCATCGGGGGCAGCCGTCGATTCATGCACTGCGTTCTGTGCGTCCCTCGCCATCAACGATTCGCCAGCCTCTTGCGATAAATCCTTCATGCCCCACGGCAATGCCGGTGAGATGATGGCCTCACCCAGGTTGCCGTACCGTTAAGGAGACGCAGTAGGATGAAGATGCAAATTGTTGAGATAAGCCGATAATTCCGAATCGTCTTATCCGCGGATACGCTGGGCAAACACGCATCGGACCTCCCCGTCGCGAGAGACGGGTGCCCGGATGCAGAACGGCCTGGACCGCGCCTGTCCCGAAACATACACGATTGTGCTCTGACGTACCATTTTGCCGAAAGGAAGGCATATGCATCCCCTGCAGGCCGGCGAGGCGGCTCCCGCCTTCGCCCTCCCTCTCGCCGATGGCGGCACGGTTCGGCTCGAGAATTTTCGCGGCCGCAAACTGGTGATCTTCTTCTACCCCAAGGCGGATACGCAGGCCTGCACCCGCGAAGCCATCGAGTTTTCAGCGGCAAAGGCGGATTTCGCCGCCGCCGGCGCGGACCTGCTCGGCATCTCGCACGATCCGGTGCGCAAGCAGCAGAAATTCGTGGCAAAGCACGGATTGACCACGCCAATCGCCTCCGACGAAAGCCTCGACATGCTCAACGCCTATGGCGTGTGGGGGGAAAAACAGATGTATGGCCGCACCTATCTCGGCATCGAGCGCACGACCTTGCTGATCGACGCCAAGGGTATCATCGCCCGCGTCTGGTCGAAGGTGAGGGTGGCGGACCACGTCGCCGAGGTGCTGGCGGCGACGCGCGCCCTTGCCTAGTGGCAGTCGTGGATTTCATCCAAGCGGAATTCGGAGCTTCAGCCGGAGGCTGACGTCTTGAAAAACGAAGTGCCTGCCGGCAGGCAGTGTCAGCCAGAGGCTGACGCTCCAGGTTTCCCGCGCCTTCAGGAAACAAACGCAGCCGTGATGCCAAAGGCACATTCGGTCCATTCCCTGCATGAATGGATCGATGAATTATCGCAATGCCCGCACGGAAGGCTGGCTCTTGCGGCCCCCTCGCCCTACGATGTGACGGTGACATGACGAGATCCCGATGAACAGACCGCTCGGCCCGATCCGCAGGGCTTCCGCCTGCCCGCATGATTGCCCCTCGACCTGCGCCCTCGAGATCGAGGTGCTCGACCGCAACACCATGGGGCGGGTCTATGGCGCCGCCGACAACAGCTTCACCAAGGGCGTGATCTGCGCCAAGGTCGCACGCTATGCCGAGCGTGTGCACCACAAGGACCGCCTGCTTCATCCCCTGATGCGTACCGGGCCGAAGGGGTCGGGCCAATATAGACGCATCAGCTGGGACGAGGCGCTCGATCGCACCGCCGAGGCGATGCTGGCCGCCGAGCGCGATTTCGGGGCCGAAAGCGTCTGGCCCTATTACTATGCCGGCACCATGGGCCTGGTGATGCGCGACGGCATCAACCGCCTGCGGAATGCCAAGCGTTATTCGGGCCAGTATTCCACCATCTGCACTTCGCTGTCCTGGTCGGGCTATCTCGCCGGCCATGGCCGCATGACGGGTACCGATCCGCGCGAGATGGCCCATTCCGATTGCATCGTGCTCTGGGGCACCAATGCGGTGGTGACGCAGGTCAATGTGATGACCCATGCCGCCTCCGCCCGCAAGAAACGCGGCACCAAGATCGTGGCCGTCGACGTCTACGACAACGCCACCATGCAGCAGGCGGACGTCAAGATCATCCTCAAGCCGGGCACGGACGGGGCTCTGGCCTGCGCCCTCATGCATGTGCTGTTCCGCGACGGCCATGCCGACCGGGCTTATCTCGCCAAATTCGCCGATCATCCGCCGGAGTTCGAGGCTCATCTCGCCAGCCGCACGCCGCAATGGGCTTCCGACATCACCGGCGTACCGGTGGCCGATATCGAGGCCCTGGCCAAACTGCTGGGCGAACGGCCCCGTACCTTCTTCCGCCTCGGCTATGGCTTTGCGCGCTCGCGCAACGGCGCGACCTCGATGCATGCGGTCAGCGCCATTCCCGTGGTGATGGGCGCCTGGCAATATGAGGGCGGCGGCGCGCTGCACTCCAATTCCGGCATGTTCGGCTGGCGCAAGACGCTGATCGAGGGCCTGGACGTGCGCGATCCAAAGGTGCGCGAGCTCGACCAGACGCGTATCGGCCCCATCCTCACCGGCGAGACGCAAGCGCTGTGCGGCGGCGGCCCGGTGAAGATGCTCCTGATCCAGAACACCAATCCGATGTCGGTCGCCCCCGACCAGGACAAGGTGAAGCAGGGCTTTGCCCGCGAGGACCTCTTCACCGTGGTGCATGAGCAGGTGATGACGGATACCGCCCGCATGGCCGACATCATCCTGCCGGCCACCATGTTCGTCGAGCATGACGACGTCTACCAGGGCGGCGGGCAGCAGCACATCCTGCTCGGCCCCAAGCTGATCGAGCCGCCGGGCGAATGCCGCAACAATCACGAGGTGATCAGCGCGATCGCCAAGCGCGTCGGCGCCGAGCATCCCGCTTTTGCCATGGATCCGCGCGAATTGATCGACCGCACCCTGCAGGCCTCGAACCGCGGCACGCTGGCCGAGCTCGAGGAAAAGCGCTGGCTCGACGTGCAGCAGCCCTTTGAGGATGCCCATTTCCTGAAAGGATTCGGCTGGCCGGACGGCAAGTTCCGCCTCAAGGCCGACTGGCCGGGGAATCCCTATGCGGCGCCCGCCAAGTTCGGGCCGGTGCACGACATGCCCGCCTTCCCCGATTATTGGACGGCGATCGAGCTGGCCGACGAGGTCTTCCCCTTCCGCCTGACCACCAGTCCGGCCCGGAACTTTCTCAACTCGAGCTTCACGGAAACCCCGACCTCGCTCGCCAAGGAAGAACGGCCCGATGTGCTGATCCATCCCGACGATGCCGAGGCCCACGGCATCGAGGATGGCGACAAGGTCGAGCTCGAAAGCCCGCGCGGCAAGGTAAGGCTGCATGCCAAGCTCTTCGAGGGCTTGCGCCGCGGCGTACTGGTGGCCGAGTCGATCTGGCCGAACAGCGCCTATGAGGACGGCAAGGGCATCAACACCCTCACCGGCGCCGATGCCCCGGCGCCGGTTGGCGGCGGTGCCTTCCACGACAACAAGGTGGCGATCCGCAAGCTTCCGGCGACCGCGGCCCAGGCATGACTCACGAGGAATACAACGCCTTCTGCGGTTCTCTCCCGGCCACCAGCCATGTGGTGCAATGGGGCGGAGCCCATGTCTGGAAGGTCGGCGGCAAGGTCTTCGCCGTCGGCAGCCAGCAGAACGGCGAGCCCCGCTACACCTTCAAGGTGAGCGAGATCTCCTATGAGGTGCTCAAGGAACAGCCCGGCCTACGCCCCGCCCCCTATCTCGCCTCGCGCGGCATGAAGTGGATCCAGCATTATGCCGAGCCGGGCCTGAGTGACGACGAGCTGCGCGACTATCTGCGCCAGTCGCATTTCATCGTCTCGCGGGGCCTGTCGAAAAAGATGCGGGCGGAGCTCGGCCTGCCAGGCTAGAGCTACAATCATGGTCCTGTTGCTCGACCGTCATTGCGAGCGGAGCGAAGCAATCCAGCTGGTGCCATGCGTGAAAGACTGGATTGCTTCGCTCTGCTCGCAATGACGAAGGGAGCCACCACGAGGTTGGAACTGCGACCATAGCGCCAAAGCGCCTTGTGATCGATGGAACCACCAATTGTCGCGGGAACTCGTCACAACGCGGGCTTGGAGCCAGCCTCCCCGACTCCCGAGAACAACTATGCGTCCTTTTTTCACAAGCCCGGAGGCTTGCGGTTTTCAGGACCACCGGCCCATCATCCGCTGCCACAAGAAGGTCTCATCGTGCCGATCGGGCCCGGAACAGGAGCAGTGACTTGACGGACATCATCTTTCGTACCGGCGAAGCCACCGTGCTCGCCAAGGAAGGCCAATACACGGATGCCATGCCGGAGGTGCTGATCGGCTCCGTTGACGGACCGGTCGGCCACGGCTTCGCCGCCATGCTTGGCCAGACGGTCGGCCATACCCGCATGTTCGTGGTGCGCGACCTCAACCAACTCGTCCGTCCCGCCACCATGATGACGACGAAGGTGACGATCCATAACGCCGCCTATGTCGAGCTTCTCGGCGGCGTCGTTCAGGGAGCGACCGGCGACGCAATCGTCGACTGCGTCATCGAGGGCGTGCTGCCGAAGGATCAAACGGACAAGATCTGCATCATCATCACGATCTGGCTCGATCCGCGCTGCCCGGGGGACCCCAACCTCGACAAGGCCGACCTCTATCGCACCAACTACGAGGCGACCAAGCTCGCCATCCGCCGCGCCATGACCGGCGAGCCCACGATCGACGAATTGATCGCCAACCGGAAGACCATAAAACACTACGCGCTCGACGGCGTCGTCGAGTATTGAGCCGATATGAAGCTCATCCACCCGATTTCGGAAGGAGCCGCTAAGGCGTTTTCCAGAAAAGTTGATAGACTTTTCGATTAAGAAAACGTGTCAAAGCAAAGAGTTAGAGAAAAATGGCAATTCGAAGAAAAGCCATTTTGCTCTAGCTGGTCATCAGGCTGTTATCTCCTTCCCGCCACCTGCAGTGGCCGGGGATGACTATTTCGGTTCATTGATGCTCAACGGGCTCCGAAGGAGCCGGCCGGTCCAGCCACCGACTCCTTCCCTTTGACAGGCTTCATGGCCGAAAGCACCATACGCGCCATCCTACCGTTTCCGACGATGCACGTGAAAGGAGCCGGTCATGGCCGTCGATCGCAGCCACAAGCACATGCTGGGCAACCACGCCCTGCATCCCGAAACCCTGATGCTGGGCTATGGCTATGATCCGGCCCTGTCGGAAGGCTCGGTGAAGCCGCCTGTCTTCCTCACCTCCACCTTCGTGTTTCAGTCGGCCGAGGAGGGGCGCGACTTCTTCGACTATACCTCGGGGCGGCGCACGCCGCCCGCCGGCAGCGCGGCGGGGCTGGTCTATTCCCGTTTCAATCATCCCAATACCGAGATCGTCGAAGACCGCCTCGCCATCTATGAAGGCGGCGAAGCGGGCCTGCTGTTCTCCTCCGGCATGGCCGCGATCTCCATGGCGGTGCTGGCCTATGCCCGCCCCGGCGATGTCGTGCTGCACAGCCAGCCGCTCTATGGCGGCACCGAAACGCTGCTCGCCCGCACCCTCGCCGATTTCGGCATCGGGCACACCGGCTTCATCGACGGCCTCCATGCCGACTCGATCAGCCAGGCGGCCGACCAGGCGATGGTGGCGGGCCGCGTCAGCGTCATCCTGATCGAGACCCCGTCCAATCCGGTCAACACGCTGGTCGACTTCTCCCTCGTGAGTGCCGCCGCCGATCGCATTGCCGAAATGCAGGGCACCCGGCCGGTGATCATCTGCGACAACACGCTGCTGGGTCCGCTCTTCCAGCGGCCCCTCGGCCATGGCGTCGATATCGTGGTCTATTCGGCCACCAAATATATCGGCGGCCACAGCGACCTCATCGCCGGCGCGGCCATCGGCAGCAAAACGGCGTTGAAGCCGGTGCGCGCCCTGCGCAGCGCCGTCGGCACCCAGCTCGATCCCCATACCTGCTGGATGCTCGGCCGTTCGCTGGAAACCCTGTCGCTGCGCATGCAGGCGGCCGCGCGCAATGCCGTCACCGTCGCCGACTTCCTGGCCGCCCATACCGGTGTCGCCGCCGTGCATGCCCTGCATGCGCTGCCGGAGGATAGCCCGGCGCGCCGGGTGTTCGAACGGCAATGCACCGGCGCGGGTTCGACCTTCTCCATCGAGATCAAGGGCGGCCAGGCCGAGGCCTTCCGCCTGCTCAACGCCCTGAAAGTGTTCAAGCTCGCCGTCAGCCTGGGCGGTACCGAGTCCCTCGCCAGCCATCCCGCCTCGACCACCCATTCGGGGGTTCCGGCGGAGCTGAGGGCCCAACTCGGCGTGACGGACGCCACCATCCGGCTCAGCGTCGGCATCGAGAATGCCGAGGACCTGATCGCCGACCTCGCCCAGGCCCTGGAGGCCTGAGCGGGAACCTTGCCGAGACGGGTGGCGTCAATCGTAGAAATGCGGGGCCTGTCTGAAACCAGCCCAGGCCTCGGGATCATGGCCCGGCACCACGCTCGCCCCCACCCTGTCGGCAAGGAAACGCAGCTTGCGCACCGAGCGCGCGACATCGCTGGCCGAGGTCATCAGTCCCGGCAGCGCCTTCTCGTTCCAATGATCCCAGCTATACGCCGCATCGATCGCCAGCAGGAACGGGCCGCTGTTGGGAAGATCAACCATTACGGATTGATGGCCGGGCGAATGGCCCGGGGTGAACAGGAGGCGGATGGCGCCATCGCCGTAAAGATCGAAATCGTCCGTCGCCTTGCCCTCCAGAAATTGCCAGGCGAGGCCCGGCCGATCGAAATCCCGGCGGGCGTAGGCTGCGGCGGCAAACCAGTCCGGCGTGAAGGCATATTCGTATTCTCGGCGCTGCACGACATGGGTGGCGTTCGGAAAGCGCCCGATCGCGCCGCTATGATCCGAATGCAGGTGCGAGAGCAGCACGAAGCGGATATCGCCAGGCCGGATGCCCAGAGCTTCGAGCTGGGCGACGCAGCCTTGTTCCGGCCTCATCACCGGGCGGAAGACCTCGGCGCTGCCGCCCCAATAGGCCTTGGGATCGGCAAGGCCCTCGACCGCCAGGCCTCCGTCGATCAGCACCGCGCCCTCCGGATGCGTCACCAGGAACCACGGAACCGGGATCTCGTAATCGGCGCCCTCCCCCTGGTTCATCTTGATGTGGTGCAGCTTGCAGCGCTGAGTGCCGGACTGAAACATATACAATCGTAGACTAGACATTCGAACCTCCGACTGCCCACCTGCTCTGTGCGAGGCGGGCTAGGCTGGCGCCGGCCTTGCCGGAAACAGTGAAAGAGATATCGGGCATGGCAGCTCCTCCAACAGGGATAGCGCCTGTATGGAGCGAAGCTTTCATTCTGAAAAGCAGGAAGATATGCTGATATCCATCGGAAAAACGGATGGATAGATGCGCCCCTTCGATCTCGATCTCCTGCAGACCCTCGTCGCCATCGCCGAGACCGGCAGCCTGTCGGCCGCGGCGCCTCGGGTGCATCGCTCGCAATCAGCCGTCAGCGAGCAGATCCGCAAACTCGAGCAGCATTGTGGCGTGCCGCTGCTGGTGCGCGGCAAGCTCGGCGCCAGCCTCACGCCAGCCGGCGAGCGCCTGGTCGTGCATGCCCGCCGGATGCTGGCGCTCAGCGAGGAAGCTTTTCGCGACGTGCTGGGCAGGCCGCTGGCCGGCGACCTGCGCCTGGCCATCACCGATTATTTCCGCCCGGCGACGATCACGCTCCTGCTCAAGCGCCTGCGTGAGCGCTACCCGCAGCTCAGGCTGCATGTCGCCACCCGCCAGAGCCTGATGATCGAGAGCCGCCTGGACTTCGACATCGGCCTGTCCATGCGTCTTCTCGACGACGACGCCACCCCCGACGAGAATGGCCGCATCCGGCTCGGCCGCGAGCCGCTGTCCTGGGTGGCTTCCCCCGCCCTCGAGCTCGATGCGGCCCGGCGCCTCCCGCTTGTCGTGCTTCCGGAAGCCTGTGCCTTGCAGCGCCTGATCATCCGCACACTCAACCAGAGCGCTATCGACTATGAGATCGCCCATTCGGCTGCCGGGGTCGCCGGCCTCCATCTGGCGCTCGCCGCCGGCCTGGGCGTGGCCTGCCTCAACCGTTCCGCCATACCCGCAGGCATGGCCATTCTCGATACCGGTCTCGGTCTGCCGGCCATGCCCGACATCGAATTCTCCATCCTGCCGCCTCAACCCGGCGAATCCGCCCTGGTGGCGGAAGTCCGTCATGTGCTGGCGAGGGAGCTTGCCTGATCTCCGCGCCGTATTCCGGACGCGAAAAGGGCGGCCCTTCGGGAAAGGCCGCCCTCGCAGCATCGCTTACAGGGTGGAGGCGCCCTACTTCTGCGCCCCCGGCCCGAAGGACTGGCCATTCACCGTGACCTTGCGGGCGAGACTGTCGAAGTCGATGTCCCAGGTCAGCCGGCCGTCCGGCCCGGTCTTAGCGAGGCCCTTGAGGAAGGCGATGCCCATGGCCGCACGCTGAGGCCCGGGACCGGCGGTACCGGCCTTGCCGAGAGCCGCGGCGATCTCATCCAGATTGGAGGCGGAGACCGTCGCCTTGCCCTGCTGGGCGGGCAGCAGCGAGCTTTCTCCCTTCCCTTTCACGTCGTAGGCGGGAGCGGTGAGCGTCTGGTCGAAGGCGAGCTTGGGCTGGCCCGCCAGGAGCAACGGCATCAGCGCCGCCTGGAGAGCACCCGGCTGAGCCGGTTTGGCATCGGTGCCGACTTCGATCGCCTTGCCGGCAATCGTCTCGAGATCGAGGCCGGTCAGGTTGATGTCGAGCGTCGCCTTGTCCGGCACCACAGCCTTGGCCCAGTCGGGCACCATGCCGTCCGGCAGGACCAGGCCGTTCATGGCCAGGTTCAGGCCGACATTGCCTGTCTTCACCAGGCCATTCGAGGCTAGATTGGTATCCACCGTGGCAATCTTGATGATGCCCTTGGGCGTCCCCACCGTCAGATTGTCATAGCGGATCTGCGCGGCCAGTGTCTTCCACAGCGGCAACATGGCTTTCAGCTTGGCCCGCGCCTGCTCCTGGGCCGCCTTGCCATTGTCCCCCGCCTTGCGGGCCGTGAAATAGGCCAGGGCCTGCATGAATTGCTGGCTGCTGAAGCCATTGGCCGCAAAGGTCTCGTGTATGCGGTCGGCGCGCAGCACCATCGGCGGCGCCGGATTGGCCGGATCCTTCACGGTAACCGTCTCGACGAGATCCAGCAGGTCCCCCGTCATGTTCAGGTCCGACTTGCCGGCCTCTCCGACTTTGCCGGTCAAGGCGAAATCGATCTTTCCGAGGCTGGCGTCGATATCCTCGATCGGCGAACGCATGGTGAAGACGGCCGACTCGCAGCTCATGCTCTGGTCGGCGAACTGCACGGCCTTGAGGTCGAAGACGCCCTTTCCGGTGCAATTCTTCAGCCGCTGGACCAGCTCGCTCTGCGGCCCGGCCTTTCCTGATTTATAGGTGAAATCGAGCGAAGGCGTCGTTTGCTCGAAGACGTATTTGCCATCGGCCTCGGGCTTCACGTGTCCCGTGAACGGACCGAAGCTGAACTGGGCACCGTCCGCTGGCAAGCCGAGCTTGCTGCTGCTGACATCATAGGTGAGGTCATAGCCGTCGCCATTGGGCTTGATCGTGAGAATGCCCTTCTCGAACACTTTCGGGCCGAAATAACGGGTAATCTCGTCACGGATCGCCTTGGCGCCCTGCTCGGTGGCCGGCTCTGCCATGGCTTGCGACGAGGCCAGCCCTACAAGCGCCACGCCAGCCAGCACGACCCGGCGACGAACGCCGCATTTACGCTCAGATTGCATCAAGAAAGCCATAAAATACCCGGTCTGCTCAATGGAAGATCCCCAGCTCCCTATGCCACAAGCGGAAGCAGGCCGCCTGTGAATTTTTTCTGCAGGGCCTCGCAGGGGAGCCCGGTCGATGCTCCTCTCACGTCCAGTTTACAATTCCTCCAACCAACTGACATGCCCCTGTCATGTCGGTGGCCAAGAAGGAGCGCATTTCAAGCCGGAGAGTCGCCATGCGCTTCATCGAAAAACCCTTGTCCCGCCGCCGCTTCCTGACCGCAACCGCCGCAACCGGCCTGCTCGGGGCCGCGGGCACCTTCGCCATGCCGGGCGTCTCCCGCGCTGCCGACCGCCCCGAGGTAACGGCCGGCCTGCAGTCCGGCGACGTCGCCGGCGAAAGGGCCGTGCTGTGGTCGCGCACCGACAGACCGGCCAACGCGATCTTCGAATGGTCGACAACCGAGAGCTTCAAGACGGTGAACCGGCTGCCGACGGTGACCGCCTCTCCCGAGACAGACTACACCGTGAAGATCCTGGCCGAAGGCTTGCCGGCGGACCAGGAGATCTTCTACCGCGTGCGCTTCCAGGACCTCGCCCATACCAGCGTCGAGAGCGAGCTGGTCACCGGGCATCTGCGTTCGGCCCCGGCCGGACTGCGTGACGTCTCCTTCGTCTGGTCCGGCGACACGGCCGGCCAGGGCTGGGGCATCGACGTCGATCGCGGCGGCATGAAGATCTATTCGGCCATGCTCAAGCACAACCCCGACTTCTTCATCCATTCCGGGGACAACATCTATGCCGACGGCGTGATCAAGCCCGAGGTGAAGCTGCCCGACGGCACCATCTGGAAGAACATCGTCACGCCGGAAAAGTCGAAGGTCGCCGAGACTCTCGATGAGTTCCGCGGACAGTACAAATACAACCTCATGGACAAGAACTTCCGCGCGCTCTACCAGCAGGTTCCGGTCTTCACCCAGTGGGACGACCATGAGGTGACCAACAACTGGTCCTCCTCCAAGGACCTGCTCAACGACGAGCGCTACAAGGAAAAGTCGATCGCGGCCCTGGCGGCGCGCGCCGCGCAGGCCTTCCACGAATATATGCCGATCGCCACCACGCTGGCCGAGCCGCGCCGGGTCTATCGCAAGATTCCCTATGGCCCGCTGCTCGACGTCTTCATGCTCGACATGCGCACCTATCGCGGTCCAAACGGCGCCAATCTGCAGACCACCGAGGGCGGGGAAGCCGCCTTCCTCGGCACCGAGCAACTCGCCTGGCTCAAGCGCGAGCTCGCCAATTCCAGGGCGACCTGGAAGGTGATCGCCGCCGACATGCCGCTCGCTCTGGTGGTTTGGGACAAGGCCGATCAGAAGAAGGGCTTCGAGGCCGTCTCCAACAATGAGAACGGCAAGCCGCTCGGTCGCGAGCTCGAATTCGCCGATCTCCTGCGCTTTATCAAGGCAGCCGGCGTGAAGAACACGGTATGGCTCACCGCCGACGTCCACTACACCGCCGCCCATTACTACAACCCGGACAAGGCGGCCTTCCAGGACTTTGACCCCTTCTGGGAATTCGTCTCCGGCCCGCTGCATTCGGGCACGTTCGGACCGGCCGATCTCGACAATACGTTCGGCCCCGAGCTGAAATATGTGAAGGCGCCCGGGCCCGACAAGCAGAACCTGTCCCCCGCCGCCGGCCTGCAATTCTTCGGCCATGTCGCCATCGCCGCCGACACGCGGGTGATGACCGTCACCCTGCGCGACGCGGCGGATGCGGCGCTCTGGTCGACGCAGATCGAGCCGAAGCTGGGCTAAGGCAAAAACCCTTCTCCCCTTGCGGGAGAAGGTGGCATTGCGCAGCAAAGACGGATGAGGGGTGTTGGCGCATGCCTTTCAAGGGTGCGTTTCTCCCCTCATCCGCCCCTTCGGGGCACCTTCTCCCACAAGGGGAGAAGGCTTTCATGTCTCACCCCCGCGCGTAGAGATCGCGATAGGTCGTCTGCAGCACGTTCTTCTGAACCTTGCCCATGGTGTTGCGCGGCAATTCTTCGACGAAGAGCACGCGCTTGGGCTGTTTGAACTTGGCCAGGCGGCCCTCCAGGGTCTGGAGGATCGTTCGTTCCTCCACCGTGCTGCCGGGCTTGCGCACCACGATGGCCGTCACCCCCTCGCCGAAATCGGCATGCGGCACGCCGATGACGGCGCTCTCGAACACACCGGGGATGCCGTCGATCTCCGTCTCCACTTCCTTGGGATAGACGTTGTAGCCCCCGGTGATCACCAGGTCCTTGCCGCGTCCGACGATATGGACATAGCCGCGATCATCGATCTTGCCGAGATCGCCGGTGATGAAGAAGCCGTCGGGCCGGAATTCCGCCTTGGTCTTCTCCGGCATGCGCCAATAGCCCTTGAACACATTGGGGCCCTTCACCTCGATCATGCCGATCTCCCCTTGCGGCAGGGCTTCACCCGTCTCGGGCTGCACGATGCGCAGGGAGATGCCCGGCAGCGGCATGCCGACGGCGCCGGCCACGCGCGCCCCGTCATAGGGGTTGGAGGTGATCATGTTGGTTTCGGTCATGCCATAGCGCTCGAGAATCGCGTGGCCGGTGCGCGCCTTCCATTGCTCATGCGTCTCGGACAGCAAGGGCGCGGATCCCGACACGAACAGACGCATATGGGCGGTCGTCTCGGCCGTGAGGCCCGCCTGCTGCAGGAGGCGCACATAGAAGGTCGGCACACCCATCATGCAGGTGGCGCCGGGCAGATGGCGCAGCACCTCCGCCGCATCGAAGCGCGGCAGGAAAATCAGCGAGGAGCCCGCCATCAGCGTGGTGTTGATCGCCACGAACAGGCCATGCGTGTGGAAGATCGGCAGGGCATGCAGCAGCACGTCCGTCTGGCTGAAGCGCCAATAATCGGCGAGAGTGAGGGCGTTGGACGCCAAGTTGCCATGCGTCAACATCGCTCCCTTCGAGCGTCCTGTGGTGCCGGAGGTGTAGAGCAGCGCCGCCAGGTCGTCTTCGCCGCGCGTGACCTCGTCGAAGCTCTCCGGTGCGGCTTTCGCCACCTCGGCGAGCGAGCCGTCGCCAAGGCTTCCGAGGGTCGCGACGGCAGCACCGAGCCGGGTACCGATCTCGCCGAGTTCATCCGCCTTTTCCGGCGCGCAGACCAGGAGGCGCGGCTCGGCATCGCCGACGAAATAATCGAGTTCGGCCTTGGTATAGGCGGTGTTGAGGGGCACGAACACCGCGCCGGCGCGCAGGCAGGCAAGATAGAGAAACACCGCCTGCGGGCTCTTCTCGACCTGGACGACCACACGATCGCCGGTCTCGACCCCATAGCCGCGCAGGGCGTTGGCGTAGCGGCCCGACCAGGCAAGCACGGCGCCATAGTCGAAGCCGCTGCCATCGGCGAGGGTCAGGAAGGGTTTTCCCGCTTCCGGCATGCGGGAACGGATCAGGCTGAAGAGATGGTTCGACACGCAAGTTTCCTCAAGAAGTGGAACGAGGCCGCTGGGCTGCATCGGCGCTGCGGGCGGGCGGCGGCAAAGCCGGCACGGCCGCCTTGCGACGCGCCGGCTGCGTCTCTGCGGTTTTCAGCAGCTTGCGCACAGCCGGGCTGGCGGCGATCACGCCCTGATTGGCGAAGGCCTCATGATTGGCTTCGATGGCGTCCAGATCGTAGAGATAATTGACCATGAGGCCGCCGGCCTGACGCAACCCGTTCGCCGAGACGTCGCCCCGCCAGTTGATGCGCTCGAGGCGGGCGCCATTGCCGAGATGGAACCGAGCCACCGGGTCGATCGGCGCACCCGACGGGGTCTTGGCCACCAGGAAATAATGGGCGGCGGCGGCCAGCTGCGCCTCGCGCACGGCTTCGGTCGGCCCGGTGCCGCCCTGTTCGGCCGGCTGGAACAGCCCCTCCAGCACCGAGAGGTCGGCAACGCCGGGAATATGCGCATCCTTCTTGGCGAGTTCGCGCTTTAGCCAGCCCATGAAGCCGGGAACCGGCGACAAAGTCACGAAGGTCTTCAGCTTCGGCAGGTCGCGCCGGAGTTCCTCGACCACCTGCTTGATCAGGAGATTGCCGAAGGAGACGCGGCGCAGGCCGGTCTGGCAATTGGAGATCGAATAGAACACCGCGGTGGTCGCATCCTCGGCCCGGATCGGCTTGCGTTCGAGAGCGAGCAGCGGCGCGATCGTCGCCGGTATGTCCTGCGTCAGGGCCACCTCGACGAACACCAGCGGCTCGTCGGCCATCTGGGGATGGAAGAAGGCAAAACAGCGCCGATCCGAAGGCTCCAGCCGGCTGCGCAGATCCTCCCAGCTATGGATGGTGTGAACGGCCTCATATTGGATGATCTTGGCCAGGATGTTCGCAGGTGTCGTCCAGTCGATCCGCTTCAGCATCAGGAAGCCCCGGTTGAACCAGGACGAGAAGAGATGGGCGAGATCCGCATCAAGGGCCTCCAGCTTCGCATTGCCCGGCAGGTCGGCGAGCACGTCCTCGCGCAGCCGCACCAGGGCGGCCGTGCCGCCGGCGGGGCGGTTGAGCCTGCGGAAGAGCTCCTGGCGCCTCGGTTCGGCGGCGGCGTTGAGCTCGGCCATGGTCCGTGGGGACTTGTCCTGGAGATAGGCCTCGATTGCCGCATCCAGGCGAGACTGGTCGGGGCCGAAGCCATCGGCCAGCGCCGCCAGATGGCGGCGCCGGTGTTCGTCATCGGCTGCGGCATAGGCATCGAGCCATTGTTGCGCCAAAGCGACGCCGGAAACCTCGCCCCGGCCGGTCAGCAGCGCATTGCTGAGGGCCAGCAGATCCGCCGGCCGCTCCTGGGACGAGGGCCGTTCGAGGCCGATGAGGCCCCTCCCCCGTTCGGCGACCGCTTCCAGGAATTCCTGCAGGAAGTTTCTGCTCATCGCTGTTCACCATACCCTGTCAAGCCGAGTCATTGGGATCACCCCATGATCAGATCGGGCAGCCAGGTGGCGAGGCCGGGTATCAGGCAGGCCAGCACCACCGCCAACGCCATCAATCCGACGAAGGGCAGCGTTCCGCGCATGATATCCCCCAGCGGGATGTCCGGCGCGATATTCTTGATCACGAAGATGTTGAGCCCGACCGGCGGATGGATCAGCCCCATCTCCATGACGATGGTCATCACCACACCGAACCAGATCAGGTCGAAGCCGGCCGCTTTCAAGGGCGGTAGGATGATCGGCGCTGTCATCAGGATGATCGAGACCGGCGGGAGGAAGAAGCCGAGGACGACCACGAAGAGCAGGATGGCGGTGAGCAGCAGCCATTTCGACAGGTTCAGGCTGATGATCCAGGCCGCCGCCGACTGGCTGATCTGGAGATAGCTCATCACATAGGAATAGAGCAGCGACATGCCGATGATCATCAACAGCATGGTCGATTCCCTGAGCGTGCCAGAGAGGATCGGCATCACCTTGGAGGGGCGCCAGATGCCGTACATGGCCGAGATCACCACCAGAGCGAGAACGGCGCCGACGCCGGCTGTCTCGGAAGGCGTCGCCCAGCCAGCATAGAGCACCACCATCACGCCGGCGAGGATCGAGACGAAGGGTACCACCCAGCCGATCATGCGCAGCTTCTGGGCGAGGCTGTAGCTCTCCTCATGCAGGATGGCGGAGCGAATGCCGGTGCGCTCGGCCTGCACCAGGGCCTGCCGCTTCTCCTTGCGGTAATGCAGCATGGCGTAGACGGCGAACATCGTCATCAAGAGGAGGCCCGGGCCGATTCCGGCCAGGAACAGCTTGCCGAGCGAGACCTCCGCCGCCACCGCATAGAGCAGCATGGTCACCGAGGGCGGCAAGAGGATGCCGAGCGTGCCTCCGGCCGCGATGATGCCGGCGGCAAAGCCGCCCGAATAACCGCGAGCGCGCATCTCCGGAATGCCGGCGGCACCGATAGCCGAGCAGGTGGCGGGCGAGGAGCCCGCCATCGCGGCGAACAGGCCGCAGGCCACCGTGTTGGCGACACCGAGGCCGCCCGGAATGCGATAGAGCCAGGCATGCAAGGCCGAATAGAGGTCCTTGCCGGCGTTGGACCGGCCTATCGCCGCGCCCTTCAGAATGAAGAGCGGGATGGCAAGGATGATGACATTGGCCAGCTCCTCGTAGAAGTTCTGCGCCAGCGTATCGATCGAGGCGGCCGGCATGAACAGGATCATGAAGGTCAGCGCCACCACACCGAGCGCGAAGGCGATCGGCATGCCCGAAAACAGCACGATCAGCGTGGCGGTGCAGTAGGCGACGCCGATGCCCCATTGCGGCAGGCCGGTCAGCAGCGGCAAGGGCGGCCGCGACCACACGGCGAAGGCGGCGACGGCGAGCAGCACGATGACGAAGACCGGCAGCGAGCGTTCCGCCACCTGCAGGGCGACTTGCGCCGCCAGCAGCACCATGCCCGCCGTCAACAGGGAATAGGGAATCCACAGAGGCGGCCCCCAGGCCGAATGCGAGGTCTGCTCGTCCACCCAGGCTTCATGCAGGAGCGAGCCCGATTTCCAGGCGAACAGGATGCAGAAGAACAGCACCAGCGCATCGACCGCGAGCCGCCTGGTGCCGGCGGCAGCCGGCAGCCAATGGTCGAGGATATCGATGCCGACATGGCCGCGCGCGGCCTGCACCGAGGCTGCCGACAGGAAGATGGCGCCGGCGATCAGGTAGATGGTGACCTCGTCCTGCCAGAGCACCGACTGGCGGGTGATATGGCCGGTGATCACGCCGAAGGTGAGGACAACAGCCGCCGCCAGCAGAGCCACGGCCGAAAGCCGGAAGGCGACGGCGTTGACCGCCGCGAAGGCACGCTGCACGGCCCCTGCCCGCTGGGCCGGGCCGGCTTCGTCGGCAGCGAGAATGGCGTCGTGCTGGATCGAGCCGCCCATCTCACGCCACCTTCTGCGCGAGCTTCAGCAATTCCGCGGCCTCGCTCGAGCGGGCCGCATAATCCTTCCAGGAACTGGCCTCGGCGATCTTGCGCCATTCGGCGAGATCGGCGGCGCTGAAATCGGCGACTTCGACACCCTTGGCGGCATAGACCTTGGCGACCTCCTCGTCGTCATGCCGCGCCTGCTTGGTGGCCCAGCCTTCCATCTCGGCGCCGACATCGAGGAGCGTCTTCTGCTGATCGGCAGGCAGGGCATCGAAGATGGTCTTGGACATCAAAAGCGGTTCGAGCATGAACCAGAAGGAGCCCCTTC
Source organism: Labrys sp. LIt4 (assembly GCF_017813775.1). Taxonomy (NCBI): domain Bacteria; kingdom Pseudomonadati; phylum Pseudomonadota; class Alphaproteobacteria; order Hyphomicrobiales; family Xanthobacteraceae; genus Labrys; species Labrys sp. LIt4. The sequence goes on from NZ_JAGIPY010000003.1 coordinate 345,242, forward strand.
GCGCCGAGGTCAGCGATTTGGCGAGTTCCTCCAGCCGGAAGGAGATCAGGCTGGTCGAGGAGGTCACGGCCGCATCCAGCGCGCTGGTCTGCATGCCGATATAGATTTCGTTCGAGGGCATGGTGGAGACCTGCGCCCCCGCGGCGGTGAACATCAGGTCCATCTCGCGGCTGCCGCCGCGGATCTTCAGCCCCTTGGAGCTGTCGGGCGTCAATACCGGCTTGCCGCGCGAGGCCACGCCGCCGCCCTGCCAGACCCAGGCAATGATCTTGATGCCCTTGGCCTCCAGGATGCCGGTGAGCGCCTTGCCGATCTCGGCATTCTTCCAGGCGGCGCCCTGCTCATAGCTCGTCACCAGGCAGGGCATCAGGCCCAGATTGGTGGCGTGCAGCTCGCCGCCGGCATAGGCGACCGGGAACAGCGACATGTCCAAGGCGCCACGGCGCATGGCCGAGAACTGCGCATTGGTCTTCATCAGCGAGGCATTGGCATAGACGTCGAATTTCAGGGCGCCGCCGGTGCGCTTCTCCACCTCGGCGGCGAAGATACGGCAGAGGCGGTCGCGGAAATCGCCCTGTTCCGCCGTGCCGCCGGGAAATTGATGGGACATCTTCAGCGTAGTGGCGGCGCGGGCAGCCCCGGCGGACCGGATGACCAATGGCGTTGCGAGTGCGGCAGTCAGGACCTGCCTCCGGGTGAGCGACATGGCGTTTTCCTCTTCAATCCATCCGAGGCTGGCTGGTTCCGCCTGCGGTTGCATTCATCATTATTGCAGTTTTAAAACACTTACAATAAAATTGTATACAATTTTAGCGAGATTGACTCCGTCGCCTGCGGAGTCGTACGAGATTGCGGAGGATATCGGCCATGAGCGAAAAACCCGCGACCCGCCTGCGCAACCAGATCGAGGAGGAAATCGCCACCGGCGTGTTCAAACCCGGCGACAGGCTCGACGAGGTCTCGCTGGCGGCCCGGTTCGGGGTATCGCGCACACCGATCCGCGAGGCTCTCCAGCAATTGGCGGCCGCAGGCCTCGTCGAGATTCGTCCGCATCGCGGCGCGATCGTCAGCGCGCCCGATCCCAAGCGCCTGATCGACATGTTCAGCCTGATGGCCGAGTTCGAGGCGATCTGCGGACGCCTCGCCGCCCGCCGCCTGCTGCCGAGCGACGAGGCCGCCCTGAAGAGTACGCTCGAAGCCTGCCGCAAGGCCGCCGACAGCGGGGACATAGACGTCTATTATTACGAGAACGAGCGCTTCCATCGCGCCATCTATGTGGCCAGCGGCAACGACTTCATCGCCGAACAGGCCACCGCCCTGCACAAGCGCCTCGCCCCCTTCCGCCGGCTGCAGCTGCGCGTGCGCAACCGCATGCGCACCTCGCTGGCCGAGCACGAAGCCATCGTCGATGCCCTGCTGGCCGGCGACAGCGCCCTTGCCTCCACGCGCCTGTATGATCACGTCGCCGTTCAGGGCGAACGCTTCACCGACCTGATCGCCTCGCTCAATCGGGCAGCGGCGGAATAATTTCGCTCTCTTTCCCAGACCACTTGGCGGAATTCCGGCGCCGCCCGGCCGGCCATGCCGCCTTGGGCGGCCCCACGACGGTCATCTCTATTCTTCATATTATTCATACTAATGTCACGGGCGGCCTCTATGAAGCGCCTTGTCGAGCAGGCACCGGGCCGACCCCATCCCCGGACCGTACCTGCCCGCGACGCGCATAATGACCAGCAATAGGAATTCCCGCTCAGCTCGCCATTTCGCCGAGACCCCATTCTCCGCCCTGCGGATGACGGTACGCTTCATCAAGCCGATGCTCTGATTGTACCTACCGCGCGCTGATAAGGCTTCGCCCGTACCGGCGCGCCTCTTCCAAGTCCTCGCCAATGTCCAGGGCCGGGCGGTTACCGCCATCGGCCGGGTCACGTCGCCTCAACCGCACTGCCGAACGTCATCGCCGGCCCGCGCGTCGGCGGACGCTGCCGCGCGCCTGTCGCGCCACCACGAAAACCCTACCCGAGAGATCGAGACCATGTCCGCCACAACGCCTGCTAGGCCGAGCAAACCGCCTGAAAACGCCGCTGCGTCCCTTTCCCCTGCCTGGGCCCGATCCACATATCAGCTCCGCGGGGCAACATGGCCTTGCCTTGCGGGCCTGTCGCTGCTTGCAATCAGCAGCCTGCCGGCCCTTGCGGTCGAGCCCTGGATCATGGTGGAAAAGACGATGTTCTCGGGCGTGGACGCCTCCCGCGGGCAAGGCGTCACCACCGACGGCACCAATTGGTATTTCTCCGGCACCAATGCGCTGGAAATGACCAATGGCGCCTTCGACCCGCAATTGCTGGTCACACCAGCCATTCCGGATGCCCTGAAGAATCCCTCCCAATATTCCGATATCGGGCTCAACCATATCGGCGACATCGATTATGCGGACGGCAAGCTCTACATCTCGCTGGATACGAGCAACCGCTCCCCCACCACCAACCAGAAATATGAAAGGCCGGTCTTCGCCATCTACGATGCGAAAACAATGACCTATCTGGGCCAAGCCTTCTCCCTCAATCCACCGCACGGCACGCATGACATCGCCAGCTGGGTGGCCGTCGACGCCAAGAACGGCGTCGGCTACGGCATGGCCTATGAAAATGCGACAGAGATTGCCGTCTATAACCTTTCGGACTGGTCGTTCCAGAAATACATTCCCCTGTCGCAGACCATCGATCAGGCGCAGGGCGGCAAGATCTTCAATGGCTGGATGTATTTTTCGACGGACAATGACGAGAAGCTGATCTACCGTGCCAATCTGCTGACGGGCAAGGTCGAGCTCATCGGCAATCTCAAGATCGACGGCGAGCAGGAGGTCGAGGGCCTGGTCTTCAAGAACACGCCCGACGGCTGGTCGATGCACATCCTGAACCGGGAGGAAGACCCGAACCATCCGGGCGAGACCGGGATCGGCTTCTACCGCTATGTGCGCCCCTATGGGAATGCGCTTTCGGGCGAGATCCATGCCGACATCAAGGGAGCCTTGCTGGAGGACAGCCGCTTCCCGCGCGAGGCTGCCAACCGGCGCCTGCGCTCCGCCTTCGGCAGTATTGCCGGGGTAACGAGCGGGGCCGCCACCGGCAGCGCGGATGGCATCGTCGTCTGGGGAAGTCCCTTCGCAGCCACCGGCAGGGCCGAGGGTTCGGGCGATGCCGCCTCCTTCGATCGTACCAGCGGCGGCTTCATCGGCGGTATCGATGCGCCGGTCGGAACCTGGCGCGTCGGTGTTCTCGCCGGCTACAGCCATACCAGCTTCGACGTAGCCGCCCGGAGTTCCGACGGGTCCGGCAACAATTATCAGCTCGGACTCTATGGCGGCACGCAATGGGGGCAGCTCGGCTTTCGCACCGGCGCCATCTATGGCTGGCACAATGTCGATACCAAGCGCAATGTCGTGTTCCCCGCTTTCCGTGAGACGCTTTTGGGGCACTACGACGCCGCGACGGCACAGGCCTTCGGGGAGCTCAGCTATCGCTTCGATGTCGGCCGGAGCGCTTTGGAGCCCTTCGCCAATCTTGCTTATGTCCATCTGGACTTGGATGGCTTTGCCGAGAAGGGCGGCACCACGGCCGCGCTGACCAGCCCCGAGAGCTCGGCGGACACGGTTTACACCACATTGGGGCTCCATGCCTCCACCGGCTTCGACCTTGCCGGGACCAGGCTGAACCTTCGCGGCACGCTCGGCTGGCAGCACGCCTTTGACGACGTGACCCAGAATGCAAATCTGGCCTTCAACAACGGCTCGTCCTTCACGATATCGGGCGCGCCGCTTGCCAAGGATGCGCTGGCGGTGGAGGCCGGCGTCGATATCGCCCTCACGGCGAACGCGACCCTGGGAGCCACCTATTCCGGCCAGCTTGCCAGTCACACCCAGGGCCATGCCTTCAAGGTCAATTTCGACATGAAGCTGTGATCTCAGGGATCGCCGGGGGCGTCCGAGGTTGGACGAAGCGTCCGAACCAGGGCATGCTATCGATACGCCCGCCTCCGGCCTCAGGCTCCCTATACCAGCCGCCGTGAAAAAGAGCCGTGACTACGAACCTGACGCTGCTCGGCATCAGGCGCGCGATGTGAATACGGGACACGATGAAGAATAAAGCTCTTCCCTCCAAGGTTTCACTCATGAACGCGTCAGGAGGGAACGCCACCGGCACAAGCCTCTATTCGCGTCTCCTCAACGACATCGGCCAGAGCATCGTGCGGGGCGAACTCGCCCCGGGCGACCAATTGCCGAATGCCGATGCCTGGAGCGCCGCCCATGGCGTGAGCCGCACGGTGCTGCGGGAAGTCGTCAAGGTACTCGCCAACAAAGGCATGGTGGAAATGCGGCCCAAGGTGGGCACGCGCGTGCGCCCCCGCCAGGACTGGAACTTCCTCGATCCCGACGTGCTGGTCTGGCGCTACGGATCGAGAACCACGGCTGAAGAGGCGCGTTCCCTGTTCGAACTGCGCCGCGCCATCGAGCCGATGGCGGCCGCCCTCGCCGCCGAGCGGGCCAGCGGCGAGCAGATTTCGCAGCTGCAGCGGCTGATCTCGCAGATGGAGCAGGCCGGCGATGACAGCGAACGTTTCGCCGTGCCGGATCTGGCATTTCACCAGGCCATCCTGCGCATATCGGGCAACGAGCTGATCGGCTCGCTCGCGGCACTGATCGAGACGGCCCTGATGATCAGCTTCCGTCTGACGGACGACAATCCCGAAGGCCAGAGCCACTCCCTGGCCCTGCATCAGGCGGTCGTCGACAACATTGCCAGGCGAGATCCGGCTGCCACGGCCAAGGCCATCACCTCCCTGCTCGATGAGGCGGAGGAAGACGTCAGGCGCTCCCTCCTGGCAAGGCGCGAGCGCAAGTCGTGACCGGTGACGACATCGACCGCCGGCACCGCTTCGCCCAGGACTGCGCCCGCGAGGCCGGCGCGATCGCCCGTCGCTACTTCCGCTCCCGCGAAGCCCCGTCCACGATCGAAAAAGGCCGGCACGATCCGGTGACGCAGGCTGATTTGGAAATCGATCGCTTCCTAATCGATCGACTTGCCGGAGCTTTTCCGGCCGACGGCATCCTGACCGAGGAGACCGGGGGGTCGCCCGCCCGGCATCTCTGGGTCATCGATCCGATCGACGGCACCCTGAACTTCGCCCGCGGCATAGCCCACTTCGCCGTGTCGATCGCCTTTTGCGTCGGCGGCCGGACGGAGAGCGGCATCGTCTACGATCCCGTCAGCGACGAGATCTTCACCGCCCGGCGCGGACAGGGGGCTTTCTGCAACGGCCAGCCCATCCGCGTGCGGCTGACCGACGGCCCTGCGGACGCGGTTATCGATGCGGGATATTCGCTCTGGCATCCTGCGGCAGATTATCTCGCACTGATCGGCGACCTGCTTGGCCAGGGTTACGCCTTCGTCCAGAACGGCTCCGCGGCCATGGGCCTGGCGGCGGTCGCCTGCGGCCGTATCGACGGCTTCTGCGAGCTCTCCCTCAAGAGCTGGGACGTCCTCGCCGGCCTGCTCCTGGTCGAGGAGGCCGGCGGCTGGACCAGCGGCTTTCCGCACGGTCCCGGCCTGCTGGAGGACCACCGGGTCCTCGCCTGCGCCCCGACCATCCGCCAATCCCTGCAGGATCTCATGCCGGAGGCATCGACCCTCAGCGGGAAGGGGCCACTCCTCTCCATCTAGAACGGGCCCGGGCTCTCGAAAAAACTTCGCGCCGCACGGGAATAATTCCGCACGCCTGCGGGTCTGGTCACTCAGCGGAGGCACTGACTGCCTGTGCAGCCATCCGGCATGAGCCGTTGAACAGGAGTGACCAGAATGCTGAAGATGACGCGCCGTACGGTGCTGGGTTCTGCGGCGGCAGCCGCGGCGTTCGGCCTGGCGGGAAGACTTGAATTCATCGCCCCCGCCTTCGCCGAGACGCCGGTCGAGCCCAGCGTGGGCTTCTACAAATACAAGGTCGGATCCATCGAGGTGACTGCCATCTACGATGGCATCTGGCGCAAGCCCCACGACCCGACCTTCATCAAGAATGCCTCGGTGGAGGATACCAAGGCAGCCTTGTCAAAGGCCGGCCTGACCACGGAGTTCATGCCGATCCCCCTCACGGTCGTCGTGCTGAAGATCGACGGCAAGTTGATCATGATGGATGCCGGCTCCGGCGTCGGGCAATGGCAGGCCAATGCCACGCATCTGCCGGCCAACATGGCGGCAGCCGGCATCGACTACAAGGCCATCGACACCATCATGATCTCGCATTTCCATCCCGATCATGTCTGGGGCCTGATGGAAAAGGGCACCAACGCACCGGTCTTCCCCAATGCGGAACTGGTCGTCAGCGCCGCGGAATATAAGTGGTGGACGGATCCCTCGCGGGTCGAGAAGCTCGCCGAAGGGCGGCGGCCCGCCGGCAAGCGCATCGTCGAGAATTTTCCGAAATGGAAGAACTGGAAGCTGGTGGAGGACGGGGCGGAGGTTGGGCCGGGCATCCGGATCCTGTCGGCGCCCGGCCACACCCCGGGCCACTCGGTCTATCTCCTCGGCTCCGGCAACGAGCAGTTCATGGTCTCGGCCGACATCATGTACGTGCCCGCTTTGCTCGCCCCGCATCCCGATTGGCAAGGCGCCTATGACCAGGATGGCCCCATGGCCATCGCCACCCGGCGCAAGCTCATCGACCGGGTGATCGCCGACAATATCAGGATCTGCGGTTCGCATTTCCCGTTCCCCGGCAGCGGAACCTTCGTGAAGGACGGCAATGCCTATGGCTTCACGCCGGCCGTCCAGATCTGAACCCCGCCAACATCGCCATCAGGAGAGAAACCATGCTGAAATACGCAGTCGCAACCGCGCTGGCCACGCTGGCCTTGGCCGCGGTCACCACCACGCTGCTCTCGATACCGGCCTATGCCGTCGACAATATCGAGTCCACCGATGCCCCCGACCTGACCTCCGTCAAGGCCAAGATCGAGGCCAAGAACTATACTGGCGCCCTGGAAGAGTTGCGGGGGTTGGCCGAAGATACCCAGCAGGCCGATGTCTATAACCTTCTCGGCTTCACGCTGCGCAAGACCGGCGACTACCAGACGGCGCTGACCTACTACACCAAGGCGCTGGAACTGCAGCCCGGGCACAAGGCGGCCCGGGAATATCTCGGCGAACTCTATGTCGAGACCGGCGACGTCGACAAGGCCAAGGTTCAGTTGTCGGAACTCGGCAAGCTCTGTCCCCAGGGCTGCGAGGAGCTCGAAGACCTGCAGAAAGCCATCGATACCAAGGTGACGAAGTGACGTGTGAGCCGGCAGGCGCCAAGGCACTTGCCGGCCCTCTCTCCCGGAGGTGGCTGCAATGACGCCAATCAGCAAGATCAAGGCCGGGCTCGCCGATGCCATGCTGCTCGCCGGCAGGCTGCTGCTCGCCCTGATCTTCCTTCACGAAGGCACGACCCTGGCGCTGCATTTCACGCGCACCGTGGAGTCCATGGCGGTGATCGGCATCGGCGCGCCTCTGGTCGTCGGCGTCATCGCGCTGCAACTGGGAGCAGGCCTGGCCCTCGCCCTCGGCCTTCTCGCCCGCATCGGCGCCCTCCTGCTCGGCCTGTTCTGCCTGGCGACGGCGACGCTTTTCCACATGGACTTCGCTAGCCAGAACGAATTGCTGCATTTCGAGAAGGATCTCGCCATCGCCGGGGGCATGTTCGTTCTGTCGATTGCGGGATCCGGCGGCTTGTCGCTGGACAGGTTGCTGCGACATATGTCCTCCTTACCCGGCCCTCTGAGGCGGATCCTGTTCTAGGAGGAAAGCCGTTTTGATAGCCGAGCTGGATTTTCGTCATTGCGAGCGCAACGAAGCAATCCAGTCCTCCGTGTGAGCCAAGTCTGGATTGCTTTGCTGCGCTCGCAATGACGGCTGCTTCATTCCTGCCGGACCCAGCCCGCCGATCTCGCGACCTAGCTGTTCCCTTGGGGCGGCAAGTGCCGTAAACCCCGGGGCATCGGAATGGCGAGTGGTATGAAGCGATGGTGAGCGTGAAACGTGAAGGCCCAGCAGCCCTGCGCATTGTGGGGCGCAGCTTCCTCATCCTGGGCTTTGTCGGACTGCTGGCCGCCCCGGTGCTCGGCATGAACGAATGGCGCAGCCCGCGCACGGCGTCCGCCGCCGGCACCATCGTCTCGGTCAATCCCTATCCGGTCGTCAGCTTCTCGACACCGCAGGGCAGCGTGATCCGCTTCACCAACCTCGTGCGCAGTTCCCTGCTGCACGAAGGCGACAGTGTGACCGTCGCCTATAATCCGGCCATCCCGACCGACGCCACGCTGGACGGTCTGCTCGGGCGCTGGTTCTTTGCAGGCCTCGCCGCCTTGCTCGGTACCGCCTTCCTGCTGGTCGGCGGGCTCACGACCGTGATCGGCCGCAGGCGCACCGCGGGCACGTCTTGACTCAATCGGGCTGCGGCAGGCGGAAGACCTGGTCGTTGACCTTCACGCTGTGGGTGACGATGTCGTAGGAGACGTTCCAGACCAGTTGCCCGTTCCCCTCTTCCTTGGCGAGCCCCTTCACGAAGGAGAGGAAGAACACCGCCTTGCGCGCGTCCTCGACATTGGCCTTGCTGAGGCCTTCCACCACCGCGTCGAAACCTGTAGCGGCCACCGCAAGGCTGGCCGTCGGCTCCGGATTGACGGCCGCGCTGCCGTTGCCCTTCAGGGTGTAGGCGGGAGCGGCGACGTTGAAATCGATCTTGTAGTTGAGATCGCCGTCGAGCAGCCGGGTCATCAGCGCCACGGCCATCGTCTTGCTGAAAGGCGGGTCCTGCGTGGCATCGACGCCCCGGATCAGCACGTCCGCCATGCCGTCGAGACCGTTCAGCGACAGCTTGGTGGCATAGTTCGCCTCGGCCGGAACCAGCGAACGGGCCCATTCGGGCACCACGACCTCCGGGATCACCAGGCCGGAATAGTTCAGCGCATCGGAATAGTAGCCCTGCTTCACCAGGCCGGTAAGGCCATAGGCCTGCCTGGCTTTGCCCAGCTTGACCTGGCCGAAAGGCAGGGTGACCACGAGGTCTTCGATCTGCGATGTGCTCGAAACCTCCTGCCAAAGCGGCAAAGCGGCGCGCAGCTTGGTCTTGAGGTCGTCCTGCGCCAGCACGATCTGGCCCTTGGACGGATGCTCGCGCAAGAAGGCGACGAGGTCATAGATCGCGGCAAAGCGCATGCCCGTGGCCGAGAAGGTCTGCTGGCCGCCGGCCAGATCGAACGACACAGGGAATTGCGTGTCCTTCTTGTCCTGGACCTTGCCCTTCAGCCCCTGCAGCTGACTCTCGAACTTGACGTCGACACCATCATTCGCATCGGGCTCGCTGCTGGTCATGAAGCCGAACTTGCCCGTCGACAGATCGATGTCGGCATCATGATTGCGAACCGTCGCCGCACCGCCGTCGCAGCCGACCGTCAGCGTGGCAAAGCTCATCAGCTTGGGCACGAACATGCCCTGACTGGCACAGGCGGCGAAATTGAAGCTGCCCGTCTCCGGGCTTTCCTTCCAGACGCGACTCCAGGCCATGGCGATGGGTGCCGGACCGCTCTTCACCGCCCAATTGCCGTCGCTTTGCGGCGTCAGGCGCACCACGTAAGGGTTCATGCGCAACACTTCCGCGACGCCCTTGCCCTTGGCCTCGTCGAGCTTGCTGCCATCGAAGGACAGGGTCACGTCATAGCCATCGTCCTTGGGCGCGATGGTGATGAAACCCTTCTCGAACGGCACGGGGCCGATATAGGACTGGAACGTCTCGGTCAGCTTGCGGGCACCTTCGGCAGTCGCGGGTTCGGCCAGGGCCGGCGCAGCGCCCGCAAGAGCCAGCACAACGGCGCAGCACGCAGCGGCTGATGACAAAGCCGTTCCCTTCTTCATGCGAAGCGCGACACCGTTCATGATCGACATTTGATTCCTCGAAAATTCCATCTGAAAAGCTGAGTGCTAGCGAGCTTTCATAGGGCGACGACGTGGCCGCCGATGTCACTCGCAGAACAGGAGATCGCCGGGAGCGATCTCGACGCGCTCGCCCATGACCGGCGCCTCCCCGCGCGCCACCCGGGCAAGGGCGATCGGGTAGAGTTTGTGCTCGGCATGCAGCACGCGGGCCGCGAGATCCAAAGCCGTATCGCCCGGCAGCACGGGCACCGCCGCCTGCGCGATGATCGGCCCCTCATCCATGCCCGGCGTGACATAGTGAACGGTGCAGCCATGCAGGCGCACCCCGGCCTCCAGCGCGCGCTCGTGGGTGGCAAGCCCCGGAAAGGCCGGCAGCAGAGCCGGATGGATGTTGATCATCCGCCCGGCCCAGCTCTGGACGAAAGGCGCCGTCATCAACCGCATGAAGCCTGCCAGCACTACGAGATCGACGACATGGGCTTCCAGCCGCGCTTCCAGCGCCGCCTCGAAATCGGAGCGGCTCGCGAAAGCCTTGTGGTCGATCGCCTCGGCTGCGATGCCGGCCTCACGCGCCCGGGCCAAGCCGGGCGCACCTGGCCGATTGGAGATAACCGCAACGATCTCAACCGGATATGCCGGATTCCTCGCAGCTTCGATAAGCGCGGCCATGTTGGAACCACGCCCCGAGATCAGGATGGCGGCGCGCTTGCGTCCCTTCATAGCGTCAGCGTGCCGCTATAGACGACCCGCTCGTCGCCCTCCTGCCTTATCACCGTGCCCAGGCGCACCGGTGGCAGGCCGGCTTCGGCGAGAGCCGCCTCCACCGCGGCCGCATCGGCGGCAGCCGTGACCACGATCATGCCGATGCCGCAGTTGAAGGTGCGCAGCATCTCACGGGCTTCGACACCGCCGATGCGCGACAGCCAGCCGAAGACCGGCGGCGGCGTGAAGGAAGAGAGGTCGATGGAGGCGGCGATACCGTCAGGCAGCACGCGCGGAATATTGTCCGGGAAGCCTCCGCCGGTAATGTGGGCGAGCGCCTTGACGGCAGAGCCCGTCGCCTTCAGTGCCGCCAGCAGCGGCCTGACATAGATCCGCGTTGGCGTCAGCAGCGCTTCGCCCAGGGTCTTGCCCTCGGCGAAGGGGGCCGGCGCGTCCCAGCCGAGCCCCGAGAACTCGACGATCTTGCGGATGAGCGAATAGCCATTGGAATGCGGCCCCGACGAGGCCAGGCCGAGGATGACGTCCCCTTCGGCCACCCCGCCACGCGGCAGGATGGCATCGCGCTCCACGGCACCCACCGCGAATCCGGCGAGATCATAGTCGCCATCGGCATACATGCCGGGCATCTCGGCGGTCTCGCCGCCGATCAGCGCGCAGCCGGCATCCTTGCAGCCTTCGGCGATGCCTTTGACGATGGCGACGCCCTGCCCCGGCGCAAGCTTGCCGGTGGCGAAATAGTCGAGGAAGAACAGCGGCTCGGCGCCCTGCACCACCAGGTCGTTCACCGACATCGCCACCAGATCGATTCCGACCGTGTCGTGGATGCCGGTCTCGATCGCCACTTTCAGCTTGGTGCCGACACCGTCATTGGCCGCGACCAGGACGGGATCCTTGAAGCCGCAGGCCTTCAGATCGAACAGGCCGCCGAAACCACCGATCTCGGCATCGGCGCCGACGCGGCGGGTGGCGCGGACCAGGGGCTTGATGGCATCGACCATGGCATTGCCGGCATCGATATCGACACCGGCATCGGCGTAGGTCAGGGAGTTCTTGCGTTCGTTGCTCATCTCCCGGCTTTGCCCTGCTTCCGCTCGGCAATCAAGCCCAGATAATGCTGAACCACGGTTGCACCCGCAATCGAAGTGATATCGGCATGGTCATAAGCGGGCGCAACCTCCACCAGATCGCAGCCGACGATGTCGAGGAAGCCGAGCCGGCGCAGGATCATCAGGGCCTGGCGCGAGGAGGGACCGCCGGCGACCGGGGTGCCGGTGCCGGGCGCATAGGCCGGATCAAGGCAGTCGATATCGAAGGTGATATAGGCCTTGGCGTCGCCGACCCGTTGACGGATGCGCTCGACCACCTGGGCGACGCTGAGCGTCTCCAAGTCTTCCCCATAGAGGATCTCGATGCCGCAATCATCCGGTGCATGGGTGCGGATGCCGATCTGGATGGAACGGTCGGGCCGGATGATGCCCTCGCGTACGGCTCGCGCCACGAAGGAGCCATGGTCGATGCGGCCCTCGTCATCGTACCAGGTGTCTTGATGGGCATCGAAATGCACCAGCGCCATCGGACCATGCTTGGCGGCATGCGCCTTGAGCAGCGGCCAGGTGACGTAGTGGTCGCCGCCGATCGAGCACAGCATGGTGCCAGTCTCGATGATATCCAGCGCCTGCGCCTCGATGCAGGCCGGGATCTCGCCATGGCGCGCATAATCGAAGGAACAATCGCCATAGTCGACCACGGCAAGGTTCTCGAACGGATCGGCCTGGAAAGGATATTGCGGGTCACCGTCGAAGATCGCCGAGGCGCGCCTGACTCCCTGAGGTCCGAAACGGGCGCCAGGCCGGTTGGAGACGGCGGCATCGAAAGGAATGCCCCAGACGGCGACATCGATGCCGGCTAGGTCGCGCTGGAACCGCCGGCGCATGAAGGACAGGATGCCGCCATAGGTCGGCTCGGTGGCGCCCCCGAGCACCTCCTTGCGGAAGACGGCATTGTCGGTCGGGCGCGGACGCTTGGGATCGTCGGTGGGGCCAGCCATGGGAATCTCCTCCAAAGCGTTTTCCAGAAAGTTGATCGACTTTCGATTAGGAAAACGCGTCGAGACAAAGAGGTAGAGAGAAGTGCGATTCGAAGACATCGCACTTTGCTCTCGCGTCGCTCTGATTAACGAATATCGCCCCTGGCTTTAAGGGCAATGGGTGACAAAGGGAATATGCCCCGCGGCATGGTTGCGGCCCCATCGGAACATCGCGCCGCCAATTTGGTTTGATGAAGTGGAACGGCTCGTCAAAGGAGGTTTCCATGATCCTGAGAAAAGCCACTTACACCATCGCTCTCGTCACCCTGCTGGGGTTACCCACCGCGACTTTGGCGCAGCAGACCACCCCCGCGCCGACGGGCGCCGTTTCCTTCCTCACCAAGGCCGAGCCCGGCCAATACAGGGGCAGCCAGCTCGTCGGCGTGAAGATATACAATGCCAAGGATGAGAATATCGGCAATGTCAACGACGTGCTGGTCGACAAGAAAGGCATGGTCATCGGCGTGGTCATCGGCGTCGGCGGCTTCCTGGGCATAGGGGAGAAGAATGTAGCCCTGCCCTACAGCGCCATAACCTGGAGCGACACCGCACCGGCGGCGCCTCAGCCCAGCGCGGGCGCTCCCGCGCCTGCCGGAACCCCATCGGCAGCCCCCGGGACTCCCGAGACCCAGCCCGTCAACCAGGTGCGGGATTATCCTGCCCGCGGCATGCTGGCGATGACCAAGGAACAGCTGGAGGCGGCACCCGCCTTCAAATACGCCTCGGAAGCGGTCACCCAATAGATTGCTTGCGCGGCATCGGCCGGGATCGATGTGCTCGCTGGCTGATCGCGCCACCCTTCCCGGCTCGGCCCGCTTCTCGCCTTCCATGGCGGAAAGCGGGCCTGAACGGGCTATCGTCATGCGGTCTTCACCGCTAAGATCCGGCCTTCTCCCATCGAGCGCGAGGATCGTCATGGAAATCAAACGGGGTGGCTCGCAGCCTTCCGCACGCGGACCCGCGGACTGGTTCACGGGCGCCGTCCGCATCGACCCGCTGTTCAGCGCACCCCAGCCGGCCCGCGCCGTGGGGGCCAGCGTCACCTTCGAACCTGGCGCCCGCACCGCCTGGCATACCCATCCGCTCGGTCAGACCCTGATCGTGACCGCCGGCTGCGGCCTGGCCCAGCGCGAGGGCGGCCCGATCGAGGAAATCCGGCCGGGCGACGTGGTCTGGTTTGCGCCCGGCGAGAAGCATTGGCACGGCGCCACCCCCACCACGGCCATGACCCATATCGCCATCCAGGAACAGCTGGACGGCAAGGCGGTCGATTGGCTCGAACAGGTCAGCGACGAGCAATATACGGCCCGTTAAGCAGGTTCGATCTCCAGATCGACCTCTTGGAAACGCCGGACGCACGGAAGAGGTCGATCTGGAGATCGACCCTCCAGCCGGCTGTCATAATTGCAGATGTGCTCTAGTCATCCCCGGCGAAATCGCCCGACAGCCGCAGCCCTTCGAGCCAGGTTTCGCCGTCGCGTTTGATCACGCGGTGCGGCGCTACGCCGGAAAGGTCTTGGATGGCGTCCGCCAGGACCTGCGAATGGGTCACCAGCCAGATCTGGGTCCGCCGCGAGGCACGCACGATCATGCCCGCCAGCGGAACCAGGAGATCGGGATGGAGACTGGCTTCCGGTTCGTTCAGGGCAATGAAGGGCGGCAGCCGGGCCGACAGCAGTGCCCCGGCCAGCGCGAGATAGCGCAAGGTGCCGTCGGAAAGCTCGCTCGCCTCGTAGACGCGCTTGGGATTGTCGGGAAAGGTCATGCCGAAGGAGGCCATGCGATCGGGCATCGGAACCACCAGCCGGGCACCGGGAAAGGCTTCATCGACAGATTCGAACAGCGTTTCACTGTCGGCACGGATATGGACGAGCGTGGCGAACACGGCCGCCAGATCGTGGCCGTCTGAGGCCAGGGTCGGCGTGGCCAGGGCATAGCAGGGTCGGCGCAGCGCTGAGTCGCGATCCGTGCGCAGGCCATGATAGAAACGCCACTCCAGGAGGGCACGGCGCACGGCGGCGAGGTCGGCCAGGCGATCGGCGTCATGCAGCGTCGCCAGCGCCGTTTCCGACGCCAGCAACGGCACTCCGAACGGACGCCGCTTGCCATCCGGGGCGGCGATGCTGACGGCCGGGCCCTTGCGCTCCAGCGCCGTCCGTTCGCGCCCGCCATGGGTGAATTTGAGGGTCTCGACCTTGACCTGGGGCTCACCGAGAAAACCGTTGCCCAGAATGGCCCCGCCGGATTGCTGCACCAGCCCGGCCTCGATGCGGTAGCGATACCGGGCACTGTCGCTGATCAGGCCGACATCGAGGTGAATGCGCGCTGGCTCGTTCTTTGGGCGCAAGCCGGCCCACAAAGCTGCCGCCAATCCGCCTTCGCGAGCCAATTCATAGGCGAAACTGCCTTGTGCCGCCGCCTGTATCAACTGGAGGCCGCGATAGAGATTGGTCTTGCCCGTGCCGTTGGCGCCGACGAACACGCTGAGGTCACCGACCTCGAAATGGATCGAGCGCAGTGAGCGATAGCCCTTGAACCAGATATCGCGGACGCTGAAGGACATGGCTCGGTTCCGAATCGAGAAGGACCGAGCTTGCCACAGAAGCTGTTTCAGGCCTCGTCTTGGATTGCCATTCCATCATGACGGAATGATCTCCGCGCGCGATCCGGCTTCACGGCCCCAGCTGGGAGATTTCGATTTCGAGGGGCGACGCGGTGTCCGCCGCTCTGCCGGTATTATTCGGGCGTGGCGCCTGGCGCCCTCACCGCACCCGGCGTCCACCCCGACCGGACGGTTTGGGTGCGCGCCAATGGCTGATCGCGGTCGCCAAGGTGCTGTACCAGGCCCGGCTAGGCTCGACCGGCGGCATGGTTTCCGGCGAAGCCGGCTGCTCCCAGCGGCGCCGATAGGCTGTCTTGAAGAAATAGCTCGAGGGAATCATCACGGGTGCTCCGCACTTGTTTTATTGAATCGATTCAATACTTTGTGCAAAAACAACCCGCAACTTGCGGGCAGACGGGACTTTTGCGAATGATTGAATCGATTCAATCTTTACCGAAAAATCCATCGAAGGTCAAGCAAAATTGAATCGATCCAACGACATGCTACAGTCGGATCCATCACTTCGCCCTCCTTACGGAGGGAGAAACGAGACAGCACGGTGGTCGGCCGCCACTCCGGTCCGCGGAACATCGCGCAACGCAATGGGAGAAACCCTTGGACAAGGTCATAAGGCTGGCGGATGTGGCCAAGGCTGCGGGCGTGTCGCAAGGCACCGCCTCCAACGTCTTCAACCGCCCACGCCTGGTGCGGCCGGAAGTCCGCGAGCGCGTCGAGGCGATCGCAGCCTCGCTCGGCTATCGCGGGCCTGACCCCAAGGGACGCCTGCTGCGCGCCGGCAAGGTCAATGCGCTCGGCATCGTCACGGCCGAACCCCTGTCCTATTTCTTCGAGGATCCCTTCGCCCGCCTGATGATGGCGGCGATCTCCAAGGCCTGCGACGAACGCGGCGCCGGCATCGCGCTCGTCTCGGCCATGAACGAGCAGAAGCTGGCCTGGAACGTGCAGAGCGCCCTGGTGGACGGCTTCATCCTGTTCTGCATCGACGAAGGGCCGCGGCTGGTCGAGCTGACGCGCGAGCGCCAGCTGCCTTTCGTCGCGCTGCATCTGGGCACGCGCGATGAGGGCATCGCGGCCATTGGCGTCGACAATTTCGCCGGCGCCAAGGCCGCGGCCGACCATTTGGCGAGTCTCGGCCACCGGCGCTTCGCCATTCTCTCCATGCCCTTCGCCGACGACCGCACCGGCCCTGCCACTATGCGGGAAGTCGATGCCGCGATCTATTCGAGTTCGCGTGACCGCGTACTCGGCTATTTCGCCGCCCTTGCCGAGCATGGCATCGATACCGCCGCCGTGCCGATCTTCGAAACGCAGAACGAGGAGGCGGATGTCGAGAAGGCGATGGCATGGCTGTTCGCGGCCCCGTCCCCGCCGACCGCTCTCTTGGCCATGTCGGACCGCATCGCCTTCGCCGCCCTCGAATGGCTGCAGCAGCGAGGCCTGTCGGTGCCGGAAGACGTTTCGGTCATCGGTTTCGACGGCGTGCCGGAAAGCGCCTTCTCCGAACCGCCGCTCACCACCATCGCCCAGCCGATCGCAGCGATGGGCCAGCTCGCCGTCGAGATGATTCTCGACACGCCCGAGGAAACGGGCCGGCGGCAATTTTCGACCGAACTGATGGTGCGGGGATCGACGGCTCCGCCCAAGCCTTGAACGGGCAACAAAAAACCCCGCCGGAGCGGGGTTTTCGTAAGTATCGTCCGGAGGCTTAACGCTTCGAGAACTGGAAGGAGCGGCGAGCCTTGGCGCGGCCGTACTTCTTGCGCTCGACCACGCGGCTGTCGCGGGTGAGGAAGCCTTCCTTCTTCAGAGCCGAACGCAGTTCGGGCTCGTAATAGGTCAGGGCCTTGGAGACGCCGTGGCGCACGGCGCCGGCCTGGCCGGACAGACCACCACCGGCGACAGTGATGTTGATGTCGTACTGGCCGGTGCGGTTGGCGACGGTCAGCGGCTGCTGGATCAGCAGGCGCAGCACCGGGCGGGCGAAGTAGACGTCCAGCTCACGGCCGTTGACCGTGACCTTGCCGGCGCCGGGCTTGATCCAGACGCGGGCAATGGCGTTCTTGCGCTTGCCGGTGGCATAGGCGCGGCCATGGGCGTCCAGCTTCTGGACATGCTTGGGCGCTTCGGCAGCGGCAGCAGCCTCACCGAGAGCCTGCAGCGAATTGAGCGTATCGGCCATCGGATCAGCCCCTCACATTCTTGGCGTTCATGGCGCCGACGTCGAGCACTTCGGGCTGCTGAGCCTCGTGCGGATGCTCGGTACCCTTGTAGACGCGCAGGTTGAGCATCTGCTTGCGGCCGAGCGGACCACGCGGGATCATACGCTCGACGGCCTTTTCGACGATACGCTCGGGGAACTTGCCTTCCAGGATGAACCTGGCGCTGCGCTCCTTGATACCGCCGGGATGCCCGGTGTGGTGGTAATAGACCTTCTGATTGTACTTGCGGCCGGTGAACACCACCTGGTCCGCATTGATGACAATCACGTTGTCGCCGCAATCGAGATGGGGCGTGTAGGTCGGCTTGTGCTTGCCGCGCAGGCGCGTTGCAATCACCGAAGCCAGACGACCGACGACCAGGCCCTTGGCGTCGATGATGACCCACTTCTTCTCGATATCGGCGGTCTTGAGCGTAAAGGTGGACATGGTCTCGCCTGTGGTTGCGCTGTCGATCCGACGGTTGAAAACGACAAGGCGGCCGAGCGGCCGCCGAGTTGGGGTGCTTCTACACGAGAGCCGAACGAGCGTCAACGCGATATTTTAAACACGCGTCAATTTTTTCCATTTAAAAACAATCACTTACATATATGGTAATTAATTACCTGCGTTCTGACCATAGAAAGTGACGAGATCTTCGAGCTTGGGGCGGGGCCGGTCCGGTACGGCTTCGCGGGGCGTGCCGATATGCACGAAGCCGGCAAGCTTTTCATGCGAGCCGATGCCCAGCTTGGCGAGCACCCTTTCGTCATAGGCCATCCAGCCCGTGAGCCAGCTCGCGCCAAAGCCCAGCGCATGGGCGGCGATCACGAGATTCTCGCAGACCGCTCCCGCCGATAATTCCTGCTCCCACAGCGGGATCTTCACATGGTTGGCGGCGGTCGAGACCACGCCGATCACCAGCGGCGCCAGGGTGAAGCGGGTCGATTCCTTCTTGCGGGCCGCCTCGTCCGCGTCGGGACAGGCGGTCATGAAGGCATCATAGACCACCTGCCCTGCCTTCTCGCGCGCAGCGCCCTGATAGATCACGAAACGCCAGGGATGAAGCTTGCCATGATCCGGCACGCGCGTGGCGATGGCAAGCAGGGTCTCGAGCTGTACGGCGTCCGGTCCCGGTTCGGACAACAGCGCCGGGGGCACCGACCGGCGGGTCTTCAGAAGCTCGATTGCATCCATGGCGTACATTCCCATTGCATTGCGATCCGGCACCTGCGCCGAACCCGCAAAGCCGCGTCAAAGCGCGGCGTTGGAGCGAGGCGGCATCTTGATCAAACGCGCCTTGCCCGAGGAGACGAACGCTCACATAAGCCCTGAGGCTGGCCTTGGGTAGGACTTCCGGTGCGATAAGCCCGAGTCCTCCCCATCTTTGCGATCGGGCGATTGCGGGATGCGGTTACGCAATCGCGGCCATCTCGCTGATAAAAAAGAGGTTTTCGCTCATTCCCTTGCGGCGGGTAATGGCTCACGCGGCCGCACCGCAGCACGCGGGGGGCGGCGCAGAGCCGGGATCTGCAGTGCAGACCCGGGATCGTAAGCCATTGAGCTCATTCCCAGCGCAGTCCCGTATCTAGGGGGCACTGGAATGCGGCAGGATCATTCCGCCGCATCCGCGCGGGCGACAGTGCTGACCTCCCCGCCCGCCGGCGCCTCCCGCGCCGGGCGATAGGGTGTCGCCAGCAGGAAGACGAGCGCCAGCACCTCGGTGGCCGCTCCCACCCAGCCGACGGCCTGGACCGAATAGCGTTCGACCACCACGGCGCCGATAGCCGCCCCGGCCGCGGTGCCGAGATAGATGGCCGAGGCATTCAGCGCCAGCAGAACCGAGGCCAGGCGCGGGTCGATGGCAAGCAGGCGCACCTGCTGCACCGCCGGAAAAGCCCAGCCAAAAAGGCCCCACAGCACCAGTACCAGCCCGGCTCCGAGCCAGCCGCCAAGCCCCGGCAGGAACGCCGGGATCAGCGGCAGCACGCCGAAACTCGCGACCAGGACGGTGAGGACGATGGCCAGGAAGCGCCGGTGGTTCCAGCGGTCGGCCGCATGGCCGCCCAATGTATTGCCGGCGGCTCCCGCCAGGCCAGCCAGGATGAGGAAGCCGGCAACTGCTTCGGGCGAAGCGCCCAGCACGGTCTCCAGATAGGCTCCGATGAAGGTGTAGACCCCGAAGGCACCGGCCAGGACCACGACCGTCAGGCCAATGACTTCCAGCACATCGGAACGACGGGCCACGGCGAGGCGATCGGCGAGCCCCGGCGCCGGCGGTCCCGATACGGCCGGCAGTTTCAGCACGATGCCGGCCAGCACCAGCAGGCTCATGGCGGCGACCATGCCGAATGTCGCCCGCCAGCCCAGATGCGCGGCGATGGCGGTCCCCAAGGGCACGCCGATCACCAGCGCCACGGTCATGCCGGTATAGATGAAGGACAGGGCCCGCCCGCGCTTGGCCGGCTCGACCGACATCGCCCCATAGGCAAAGGCAGCCGGCATGAAGGTCCCAGCCGATAGCGCCAGCACGATGCGGCTTGCCGCCAAAGTGAGAAAGCCGGTGGCGAACGCCGCAGCGAGATTGGCGAGGCTGAACACGGCCATGGCCGTGATCAGGAGGGTGCGGCGTTCCCAGCGCGCCGTCGCCACCGCGATGAGGGGCGAGCCCACCGCGTAGGCCAGCGCAAAAATGGTGACGAGGTGACCGGCATGGGCGACCGGAATGCCGAGATCCTCGGCGATACGCGGCAGGATGCCGGCAATCATCAGGCCTTCGCTGCCGATGGCGAAGGCGCCCAGTGCCAGCCAGGCCAGGGTGCGATACATAGCGAGTCCATAAGTTCAATGATTATTGAACTTATGGACTCGCTCCCCATTCCTGTCAACGAGTTCAATGAGTCTTGAACCAACGGAATTCAGTCGATATGTCACTGTCATGGCCAAGACGATCTTTCACCCGGAGACCGATCAGGTCGAGTTGACGACGGTCCTCGAAGCGCTCAGCGATCCCATTCGCCGTGATATCATCCTCGGCCTCTCCGAGGATGGCGAGCAGAATTGCTCCGCCTTCAACGGCCTGAGTTCTAAGACCAATTTGACCTATCACTATGTCCGTCTGCGCGAGGCCGGCCTGACGCGCACGCGTGCGATGGGCACGCATCGCCTGATCACACTGCGTGCCGACGACATCGAAACGCGCTTTCCCGGACTGCTCGCCGCGATCCTGGCCGCCGCCCGGGCGGAGCGCGCTCAGCGCCAGATCCAGGATCTGTCCGAAACCTTATCCTCGGCCAAGCAGGGCGATGACGAACCACACCGTGAAGATGGGGCTTGAAATCGCCGCCTTTCCGTGAATCGTGGCGGCCATGATTGCCAAGACTTCGACCTTCAAGACCTCGATCTTCAAGACCCCGGCCCTTCTGCTGGCGGGCGCCCTGACGGTCCTGCCTGCGGCCGCGCAGACGCCGCCGAGTCCCGCTGCCACCCCCGCGGCGGCACCGCAGGCACCTGCCCAGGCTGCGCCCGGGGAGCCGGCCGTCACACGCAAGGTCGAACTCTCCGCCAGTTTCGCCGAAAAAGGCGCGCCGATCCCATCGGGCCTGAAATGGCGGGTGTTCCGCCTCGGCAAAGGCGAGGCGGATGCGGTGAAAATGGCCGAGTCCGAGGAGCCGGCCCCGGAATTCTCGCTGGCACCCGGGCGCTATGTCGTTCACGTCGCCTATGGCCTCGCTGCCGCGACCAAAGAAATCGAGGTGGACAAGGCGCCCGTGCGGCAAGGACTGGTGATCAAGGCGGGCGGCTTGCAGATCGAAGCCTCGGTGCTCGACAAGCCGATCCCGCCCGAGCAATTGACCGCACGCGTCATGGTGATCCAGCCCACCGGCGAACGCCGGCTCATCGCCGAAGGAGTTCCGGCCACCAGCATCCTGCGCCTGCCCGAGGGACGCTATTTCGTCGAATGCACCTATGGCGACTCCAATGCCACCGTCTCCGCCGAAATCTCGATCGGCACCGGCAAATTGACGGAGGCCACCTTCCACCAGATGGCGGCAACGCTGACGCTCAAGCTGGTCAGCCAGGCCGGCGGCGAAGCGATCGCCAACACGGCCTGGTCGGTGCTGACGCCGGGCGGCGACGTCATCCGCGAATCCATCGGCGCCTTTCCCTCCCTGATCCTGGCCGAGGGCAACTATACCGTGGTGGCCCGCCACGAAGGCCGGGTCTATACGCGCGAGTTCGACGTCAAGGCCGGCCATGACGGCGACGTCGAGGTGGTCGCACGCTGAGTGACGCCCGGCCCAGAGCACGGGAAGAATCGACGCCTCCGCCCGCAATTCTGTTGCCATTCGATCACAGTTGCGTGCGCTTTTACCGTCCCTGGCCTTCACCCCCGGATTCGGTGCGCAATCCTGCCGCAATGCGCCTCTATCGCCCAATTCATCGGAGCAACCGCTCCTCGGATTTGCTGGCTCATAGCTGCCATTGGAACACGGTACGGATATTCGGGGTCGAAATGATACTGACGCGACGCATACTTCTTCTGGGCGCACCGCTTTTTCTTGCCAGTTGCGCAACGGGAGGCAGCCAGAGACATGCCAATTTACAGCAAGCTGCCTTTACGCCTGATCCCTACTATGTCTCCCTCTACGGAGGCATCGAGAATGATCGCTTTCCCGTCCAGGCCGTGAACCTCGCCAAAGTGCCGCCGAAATATTGGCGCCGCGAGGTTCCCTACGAGACCGCAGAGCAGCCCGGCACCATCGTCGTCGACCCGAACCAGCGTTTCCTCTATCTTGTTCAGGAGAACGGCCGGGCGATCCGCTACGGCGTCGGCGTCGGCAAGACCGAGGCGTTCAACTTCCAGGGCGAGGCCACCATCGCCCGCAAGGCCGAATGGCCGCGCTGGACCCCGACGCCCGACATGATCCGCCGCGATCCGGAACTGAACGAGCCCTACCGCAACGGCATGCCGGGCGGCGTCGACAACCCGCTCGGCGCCCGCGCGCTCTATCTCTACCGCGACGGCCGCGACACGCTCTATCGCCTGCACGGCACCACCAATCCGGCGACCATCGGCACCAAGGTATCCTCGGGTTGCGTCCGCCTGATGAACCAGGACATCATCGACCTCTATAACCGCGTTCCCGTTGGCACCAAGGTCATCGTGCTGCCGTCGGCGCCGGCCCCTGAGGAAGCCCCGCTGCCCGACATGGTCTGAGCTCCACGGGCGCGTGCGACATCGCGGCACGCGCCCCTCGTCCTCGGCGGCTCTATATTCGGCGTCATCGCTCCATTCCGCCCAGACCTTGGAGCGCGTGGAGCATCGTTTCCATGAACACCATCGCCGTCGCCCCCGACGCCGCTCTTGCCGGCCTTCTTCCCGGCGCGCAATTCGCCGACGCCTATGCATTGGATATCGCCCTGCCGAAACTCGAGGCGAGAGGCGCCGCCGAGCGTATCATGGCCCGCTCGCCGCGCTGGGTCGCCATGCTTCTTGCTCTCAGGAACCTCGTCGTCGCGCCCCTCGGCCTGCATACCCGCCCGCCGTCCTCTCCGGCCGGACTTGGAGCCCTCGGCATCTTTCCGGTGCTCAGCCAGACGCCGGACCGGCTGGTCGCCGGTTTCGACGACAGCCATCTCGATTTTCGGGTTGTGATCGACGTGACGCGGCGGCCCGAGCGCCAGCGCATCACGCTGACCACGCTCGTCCTCACCCACAATCGTCTCGGCCGCGCCTATCTCGCCGCGGTGCTGCCCTTCCACCGGATGATCGTGCGCGCCATGCTGCGGCAGGCGCGCCAGGCCTGATCGCGGACCCCCGGTTTATTGGCACTCACTTTGCAGTCGTGGCGCAGCATTGGAAGTCCGGCGTGTTTCCACCGGCAAAAGCGGCGCCGATAGGCTCGCAGCCTCAGGAGGCCAGCAGGACGGGCACGCCCTTGTGCTTGGCCTTTTCCTCCGGCTCGACATGGATGGTCACCCGCGCGCCTTCGATCGCCTGTCGCAGCGCCAGCTCGATGCGGTCGCAGATGGCGTGCGACTCGGTCACCGACATCGTGCCCTGCACCACAAGGTGGAAATCGATGAAGATGACGCTGCCGACCTGGCGGGTCCGGACATCGTGCGCCTCCTGCGCGCCCTCGCTGTGGGTGGCGATGATCTTGGCGATCTGGTCGAGAATTTCCGGTGGCGCCGAGGCATCCATCAGGCTGGACACGGAATCGCGGATCATTACCCAGCCCGACCACAGAATGTTGACGGCGACGATCGCCGCCAGGATCGGGTCGAGGATGAGCCAGCCCGTCACGGCCACGAGGGCAACGCCGATCAGGACGCCGCCGGACGACCAAACATCGGTCATCACATGCCGGCCGTCGGCCGCGAGGGCTGGCGAGCGCCAGGCCCGTCCCCAGCGCAGCAGTGTCAAGGCCCAGCCGAGATTGATCGCGGTCGCCACGGCGTTCACCACCAGGCCCAGCAGCGGCATTTCGAGGGCCTTGGGCGCGAGAATGCCGTCATAGGCCTTCACCAGGATGAGGATCGCCGCCAGCACGATCATCACCCCCTCGATCACGGCGGAGAAATATTCGGCCTTGTGGTGACCATAGGGGTGGCCGCCATCGGCGGGCTTGGAGGCCACCCGCAGGGCGATGAAGGCGGCGCCCGCCGCAACCACGTTGATGATGCTCTCCAGGGCATCCGAATAGAGCGCGAGCGAGCCCGTCACCCAATAGGCGCCGAATTTGAGCGCGAGGACGACGAGGCCGATGCCGGCACTGCCTAGAGCGGCTTTCTGGGCGCGATTCATGATGGTTCCTGGTTCATGCGCAGCCCTTCCGCAAAGGTCTGTGCCGATGCGAGGTCCCTACTCCCGGAGGCTGCCGTAAGGCCAGAGCAAATAGTATAGCTTCGGCTATCGGGTTCCGCGCCCAGCGCGCCGGCTGTGTCAGCGTCCGGCCTTGCGGGCCAGAACAAAAAGCCAGTCGGTCGGCTTGTTGTCATAGCCGCCGCCCTTGGCCGCCTCGATGCCGACGCTCTCCCAGGGGCCGGGCCGGTAGGCCTGCTCGAGCCACGTCGCCGAAGGATAATTGTAATAGCGGCCGAACTGATCCCTGCCCTCCGCCTCGCCGGCTTTGAAGCTGGCGTGGAAAACGCCGCCGGGTTTCAAGGCCCGGTGGACCCTGCCGATGATTGCCGGCAGTTCGGTGCGCGGCACATGGAGCAGGCAGGCATTGGCCCAGACGCCGTCATAGACGTCACGCGCCTCGATGTTCTCGAACAGCAGCACCTCGACCGGCCGGCCCAGTCGTTTGGCGGCGGCATACGCAATTTCCGGAGTGCCGTCAGTCGGCGTGACGTCGAAGCCGCCTGCCAGCATGTATTCGCTGTCCTGTCCCGCGCCACAGCCAAGTTCCAGTATGGCTCCGCCCGGACCGATATGCGAGAGAAACTGATCGAGCCGCCGTTTCTGCGCCACTTGTCCGCGCGTGGTGTAGGCGCTCGCCTGTTCAGCATAGAAAGCGATCGTCACATCATCTTTGGCAGACATTTGCGTTTCCTGTTTCACTTCCCGGCGGAGGGCGCGATAACCCGAATGCTTCGGCCCTTTCGCCGAATCACGTCTCTCGCGATATTTCACAATTAATAGACGGAAAATAAGATGGCAGGAAACGCTGAAGCCAACTCTGCTGCGGGCGCCGGTGGAGCCCAGGCAGTGCCGGGCGGAATCGGCCGCATTGTGCTGGCGAGCCTGGTGGGCACCACGATCGAGTTCTACGATTTCTACATCTACGGGACGGCCGCGGCCCTGGTGATCGGGCAGACCTTTTTCCCGTCGACGGCGCCCGGATCGCAGGCCCTCAACGCCTTCCTCACTTTCGGCATCGCCTTTCTTGCCCGCCCGATCGGCTCCATCCTGTTCGGCCATTTCGGCGATCGCATCGGCCGCAAATCCACCCTGGTCGCCTCCATGCTGGTCATGGGCCTGTCGACCACGCTGATCGGCGCGTTGCCGACCTACGAGCAGGCCGGCTTCCTGGCCCCCCTGCTGTTGTGCATCCTGCGCTTCGGCCAGGGCATCGGCCTTGGCGGTGAATGGGGCGGCGCGGCCCTGCTCGCCACCGAGAACGCCCCGCAGGGACGGCGCTCCTGGTTCGGCATGTTCCCCCAGCTCGGGCCGCCGATCGGCTTCTTCATGGCCAACGGCCTGTTCCTCGTCCTCCTGATGTTCCTCAGCGAGGCGAGCTTCCTCTCCTGGGGCTGGCGTATCCCCTTCCTGATCAGCGCCGCACTGGTGGCCATCGGCCTCTATCTGCGCGTCTCCATCAGCGAAACGCCGGAGTTCCGCGCGGCCATGGCCCGTAACGAGCGCGTCGAGGTGCCCTTGCTCGAGGTGCTCAGGGACCATTGGGTCCCCCTGATCCAGGGCTCCCTCGCCATCGTGGTGTGCTACGCCCTGTTCTACATCTCCACCGTCTTCGCCCTGGGCTATGGCGTCAACACGCTGCATATTTCACGCAGCGACTTCCTCGGCCTGCTCTGCATTGCCGTCATCTTCATGGCGATCGCCACGCCGATCTCGGCCGCCCTGTCCGACCGCTTCGGCGCCCGCCCAGTCCTGCTGATCTCCAGCGCGCTGGCGGCGGCCTCGGGTTTCTGTCTGCCCGTCCTGCTCGGCAGCGGCAACAGCTTCGAGGTCCTCGCCTATTTGTCGCTGTCGCTGGCGCTGATGGGGCTGACCTTCGCGCCGCTCGGAGCCCTCCTTCCCGACCTGTTCCCCACCAAGGTGCGCTACACCGGCGCCTCCAGCGCCTATAATCTCGGCGGCATCCTGGGCGCCTCGCTCGCGCCCTATCTGGCACAGATTCTGCTGCAGAAGGGCGGCCTGCCCTGGGTAGGTTATTATGTCAGCGCGGCTGCGATCATCAGCTTCCTGGCCGTCCTCAGCATGAAACGCACCAGCTGAGAAATGGCAAGTTAAGCAACCAAATGGTTGCGCAATGCGCTGCGATCTGACATACATAGGCAACCAGGAGGTTGCAATTATGTCAGATCGTATCGAAAAGACCATCGAGCTGAACGCGCCCGTCGAGCGTGTGTGGCGTGCCCTGACCGATCACGAGGAATTCGGCACGTGGTTCCGAGTCAAGCTGGACGGGCCTTTCGTGCCCGGCCAGATCTCGCGCGGCCACATCACCTATCCCGGTTATGAGCATGTCGCCTGGGAAGCCAAGATCGTCAGCATGGACAAGCCCCGCCTGTTCTCCTTCACCTGGCATCCCTATGCCGTCGATCCGGATGTCGACTATTCGAAGGAAAAGCCGACTCTGGTCGAATTTCATCTGCGGCCGGAAGGGACAGGGACGCATCTCAGCGTAATCGAGTCGGGTTTCGATGCCATTCCTGCCCACCGCCGGGCCGAAGCCTTCCGCATGAACGACGGCGGCTGGGCGGAACAGGTGAAAAACATCAAAGCCCATGTCGAGAATTGATATCGCACCGCCGGCCCAGAATCACGCGGCCACCTTCGCCGCGCTGGGAGATCCGACCCGGCTCTCCCTGCTTGGCCGGCTCAGCGGCGGACAGGCGCAATCGATCGCCAAGCTGTCGACCGACACGCGCCTGACGCGCCAGGCCATCACCAAGCATCTCCACGTCCTGGAAGGGGCGGGACTGGTCTCCAGCCTTCGTGTCGGCCGCGAGACCCAGTTTGCCTATCGCCCGGAACCGATCGAGGCCGCACGCTCCTATCTCGACGAAGTCTCCGCGCAGTGGGATGCCGCCTTCGCCCGGCTCAAGGCTTTCGTGGAGAAGTGAACGGAGGGTGTATACCCTGTTGGGAAGACACTTCCTGGGACCGCCAGCATCCTGCTAGCTCTTGGAAACGCAGCGCTTGTTGGAGGGGAAGAGCCAGCAGGATGCTGGCGATCCCAGGGCCGCCCATCTTCGATTGGTCAGTCTTTTTGCAGGCTGGCACTATTCCGCCAACACCAGCCGTGCCGGCCCGCCATCCTCGCTCTGCACCACGCGGTAGAAGCAGGAATGGCGGCCGGTGTGGCAACAGCCGCCATCGCCACCGACTTCGACGCGCATGACCAGGGCGTCCTGGTCGCAATCGGTGCGCAATTCCACCACACGCTGCAATTGCCCCGACGTTTCGCCCTTGCGCCAGAGCGCCTGGCGCGAGCGCGACCAGTACCAGGCCTCGCCGGTCTCCAGCGTGCGGGCCAGGGATTGCGCGTTCATATGCGCGACCATCAGCACCTCGCCATGCTCGGCACCGAGCGTCACCACGGTGATCAGGCCGTCACGGTCGAATTTCGGCGTGAAGACAAGGCCTTCCTCAAGGGAGGTCTTGTCGCCGGGCGCGGGGAACGAGGTCGTCATGCGGATACTCGCGGAACGGGTGGCAAGATTTGCACGGGCTCAGAAGATGAAATCCGTATGGATGAACTTCGACTTGTGGCTGCGCGTGATCTCGTCGAGCAGTTTCTTGCTGGGCTCGGTCTGCTTGGCCGCGATCATCGACCGGATCGAGAAGGAGCGCAGCGCATCGGTGACCGAGAGCGTACCCTCGGCCGAATCCTTGCGGCCAGTGAAGGGGAAGACGTCCGGCCCGCGCTGGCACTGGCAGTTGATGTTGACCCGGCAGACCTGGTTCACCAGCGGATCCACCAGGGTGCCGATATCGTCGGCGCTGGAGGAAAAGATACTGACCTGCTGGCCATGCTCGGAGGTGATGACATAGTCGAGCGCCGTCTCGATGTCGTCGAACGGCATCACCGGCACGATCGGCCCGAACTGCTCCTCGCGATAGAGCTTCATGCCTTCGGCGACTGGATAGACCACCGCCGGCCGGAACAGCGTCTCGACCTCGTCCCCGCCGCCCGCATTGATCACTTTGGCACCCTTGGCCACGGCATCGTCGACACAGGCCTTCATATAGTCCGCCTTGGCCCTGTCGGGCAGCGGCGTGATGCTGACACCCTTGTCCCAGGGCATGCCGATCTTGAGCTTGGCGAGTTCCTCGGTGAAACGCTCCAGGAAGCGGTCGACGATGGAGCGGTGCACGATCAGCATCTTCAGCGCCGTGCAGCGCTGGCCATTGAAGGACAATGCGCCTGCCAGGCATTCCTTCACCGCCAGTTCCAGATCGGCATCGGCCAGCACGATGGCGGCATTCTTGGCGTCGAGGCCGAGAATGGCACGCAGCCGGTTGGTCTTTGGGTGCAGCTTCTTGAGATGGTCGGCGACCTTGCTGGAACCGATCAGGGTGAGCGCGTTCACCTTCCCCGACTCCAGCAGATGCGGCACGATTTCTGCGCCCTTGCCGTAAACGAAATTGACCACGCCCGGCGGGAAAGCGCTGCGGAACGCCTCCATCAGCGGCTCGAACAGCAGGACACCGAAACGCGGCGGCTTGAACACCAGAGTGTTGCCCATGATCAGGGCCGGGATCAGCGTGGCGAAGGTCTCGTTCAGCGGATAATTGTAGGGACCCATGCACAGCACGACACCCAGAGGCGTGCGGCGTATCTGGCCGATGGTGCCCTCGACGATCTGGAAGCGTGAATTCTCATTGTCGAGATTGCGCACGGCATCGACGGTGGCGCGCATATAGTCGACGGTGCGATCGAACTCCTTCTCCGCATCCGGAAGCGACTTGGCGATCTCCCACATGATCAGCCGCACGATCTCGCCGCGGCGCGCCACCATCTGGCGGATGAAATCCAGCATGCAGGCGATCCGGTCGGCGACCCGCATCGTCGGCCAGGCGCCACGGCCATTATCGTAGGCGCCGACGGCGGCCGCCAATGCAGCGTCGGCCTCGGCGATGCCGCCGACGGGAATCGAGCCGAGCTTGACGGGCTGCAATCGCCCCTCCCCGTCGCGCAGATGAATGGGCGAGATCACGCTCTGCCTCTCGCCGGTCCAAGCCAGCAACTGCCCATTCACCAGCACGCTGTCCTGGTGGATCTCGCCCGGAAGGCGGAATTCGGCAGGGATATCCCCGGCTTGCGGGAAAAGCGCCTTGAGGTCGGTCGATTGCAGCATCATCGCTACTCCTTCGAGATGTGGCTGCCCCAGCCCGTGCACGATCCATGCCACATGCTGTCCAGCGTGCGGCACACCCATGAAGGGAATAAGACGTCCGGACGCCGAACGGCGCCGTTCGTGAGAAGCAGCCCTGCCGCCGGGTATCGCTCAGCGCGCCTTATAGGCGCGCTGTACCAGGCTCAGGAAGTGCATCTGCTGTTGCGGATCCGACTTGAAGATACCGGTGAATCCGGTCGTCACCGTGGAGATCCCCTGTTTCTGGATGCCGCGCATGGCCATGCACATATGCTCGGCTTCCAGCATCACGGCCAAGCCACGCGGCTTGAGGCGCTCCTCGATGGCCTGGGTGACGTTGGCGGTGAGATGTTCCTGCGTCTGCAGGCGGCGTGCATAGATTTCCACCACCCGCGCCAGTTTGGACAGGCCGACGACGCCGCCGCTCGGATAATAGGCAATATGGGCGTGGCCCAGGATCGGCACGATGTGGTGTTCGCAATGCGAATAAAACGGAATGTCGCGCACCAGCACCATATCGTCATAGCCGCCGACTTCCTCGAAGATCGTGTCGAGTTCTTCGCCGGCATCGTGCTCGTAGCCCTTGAACATCTCGCGCCAGGCCTTGACCACCCGCTTGGGCGTATCGACCAGCCCTTCGCGATCCGGATCGTCGCCGGCCCACTGGATCAGCGTCCGCACGGCGGCTTCGGCTTCCTTGCGCGTCGGGCGAGGCAGCGGGGCGCGGATCGCGTCATCACGTTCCAACTTGGCCGCGGGCTTGTCCACCAATGCATCCATCAAAAGCTACTCCCACCGCCAAGACAGATCGTCAAAATCCACCCTGCGGGTTTAGATCATACCGGCCTGGAGAACACCCCTCCCCAACCGACCCATTCATGCCTATATAGTTGAGAACGAAGCGCATACAATCAAGCGTCCACCCATGCTCGACGACGTCTATAATAAACGTATCCTCGAATTGGCAGCCAATATTCCGCGCATCGGCCATCTGCCGCGCGCAGATGCCGCAGCCACGGCCCATTCCAAACTGTGCGGTTCCACCGTCTCGGTGGAGCTGGCGGTCGAAGACGGCAAGGTCTCCGATTTCGCCCATATCGTGAAGGCCTGCGCCCTCGGGCAGGCCTCCTCCTCCATCATGGCCCGCAACATCATCGGCGCGAGCGCAGACGAATTGCGCGCGGCGCGCGATACCATGCGCCGCATGCTCAAGGAGAACGGCCCGCCCCCCAAGGGGCGTTTCGCCGAAGCCGCGGTGCTGGAACCGGTGCGCGACTTCAAGGCGCGGCACGCCTCCACCCTGCTCACTTTCGACGCTGTCGTCTCGGCCTTCGACAGTATCGAAGCCAAGGGCAAGGCGGCGGAGTAAGCCTTGCAAAGGCGTGTCGGTCTCCAGATCGACACTCTTGGAAACGGCGACTTTGAATGATGTCGACCTGGAGGTCGACACTCCGATTTCGGCGTTTCCTAGAGCAGGCTGGAAGCCTGCGATTCCACGATTTCCCCCCTGCCCCTTGCGAATTGTGACGGAAAAGCCCCATTCTGCTCTTGAACTTGCCGGTTTTTCCGGAAATGAGCAGCGCGTTTAGGTAAGGACGGGGGCGCCATGTTGAAACTGATCCTGCGGCGAAACGTCAAGTCGGGGCTGATCGGCGGCAAGAAATTCGAAGTTCATAGTCGTATCGAAACGGACAAGGATCTCGTCGCCCTGTTCAAGGGTTATCCCGATGAACTGGTGCTCGCCTATAAATCCATCTGGGCGGACCGCAGCCTGTCCCTCAAGCGCAGCGAATTCCTGCGCGGAGCCAAGTTCACCGTCACCTCTCTCAACGAACTCATCGAGTTGGAGGAAAGGCTGCAATCGGCCTTCGACCAGGTTCGGCGCATGATCGAGATCGTCGAGACATTCCAGACCGATATCGCCCTCGAACTCTGATCCAGACCGAGCCCGGAAGGGCTTCGACCCTGTCACCTCTCGTCATGGGCCGTCCCTTGTCATGACTTGGCCTCGCACTGCCGCGCATCTTGTCATCCGGACCTATCAGGTCACGCTGTCGGCTCTGATCGGGCGGCAATGCCGTTATTTTCCGAGCTGCTCGGAATATGCGGACGAGGCGATCGAGCGCCATGGCCTATGGGCCGGCGGCTGGATGGGCCTCGCCCGGATCTGCCGCTGCCATCCCTGGGGCGGATCAGGCCTCGATCCCGTGCCGGAACGATTGCCCGTCGACACGAGCTGGTATAGACCGTGGCGCTATGGCCGCCGGCGGCCCTTTACCTGCGATGAGGGCCAGTAAGCCCTCCAATCACCTGAAATCGCTTACCTGCTTGGTTGGCAGGAGTGAGCCTGGAGAAACCTATGCCTGTTTTGACTTTCCCTGATGGCAATCAGCGTTCCTACGATGCCGGCGTGACCGGCAAAGCGGTTGCCGAGGGCATCTCCAAGTCCCTCGCCAAGAAATCCATCGCCATGAAGCTCGACGGGGTACTGACCGACCTCGCCGAGGAGATCGGTCGCGACGCCCGCATCGAAATCGTCACCCGTGAGAGCCCGGAAGCGCTGGAGCTGATCCGGCACGATGCCGCCCATGTCATGGCCGAGGCCGTGCAGTCGCTCTGGCCCGACACCCAGGTCACCATCGGCCCGGTGATCGAGAACGGCTTCTATTACGATTTCTATCGCGACGAGCCCTTCTCTTCGGAAGATTTCCCGAAGATCGAGGCGAAGATGCGCGAGATCATCGCCCGCAATGCCCCCTTCACCCGCGAGATCTGGAGCCGTGACAAGGCCAAGCAGGTGTTCGCCGACAAGGGCGAGAAGTTCAAGGTCGAGCTGGTCGAGGCGATCCCTGCCGACCAGGATCTGAAGATCTATTATCAGGACAACTGGTTCGATCTTTGCCGCGGGCCACATATGGTCTCGACCGGCCAGATCGGCACCGCCTTCAAGCTGATGAAGGTGGCTGGCGCCTATTGGCGCGGCGACTCGAACAATCCGATGCTGACCCGCATCTATGCCACCGCCTGGCGCAACCAGGAGGAGCTGGACGCCTATCTCAAGCAGATCGAGGAAGCCGAAAAGCGCGACCATCGCCGCCTGGGACGGGAGATGGATCTGTTCCATTTCCAGGAGGAAGGGCCTGGCGTGGTGTTCTGGCACGGCAAGGGCTGGACCGTCTTCCAGGAGCTGATCGCTTATATGCGCCGGCGCCTGAAGGCCGATTACAAGGAGGTCAATGCCCCGCAGCTGCTCGACAAGCATCTGTGGGAGATCTCCGGCCATTGGGGCTGGTACCGCGAGAACATGTTCATGGCGAAATCCGCCGGCGAGGACACGGACGACGACCGCGTCTTCGCCATCAAGCCGATGAACTGCCCGGGCCACCTGCAGATCTTCAAGCACGGCCTGAAGTCCTACCGCGACCTGCCGATGCGCCTTGCCGAATTCGGCGCCGTGCATCGCTACGAGCCCTCGGGCGCCCTGCACGGCCTGATGCGCGTGCGCGGCTTCACCCAGGACGATGCCCACATCTTCTGCACCGACGAGCAGATGGCGGCCGAATGCCTGAAGATCAACGATCTCATCCTGTCGACCTATGCCGATTTCGGCTTCGACGAGATCGTGGTCAAGCTCTCGACCCGGCCGGAAAAGCGCGTCGGTTCCGACGAATTGTGGGATCGCGCCGAAGAAGTGATGATGCGGGTGCTTGGTGAGATCGAGGAGCAGTCCGGCGGGCGCATCAAGACCGGCATCAATCCGGGCGAAGGCGCCTTCTACGGGCCGAAATTCGAATACACCCTGAAGGATGCCATCGGCCGCGACTGGCAGTGCGGCACCACGCAGGTCGACTTCAACCTGCCGGAGCGCTTCGGCGCCTTCTTCGTGGATTCGGACGGCGAGAAGAAGACGCCGGTGATGATCCATCGCGCCATCTGCGGCTCGATGGAGCGCTTCCTCGGCATCCTGATCGAGAATCATGCAGGCCATTTCCCGCTCTGGCTGGCGCCCGAGCAGGTGATGGTGTGCACCATCACCTCGGATGCCGACGATTATGCCCAAGAGGTCGTCGCCGCCCTCAGGGCCGCGGGGCTGCGCGCGGAAATCGACCTGCGCAACGAGAAGATCAACTACAAGGTGCGCGAGCATTCCCTCACCAAGACCCCCGTGATCTTCGCCCTCGGCAAGAAGGAAGGAGCCGAGCGCACCGTCTCGATCCGCCGTCTCGGCTCGCAGGCGCAATCGGTGCTGCCGCTGGATGAAGCGATCGCCGAGTTGGTCAAGGAAGCGACCCCGCCGGATCTGCGGCGCTAGTTCGGCAAGCGCCTTCCTGCGCCGTGACGGCTCGACCCTTATTATTGCCGGGCTTGACCCGGCAATCCAGTCTGCCCCTCACCGGTCCGATTGCCAAGGCTCTGGATGCCCGGGTCAAACCCGGGCATGACAAGGGGCGGCGCCGCCATCCGATGGTTTGGGGTGGCCGACCGTTCTAAGCAAGACGGCCACTGCCGCTCGATGGACGCACCAATGAGCAAGCTCTTCTTCACCGCCGATACGCATTTCGGCCATGAATCCATCATCCGCCTGTGCAAGCGCCCCTTCGACAGTGTCGAGGCGATGGACGAAGGCTTGATCGCGCGCTGGAACGGCAAGGTCGCGCCCAACGACGTGGTCTACCACATCGGCGATTTCAGCTTTCGCGCGGGCAAGCCCGCCGAAGCCTATTTGGAACGCCTCAATGGCCAGATCCACCTTGTCCTCGGCAATCATGACGACCAAGCCAAGCTGGAATCAACCGGGCGCTTGCGGTCGATCGCCGAGATCAGGGAGCTACGCTGGAAGGGCCAAACTATCGTGATGTGCCATTACCCGATGCGGGAATGGCCGGGAGCCTGGCGCGGCGCCTGGCATCTGTTCGGGCATGTGCATGGCCGCCTCGACGGCGAACCCTTCGGCTACAGCCTCGATGTCGGCGTGGACAGCCACGGCTATGCCCCTCTGGCCGCGGAGGAGGTGGCCGCGCTGATGGCCGGGCGTCAGCAGATTTTCGGCACCTGACATTCAAAAAGAATGGCTGTGGAGGCAGCCAGCTGTCGTTCTGTCATCTTATTCCGCAGCAACGCGAGCCGCAGGCTCGTTCCGCACGGCCAGCCCCGCCAGCACCATGTCGAAGATCTTGTCGACATAGGCCGCATCGGGCGGCGTCACTGTGGTATGGAAACGCTGGAAGATCGGCGACATGATCAGGTCGAGCACGGTATCCGGATCGACGTCGTCGCGGATCTGTTTCTTGTGCATTGCCGAGATCACGAAAGCCCGGGCGATCTCCTGGCGGCGCTTCATGACGATCTCGCTGAAGCGCTCTCGGAACGGACGCTCGAACTGCGCCTCCGCAAGCAGGGCCCTGGAGGCGCCTTCCATCATCGGATCGTTGAGATATTCAGCCAAGCGACGCACATAATTGCGGAAATTCATCATGGGCTCGCCACCGGCGACCATCGGCGGCAGCACCTCGGTGCAACGGGCGAGATAGGCGTCGAGCAGAAGATCGGCCTTGCTGTCATACCAGCGATAGATGGTCTGCTTGCCCACCCCGGCGAGAGCCGCGATGCGTTCGACCGAAATATCGCGATAGGGAGCGCGTTCAAGCAATTCGGCCGCTGCATGCAAAATCGCCTTATGCGTTTCCATGCAGCGCGGTCTTCCGACGGGTCGTGCCGCCTGCTGCGCAATGGCCACTGACAACTCCTATAAATGTCAAGAATATATTCTAGACGTAATGTCTCATATATAAACGCATTTCTGCTTGTTTTCAATCAACCTGACCTTGCATGGCAGTGTCGCTTCGCGTGCCGCCAGCGAAAAATTACCGAACGGCCTGCCTCCAACGCTCTCGACCCGGAATGCCCCCCACCTCATCACGGGCTGCACAGTTTTCTCACCTCACGAAAATTTCAAGACGCCCCGTTTCATAACTCTTGCATTTGGAGACGAAGCGTCTTATAAAGATGGACATGGATGGAGCGGCAATCATTGTTTGGATTGCAGCCAGTCCAAGTGTTCAAGCGTATCGACAGTTCGGTAACGATTGTCAGCACCAAAGAGTAGATGAAGGCGCGTTTGCGCCTTTGGATATTGCATAGTTTGATTTCTATTCGGGCGCCGCACCTCCCCAACAGGTGCGGCGCTTTATTTTTGCGTCCTATACGCACGAGAATGACCGCGGACGATACTCTCCTCCTGCTGGGCGGCAGCGACATATTTATGACTTCTTGATCGTTGTCGGCCCGGTTCAGCACGTGCCAACACACCCTGTTTAATCAGTCGGAGGCCTGTCGCCACTTGTCTCGATCGAGAACGGGCCGGGCTGTATTTGGCCGCCTAACCTCTTCAGTCGCGCAGAACCGAACGAGAGCGGCTGGGATGAGCCAGACAAAATTGCCTGCGGCACCCTGGACGGTGTCATGGTCTTCCGACATGGGCGATCTTCGGATCGTCGAGATTGGGCGAATTTGCCCGGGCCAGCATCACATTAGTGCCTTTGCCATCCGCCGAGTTGTCGGCAAAGAGGATCAACCGCGATTTGCCCTGGACAGAGGGCTTGTACTGCGTGTCGTCGATGACGGACGTCTCCTGATTGAACGCCGCGACTTCGGTCTTCAAGAATTTCGCGAGACCGTCGATGAATCCCGTCGCTGCGCCAACCGTGCAGGAGGTGAATGTCAGTCGTCGTATCTTCGTCGCGGCGATCGCGACCCGAATTTGATCGAGAGCAAGAAACGCTTCGAGCCGCTTTTGCTTGTGCAGGGTGTCCTGCTTTCCCGGCGAGGTATCATCGGCGATGTTCTTCTCGTCGACCTCCTTCTGTGAGGGCCCGGACGAGCTGGTGTTGTATCCGATATGATCGCCGTCCCAGAACATGCCATTGCCGAAATTGCCCGATGTCCAGGTGAGGCCGACAGTCGCCGCGTTGGGATCCCAGATGATGATGCCTCGGTCGACATTGCCGGGAACGGCGCCGCCGTGGCCGCTGACGACGACGACGGTTCCCCCGGTTCCGGCGTCCTTGATTGCTGCCGAGACCGCGGCCACGGTGTCCGTCCAGGTCACGTTGGCGATGGAGTGCACCGTGGTGCTCCTCTCCACCCACTGAACCACCGTGGCGAATTGCTTCTTCACCTCAGCGTCGAGCCCAGCAAACTGTTTTGCCCAGTCCAACTCGACCTGGGCGGCGCCCGCGTGGACGACGGCAACCTTCTTCATGACGGAATTTCCGGAATTGCCACGCTACACCACCACGCCCGGCGGCTTCGACCTGCCCGAGCAGGCGTTGGGTATGTTTGCCAGCATCTCGTACTGGAGCATCTCCCTGTCGAGGGTGGCAATCGTCATCTTGCCGACGATATTGTCGGCCTGGGTCTGATAGCTGAAATTGATGATCTTCCGGGCCCGCTTATAGGCAAGGACAGCCGCGGCCGTGGAATGTCCGTAGGTTCGCGTCCTCAACTCATCCTTGTTGATCTGGGCGTTGTCGACGATAATCAGGGCGGTCTGAATCTTGCCGACATGCTCACCCGAGGCCCCCTCGGTCACATGGCTCGCGTCATTGACGAGGCATGACTCGAGCTTGGCGTCGCGCCGCAACAGTGCAGAGAACAGAGGCACTATGCTCCCCCTCATCGCGCCGACGAACGGCAATCCAATGGACCGGCCACACCTGCAACAAACATGCACTGAGACGATCAAAAAATAGCATACGCTCGTGTGGCGAGCAACTTGCCGGCCATACAACCAGACCGGTCATGCAACCGTTCGTCCGACGATATAGTGGGCCTGATAACGGCTCGCCAAGGCAACGATAATCCTGCGATCGCAGCTGGACTCAATCGGCTGGACACCCCTTGAATTTTCCGGGATCATCCGACTTCGCGATGTTTTGGAACATTGATGCGTGCCGAGTTCCGTCCGCCAGTGCAACACCATTGATCGCCACGCGATCGCACCTGTGAAAGGCTGTCCGTGTTGTTGGCGAGACGCTATGCGTGACGCATCGCTGTAGTTTCCGGGTGCCCCATGAGCGACACCTCGCAGACGGCGGAGCCCCTCAAACACCTGATGGCTTCGAGACCGGAATTTCTCGGTTTTGGCGCCGGGCTGCGCGAGCATCACGCCGCGCAAATCCTGGCTGACCACCCGCCTCTCGATTGGCTCGAAATCATCAGCGAGAACTACATGATGACGGGCGGGGCCCGTTTGCGGCTGCTCGAACGCTTGCGTGAGCACTATCCGATCGTGATGCACGGCGTTTCACTGTCCATTGCCTCGATTGGTGAATTGGACGAAAGCTACCTGCTCGCGCTCAAGGCTCTGGCGGACCGCCTGCAGCCACGCTGGGTTTCCGATCATCTATGCTGGACGGGTGTGCATGGCAGGAACCTCCATGATCTGCTCCCCGTTCCCTATACGCAGGAGGCACTCGACCATATCGCCGGGCGCGTCGACCGTGCGCAGGATATCCTCGGCCGCCCATTGGTCCTGGAGAACGTCTCGGCCTATGTCCGCTTCCGTCGATCGGAAATGACCGAGTGGGAGTTCATCGGGGAGCTCGCGCGCCGGACCGGGTGCTGGCTGCTGCTCGACATCAGCAACCTTCACATCAACGCCTTCAACCATGGCTTCGATCCGCACATCTTTCTCGACGGGCTGCCGGCTGACCGCGTCGCGCAGTTTCATCTCGCGGGTTACCGCGATTGCGGCACCTATCTGGTCGACACGCATGACCAACCCGTAAGCACGGAAGTTTGGGCCCTGTACGCCGCGGCGCTGCGGCGTTTCGGCCCGGTCTCGACCATGGTCGAACAGGATGACGACAGCGCCTCGCTCGGTGAGCTCGTTGCCGAGGTGGAACGCAGCCGAATTATCGCAGATGGTGTCTTGGGCAAGGCATTTCGCTGATGACCATGAGGGATCTGGCGGCCATCCAGGCCGCGTTTCAGAACGCCATTGCTGCCGGCGACGACGGCATTCTCGCCGAGATCCTCGACGGCGCGCACGAAACGCGCAGTGCTCTCGTCGACATCTATCGCGAGGCCTATCTGTTGCGGCTCTACGAGGCGGTCCGCCGCCGGAACGGCATCCTTGCGGCCTATCTCGGCGACAATGCCTTCGAAACGCTGGCACATGCCTATATCGACGCTGTGCCCTCGCGGCATACGAGTTTATGTCAGTTCTGCCGCGATTTGCCCGCATTTCTCGAGCGCAACGCGCCGTATGCCGATCGGCCCGTGATTGCCGATCTGGCCCGGATCGCGGAGGCGCTGGCCGACGCTTTCGACGCACCCGATCACACCGCCCTGGCGGTATCGGCTCCCGCCATCGCAATGGCCGATGCACAGGCGGATTTCGTAGTCATACCGCATCCAAGCGTCCGCCGGCTCAGCCTGCTTTCGAATGCGGCAACGATCTGGTCGGAATTGGAAGGCGCACGACCTGCGCCTGCGGAAATGCGATATTCCGAACCGCAAGGGGTGATCGTCTGGCGCCGACATGCGACAGTACATTTTCGTTCATTGGCCCCCGCCGAGGCAACGTTATGGGACGCAGCCTGCGCGGGAAAGCTTAGCGCTACGCCAAGCCCGAAGTCGGGCACACCCGGCAGTGGTCCCGTCGCCACCTATCTCGGCGCATGGGCCGCAGAGGGCCTGCTGAGCGACCTCGTCGCGAGATGACACGAGCCCGCGACAGCCAAGGCCGCATCTGCGGCGCTATGGTCCTCGGATCATGATAGGCTGGGAAATGGTGCCGGTTGCGGGACTTGAACTCGCGACCTACCGCTTACAAGGCGGTTGCTCTACCAGCTGAGCTAAACCGGCGTCGGTTTTGGGGTAGCAATTCGGGCCCCATCGCGCAAGTTTCCTGTGCAATGAAAGTTGGTGTAACATCCGTTACGCTCCACTGAGCGGTGGCGTGTTTCGATTGTGAGGGTCCAGCTGCGACACTTTGATGGGAACTCAGAGCCGATGATCAGTGTCTTCGACATCTTCAAAATCGGCATCGGCCCCTCGTCTTCGCACACTGTCGGCCCCATGCGTGCCGCCAATCGTTTCGTGCAGTCGCTCCGCAAGCAAGGCCGTTTCATCCACACCCACCGGGTCGAAACCGTGTTTTACGGCTCGCTGGCCTGGACCGGCCACGGGCATGCCAGCGATATCGCCGTGATCCTGGGTCTCGCGGGCGAGGAACCCGAGACCGTCGATCCCGAAACCGTCGCCGCAATCGTGGAAGACGCCACCAGCAAGGGCATGCTCGCGCTGGGCGGACGCCGCGCCATGAGCTTCGAGCGCAACCGCGACATCGTCTTCGATCGCAAGACGCAGCCCAAAGGCCATCCCAACACCCTCTCCTTCACGGCCTGGCACGAGGATGGCGCCGCCCTCGCCACGGAATTCTACTATTCCGTCGGCGGCGGCTTCGTGCTGGCGGAGGGGGAAAACGCCGCGGCGCGAGCGACGGCGGACGTCCCCTACCCGTTCCGCAGCAGCGCCGACCTGCTGCGCCTGGGGAGCGAGCACAGTCTGAGCATCGGCGGCATCGTGCTCGCCAATGAGACCGCGAGCCAGCCCGAAGCCGCCGTCCGCGAGCGGCTCGCCGGCATCCGCTCGGTGATGAATGCCGCCATCGACCGCGGCATCAGCCAGGAGGGCGAATTGCCGGGCGGTCTGCGGGTGAAGCGCCGGGCCAAGGCCCTGCATGACCGCCTGCTCAGCGATATCGGCCGCAATGTCCGCGCCCCGCATGAGGTGATGGACTGGGTCTCCCTCTTCGCCATCGCCGTGAACGAGGAGAACGCCGCCGGCGGCCGCGTGGTGACGGCTCCCACGAATGGTGCGGCGGGCATCGTGCCGGCGGTACTTCGATACTACCATGATTTTTGCGACTATTCGGAAGCCGGCGCCGACGAGTTCCTGCTCACGGCTGCGGCAATCGGCATGCTGTTCAAGATGAACGCCTCGATCTCGGGCGCGGAGGTCGGCTGCCAGGGCGAGGTCGGCGTTGCCGCCTCGATGGCGGCGGGCGGGCTTGCCGCGGCGCTCGGCGGCAGCATCGGGCAGGTCGAGAACGCGGCCGAGATCGGCATGGAGCATCACCTCGGCATGACCTGTGACCCGATCGGCGGCCTGGTGCAGATCCCCTGCATCGAGCGCAACGCCTTCGGCGCCAACAAGGCGATCGCCGCCGCCTCTCTCGCTCTGCGGGGGGACGGCACCCACAAGGTCAGCCTCGACCAGGTGATCACCACGATGCGCGTCACCGGCGCGGACATGCAATCCAAATACAAGGAAACCTCGCAAGGCGGCCTCGCCGTGAATGCGGTGGAATGCTGACGCCTTACAATCGCGATTCCCGGATCGGCCTGCGGCCATGCGCGATCGGCAGGCCAGCAGCCGCCGCGCCAAAGACTTGCGCTCCTGCGGCACAAGCCCAATAAGGCGGGGATATTCCTTCTCCGCCGATTGTTGCTAGAGCCCATGCCCGACCTTGCAGGCCATATCCTCATTCTCACCGGCCCTCCGGGTTCGGGAAAGACGACGACGGCACAAGCCCTCGCCTCCGAGCCCGGTGCGCCGGCCGTGCATCTGCACGCCGACGATTTCTGGCATTTCATCAAGAATGGCGCGATCGCGCCCTATCTGCCTGAAGCCCATCATCAGAATGCGGTCGTGATCGATGTCCTCGTCGGTGCCGCTCGGGCCTATGCCCGTGGCGGCTATTTCGTGATCCTGGACGGCATTGTCGGTCCCTGGTTCCTCTCGCCTTTCAAGACGCTCGCCATGCCCGTCCATTATGTGGTGCTGCGCCCTCCTCTGGCGGCGGCGATCGAACGCTGCCGCCTGCGCAGCGGCGACACTCTCAGCGATCCCGGGCCGATCACGGCGCTGCACCAGCAATTCTCCGATTTGGGGCCACTCGAACATCATGCCATCGCAACGGAAGGGCAGGCTCCTGCGGCCACGCTGGCGGCCGTCCGAAAGGCCGCCGCCCGCGGAAGCTTTCGGCTGAAGCCCTGATGTGCCCGAGAAAGCATCCGCCAAGGGGTCGCGAGGCAGCTATGCATTTTCTTGCAATCGCGGCTTTCCTCACCATGATTTTGACGTGAGAATCGGCCAATCGACGGCTTCTACATCCTGGCCGTGCCTAAATTCCGGCCATCAACCTTCGCTACACTCTTGTGGTGCATGGTCTTTTGCTGCAAAACGCAGCGCCTCCCCCGCCGTACGCAGCGGCCAGACGCAACAGGGCAACCGAACACTTCATGGCTTCCGACAATCGGGCTTCGAAAATTCGTATCGCTCTCGACGCGATGGGGGGCGACCACGGCCCCACGGTTGTGATTCCGGCCGCCGAGCTGGCCCTCACCCGCCATCCCGATCTGAGCTTTTTCTTCTATGGCGATGAGGCGGTCATCGCCCCGCTGCTCGTCACCCGCCCGCGCCTTCAGGCCGTTTCCAGCGTCCATCACACCGATGTCGCCATCCGCATGGACGACAAGCCGAGCCATGCCCTGCGCTATGGTCGCAAGAAATCCTCGATGTGGCTGGCCATCGACGCCATCAACAAGGGCGAGGCGGATGCCACGGTTTCGGCCGGCAACACAGGCGCGCTGATGGCGATGGCGCGCTTTTGCCTGCGCACGCTCGCCGAGATCGACCGCCCTGCCATCGCCGCCCTGTGGCCGACCCTGCGAGGCGAATCGATCGTGCTCGATGTCGGTGCCTCCATCGGTGCCGATTCCAATGCCCTGATCGACATGGCGGTCATGGGCGCGGCCATGGCCCGCATCGTGCTGGGGGTGGAAAGGCCGACCGTCGGCCTGCTCAATGTCGGCGTCGAGGAGGTCAAGGGTCTCGAAATGGTGCGCGAGGCCGGCCGTATCCTGCGCGAGACCAGCCTGCCCGACCTGACCTACCATGGATTCGTCGAGGGCGACGATCTCGGCAAGGGCACCGTCGACGTGGTGGTGACGGAGGGTTTTGCCGGCAATATCGCGCTCAAGACCGCCGAAGGCACGGCCAAGCAGATTGCTTCCTATTT
Organism: Labrys sp. LIt4; assembly: GCF_017813775.1. Taxonomy (NCBI): domain Bacteria; kingdom Pseudomonadati; phylum Pseudomonadota; class Alphaproteobacteria; order Hyphomicrobiales; family Xanthobacteraceae; genus Labrys; species Labrys sp. LIt4. Next base: position 388,002 of record NZ_JAGIPY010000003.1, read on the forward strand.
GCGTTCGGCCATGTCGCGCACTCTGATGGCGCGCATCGGTTACCTCTTCGCCCGCGGCGCCTTCCAGGCTTTGCGCGAAAAGCTCGATCCCAACCGGGTCAATGGCGGCGTCTTCCTCGGCCTCAACGGCATCGTGATCAAGAGCCATGGGGGCGCCAATGCCGAAGGCTACGCTGCCGCCATCGATTTGGCCTATGATATGGTTAAACAAGAACTCATGACGAAAATCACCGAAAGCCTGAGCTTCGACCACCGCGCCGTGATGGCCGCCGCCAGCAATCCGGACGCTGCATAATGGCGACAATTCGTTCTGTCATCAGGGGCATCGGCTCCTATCTGCCGGAAAAGCGCGTCACCAATGACGATCTGTCCAAGCTCGTCGACACCTCTGACGAGTGGATCGTGCAGCGTACCGGCATCCGTGCCCGCCACCAGGCGGCGGAGGGCGAATTCACCTCGGATCTCGCCACCAAGGCGGCCGAACGCGCTTTGGCGGATGCCGGCCTGAAAGGTTCCGACATCGACCTGATTGTGCTGGCGACCTCGACGCCCGACAACACCTTCCCAGCCACGGCCACCACCGTGCAGGCCAATATCGGCATGACCGGCGGCGCCGCCTTTGACGTCCAGGCCGTGTGTACCGGTTTCGTCTATGGCCTTTCCATTGCCGATAATTTCCTGCGCTCGGGCTCGGCCAAGCATGCGCTCGTCATCGGTGCCGAGACCTATTCGCGCATTCTGGACTGGTCGGATCGTACCACCTGCGTGCTGTTCGGCGACGGTGCCGGCGCGGTGGTGGTCGAAGCCACGATGAACGACGGTTCCATCCACGATCAGGGCGTCCTGGCCACCAAACTGCGCTCGGACGGGCGTCATAAGTCGAAGCTGTATGTGGATGGCGGTGCCTCCACCACGGGCACTGTCGGCAAGCTGCGCATGGACGGCAAGGAAGTCTTCAAGCTGGCGGTCGGCATGGTGCCGCAGATCATCATCGACACCATGGATGATCTCGGTTTGCCCTATGACGCAGTGGATTGGTTCGTGCCGCACCAGGCTAATGCCCGCATCATCCACGCCACCGCTGAAAAGCTCGGCCTGCCGCCGGAGAAGGTGGTGCTCACGGTTTCCGAGCATGCCAACACCTCCTCGGCTTCGATTCCCCTGGCGCTCGACACCGCCGTCAAGGACGGACGCATCAAGCGGGGAGACCTCGTCCTCCTGGAGGCCATGGGCGGTGGCTTCACCTGGGGCGCGTCCCTGATCCGCTGGTAGTCTGACGAATTTGACGGTTGCCTGACCGAGGCGGAAGCGAACACCGGTTTCGATTGGTGGTTGACCTTGACCGATTTCGTCAATAGCTTCGCGTTTTCAGTGACATAGAGTCGGGACTTCAGTGCCGGCCCTGCTGGGATGATTTGCGGGGCGGATTCGTGGCGGGACAGGCTTCCCGCGGTTCCGGGCTGCATCGAACGGATAACAGACAGGTGGCCTCTTCATGGAGCCTGTCCAACGTGGGGCATGAAAGCGATGGCGGGAAATACCGTCACAAGAGCAGATCTTTGCGAAGCGGTTTACCAAAAAGTGGGCCTGTCGCGGACCGAGTCCTCGGAACTGGTCGAGATGGTCCTGCATGAAATCTCCAGTTGCCTCGAGCGGGGCGAGACGGTGAAGCTGTCGTCCTTCGGCTCCTTCGTGGTGCGCTCCAAGGGCGAGCGTATCGGCCGCAATCCCAAGACCGGCAAGGAAGTGCCCATCTCCCCTCGCCGCGTCATGGTCTTCAAGCCTTCCAACATTCTCAAGGCCCAGATCAACGGCGAGAATGTCGACGGCGTGACCGACGACTAGTCGGACTTCGGCCTTGCTGGCAAATTCATAATTGATTGATCAGTCCAAGTTTGCGAGAGAGAGGGCAATTCCGGTGCATCCGCGCCATCCGTGCGCATGACGAGCATCTCCCAAACCATCCGTCGTTGCGGCCGCCCCCACCCGCCGGGAATGGCCATTTCCTTTCCCTCCAACGGTTTCAAGCTACCATCCGATGATGTTTTGGGTTGGAAACAAGTGATAAACGCTTGTCTTTCATTACAGAATCGGACGAGTGATAGGGGAAAGGCACGATTCGCCGCTTTCCGCTCGGGAGTCCGGCAGCATGGAAAAAGCACCTGACGCGTTTCGCACGATCAGCGAGGTCGCCGAGGATCTCGACCTGCCCCAGCATGTCCTGCGCTTCTGGGAAACACGCTTCAGCCAAATCAAGCCGCTGAAGCGCGGTGGCGGGCGTCGCTATTATCGCCCTGACGACATCGACCTGCTCAAGGGCATTCGCTACTATCTCTATGGCGAGGGCTACACCATCAAGGGTGTGCAGCGCATCCTCAAGGAGCGTGGCAATCGGCATGTCATCGAGATCGGCCGGGCTCAGAACGAGGACTATGTGCCGCCCGTCGCGGTGATCCCACGGGCCGACGAGGAAGAGCGCCGCCGTGAGCGGGCTGAATGGCCCGAGGCAGAGGCCCCTGCGCCGGGTGGTCGCGCGAGCGACTACGACGAGGGCGATGATCGGATCGAGCCGGTCTTCGACGAAGAGCCCGAAGCCTATGAGCCGCCGCCGGCGCAGGCTTCGCTGCCGCTGTCATCCCTGGCAGGCCCGCCCATGCGCAGCGAGCCGCGCCCGGCGCCGCATCCGGTCGCGCAGACCGAAAGCGGCAGCGGCTTGTCGCTGAGCGAGGAGCGGCGCAGGCGGCTGCAGACGGTTCTACTGGAACTCGGCGAGTGCAAGCACATCCTGGAAGCTGCCCGCGGCTGATGGATCGTTCGACGGGAAACTGCCGCGGCTGGGACCGCGGACGTCCCGTCCGCTCTGCCTAGACAGCCGGCGGAGCGTTCCGGGAAGCGGACCAGACGTTCGTGGTTCCAGGCGCACCGCCATAACGAAAAGGCTTCGGCGAATTGGCCAGCGCATCTTCACCGGCGGTTCATACCGCGACTACTCCCTATGACGCTGTCATCATCGGCGGTGGCCATAACGGCCTGACCTGCGCCTATTATCTCGCCCGGGCCGGCCGGCGGGTGAAGGTGCTCGAGCGCCGCTCCGTCGTCGGCGGCGCCGCGGTGACCGAAGAGTTCCATCCTGGCTTCCGCAATTCCGTAGCCTCCTACACGGTGAGCCTGCTCAATCCCAAGGTCATCAGGGATATGGAGCTGGAGCGTCACGGCCTCAGGGTGGTCGAGCGCCAGGCCTCCAATTTCTTCCCCTTCCCCGACGGGCGCTACATCCTTTGCGGCGAGGGCCGCACACAGGACGAGATCGCCAAGTTCAGCCAGAAGGATGCTGCTCGCTTCCCGGCCTATTGCGACGAGATCGACACCATCGCCGACGTGCTGCGCGATCTCATCCTGGAGACCCCGCCCAACGTCTCCGACGAAGGCTGGTTCGGCTCGCTGCCGGAATTGCTGCGCGCTGGCAAGCTCGGGCATCGGCTATCCAAGCTCGACATGCATCATCGCCGCGTGCTGCTCGACCTCTTCACCAAATCGGCGAGCGACTATCTCGACGGTTGGTTCGAAAGTCCGGAGGCGAAGGTCCTGTTCGGCTTCGACTCCATCGTCGGCTCCTATGCCGCCCCCTCGACGCCGGGTTCGGCCTATGTGCTGCTGCACCACGTCTTCGGCGAGGTAAACGGCAAGAAGGGCGCCTGGGGCCATGCCATCGGCGGCATGGGTGCGATCACGCAGGCCATGGCCAACGCCGCCCGCGAGGCCGGCGCCGAGATCGAGACGCAGGCCCCCGTCCGTCGCCTCATCGTGGAGAAGGGCGTCACGGCCGGCGTGGAACTGGAGGATGGCCGCGTCATCCGCGCCAAGGCCGTCGCCGCCAATATCGGCCCGCGCCTGCTCTTCGACAGGATCGTGCCGGAAGATGCCGTGCCGGCCGATTTCCTGCAGCGCATCCGCCGTTTCAAATGCGGCTCGGGCGTGCTGCGCATGAATGTGGCACTCTCCGAATTGCCCAGCTTTACCGCCCTGCCCGGCAAAGAACAGGGCATCCACCACACCGCCGGCATCATCATCGGGCCGAGCCTTGACTATATGGAAGAGGCCTTCCTGGAGGCCCGTCGTAACGGCTGGAGCCGGCAGCCGATCGTGGAGATGCTGATCCCCTCCACGCTCGACGACACGCTCGCACCCAAGGGCCAACACGTCGCCAGCCTGTTCTGCCAATATGTGGCGCCGCAACTGCCGAATGGCGCGAGTTGGGACGCCCATCGCGAGGAAGTCGCCGACCTGATGATCGACACGGTCGAGCGCTACGCCCCCGGCTTCAGGCAGAGCGTGCTCGGACGCCAGGTGCTGACGCCCCTCGATCTCGAACGGGTGTTCGGCCTGGTCGGCGGCGACATCTTCCACGGCGCGCTGTCGCTCGACCAGCTCTTCTCGGCCCGGCCCATGCTCGGCTATGGCGATTACCGCACACCGGTAAAGGGGCTCTATATCTGCGGCTCAGGCACGCATCCCGGCGGCGGCGTCACCGGGGCGCCCGGCCATAACGCCGCACGGGAGATGCTCTGCGACCGGGTCTAGGCCGTCATCCCGCGCGCGGTGCAGCACGAAGTAGCGCGCCGCAGACGCGGGACCGCGATGAAAATGAGATCCATCCCGTGGGCGATCCCGGATCTGCGCCGCACCACTTCGTGCTGCTGCGCGTCCGGGATGACCGCTATCTCACAGCAATTCCTCGATGGCAATCGGGAAATGCCTCACGCGCTTGCCGGTCGCGTGCCAGACGGCGTTGGCCACGGCACCGGCCGTGCCGGTGATGCCGATCTCGCCGACGCCCTTGATGCCGAGCGCGTTCACATGCGGATCGTGCTCCTCGACCAGGATGGCCTCCAGTGACGGTACGTCGGCATTGACGGGCACATGGTATTCGGCGAGATCCGCATTCATGATCCGGCCGGAACGGTGATCGATCACCGCATGCTCGTGCAGCGCGAAGGAGACCCCCCAGATCATGCCTCCGAGATACTGGCTGCGAACCAGATGGGGGTTGATGATCCGGCCGGCCGCAAAGGCGCCGACGAGCCGGCTGACACGCACCTGCCCGAGATCGGGATCGACCTTGACCTCGGCGAACACCGCGCCATGGGCATGCATGGCATAGCTCGCCTGCGACGCGGGGTCGGCGCTGCCGCGCCCCCGGGCCTCGATTTCCGCCAGGCCTGCGCGGCCGAGAATATCGGCATAGCTCTCGCTGCGGCTTTCATCGTCGCGTCGATGGAGACGGCCGTCGCGGGCGATCACCCCGGCATTGCCGGCGCCGAACAGCGGCGAGCGCTCGTCGCCTACAGCCAGATCCGCCAGCTTGGCGATCACCGCCGCACCGGCTTCATGGATCGCCGCACCGGCCGTTGCCGTATGCGCCGAACCACCGGCGATGCCGGCATCCGGCAGGTCGGAGGTACCTGCCCGGAATTCCACGCGGTCGATGTCGAGCCCCAGGCCGTCGGCAGCGATCTGGGCCAAGGCTGTCCAGGCTCCCTGTCCCATGTCATGGGCGCCGGTCTCCATCAGGCCGGAACCGTCGCGCCGGATCACGGCCCGCGCCTCGGCCTGGAACATCAGGGCCGGAAAGATGGCCGTGCCCATGCCCCAGCCGACGAGAAAGCCGGCTTCGTCGCGCATCGCGCGGGGGGCGAGCGGCCGGCCGGCCCAGCCGAAACGCTTGGCGCCTTCCGCATAGCATTCGCGCAGGGCTTTCGAAGAGAAGGGCTTGCCGGTGGTTGGTTCGATTTCGGCATAGTTCCTGAGCCGGAACTCGAGCGGATCGATGCCACTTGCCCAGGCCGCTTCGTCCATCGCGCTTTCCAGCGCGATGGAACCGGAGGCCTCGCCGGGCGCCCGCATGAACAGCGGGGTTCCCGTATCGGTGCGCACGGCGTCATAGGTGGTGGCGATGGCAGGGCTGGCATAGAGCGCATGCGAAGCGCTGGCGGCAGGCTCGAAGAAGTCGTCGAAGGTCGAGGAAGCAGTCCTGGCGTGATGGACGAGCGCCCTCAGCGCCCCGTCTGCGGCAACGCCGAGCTGCAAAGTTTGCCGGGTAGGCGCGCGATGGCCCACCGGCCCGTACATCTGATCGCGCCGAAGCACGAGCTTCACCGGCCGGCCGACGAGGCGGGCCGCCATGATGCCCAGGATCTGGGGCCCCGAAACCAGCCCCTTGCAGCCGAAGCCGCCGCCGAGAAACGGGCTGCGGATATGGATCTTGTCCGGTGCGATGCCGAAGAGGCCGGCAATGCGGCCCTGCGCCATCGCCATGCCCTGGCTAGGCGTATCGATCGAAAGGCTGTCGCCCTGCCAGCTTGCGACGATGGCATGCGGCTCGATCGGGTTGTGATATTGGGTGGGCGTCTCGTAGACGGCCTCGATCCGCTTGTCCGCCTCGGCGAAACCGGCCTCGATGTCGCCATGCACGGTTTGCGAGGGGTTGCCGACGCCCACGGCCGCCGGCACGAAGCTGTCGCCATCGAGGCCGACCCTGGTTGTTTCCATCTCGTAGCGTGGGGCCAGCAGGGCGGCGCCCTCCGTCGCGGCTTCCAGTGACTGCGCGATCACCACGGCGATGGGCTGCCCCGCATAGCGCACGCGGTCGTTCTGCAGGACATCGAGCCGGAACATGAAGGGATGGTCCTTGGCATCCGGATCCTGCGCCAGCGCCGGCTTGTGATCCGGTGTCATCACCTCCACCACGCCCGGATGGGCCTTGGCCGCCTCGACGTCGAGAGCGGCAACCCGGCCACGGGCAATCTGCGCCGCGGCGATCACGGCGTAGAGCATGCCAGCAGGATGATTGTCGGCCGCGTAGCGTGCGGCGCCGGTAACCTTGAGCACGCCGTCGCGGCGCGTCAAAGGCTGGCCGATATTGGAGCCGTGCCGGACATGAGCGGGAGACCGGTTCGGCTTGAGGTCGGGCGTGACGAGTTCAGGCATCTCGGCGTGCTCCGGGCAGGGTTGAGAAAGGAGAACCCGGCAAAGCGGGGATACGATCCGGCGTGCCGGCGGCCGCTTCGGCCAGGGCGCGCGCAAGCGTGCGGCGCGCGAGTTCAATCTTGAATTCATTGTCGCCCGAAGGCTTCGCCCCGGCGAGGGCGGCCTGCGCCGCGCGCCGGAAGACGCCTTCGTCCGGCACGGCGCCGGTCAGGGTCGCTTCCGCTTCGAGCGGCCGCCAGGGCTTGGCCGCAACGCCGCCAAGCGCCAGCCGCGCCTCCTCGATCACCCCATCCCTGAGGCGCAGGGCAGCGGTCGCCGAGACCACGGCAAAGGCATAGGATGTCCGCTCGCGAACCTTGAGATACCGGGCATTCGCCGCAAAGCCGGCGGCATCGCCGGGCAATCTCACCGCCACGATCAGTTCGCCCGGCTCCAGAGCCGTATCGTGCTCCGGCGCATCGCCCGGAAGACGATGCAGATCGCCGAACGGGATTTCACGACGCCCTGCCCTGCCCTCGATTTCCACCATGGCGCCGAAAGCCGCCAGCGGCACGCAGAAATCCGAGGGATGGGTTGCGATGCAGGCCTCGCTCCAGCCCAATATGGCATGCAGGCGGTTCTCGCCGCCCCGGGCATCGCAGCCCGACCCCGGGGCGCGCTTGTTGCAGGCGCCGGTGACGTCGAAGAAATAGGCACAGCGTGTACGCTGCATCAGATTGCCACCGACGGTCGCCGCATTGCGCAGCTGGCCGGACGCACCCGACAGCAGCGCCTCGGCAATCGCGGGATAGGTTTTCGAGAAAACCGGATCATGGGCGAGATCCGCATTGCGCACCAGCGCACCGATCCTGACGCTGCCATCGGGCTGCCATTCGACCGCACCGAGATCCGGCAGACGGGTGACATCCACGAGCCGGTCGGGACGGCTCACGCCGGTCTTCATCAGATCGAGGAGGTTGGTGCCGGCCGCGAGAAAGGCAGAGCCGGGCTGGGACGCCGCCGCGACGGCTTCGGCGATGGTGGCGGGCCTCACATAATCGAAGCTCTTCATGCCGATTTCCTCCGGTCGCCCTCGGCGAGGACATGATGAGCCTCCAGCACGGCCTCGGTGATGCCGGCATAGGCGGAGCAGCGGCACAGATTGCCGCTCATCCCCTCGCGAATACGCTCGGGATCGTCGCCCGCCTGGCCTTCACGGAGAAGGCCGATGGCGCTCATGATCTGGCCGGGCGTACAGAAGCCGCACTGGAAACCGTCATGGGCGATGAAGGCCGCCTGCATGGGGTGGAGATTCTCGCCCTGGGCGATGCCCTCGATGGTTTCGATCGACGCGCCATCATGGCTGACGGCAAGCGCCAGGCAGGAATTGATGCGGCGGCCGTCGACCAGAATGGTGCAGGCGCCGCATTGACCGCGGTCGCATCCCTTCTTGGTGCCGGTGAGGTCGAGGCGCTCCCGCAGGAGATCGAGAAGCGTCACCCTGGGATCGTCGAGTTCAACATGGCGTTGCTCGCCGTTGACGGTGAGGCTGATGGAGAAAGTCATGCACTGCTCCAATCGACTGATTTTTTGAACTGTCGAGGCTGCGGAGAGCGAAGCGCTTTTGGGGTGTGGCCGATTCTCTCGGAACGAAAAGCGCCCGTGTCTTCAGAGTCTCCTGGGAGCACGACCCGGAGGGACCGAGCTCCCGGCTTCGGGTCGCCGGACATAATCTCGGCGCCCCGCTGCAAACGCATCGCCCGGCAAGGCCGGGCTTCGATTTGATTGAAAAGCATCTGTCTGTTTTGATGCTCATGCAGTATTTATACGGAGGGTCCCTCCGTTTTGCAAGGGGCAGGCTGACTGAATTCAGATGGTGGAGCGAAACGGGAAAACAAGCCGCAAGCCGCGCGCCGATGCGATCCGCAATCGGGAACGGCTGCTGGCGGCCGCCAAGACCGTCTTCAGCAGGGGTGGCTCCGAGGCGAGCCTGGAGGCCGTCGCAAGGCAGGCGGAAGTCGGCATCGGCACGCTCTACCGCCACTTTCCCACCCGCGAATCACTGTTCGAGGCGGTCTATCGGCAGGAAGTGGATCATCTCAGCGAATTGGCGGAGCAACTGAAGGACGGCATGGAGCCGGTCGATGCCGTCCGTCGCTGGCTGCATGCCAATGTGCAATTGGTCGCGACCAAGAAAGGCATGCTGACGGCATTGGCGCTCGCCGCCTATGCTCCGTCCGAACTCTATGCCTATTCCTTCGACCGTCTGACCACGGCACTGGGCATCCTGCTGGCCCGGGCCGTTGCCGCCGGACAGATGCGGGCTGATATCACGCCGGAGGACCTGCTGCGGGCCCTGGTAGGCATGTGCTACATGCGCGACCATCCCGGCTGGCTGGAAGCCGTACAAAGGCTCGCCGACGTTTTCGTCGACGGCCTGTGTGTCGGAGCTGCCAAGGCAGGTTGAATCTCCGGTCGCCGGGCCTTCCGATCACCCTGCTTTGCGGATGCGCACCGGCACGGATTTGTAGGAAGGCGTGCCGCTTTCCTCATCCTTGTGGTCGAGGGGCACCAGCCCATTGGCTTCGGGATAATAGGCCGCGACCGAGCCACGGGCGATGTCATAGGCGATGGCGGTGAGGCTGAGGCGCCGGGGTTCGCCCGACGGCAGCGCCGTCTCGATCTCGACGAGATCGCCATGCTCCAGTCCCAGACGGGATAGATCCGCCTCGTTCACGAACAACACGTCGCGGCGGCCGAACACGCCGCGATAGCGGTCGTTCAACCCGTAGATCGTGGTGTTGTACTGGTCATGGCTGCGGATGGTCGCCAGCTTGAGCAGGCTGGCATCGGCCATCATCGCGTCCTCCTCAAGTCCCTTGAAGGGCAGGAACTCGGCCTTGCCCGAGGGAGTCGGCCAGATGCGCTCCGTCGGCGGCAGCGGCAGGCGGAAGCCGCCGGGGATGCGAATCCGCCGGTTGTAATCCTTGAAGTCCGGCAGGACGCTCTCGATCGCATCGCGGATGAGATCGTAATCGGCGACCATTTCCGCCCAATACACCTTGCTGTTCGGCAGCGTCGCCATCGCCATGCCGGCGACGATGGCCGTCTCGGAGCGCAGGTGCTCGGAGGCCGGCGGCAGCTTGCCGCGCGAGGCGTGCACCATCGACATGGAATCTTCCACCGTCACCGCCTGGGGCCCGCTCGCCTGCATGTCGCGCTCGGTTCGCCCCAGCACCGGCAGGATGATCGACTGCTTGCCGATGAGCAGTTGCGAGCGGTTCAGCTTGGTGTCGAGATGCACCGCAAGGTCGAGCTTGCGCATGGCGGCTTGGCAGCGTTCGGGGTCGGGCATGGCGACGGCGAAATTACCCCCCAGGCAGATCAAGACCTTCGAGCTGCCCGCGTCGATCGCTTCCATGGTGGCCACCGCGTCATGGCCGTGATGGCTCGGCGGCTTGAAGCCGAAGGTGCGCTCGATCCCCTCGAACAGGACAGCGTTGGGTTTTTCGGTAATGCCGACCGTCCGGTTGCCCTGTACGTTGGAATGGCCGCGCAAGGGGCAGATGCCCGCACCCGGCTTGCCGAAATTGCCCTTCAGCAACAGGAGATTGGCAATCTGCTGCACATTGGCGGTTCCCCGGTTGTGCTGCGTGATGCCCATGCCGTAGGCGACGATGGTGGCATTGGAACGGGCATAGGCTTCCGCGACTTCGCCGAGCTGGGCCTTGCTGAAGCCGCTGATGGCCTCGATGGCCTGCCAGGAGGTGGCGCCGAGATCGGCTGCGAACTCGGCAAAGCCGTGGGTGTGGGTGGTGATGAAATCGTGGTCGAGTATCTTGTTGCCCGACGCCTCGTCCATCTCGACCAAGGCCTTCATCACGCCTTTGAGGGCGGCGGCGTCCGCGCCGACCTTGACCTGATAGTAGGACGAGGCGATCCGCGTGGAACCGAAGGTCCCCATCTCGATGGGATTCTGCGGATCGGCGAAACGTTCGAGCGCCCGCTCCTTCAGGGGGTTGAACACGATGATCGGCACGCCGCGCCGCGAACATTCATGCAGCGTGCCCATCATGCGCGGATGGTTGGTGCCCGGATTGTGCCCCAGCGAGAGGATCAGCTCGCAATGGTCGAAATCCTCCAGTGAGACGGTGCCCTTGCCGATGCCGATCGATTGCGGCAGGCCGACGCTGGTGGCCTCGTGGCACATGTTCGAACAATCGGGAAAATTGTTGCTGCCGAATTCGCGCGCGAAGAGCTGGAACAGGAAAGCCGCCTCATTGGAGGCACGGCCGGAGGTATAGAATTCGGCCATGTTCGGATCGGGCAGGCTATGCAAGGCGGCGGCGATGCGGGCGAAAGCATCATCCCACTCGATCGGCTGATAGGTGTCCGTCTGCGAATCATAGGCCATCGGATGGGTGAGACGGCCCTCGTTCTCGAGGTGATAGTCACTCCAGCCCAGGAGCTCGGTGACGGTGTGTTCGGCGAAGAATTCCGGCGTGACGCGCCTGCTCGTCGCCTCCCAGGTCACGGCCTTGGCACCGTTCTCGCAAAACTGGAACGTCGAGCTGTGCTCCTTGTCCGGCCAGGCACAGCCAGGGCAGTCGAAACCATCCGGCTTGTTCATCCGCAGCAAGGTCAGCGGTGCCTCGAGCACTTCCATCTGCGTGCGCACGGCCGCCGCCGTCGCCTTGAGAGCCCCCCAACCACCGGCCGGGCTACCATATGGCCTGATGCCAGGAACGTCGCGCTTGCGGGCCATATGTCCCTCTGCTCCCCTATGTCACATGTGGATCGTCACGGGTCGCGGCCAGCCCGGCAGCCCTCGCATATCGAGGAGCATGTCGGATCATTGAGGCTTGCCCCTCGGCCAGCTTGCTTGTTCTCCCTCTCCTGTCAACCGGCGTGGGAATGCCGGTGAGCTCGATCGGCCGGCGCCGTACCGCGGTTTGCTGGACCTGTTCGTCGGCGGCCAATCCGGCTCGCCCATAGGCGCTAACATTGCAGAGGCATGCACCCGATACGCCGTGTTCTGCAAAATGCATCGTTTCCAAGAATGCCGATCTGAAGATCGGCACTCCAGGGTTGCGGGGCGATTTCCGCCTCTCAGATCACGGGCGCATAGTCGACCGCCTGCATGGTGCGATCTTCGATGGCGCCGACCATCTTGCCGTCGCGGGCCACGGTCTCGTCCTTGATGCGCTGCCATTCCTCGTCGGCCATGAAGCGGTCCCAGGCCGCCTTCATGGTCTCTGCATCCGGCCAGCGCAGCAGGTAGACGAATTCCGTCCTCTCCGGCGTGGCCGTCTCCCACAGCGAGGCGAAGTCGAAACCGTAGGTCTTCATGATGCGAACGGCATGGTCGCGAAAACGGGCGTGGAAAGCCGCCTTGTTGTGCTCGAATATCTCATAGATGCGCAATTGATAGATCATCGAATTCCTGCTCCTTCGGGCATAACTGGAGCCGGCCTGGAAGCCAGAAGTCATGGTCACGGCAGCTGCCGCAAACTTCAGGAGATCACGTCGATCCATCGGGCGAAGGCTCATGACAACCGCTCCAGCTCAGCTCGCAGCGATTTTGGCCACCCAGGCACGAATGTAAAATATATTATAGAAGATCGATTGATATCTATCGTGTATCGGCTTTTGCCACCTGCCTGACGACATCGATGAAACTGTCGCGGATCGAAGAGGACATATCGGCCCGCCAGCCCAGCACCATGTCCATATGGCTCAGTTCATCCGGCGCCGTGGTGATGATCGGGCAAAAGACCGCGCCCTTGCGGTTTTCCTGGCCGGCCGAGGCCGGCACCAGCGCCACGCCGATGCCGCCTGCCACCAGGCCGACGACGGTTTGCATCTCACAGGCTTCCTGGGTGACGCGCGGCTCGAACCCGGCATGCCGGCACAGGGCGATCAGCTGGTCGTGGAAGCTCACCCCCTCGTCCCGAGGGGTCATGATGAAATCCTCACCGGCCAGCTGCTCAAGCCTGATCGCTGCACCGGTGGCGAGGGGATGATCGTCGGGCAAGGCGGCCAGGACCGGCTCACGCTCGATGCGCTCGAAACGGATATCGGCTGCCGGAATGCCCGGCCAGCGCATGAAGCCGATATCGGCCTGCTTGCCTCGCAGGGCCTCGATCTGCTTGGCCGTGGTCGCCTCGCGCAGCACGAGTTCCACCTCCGGAAAACGGGAGCGGAATGTCCGCAGCGCCAGCGGCACCAGGTCGCGACGGGCCGTGCCGACAAAGGTGATGGCAAGCCGGCCTGCCAGGCCCGCCTCGATCCGGCGAGCCCGCAAGGCCCCCTGCTCCAGGCTTGCCAGGCAGGCCTTCGCCGTATCGAGAAAGGCAACGCCCGCCTCCGTCAGGGCGACATGCCGATTGCTGCGCGTGAACAGGCGCGCGCCGACCTTCTCCTCGAGCTTGCGCACGGCCTGGCTCAGGGGCGGCTGGGCCATATGCAGCCGCTCGGCGGCGCGATGGAAATGCAGTTCCTCGGCGAGGATGACGAACTGGTGCAGAAGACGTGTCTCGATCATCGGCCAGGACCGTTGCGGCCCTTCCGGCCGCCTCAAAACGAATGAGGGAGGGCAATGCCCTCCCTCACCCACCATAGACTATCGCGAAAGCTCAGTGATGGGCCAGGATGGCCAGCAGCAACAGCGCGACGATGTTGGTGATCTTGATCGCCGGATTGACGGCCGGACCGGCCGTGTCCTTGTAGGGATCGCCAACCGTGTCGCCGGTCACCGAGGCCTTGTGGGCCTCCGAGCCCTTGAGATGCTTGGTGCCGTTGGCGTCGATGAAGCCGTCCTCGAAGGATTTCTTGGCGTTGTCCCAGGCACCGCCGCCCGCCGTCATCGAGATGGCGACGAACAGGCCGGTGACGATCACGCCGAGCAGCATGGCGCCGACGGCGGCGAAAGCGTCCGACTTCGAGCCGGTGATCCACAGCACCAGGAAATAGATCACGATCGGCGACAGGACCGGCAGCAGCGAGGGGACCAGCATCTCCTTGATGGCGGCGCGGGTCAGAAGGTCCACCGCCTTGCCGTAGTCCGGCTTGTCGGTGCCCTGCATGATGCCGGGCTTCTCGCGGAACTGGCGCCGGACCTCCTCGACGATGGCCGATGCCGCCTTGCCCACCGCGGTCATCGCGATGCCGCCGAAGAGATAGGGGATGAGGCCGCCAAGCAGCAGGCCGACCACCACGAAGGGATTGGCCAGCGAGAAGTTCGGCTGCACCCCGGCGAAATAGGGATACTGGGCCGAATTCGAAGAGAAATAGGCCAGGTCCGAGGTATAGGCGGCGAACAGCACCAGGGCGCCGAGGCCGGCCGAGCCGATGGCGTAGCCCTTGGTGACGGCCTTGGTGGTATTGCCGACGGCGTCGAGCGCGTCCGTCGACTTGCGGACCTCCTTGGGCAGGCCGGCCATTTCGGCAATGCCGCCGGCGTTGTCGGTGACCGGGCCGAAGGCGTCGAGTGCCACCACCATGCCGGCAAGGCCCAGCATGGTCGTCACGGCGATCGCCGTGCCGAACAGGCCGGCCAGCGTATAGGTGGCGATGATACCCGCCACGATCACAATGGTCGGCAGCGCCGTCGCCTCGAGCGAGACGGCGAGGCCCTGGATGACGTTGGTGCCATGTCCCGTGACCGAGGCCTGCGAGATCTGGCGCACCGGCCGATAGCCGATGCCGGTATAATATTCGGTGATCCAAACGATCAGGCCCGTCACCACCAGACCGACGATACCGCAGGCGAACAGGGCGGTACCGGTGACGTCATGGCCGCCGATGGTGCCGATCGAGTCCCAGCCGATGAGGAAATGCGTGGCGACGGCCAGGCCCGCTACCGACAGGACCGCCGAAGCGATGAAGCCCTTGTAGAGCGCGCCCATGATCGACTGATTGGCGCCCAGCTTGACGAAAAAGGTGCCGACGATCGAGGTGACGATGCAGGCCGCCCCGATGCCGAGCGGATAGAGCAGCACATTGGAGAGCACCGGCGTGCCGGCGAACAGGATCGCCGCCAGCACCATGGTGGCGACCACGGTGACTGCATAGGTTTCGAACAGGTCGGCTGCCATGCCGGCGCAATCGCCGACATTGTCGCCGACATTGTCGGCGATGGTGGCGGGGTTGCGCGGATCATCCTCGGGAATGCCGGCCTCGACCTTGCCGACGAGGTCGCCGCCGACATCGGCGCCCTTGGTGAAGATGCCGCCGCCGAGACGCGCGAAGATCGAGATCAGCGAGGCGCCGAAGCCCAGAGCCACCAGCGAATCGATGATCTCACGCGCCTGCTTGGGATCGGCGAAGGAAAGCTGCATTGGGCCGGTCAGCACATAGTAGTAGACGGCCACCCCGAGAAGAGCCAGGCCCGCCACCAGCAGGCCGGTGACCGCACCGGCCTTGAAGGCGACTTCGAGGCCTTGCCCCAGCGAGTTCATCGCGGCCTGCGCCGTGCGGACATTGGCCCTGACCGACATGTTCATGCCGATGAAGCCGGCGAGGCCCGAGAGCACGGCCCCGATCAGGAAGCCGATGGCGCTCGGGATCGAAAGGAAATAGGCGACCAGGGCGAAGATGATGATGCCGACGCCGGCAATGGTGATGTATTGGCGCCTGAGATAAGCCTGCGCGCCTTCGCGCACGAAACCGGCGATTTCCTGCATCCGGGCGTTGCCGGCGGGCTGCGCCATCACCGACTGGAATGCCCAGATTCCATAAACGAGGGAAAGCGCCCCGCACGCAATAATGACCCACAGAGAAAGCATGGACTAAATGTTCCTTGTTCTTTACTCGCACAAGCCACTGAACAAATCGCACGAACGAACGACCCCTGCCCTTCGCATCCAAGGTCAGGATATTGCAGGTGCGGCGAATCCTCCCACCGGAGCCGTCTGATTGTCCGGATTGCCGCGATGCTGCCAAAATCATACGGGCAGCGCAACCGACGCAGTGCGTTCACGGCAAGTTCTTTCGAAGATCCTCTTGGTGCGTCACTCGTCGGAAAACTGTCACGCCTCTGTCATCGGCTCTTGCCAAGGAAGTTGGCGCTGACGCGTCTTGCGATCCGGCCGTGCCGCCAGAAATCGCGAAGACTCATCGAAACAACAAAGACCGAGAGCAAAGACGCGTTTTCGCTGAGGCGCGCCTCTGTTCTGGCCACCGAGCGAGATTTCCATGCGCCTTATTCGTACCGTCCTTCTCACCACCTTTTCGGTTCTGCCGACGCTGGCAAGTGCCGAGCCCCTGGCCATCAAGGAGCCTTTCGTTTCTTCCGCCCCGGGCGAGGAGAAGATCGATTTCGCCGGCGGCAGCTTCGTCAATCACGGTCTGGTCGGCGTCGGCCGGCTGAGCGCCGACCTCAAGGACGAGAGGGGCGACACGCTCGGCTCCTTCTCCTCCATGGCGATCGATCCCAAGAGCTGGAGCAAGACGGCCAACGGCTATAAGGGCCAGCTCCGCTCTTTGCCCGACCGCGGCTACAATAATCCCGACAAGGGCCTGTTCTTCGACTATCAGGGCCGCGTCCTCGCCTTCGACTTCGCCTTCACACCCTATTCCGGCCCCGCCCTGCCTGCCGCCGTGACCTCGCAATCGCAGATCGAATTGAAACCGCTCGACGGCAAGGGCGTTTTCCTCACCGGCCTCGACGGCAAGCCGACGACGGGTGCCGATCCCGGTGACAACACCGCCGGGATGGACGGCTACACCCTGCCCGTGCCGCCGGCCGGCGCGCTTGGCGCCGGCTCCCTCTCCTTCGATGCCGAGTCGATCGCCTATCGCGCCGACGGCAGCTTCTATGTCGGCGACGAATATGCCGCCGCCGTCTACCTGTTCGGGCCCGACGGCAAGCTGAAGGGCCTCATCCCGCCCAGCCCGGCACTCGTTCCCACCAAGAAGGGCAAGATCAACTTCACCTCGATGGAAGCGCCCGATACCGGCCGGCGCAACAATCAGGGTCTGGAGGCGATCTCGCTGACGCCCGATGGCAAGACCCTCTACGCCGTGCTGCAGAGCGGCACGCTCCAGGACAGCTCCGCCGGCAAGAACCAGGCGAACCGCGCCACCACCCGCATTTATGTCTATGACGTCGCCTCGGACCCGCTCCCCAAGACCCCCAAGGCGGTCTATGCGATCGAACTGCCGGTCTATTCCAAGAAGGGCGACGGCAAGATCGACAGCACGGCCGCCCAGAGCGAGATGGTGGCGCTCGACGACCATCGCTTCCTCCTGCTCGCCCGCGACGGCGCCGGCCATGGCTGCGAGTGCAAGAATCCGGAAATGTTCAAGGCTGTCCTGGTGGTCGACACCAGCGGTGCCACCAATCTGGCGGACACGGATTATGAAACCGGCACCAAGCCGATCGCACCCGCAAAGGACGACCGCAACGTCCTCGATCCGGCCATCACCCCGGCCCGCTCGCAGGTGCTGGTCAACCTGTTGAACGCCACCCAGCTCGGCAAGTTCGGCCTCAACATCGACAATGCCAAGGCCAACGACCTCACCCTGTCGGAAAAATGGGAAGCCATGACATTGGTCCCCGCCCTCGATCCGGCCGCGCCGAACGATGCCTTCCTGTTCGTCGGCAACGACAACGACTTCCTTACCAGGAAGGGCGTGATGAAGGGCCAGAGCTACGACGCCGGCATCACCAACGATACGCTGGTGCTGGCCTATCGCCTGACTCTGCCGGAAGACCTGGCCAAGGGCCTGGCGGGGAAGTGAGAAAGCCAACAAGACAAAGCAGGTTTTCCTTCTCCCCTTGAGGGAGAAGGTTTGCTGCGTCCTTTTCCGTCTCGCTCAGAAATGGCTGAAGCTGCCTCGGGCGAATGGGACTTCGTTGCCCTCGCCATCGAGCCATCGAGGCGCGTGGTTCCCCGAGGTTACCGTACCGATCGGGCTGACTTGCACGCCTGCGTGCTGTGCCGCCGCCTCGAAGGCCACGCGCCGGCTGGGTGGTACCGCACAAAGGATCTCATAATCGTCCCCTCCCGTGAGGGCGGTTTCCAGCAATGTCGCGTCGAGCCTGCAGGCCGCCCGTGCGGCCGATGAAAGCGGCACGTCATCGCGTTCGAGATCGGCCGACGCGCCGGACGCCCGCAGCAGCTTGGCGAGATCGCCGACGAGGCCATCCGAGATATCCATAGAGGCCGAGGCGTGGGCCAGCACCGCCGGCGCCAGCGCGATGCGCGGCTGCGGCAGGAGATAGCGCCTGGCCAGGTAATCGCGTTCCACCTCCGCAAGCCCGGCCAGGCCGTCCGCCCCACGACGCGCCAAAAGGCCTAGCGCCCCGTCACCGATGGAGCCGCTGACATAAAGAATGTCGCCCGGCTGCGCGCCGTCCCGACGCGGAATGCGATCGGAGGGCACCAGGCCGAAGGCATTGACGGCAATCGTCAGCGGCCCCGTGGTCTTGACGGTATCGCCGCCGAGAAGGGCGAAAGCGAATTCCTTGCCGTCGACTGCCAGGCCCTCGGCGAAACGCTGCAGCCAGTCCTCGCGCCAGCCGGGCGGCAGGGCCAGGCAGAGCGTATAGGCATGCGGACGCGCACCCTTGGCGGCAAGGTCCGACAGGTTCACGCGCAAGGCCTTGCGCGCGATGAGATCGGGATCGTCGTCGGCGAGGAAATGAATGTCGGCGACCAGCGCATCGGTGGTCACCACCAGATGCTCTCCAGGCGGCACACTCAGCGTCGCAGCGTCATCCGTCAGCCCGCGCGCACCAGGATGGGTCGCGAGCGGGGCGAAGAAACGGCTGATCAGCTGGTCTTCGGTGAGCCGCGCCATGCGTGCACCGGAAATCAGGAGGCCTGGAGGTGATCGCTGCGTTCGGCCTTGGCGATCTTGTCGAGCACAGCATTGACCATGCCGGATTCCTCGCGGTCGAGGAAAGCATGCGCAACACTGACATATTCGGAAATCGTCACCTTCGGCGGGATGTCCTTGCGATGCAGCAATTCATAGACGCCGGCCCGCAGGATGGCGCGCAGGATGGCATCCACCCGCTTGAGCGGCCAGCCGTCGGCGAGCGCCTGGTCGACCTTGGGGTCGATGCTGCGCTGTTCGCGCACGACCCCGCCGACGATGTCGCGGAAGAAGCTCTCCTCGGCCGGCGAATATTCCACGCCGTCGATTTCCTGGCCGATCCAATGGTTCTCGAATTCCGCCAGCACCTCGACGACATTGGTGCCGCGGATGTCCATCTGATAGAGCGCCTGCACACTGGCAAGGCGCGCAGCGGAACGCTTCTGGGCGCGGCTCATGCCTCGACCCCATGCAGGCGGCGTTTGAGGGCAATCATGTGCAGGGCGGCATCGGCCGCGCCGCCGCCCTTGTTCATTTCCGAAATGCTGGCGCGAACCCGGGCCTGCTCGTCATTCTCGACGGTGAGGATGCCGTTGCCGAGCGGCAGAGCCCTCTGCACCGAGATGTCCATCAAAGCGCGCGAACTTTCGCCAGCCACGATGTCATAGTGGGTGGTCTCGCCACGCACCACGCAGCCTAGCGCCACGGCACCGTCATAGGACCGGCCGCGCTGCGTGGCGGCATCGAGGGCCATCACGATGGCCGAGGGGATCTCGAGGGCGCCCGGCACGGTAAGCACGTCGAAGCTGCCGCCGGCTGCCTTGATGGCGCCGGTCGCGCCGGTAAGCAGACCATCGGCGATCTCCTCGTAATAACGGGCTTCGACGATCAGGATATGCGGCGGCAGAGGCCCGCCGAAACCTGACTCGGTGCTTTCGAAGGTAGGGGTAGAGGAACTGGATACACGCCTGGGACCGGCCATGGGACTTCTCGTTTCGGAGGAAAAGGCAGCCTCTGCACGGGCCGCCTGAATGCTGGTGGATTGAGGGCGTTCCTAGAGCGTTTTGCGATGAGACGGAAGCGTCTCGAATCGCAAAGACGCGTCGGAACGAGGAGCTAGAGCAAAAAAGCATTCAGTCACGAACGCGCTTTGCTCTAGAGCATTGGGCCGGAAAGGGGAAGCCGTTTTGAGCAGGCGCGATGCGACCATAAAGCATGGCAGAACAGACGCGGCCCGGCTTCAGGGACGGTCGCTCCAGCGCTCGGCGCCGACATCCGCCAAACGTGCGGCATAGCGCGCCATGGTATCGATCTCGATGTTGATCCTGGCCCCCACGGCCGTCTGGCCCCAGGTGGTGACGCACAGGGTATGGGGGATCATCATCACGCTGAAATCCTGGCCCTCCACCTTGTTGACGGTCAGTGAAGTGCCGTCGAGCGCCAGGGATCCCTTCTGGGCGATGAAGCGCGACAGGTCTGCGGGTGCGCGGAAGGTAAATTGCGAGGTGCCGTCCTGGTCCTTGCGGTCCAGCACGGTCGCCACCCCGTCGACATGTCCGGAGACGATATGTCCGCCGAGTTCGTCCCCGATCCGCAGCGCCCGCTCGAGATTGAGCTTGTGCCCCACGCCCCAGGAGCCGAGCGTCGTGCGCCCGATCGTCTCGGAAGAGGCATCGACGGTGAAGAGAGCGTCGCCACCCGGCCGCAGGGCGAGGCTGGTGAGGGTGAAGCAGATGCCGGCCACCGCCATGGAAGCGCCCACCGTCATGGTGTCGGCGGGGTAGGAACAGGCGATGGTGATGCGCTTGGCGGAGCCGTGGTCCTCCAGCGCGACGATCTCGCCAATGTCGGTGATGATGCCGGTAAACATGATAGGCCCTTCAATTCCTGCGCTGAACGGTCATGGTATCATGTCCGATCATGCGTGCAGCCAGATTGGGCAATTGGGCGTCGATTTTCGCCTGAAGCAACGGCGTCAGGGCCGGCACCCCCTCCCCGATCGGTTCGGGCGAGGTGAACTGCACGAACTCCTCGACGAGATCGGCCTCGACCAGCCCGGCCGCAAGCCGGGGGCCGGCCTCGACCAGGAGGCGCGTAACGCCCCGCGTGCCCAGCAGACGCAAGGCCTCGCCGAGATCGAGGGACGCTCCCTCGCCGGGAGACAAGGCGGAGCAGCCGATCCGCATCACTTCAACGCCCGCCTCGACCAGCCTCTGTTCCGGATCGACCGGCGCATCGGCGCGGGCCATGACCCATACCGGCACCTCGCGCGCCGTCTCGACCAGCCGCGAGGAGAGCGGGAGCCTGAGCCTTGAATCGAAGACGATCCGCAGCGGAGACTGCGCAGCCATGCCGGGCAATCGTACGGTGAGCAACGGGTCGTCATTCAGCACGGTGCCAATCCCGACCGCGATCGCGTCGCTCTGGGCCCGCATCAGGTGCACATGGGCGCTCGCCTCCTCGCCGGTGATGCGCACCGGCCGTCCGCCGGGACCGGCCAGCTTGCCATCCGCGGAGACCGCGATCTTCACCGTCACGCCCGGGCGCCCAAAGGTCACGCGGGTGATATGCCCGACATGGGCCTGGAAGGCCTCGTCCGCCAGTACGCCCTCGCGGACCTCGAGGCCATAGCGCCGGAGCATGTCGAAGCCGCGTCCGCCCACGCGAGGATCGGGATCGCGCAGGGCGCCGACCACGCGCGCTATGCCTCCCCGGGCCAAGGCATCGGCGCAGGGGCCGGTGCGTCCATAATGCGAGCAGGGCTCGAGGGTGACATAGGCCGTGGCGCCCTTGGCCAGCGATCCCGCCTCGGCCAATGCCTGGGTCTCCGCATGAGGACGCCCGCCCGGCTGTGTCCAGCCCCGGCCGACGATGACGTCGGCATCGCCGACCCGCCGCACGATTACGCAGCCGACCGCCGGATTGGGCCAGGTATTGCCAAGCCCCCGCCGCCCCAGCGCCAACGCCGCCCGCATGAAGCGTTCGTCGCGCCGCAGGGTGTCGATGGCGGAGACAGGCATCGCGAAAGTCACAGGAGGAAATCAAACCGGCATTGGAAGCTCGAAGCAGCAAATAGGCTTGCCGCATGCGTCATGCAAGCGCGGCACAGTCATGTCACGCCCATGCGGGCCGGAAGAGCCTACTCCTCGTCCGCCCGCGTCTCGTCCTCGATGCTCAATTCATCCAGAACGGCCGTGAAATCCTTGGCTTCGCTGAAATTGCGGTAGACCGAGGCAAAGCGCACATAGGCGACGTCGTCGAGGGCCTTGAGCCCCTTCATGACGATGCGGCCGATCTGCTCGGAGGTGATCTCGCTCTCTCCCAGGCTCTCGATCTGCCGAACCAGGCCGTTGACCAGCCGTTCGACCCGCTCCTCATCGACGGGCCGCTTGCGTAGCGCCGTACTGATCGAGCGCGAGAGCTTGTCGCGATCGAAGGCGACCTTGCGGCCGGAACGCTTCACCACCGTCAGTTCGCGCAACTGCACGCGCTCGAAAGTGGTGAAGCGTCCGCCACAATCGGAACAGACGCGGCGGCGGCGGATCGAGGTTCCGTCATCGGTGGGACGGCTGTCCTTCACCTGCGTGTCGGGCGCGCCGCAATAGGGGCATTTCATGGACTATTCCTGGGAGCGCGGACGTCCTCGTCCGCTCCTGGAAACCGCTTGCTCGGAGGTAAGGAGAGCAGACGAGGACCTCCGCTCTCCCAGGGACTCAATAGATGGGGAAACGGCCCGTCAACTTGTTGACCTTGGCGCGTACCGCCTCCTCGACCGCGCCATTGTTGTCAGCACCGTTCTTGGCCAGGCCTTCCAGCGCCTCGGTGATGAGATCGCCGACTTCCTGGAACTCCTTGACGCCGAAGCCGCGCGAAGTGGCGGCGGGGGTGCCGAGGCGGATGCCCGAGGTCACCATCGGCTTCTGCGGGTCATAGGGAATGCCGTTCTTGTTGCAGGTGATATGGGCGCGCTCCAACGCCTTCTCGGCGAAATTGCCGGTCAGGTTCTTGGGACGCAGGTCCACCAGCATCAGGTGGTTGTCGGTGCCGTCGGTGACGATGTCGAAGCCATTGCCCTTGAGATTGGCCGCCAGGGCGGCGGCATTTTCCACGACTTGGCTTGCATAGGCCTTGAACTCGGGCCGCAGCGCCTCGCCGAAGGCCACGGCCTTGGCGGCGATGACATGCATCAGAGGCCCGCCCTGCAGGCCCGGGAACACGGCCGAATTCACCCTCTTGGCGATCTCCTCGTCATTGGTGAGGATGATGCCGCCACGCGGCCCACGCAGGGTCTTGTGTGTGGTCGAGGTCGCCACATGCGCGTGCGGGAACGGGGAAGGATGGGCCCCGCCGGCAACCAGGCCGGCGAAATGGGCCATATCCACGAAGAAGTAGGCGCCGACCGCATCGGCGATCTCACGGAAGCGAGCGAAATCCCAGTGGCGGGCATAGCCCGAACCGCCGGCGATGATCAGCTTGGGCTTGTGCTCATGGGCGAGACGCTCGACCTCGTCCATGTCGACGCGCTGGTCGTCGGGACGCACATTATAAGGAACCACGTTGAACCAGCGGCCGGACATATTGACAGCCGAGCCATGGGTGAGATGGCCGCCGGCATTGAGGTTCAGGCCCATGAAGGTGTCGCCCGGCTTCATCAGCGCCAGGAACACGCCCTGATTGGCCTGGCTGCCGGAATTGGGCTGGACATTGGCATAGGAGCAGCCGAACAGCTTCTTGACGCGTTCGATCGCCAGGTTCTCGGCCATATCGACGAATTCGCAGCCGCCATAATAGCGGCGGCCCGGATAGCCTTCCGCATATTTGTTGGTCATGATCGAACCCTGGGCCTCCAGGACCGCCTTGGAGACGATGTTCTCGGAGGCGATCAGCTCGATATGGTCGCGCAGGCGGCCCAATTCGAGATCGATGGTGCGCGCCAGCTCCGGATCGGCGGAATGCAGATCGGCGGCGAAGAAGCTGTTCGACAGGGCGGCGGAGCGAGCGTCATTCATCGTGGCAAGGCCTCGTTGGAGAAGAGGCAGACGACATAACGGAGTTGCACCGCAAAGTCATGTCTGCAAGCGACCAAAGTTGCGCCATGACTGGGAAGCAGCCCCGAAACGCAACAGCGCCGCAGACGAGGCTGCGGCGCTGCCGATCTTCTTCAGGTTGAACGAGGGCGCGCTGCCCTGCCTCAGCCCTGCTCTTCCTTGGTGACCACCGAGAGCGAGGCGAAACCGTCCTTGTTGTAGACATCGTCGCGGAATTCGACCAGGCCTTCCGGCGTCGCCCAGGCTGTGACATAGGCCCAGAACACCGGCACCTTGGCGACCGGGTTCACCGTCGTCTGGGCGCCGGAGCGGATCACCTCGTCGATACGGTCGCGGGTATATTCCGTTCCCTGCAGGATCCAGGCGACCAACTCGCGTACATCCTGCACACGGGCGCAGCCGGAGGAATCGAAGCGATAGTCCGAGCCGAACACAGACTTGTAGGGCGTGTCGTGCATGTAGACGCCATACTGGTTGGCGATGTTGATGCGCACCTGACCGAGCGAATTGCCGAAGCCCGGATCCTGCCGGAAGCGCATTTTGGTCGCTTCGTCGGTGTTCCAGTTGATCTGCTCGGGCGTGATCTCCTGGCCCTGCGGCGTGAAGATGCGGATGTGATGGTCGGCCAGATAGCTCGGCTCCTTCTGCATCAGAGGGATCAGGTCCTTCTTGATGATGGAGAGCGGCACAGTCCAGTAAGGATTGAAATTGACGTTCTGCACCACGGTCGACAGGATCGGCGAGGGCCGGTCCGGCTTGCCGATCACGGTGGAGTGGCGCTGCTCGACCACGCCGTTGTTCACCGCTTCCAGCTCGGTCGCCGGAATGTTCATCATGATGTAGCGGTTGCCCAGATTGCCCATCGAGCGCAGGCGCACGATGTTCATCTGCAGCTGCTTGATGCGCACGTCGATCGGGATGGCGAGAGCGGCACGCGAGGTGTCGCCGACGACACCGCTCGCCAGGATGCCATGACGCGACTGGAAGCGCTTTACGGCGCCGTCGAGATAGGAATCGAAGACGGGCGAGCCGCCCAGGGAGGGCGCCAGATCGCCGGAGGCGATCAGGCGCTGCCGCAGCGAGACGACGTCGGGGCTGCGCGAACCGAGCTGCAGGCGGCCCTTGCCGGTCACCTCCGGCCAGCCGCCCTGGGCGGCGATTTCGCTATATTTCTGCAGGGCGTTCTGCGTGGCCTGCAAGGTATAGGCCGAGAAAGTGGGCGAGGAACTGCTGGCCTGCCCGATGGGGCTGGCTACTGAATCGTAGCGTTCCTTCATCTCCATCTGACCCAGGCCGTAGTCCTGTGCCAATGCCGGCCGCGCCAGCGCGGTGGCGGCGGCCCCCAAGGCCAAAGTGGAGAGAAAACCACGACGAGAATAGTCAGACATCTTGTTCCAATCCTGCAGCAAAGCCCGCTTGCGACACGCACCTACCGTACCGGTAATTCCCTGCGGTCATGAATTAACCGAGCCCTATACACGGGATAGGTAAACGAACCGAGACCAAAAATTGGAACCCGTCATCGGCCCTTCACTATCCCGCTATACGAAACTTGCGTGGATCCCTATCGCCAGAAAGCGGCAAAACCGGGACAAATGTGGCAAGTGGCGTCACGATCACCGCGATGTGAGCGCGAACCCCGACGCGCGTGACATAGTTGCAACAGCCCGCTGATCGCCTCTCACGGATGGCGCCGCTCGCGGGAAGCCAAAAAAGCAAGACCGACATAGAGCACGATCAGGACGCCGATCGTCGCCATCATTGCATATTGGCGGCCGAAGATCTCCGGACGGAACAGCGAGATGACAAAATAGCTGCCGGACGCGATCAGCCAGATCACCCCGCCCCAGGTCGCCGCCATCCACAGGCCGACGGCCGCGACCAGATCGAACACAGCGAACACGATCACGGCACTCTGGGTGAGGACGGGCATATCGAGGAAACGGTCCGGATCGGCCTGCCCGATCCCCAGGATCAGGCACCAATGGATGATGCCCTTGGCCATCCACAGCACGGCTACGGCACGCATGAACCACAACAGATAGGCGCCGTAGGGCGGGCCGTCGCGGTCAAACTCGATATCGCTCATCTCGTGCCTCGTTGCTGCCGATCCTTCTAACCGCGCCAGGAGCCAAGGGCAAATCACCCCGCCGCATGGCGGTAATTGAAATTCGGCCAATGAACGGGACCAGCTATATCCTGACGTCTCGCCGGTACTTTCCGGGTCTGGCAATCCGGCCCCTGCATTTGCCGCTACCGGGGTGTGACATGACGGCATGCCTACGCTCCGCCGGATGTGATAGAACCCTTCCAAAGTTCATTTCGAAGAGACTGCCATGCCTTCCTCCGTAACCCCGCTCAAGCCCGCCCTCGTCTCTGCCTCGGACCGCCTCGACCTCATCGAGCGCCCGCGCCGCAACCGCAAGAGCGAGTGGGCCCGCCGGCTGGTGAAGGAGAATGTGCTCACCACCAACGACCTGATCTGGCCGATCTTCGTGCAGGAGGGCGAGAATCTGAGAAGCCCCGTTGCGGCGATGCCGGGCGTCGACCGCGTCAGCGTCGACATCGCCGTCGAGGAGGCACAGCGCGCCGCCGCCCTCGACATTCCGGTGGTGGCGATCTTCCCCTACACCGACCCTTCCCTGCGCGATCCCACCGGGAGCGAGGCTCTGAACGCGCAGAATCTGACCTGCCGGGCCTGCCGCGCCATCAAAGCCAAGGTGCCGGAAATCGGCCTGCTGACCGACGTCGCGCTCGACCCCTACACCTCGCACGGTCATGACGGGCTGCTGGAAGGCGGACGCATTCTCAATGACGAGACCGTGGCGCTGCTAGTGCGACAGGCCCTGGTCCAGGCTGAATCCGGTTCGGACATCATCGCACCCTCCGACATGATGGACGGCCGCGTCGGCGCCATCCGCGCCGCGCTCGATGCCGCCGGTTTCCTGGACGTGCAGATCATGGCCTATTCGGCCAAATATGCCTCGGCCTTCTACGGCCCGTTCCGCGAGGCGGTGGGCTCCTCCGGCGCACTCAAGGGGGACAAGCGCACCTATCAGATGGATTATGCCAATTCGGATGAAGCCCTGCGCGAGGCCGAGCTCGACATCGCCGAAGGTGCCGACATGATCATGGTCAAGCCCGGCCTGCCCTATCTCGACATCGTCGCCCGCCTCAAGCAGAGCTTCGGCCGCCCGACCTTCGCCTATCAGGTCTCCGGCGAATATGCGATGATCATGGCCGCCGCCCAGAATGGCTGGATCGACGGCGAGAAGGCCATGATCGAAAGCCTGACCGCCTTCAAGCGCGCCGGGGCCGACGGCATCCTGACCTATTTCGCGCCGAGGGTTGCCGAATATCTGCGCGGCAAATAGCGGGCCGCGCCGTCCATCCCTACCGGTCGATATGGCCGAGGTCGCGATCGGGATCGAGCCGGTCGCGCACCAGCTGCTTGAGGGCCTTCACATCGGGAAAGCCGCCGTCGCGCTTGCGCTCCCAGATCTCCTGGCCTTCATATTCGATGCGGAAGGCGCCGCCGGTGGCCGGCACCAGCGTGACCTCGCCCAAATCCTCTGAAAAGGTCGAGAGCAGTTCCTGGGCCATCCAGGCGGCCCGGAGCAGCCATTGGCATTGCCGACAATAAACGATGGTCACACTGGGCTTGCCGTCACGCATCACGAGTCTCGAACCAGGAAAGGGAATCGAGGATATCCTCGCCGGCGCCTTAGGAAAAGCACGCGGTTGAGCATGTCCTTGTTCTGACCGGCGAGATTGCTGTCCGAATCGCGGCGAGCCTGTACTCTGACCTGCAGACAGCGCCGATATCAAAATTCGGGTCAACCGGTCTGGCGCGAAGATTCAGGCGGCACCCTTGATCCATCGTGTCATCGCCTTGGTTCTCGTCACCTTGTGCCTGGCTTCCTGTCGCGACAGCCTCGACCCGCAGGAAATCCGCATCTGCCGGCAGACATTGCCCGCCGTGACGCTCGATGCGGAGAGACTTACCGTTACCGCCATTGCTCCAGCCTCCGCACCGTTCAAGATGCGCATCGACTACCGGGCGCTGTACCAGGGGCGCAGCAGCAATCACAGCGTATTCTGCGCCTTCGAACCGAGCTCCCCCGATAACCGGTTTGTCGAGCTGAGCGCCCTGACCGCCGACGGCGGAGCCTTTGCTCCCTGGAAACTCCATCTTCTCAAGCGCTATTGGCTCGAGCGCCCCGAAGCCGTCCTTGCCGATCCGGGCCCGGGCGAAACCGTGGCCGACGTCCCGGAGGTTCCCGGCGGCGTCGCCTTCCTGGTGCAGAGCCTCGGCAATGGTGTGCCGACCACGGCGATGACCATGCTGATCGCGGTGGCCTATGCCCTCGTCTTCGGCCTGGTCCAGCGCATCAACCTGGCCTTCGGGGACTTTGCCACGCTCGGCGGGGTGATGAGCGTTTCCATCATGCTGGTGATGCTGGCGCTCGGCTCCCGGTCCCCGGCCGTGGATCTCGTCGTCGTCTTCACCGCCGCCGTGGGCCTGGTGGTCGTGGCCGGTCACATGGTCGAGAAGCTGGTCTTTGCTCCCCTTGCCTTCCGCCGCGGCCAGACCATCCTGATCGCCACGGTAGCCGTGGCTTCGGTCATGCGCGAAGCGATGCGCGTCGCCCAAGGGCCCAACGATCGCTGGGCGCCGCCGATCACCAGCCCCTATCTGCCCGTGGTGCGATCGGGCAATTTCGTCGTGCACATCACCGTCATGCAGATGTCGATCGGTGCGGGGGCCGCCCTCGTCGCCCTCGCCGTCGTCCTGCTGATGCGCCGGAGCGAGTTTGGCCGGCGCTGGCGCGCGATATCGGATGATGCCCTGATGGCCAATCTCGTCGGAATATCGAGCCGCGGCATGCTGGCCCTGACCTTCGGCCTCGCCTCCGCGCTGGCCGGTTTCGCCGGCTTCATCATGACGGTCTATTATGGTGGGGGTGACGCCTATGGCGGAGCCATGATCGGCCTCAAAGGCCTGGTCGCAGCCGTCATCGGCGGCATCGGTTCGATCGAAGGGGCCTTGCTCGGCGGACTGGTGCTCGGCCTGTTCGAGGTCATCTGGCAGGCCTATTTTCCGATCGAACATCGCGACGTGGCCGTAATGACCTTTCTCGTCCTCATGCTGATCTTCCGTCCGGGCGGACTGTTCGGCTTCGCCGATGCCACCCCCCGGCAGGTCTGAGGAGTGGCTTCAAAAACGGCGCCGGGCGCGATAATTTGATGTCGCCCGGCAGCGGGACTCTGGCGGGACGCGGCGCCCGGTGGTAGCTTTCGCCTTCATGCATGGAGAATGGCGTTGAGCATTGAAATACGCGACTCACCGCAATTCTATCTGACCGCGCCGTCGCCCTGTCCCTATCTGAAGGGCAAGCAGGAACGCAAAGTGTTCACCCACCTGATCGGTGAACGGGCTGCGCGCCTCAACGACGTGCTCAGCCATGGTGGTTTCCGCCGTTCGCAAACCATCGCCTACCGGCCGGCCTGCGAGAATTGCAAGGCTTGCGTTTCGGTGCGCGTGCCGGTTGCCGATTTCATCAGGACGAAGTCCTTCCGCCGCGTGCTGGCCGACAATCGCGACGTGGTTTCGCAAATGCGCGGCGCCGCGCCGACCTCGGAACAATATTCCACCTTCCGGGCCTATCTCGACCAGCGCCATGCCGATGGCGGCATGGCCGACATGACGGTGCTCGACTATGCGATGATGGTCGAGGACACCCATGTGAACACGCAATTGGTCGAGTACCGCCTATCCGGCGCCGGCTTGCCGTTGAACCGGCAAGGCGAGGGTCCGCTGATCGGAGTTTCGCTCACCGACGTGCTGGCCGACGGCCTGTCCATGGTCTACTCGTTCTATGAGCCCGCCATGGCGGGACGCAGCGTCGGCACTTTCATGATCCTGGACCATATTGCCCGTACGCAGGCGATGGGGCTGCCCTATCTCTATCTGGGCTACTGGGTCGAGGGATCGCGCAAGATGGCCTATAAGGGGCGCTTCCTGCCGCAGGAGCGGCTTGGTCCCAATGGCTGGGATCGCGTCGAGAAATAGGCGCCCGGCTCATCGCCTGTCATCTTTTCTGAAAAACGTTCAGGCCCCTCCGGCACGGCCCCTCGCCCCTTCATCCATGTTTCTGAACGCCAGATGACCAGAGCGTTCGCGCCTCGTTCAGGCAGCTGATGGCATCGTGTCCTCATTGCTCCTCGAGTTCCCATGAGCTCGAGACCCCTCAATGAGGTAACCGATGAATATTCTCGGCAAGACCGTGATTGCGGCCTCCTTCGCGCTGACGGGCCTTGTGGCCAGTGTCGGCACGTCGTCGGCCATGAACGTCGCCCCCGTGGCACCGGGCGCCTCGCCGCTGGTTCAGGATGTCCGTTGGGGCTGCGGCCCCGGCTGGCAACCCAATCGCTGGGGCCGCTGCGTCCCGATCCGCCGTCCCTACTATGGCTATGGCGGCGGGTATGGGTATGGCCGCGGCTGGGGTCCTCCTCATCCCCGCTGGGGCTGGCGCGATGGCTACCGTCCCCGCTATGGCGGCTGGGATCGCCCCTACTACCGTGAGCGCCGCTGGGACAATTATTGAGCCCATCAAACGAGTTCCGGGGGGCGGTAGCGTATAACCGCCCCCTCCTCCTACCCGGCCGAGCCACCGGTGTCTTGCGTAATTGGCTCACATTCGGAAACGGTGCCCCAGGCAAGCGCCCTTATCGCGTAGGCAAGACGCTTTACGGGTGCTTTCGCGGACACTCGGCCAAACGCGGCTTGTAAGGCTGCAATGCCGCGCCAGACCGGTGTCCGTGCCTGACGGCACCGTTTTGATTCCAAGCTCCGCTGGTGCTCCCGCGCTTTGCTTCAAGAGACCGCGAGCGGATCCAGCCGGGCCGCCGCTTCCACGACGGCTTGCCTTTCGGGCATGCCATCCCAGCCATTGCCGAGTTCGCATTTGAGGCTTGCGGCCGCACTGGCAAAGCGGGCGGCATCGATCACAGGCCGCCCCTCTGCCAGTCCGGCGGCCAGCGCGCCGTGAAACACATCTCCCGCCCCGGTGGTGTCGAGCACGTTGACCGGCAGGGCGGGAACCAGGGTCAGAACGTCGTCAACCCACCATAGCGATCCGCGGGCGCCCAATGTGACACCGAATGTACCGCCGAGGCGTCGGGACAGCGCTTCGCAGCCCTTCGCATCCGGTTGCCCCCCGTCACTGGCGAGCGCAAAACCCTCCTCGGAGAACACCGGCAGGCTCGCCCGTCGCGCCAATTCCAACAGGAGAACCGGATCGGTGACCTCCGCATCGAGCACCGAAGGGACTCCCGCCGCAGCCGCCGCATCCAGCGCCGCAAGAGAAGCCTCGTGCCAATTGATGTCGGCAAGCACCGCGCCGGCCCTGGCGATGTCCTGCAGCGGCAGGTGGGCCGCCGAGGCTGGCAGGTCGGTATGGTCATGGCCGACGATGAACCGTTCACCCTGGCGGTCGACGATCACCACGGCGGTGATCGTATCCATCTCCCCGCTGCATTTGACGCCTTCGATCCCGACTCCGTGATGGCGCAGGCGCTCGCACAGAAAAGCCGCTTCGGCATCATTGCCCAGACGGCTCCACAATTCGGCCGGCTGCAGCAGACGCGCACAGGCAACCGCAGCCGTCGCCGCCGGCCCACCCCCACGCTTGAAATGATGGCGTGCTGTAACCTTGACCGCTTGCCGTGGCATTTCGTCGATTTCCAGCACCTGGTCCACCGTGGTGGCGCCGACACAGATGACGGGTCGTCCGGTTTTCATAGGCTCTTGCATGATCGCCCTGCCTTCGCCGCCGGAGCGTGCCGCCAGCTGCTCTTTTCGGGATGTTTCCTCACGGCGATATTAAGGACAGTTTGTCAGACAAAACAATGTGACAATCCACCCTCCAGCGTGGCCGAGACGGCGCGAAGCGGCATTGAAACGGCTTGGCAAGCCTGACCAAACGTAAGCTTCCCTATCGATATAACACCCGCGTCACGCTCGTGCTGGTGTTGTCGAGCCAACATTCGGGAAGATCGAGGAAGCGCGCATGTTGCACCTATGGACAAGAGCGCTCGCCTCGTACTGCCGTAATAAATTACCAGTGGACTTGGTCGCTCACGCTCATCGAGGCACGATGAAAAGCCCGGTCCGCACAAACGCAGCCGCGCCTTGTGATATCAGGCAAGCGGGTGGCTCGAATTGGGCACCCGACCTCCGGATCCGGTCAATCGTCAGGGGGCGGATTCGGAATGTCATCATGGCTGAAACCGATTTCGGCTCGATTCTTTCGGGTCGACATCCGATGGGCCTGCTGGCGCTATTCACAGGCCCGGTACGCCTGACGGCGAATGCGCAAATTGGCAATGAGGCTGACAGGCACCATCGTCACCGACAGAGATTCATCGGCTGTTGCGATGCAAGATTGGACCAGACCGCCCGGTAGCGATGCAAGCGCGTGGCTACCAGGCGGACCTTTCGCGACCGCCCAACCCAGGAGCTAGGACTATCGCCTATCTGACTAACCATCCCCCCTCCGAGTTGTCGAAGGGAACCGAGACGCATTTTGCACCTATCAATACGACCGATCGCACGGATGAGATCGAGGAAAGTTCGCCTATGCCCCTTCTGTCGGCATTCACCGTCGCTCCCACCATCGAGACATCACGCTTGATTTTGCGTGCGCACAAACCCGGCGATCTGGAGAGCCTCACGGCCATGTGGGCAGAGCCCGCGGTGCTTCGTTATGTACGCAAATCCCCTTATCCGCGGGAAGAAGTCTGGACTCGCATGCTGCGCTATGCCGGCCATTGGCTCTGGATGGGGTTCGGCTTCTGGATCGTGTCCGACAAGACCGATGGCCGCTTCCTTGGTGAGGTCGGCATTCATAATTTCGAGCGCGACATGGAGCCGGAATTTTCAGGTACGCCCGAACTCGGCTACTCCCTGATCGGGGCGGCCCACGGCAAGGGCTATGCCACCGAGGCGGCCAAGGCGGTTCTGAGCTGGTTCGACAGTCATATCGATCTGCCGTACACCAACTGCATGACGAGCCCCGACAATATCCACTCCCAGCGGGTCGCGCTCAAATGCGGCTATGAATATCTGCGCCAATCCATTCATCTGGGCTCCCCGGTTGCGATCTTTCGCAGGCGCAGAGTCGTCGCCTCGTCGCCATGATCCGATGTGAAGGCACGGCTCGATTGGCTCGATGACGTTAGGGACGGTAAAACCTTGACTGAAATTCGGGCAAAAAAGCTTGCCGGCGGGAAGCGTCGGCAAGCTTTTGCCAGAATGGAAACTGATCCGAGCTGATGAAAGTTCCTCTTTTTTCTTTGGCAGACTCGGTCTATCACCGGGGTGTGCCGTACCTTCGCCGTATTCATGATCACACAAATAGGCATTCCGGCTGAGGAATATCCAGAGTCGGCGGCGGGCGATATCCGCCGAAAATGAGGGAGTTAGAATGATGCTTCGTTCCGCCATCATTGGTACCGGACTACTGATCGCCAGTGCGGTCGCGCTGGCTGCGCCGGCGCAAGCGCTCACCATGAAGGAGTGCAGCGACAAATATCAGGCGGCCAAGACCGCGAATACGCTCAACGGCGCCACCTGGAACGATTTCCGCAAGGCACAATGCGGCACGGAAGCGACGCCGGCTGCCACGGCGCCGGCAGCACCTGCCGCTCCGGCTGCGACGACGGCCGCCAAGCCGGCTCCGACCGCCGCTCCTTCGGGCAGCGCCGTGTTCCCGTCGGCCGTCGATCCCAAATATGCCAAGGAGTCGGCCGGCAAGCAGCGCATGCACACCTGCCTCGACCAGTACAATGCCAACAAGGCCAACAACGGCAATGGCGGCCTGAAATGGATTCAGAAGGGCGGCGGCTATTACAGCGAATGCAACAAGAAGCTGAAGGGCTAGTTCTCTTCTTCATGTTCATACGGCCGCGGACCTTCTCCGCGGCCGTTTTCTTTGCATCAATGCGAGGCGGTCAAGCCCTCACAGCCACCCAACGGCCTTTTGTGAAACTGTCCGCAATGGCGTGGACGGTGCGTTCGATGGCAAGGCCATCGTCGAAATCGAACACTGAAGCCTTCTCACCCTGGATGCGGGCGATCAGTTCGCGGCATTCGATTACCTTCAGGTCGTTGAAGCCAAGCCCGTGGCCAGGCGCCGGAATGAAGCGATCATAGGGCTTGTGCACGGGCGCGCTGAGAATGGTCCGGAATCCCTGGGTTTCCTCGGCACCTTCGCGGCGGAAGAGCTGCACCTCGTTGAAGCGCTCCTGGTCGAACACGATGGCACCGGCGTCGCCGAAGATCTGCAACTGGATGCGCCCCTTCCGTCCCCAGGCGGCGCGATTGACGGTAAGCACCCCTGAAGCGCCGCTCTCCAGGCGCAACAGCGCCGTGGCGATGTCGTAATTCTCGATCGCACGCCTGCCGCCATCGGGGTGGGGGCGGTCCGCATAAGGCTTCGCCATCTCCCCGAACACTTCGGCAACCCCGCCGAGAACGAAACGCAGCAGGCTGAGAGGATGCACGGCAAAGTCGTCGAGAGCACCATAGCCCGCGCTCGCTTCATTGCGCATGGCAAAGGGCGTCTCACGGTCCGCCATGAAATCTTCGTCCATCTCCAAGCGGACATGATTGACGATGCCGATCGCGCCTTCGCCGATCAGCTTGCGGATCAGGCGCATGGCAGGGTTCTGGATGTAGTTATAGCCGAGCACGGCCACCTTGCCGCTGCCGCGCCAGGCGGCATGCATCGCTTGCGCATCGGCAAATGCGGTCGCCATCGGCTTTTCGCACCAGACATGCTTGCCTGCTTCCAGCGCCGCGATCGCCATTTCGGCGTGGAAGCGGTTGGGCGTGGTAATCGAGATCACGTCGATCTCAGGGTCAGCCAGGAGCTCGCGCCAGTCGCCGGTCGATGTCGCAAAGCCGAGTTCCGTCGCCTTGGTGCGGGCCAGCTCGGCGGAAGCCTCGGCCAGCGCGAGCAAACGGGGCCGGGCAACATCCCCGAACGTCGAGGCGACCGCATTCCACGCCAATGCATGACATTTGCCCATGTAGCCCGTGCCGATCAGGCCGACTCCGAGCCCCCCGCCGTCCGATTTGGCCGATGTGTTCATCATCGCTCTCCCTTCATTTTCGTTCGCCATGCCGCCATGGTATGGCCGTCATTCCATTTCATTGTGCGACGCAGCACAGATTTGCTGTATGCTGCAGCGCATCAAAATCGGCGTAGATCGATTCGACTCATCCGTGAGCGCCCGTGCGGCCTCCCGGAGAAAGAAAGGTATCCATGCTGGCTCCGCGGTTCGCCGTCGCAGCCAAGGGGACAACTGCCATGCTGTTTACTGGCATCATCGCGGCTTTGATTGCCCGCATCATCGACGACCCGGCCCGGCGCCTGCCGCCGCCCTCCTCCGAGGCTACCCGCGACCGGGACGAGGAGAAGCCGACAACCGACGGTGTTGATCCGCTCACGCGCCGGTGCTGAGCCGATCCACATCCCCGATTGCCAAACGGGTTTCGCTGCCTTTCCAGTTGCACTAACCTTCCGCGGGGCGAGCCTTTGCGGCACGATCCGGCATCGCGGCCGCGTGACAGGACCGGCGGTGGTGTCAATGATAGGGAGGGCAGCGATCACACTGCCCCGCTTCTGGAACGGGACATGATCATGGCTGAGGATGAGACGCGCGATTTTGCCGATTTTTCCGCGCGCCTCGCCGATCGGATGGACCAATTGCCCAAACGCCTGCGGCAGGTGGCTCATTTCGCCAACGACCATCCCGACGAGATTGCGCTCGGCACCGCTGCCGCGGTGGCCGAAAATGCCGGCGTGCAGGCCTCCACCCTGGTTCGCTTCGCCAAGACCCTCGGTTATTCCGGCTTTTCCGACCTGCAGCAGGTCTTTCTCGCCCGCCTGAAGCAACGCTTTCCCGACTACCGCCAGAGAGTGGCGCTGCTGCGGACGGAGCCGAACGAGGGCTCGCTGTCGGCGCCGTTGCTCAACGGCTTTGCCGACGCAGCCACGCTTTCGATCGAGCGGCTGCGCGCATCCGCCGATCCCGGAAAGATCGACGAGGCGATCGAATTGCTCGCTGGTGCCGACATCATCCATCTGGTCGCGGCCCGACGGCTTTTCTCGGTCGCCGCCTACCTCGCCTACGCCTTCGGCAATCTCGGCCAGCGCTGTGCGCTGGTCGATCATGTCGGCCAACTCGGCAAGGAACAGATTTCGCTGGCGGGGCCCAGGGATGTGGTGCTGGCGATCTCCTACACCCCCTACTCGCCCGACACCATCGAACTGGCGACGATCGCGCATCAGCGCGGCAATGCCATCCTGGCCATTACCGACAGCCCGGCGAGCCCTCTCGCCCGCCTCGCCCGCATTCGCCTGGACGTGGAAGAGGCCGATCATGGTGCCTTCCGTTCGCTGGCGGCGACATTCGCCCTGGCCATGACACTTGCCGTCGGTACGGCCGAACACAAGGGACGCGACTGAGGCGCAGACCTAGGGGAGTACGGGCTGCGGCCAAACCGTAGAATGTCGATCGCAGACCGACACTCTTGGAAACGTCGTGTTTGGCGATAGGAAGATGTCGATCTGCAGATCGACATTCCGTATCTCCCGCGTCTATCCTACAGCTTGATGGTGTTGCCTGTTTGGGCCGCCTCCGTCGCGGCGTCCGCCAGGATCTGCGCCTTCAGGCCGTCCTCGCCCGAGGGATTGGGCGCCTTGCCTGCCAGGATGGCGTCGAGAAAGGCGGTCATCTCCAGGCGATAGGCCTCGGCATAGCGCTCCAGGAAGAAGTCCTGCACGGGATCTGCCAGGAAACCGGCACCCGTCGCCACCTCCACCGTGGTCTTCGGCACATTGTGGGCACGAATCAGCCCTTTGGAGCCGTGCACCTCGATGCGCTGGTCGTAGCCATAGGTGGCACGGCGCGAGTTGGAAATCTGGGCGATCTTGCCGGACGCCGTCTTCAGCAGGACTGCGGCGGTATCGACGTCTCCGGCCTTGCCGATCGCCGGATCGACGAGTGCGGAGGCGACGGCATGCACCTCGACCGGCTCCTCGGCCAGCAGGAAACGGGCCAGATCGAGATCATGGATCATCATGTCGCGGAAGAGACCACCCGAGCTCTCGATATAGGAAACAGGCGGCGGCGCGGGGTCACGCGAAATGATGGTGACCAGTTCCACCTCTCCCACCGATCCGTCCAGAATGCGCTGCTTGAGCGTGGCGAAATTGGGATCGAAGCGGCGATTGAAACCGATCATCAGCGGCTTGCCGGCCTTGCCGACCTCGGCGAGGCAGCGGCGGATCCTGTCGGATGATAGATCGACCGGTTTCTCACAGAACACCGCCTTGCCCGCCTGCACCGCCCGTTCGATCAGGTCGGCATGAGTGGTCGTCGGGGTGCAGATCAGCACGGCGTCGACGTCGGAGGCTGCGACGGCCTCATCGATGGTGCTGACGCGCGCACCGGTCTCGGCTGCAAGCGCCTCGGCGGAGGGTTGGTGCGGATCGGAAACCGAGATCAACCTGGCTTGCGGATGCGACGCAGCGTTGCGGCCATGGATCTTGCCGATGCGGCCGGCGCCGAGAACTGCGAGACGAACCATTTCTCTCCCCAATCTTTCTTCGATTTGACCCGAGTCCGGGCCTCTTTGCTGTAAGACAT
Source organism: Labrys sp. LIt4 (assembly GCF_017813775.1). NCBI lineage: Bacteria > Pseudomonadati > Pseudomonadota > Alphaproteobacteria > Hyphomicrobiales > Xanthobacteraceae > Labrys > Labrys sp. LIt4. Next base: position 425,558 of record NZ_JAGIPY010000003.1, read on the forward strand.
TGAGCGGCAATCGCGCCACGCCGTAGAATCGCAATCTTGGCGCAGAAGCGACGGCAACGCTTGCTTCGCTTCAAAATATGGCATTTTTATTCTATATTGACAACACAATAGAATATATGTTTCATTTTTGGAGTGCTGGCCGAAGGGCGCGGCAGCCGCCGCGAGGCCCGCGGAAAACGGCGACAAAAACAAGGCGGCGGCTTCGCATGTCGTCGCCAAGAGGAAGCGTTATGCGCCGGCCATTCCTGTCCAACGAAGCTGCAGCAGTGTGGCCAGGATCGAGGAAAAGGCCGGTACGCCTGTCTGGAGGTCAAGGATGAGCACGCCCGCACTCGATGTCATCACGATCGGCCGCGCTTCGGTGGATCTTTATGGCCAGCAGGTCGGCGGCAGGCTGGAGGACATGTCCTCCTTCACCAAGGCCGTGGGTGGCTGCCCCGCCAATATCGCGATCGGCACTGCCCGCCTCGGCCTGAAATCGGGCCTGATCACTCGGGTCGGCGACGAAGCCATGGGCCGGTTCATCCGCGAACAGATGCAGCGCGAGGGTGTCGCCACCGACGGCATCCACACCGATCCCGCCCGCCTCACCGCCCTGGTCATTCTCGGAGTGCGCGACGAGAAGCAATTCCCGCTCATCTTCTATCGCGACAATTGCGCCGACATGGCCCTCGACGAAAGCGACATAGACGAGGCCCTAATCGCCTCGGCGGCTGCCATCGTCGTCACCGGTACGCATTTTTCCAAGCCCAACACCGATGCGGCCCAACGCAAGGCGATGCGCCTGGCCAAGAAGCACGGCCGCAAGGTGGTTTTCGACGTCGACTACCGGCCCAATCTCTGGGGCCTCGCCGGGCACGGGGCGGGCGAGGAGCGCTACATCAAGGCCGACCACGTTACCGCGCATCTGCAGACCATCCTGCCCGATTGCGACCTGATCGTCGGCACGGAGGAGGAACTCGCCATCGCCGGGGGTTCTGAAGATACGCTCGAGACGCTGCGGCGCATCCGGGCCGTCTCCGACGCCACCATCGTCTGCAAGCGCGGACCCATGGGCTGCGTCGTCTTTCCCGATGCCATTCCAGCCAGCCTCGACGACGGCATTCGCGGGCCGGGCTTCCCGGTCGAGGTCTATAACGTCCTCGGCGCGGGCGACGCCTTCCTGTCGGGTTTTCTGCGTGGCTGGCTGCGCAATGAGCCGCTCGAGACGGCCTGCGCTTACGCCAACGCCAGCGGCGCTTTCGCGGTCTCCCGCCTGCTCTGCTCGCCGGAAATCCCGACCTTTACCGAATTGAGCTATTTCCTCGAACATGGCAGCAAGGAACGCGCCCTGCGCAAGGACGTGGCCATCAACCACATCCATTGGGCGACCACCCGCCGCCCCGCCGCCGAGGGGCTGATGGCGCTCGCCGTCGACCACCGCGCCCAGATGGAAGCGATGGCGGATGAAATCGGCGTCCCCCGGGAGCGCATCTCCGCCTTCAAGGCCCTGGCGGTCAAGGCGGCCGCCAGGATCGCAGCCGGGCGCCCTGGCTTCGGCATGCTGATCGACGGCATCTATGGCCGCGAAGCCCTGTTCCGTGCGGCCGATCATCCCTTCTGGATCGGTCGGCCGGTCGAGCTTCCTGGTTCCCGCCCCCTCGAATTCGAGGGTGGTCCCGATGTCGGCACCAGTCTAATCGAATGGCCGGTCGGACACACGATCAAATGCCTGTGCTTCTATCACCCGAGCGACCCTCCTGCCCTCAGGGAGCAGCAGGAGCGCCAATTGCTGCGCCTGCACGCGGCCGCACGCACGGTTGGGCGCGAATTGCTGATCGAGATCATCGCCGGCAAGCATGGCCCGCTCGAAGACGACACGGTGTCGAGCGTGGTGCAGCGCCTCTACGATCTCGGCATCAAGCCCGACTGGTGGAAGCTGGAACCGTTGAAGACCGCAGCGGCCTGGCGCGCCGTCGCCGAGGTGATCGAGCGCAACGATCCGCTCTGCCGTGGCATCGTGCTGCTCGGCCTCGAGGCGCCGGAGGAAGATCTCGAAGCCGCCTTCGCCGTGGCGGCAAGTGAGCCGATGGTGAAGGGCTTCGCCGTCGGACGCACCATCTTCAACGAACCGGCCCGGGCCTGGCTGCGCGGAGCTCTGAGCGACGACGATGCCGTCGATGCCATGGCAACGCGCTTTGCCCGGCTGGCTCAGGCTTGGCAGAGCGCCTCGGGACAGGCCGCGGCGGCCCAATAGGTCTCGCGAAGCAGCTTCGCGCAGGCTATGGTCCGGCATTCCAGGCGAGGTCCAAAAAGGGCCTCCGCTTCTCGATAGAAGACATTCGGAGCAGGCAGCTCAACCATTTTGACAGTTGAGTCCAATACGCTCAGGGAGAGATTTCGTGGCTACCATCCGTCTCACAATGGCCCAGGCCCTGGTCCGCTTCCTTACCGCCCAGAAGACGATCGTCGATGGCGAGACGGTGCCGATTTTCGCCGGTGTCTTCGCCATTTTCGGCCATGGCAATGTCGCCGGCATGGGCGAAGCCCTCTACCAGGCACGTGGGACGCTGCCGACCTACCGCGCCCATAACGAACAGTCGATGGCCCATGCCGCCACCGCCTATGCCAAGGCCATGCGCCGCCGCCGCATGATGGCCTGCACCACCTCCATCGGGCCCGGTGCCACCAATCTGGTTACGGCCGCCGCCGTCGCTCATGTCAATCGCCTGCCGCTCCTGTTGCTGCCGGGCGACGTCTTCGCCAATCGCCGGCCTGATCCCGTCCTCCAGCAGTTGGAGGATTTCGGCGACGGTACCGTGACCCCCAACGACGCTTTCCGGCCCGTCTCGCGCTATTTCGACCGCATCACCCGTCCCGAGCAGATCATCCCGGCCCTGGCGCGGGCGATGACCGTGCTGACCGACCCGGCAGATTGCGGACCGGTAACGCTTGCGCTGTGCCAGGACGTGCAGGCCGAGGCCTATGACTACCCCGCCTCCTTCTTCGAGGAGCGGCTCTGGACCAGCCGGCGGCCCCGGCCCGACGAGGACGAACTCGCCGCCGCCGTCGCCGCCCTCAAGGCCGCCCGCAAGCCCGTCATCGTCACCGGCGGCGGCACGCTCTATTCGCAGGCCGAAGATGCCCTCGCTGCCTTCGCCGGCAAGCACGGCATTCCGGTCGGCGAGACCCAGGCCGGCAAGAGCGCCATCGCGGTAGACAATCCTCTCGGCATGGGCGCCATCGGTGTCACCGGTACCGCTGCCGCCAATAACATGGCGGAAGAGGCGGACCTCGTGCTGGCCGTAGGCACGCGCCTCCAGGATTTCACCACCGGTTCCTGGGCCTTGTTCAAGGCCGATACACACCGTATCGTCGGCCTCAACACGCAGCCCTTCGACGCGGCCAAGCACCGCGCCCTGCCGCTGGTCTGCGACGCCAGGGTCGGCCTCGAATTGCTGTCGAGCGCGCTCGGCGACTGGAAAGCGCCGGCGGAATGGACGCAAAAGGCGGTGTCCGGCCGCCAAGACTGGCTGAAGACGGCCGCCCGCTACACAGACGCCAGCAATGCCGAGCTGCCCTCCGACGCCCAGGTGATCGGTGCCGTGCAGCGTGCCGGCAAGCCCAGCGATATCGTGGTCTGCGCGGCCGGCGGCCTGCCGGGCGAGCTCCACAAGCTCTGGCAGGCGGGCGCGCCGGGTGGCTATCATATGGAATATGGCTATTCCTGCATGGGCTACGAGATCGCCGGCGGGCTGGGCGTGAAGATGGCCGAGCCCGACCGCGAGGTGATCGTGATGGTCGGCGACGGCTCCTATCTGATGGCCAATTCGGAGATCGCCACCTCAATCATGGCCGGCGCCAAGCTGACCATCGTGGTGCTCGACAACAGGGGTTATGGCTGCATCAACCGCCTGCAGCGCGCGACGGGCGGGGAGAGCTTCAACAACCTCCTGCGGGACACGCGCCACGACGTGCTGCCTGACATCGATTTCGCGGCGCATGCCGCCAGCCTTGGTGCGCACGCCGTCAAGGTGAAGAGCCTGGCCGAGTTGGAGGCTGCCGTCACCGCCGCACGCGGCCATAGCCGGACCTCCGTGGTGGTGATCGACACCGATCCCCTCGAATCCACCGATGCAGGCGGGGCCTGGTGGGACGTCGCGGTCCCCGAGGTTTCCCAGCGCCGCGAGGTCGAGGCTGCTCATGCCGCCTATGTGCAGAAGAAGACGCTGCAGCGCGTGGGCGACTGAGCCTCGATCGGAGGGGCGGGTCTTCGAACCCGCCTTCTGTTGCCACACTCCCGTTCAGCCAAAATACCGGGTCTGAAGACCCGCCCCCCGGACCCCATATTTCTGGAGTTTTTCCATGCCTATCCGCATCGGCGCCAACCCCATCGGCTGGTCGAATGACGACATGCCGGAGATCGGTGGCGATACACCGCTGGAAACTTGTCTGGCTGAGGCCAAGGAAGTCGGCTTCGAGGGCATGGAACTCGGCAACAAGTTCCCCCGCGAGGCGAATACGCTCAAGGCTGCGCTTGCCCCCTTCGGCCTCGCCTGCGTCGGCGGCTGGCACTCGATCGAATTGCTGACCCGGGACGAACATGCCGAGTTCGCGGCGGCCCGCGCTCATATCGAGTTGCTCAAAGCGATGGGCACCAGTGTCTTCATCGTGGCCGAGACCTCCAACGCCATCCACGGCAACAAGGCCAAGCCGCTGTCGCAGCGTCCCCTCATGGCCTCGGCTGATTGGGCCGAGTATGGCCGCCGCATCACCGCCTATGCCGAGATGATCAAGGCCGAGGGGCTGCAACTCGACTATCACCATCACATGGGCACCATCGTCCAGTCGCAGGCCGACATCGATGCCTTCATGGCGGCGACCGGCCCTGCCGTACATCTCCTGCTCGACACCGGCCATGCCACCTGGGGCGGTTCGGATCCGGCCGATCTTGCCCGCCGCTATCGCAGCCGCATCAGCCATGTCCACACCAAGGACGTGCGGGCCGATGTCAGGGCCCGCGCCGATGCCGAAGATTGGAGCTTCCTCGATAGCGTGCTGGCCGGGGTCTATACGGTTCCCGGGGACGGCATGATCGACTTCGCCAGCGTGTTCCGCGAACTGCAGGGCTATTCCGGGTGGGTCATCGTCGAGGCCGAACAGGACCCCGAGAAGGCCAATCCGCTGACCTATGCCAAGGCCGGCTACGCCCATCTGCGCAAGGTGCTGAGCGAAACGGGATTGAAAGCAGCCTGACCACCTAGAGCAAAGCGCGTTCAAGTATGAACGCTTATTTGCTCTAACTCGTTGTTCTGACGCGTCTTTGCGATTCTAAAGCAAAGTGCGATTTCTCCGAATCGGACTTTGCTCTCTAATTCCTTGTTTTGACGCGTTTTCTTAATCGAAAAGTCTATCAACTTTTCTGGAAAACGCTCTAGGTGACTCCGTCAGATCGCAAAACGCTATAACGCGCATTCGGAGTGTCGATCGCCAGATCGGCATTCTCGAAATTCCCATGCCGGCTTGCGGCGACATCCGCAACTGGGAACAAGAGGAGCCCTCATGTCGAAACTTCTGCTCAAGCCCGGCAACTCCGGCTCCCTTATTCATCAGGTGACGCCGCAATCGGCCGGCTGGACCTATGTCGGTTTCGAAGTGCATGATCTGGCGGCCGGTGAAAGCCTGAACGCGGCGACCGGCGCCAGCGAAGTCTGCCTCGTGCTGGTGGCCGGCAAGGCCTCGGTCAAGGCCGGCAGCCAGGATTTCGGCCTATTGGGCGAACGCAACGATCCTTTCGAAGGCGCGCCCTGGTCGGTCTATGTTCCCGCCGGCTCGAGCTACGAAGTCAGGGCCGAAACGCCGGTCGAACTGGCCGTGTGCGCGGCGCCGGGCACCGGCGCCCTGCCTGCCCGCGTGATCGGTCCGGACAAGGTCGGCCAGGAAACCCGCGGCAAGGGCTCGAACACGCGTTATGTCCGCAACATTCTGCCCGAATGGGAACCAGCCGAGAGCCTGCTGGTGGTGGAGGTGATCACCCCGTCCGGCAATTGGTCGAGCTATCCGCCCCACAAGCACGACCAGGACAACCTGCCTGCCGAGAGCCTGCTGGAGGAAACCTATTATCACCGTTTCAAGCCCGCCCAGGGCTACGGCGTCCAGCGCGTCTATACGGATGATCGATCGCTCGACGAGGTGATCGCTTTCTCCGATCGCGACGTCGTCCTCGTGCCCAAGGGTTATCATCCGGTCGGCGCCGCGCATGGCTATGACCTCTATTATCTCAACGTCATGGCGGGGCCCAAACGCGTGTGGAAATTCCACAACGACCCCGACCATGCCTGGCTCGTCCAGACCTGAGGTTCACCCGACCGATACGGGCCAACAGACCATCCGTTCTTCAAAGGCCTGCGAGCGCAAAGCTCGCGGGCCTTTCGTCATTCGGAAAGGACGTACAAAAAGACATGGATATAATACTTTAGGAGTAAATTCATCGTCCGCCTGGACTCAAAAACCCTCTCCCATCCACAGCAAGACCTACATCTTTGTAGGTCATTTGGAACCAGGAGAAGGTTAATATTTCCAAATAATGAGCTTCATTTAACCTAAAGCTAGGACATGCTCTCCAAATTTTCAATTGCAACAGCGGCGGAATGGCAATTATATACCGCCATCTCCAAGGCATCTATAAAAATGAACCAGATGTGGCTTTCTTGTTACAGACTCAACGTCCGAGAAGCGTCACTATATGAAAAATGTTGTTAGGACATGTAGCCATGAAAATTTCCGCCGCAGCTCTGGCAATCCTGCTTTCCTCAACGGCCGCCTACGCCGCCGATCTCGCTCCGCAGCCCGTCGAGCCAATCGCTCCGGTCGCCGCCCCCTATTCCTGGACCGGCTTCTACGGCGGCGTTCAGGCCGGCTATACTTGGGGTAAGTCGGACTATTCGGACTATTGGATTGCCAGCGGCGAATGGGACTACAGGGGCAAGTTGACCGCCAATGGGTTCACCGCCGGCGTCTATGCGGGCTACAATTATCAGTTCCAGAACAATTTGGTGCTCGGTCTCGAAGGCGACATCAATTATGATTCCTTGAAGGGAAGCGCGAGGGCCCGAGGCAACCTCAACTTCTCTCACGGGGACCCAGACCCGATCACGACCTATAAGCAGCGAGCGGAGCTGAAATGGGATGGCTCGGTCCGTCTGCGGGTCGGCTATGCCATCGATCGCTTCCTGCCCTACATCACGGGCGGCGTTGCCTTTGGGAAATATGATTTCGCGCCCATCTGGAATATCGACGGCCCGCTTCATTATTCCAGCACTCATGTGGGCTGGACCATTGGTGCCGGCCTTGAATATGCCGTTACCGACAACCTGATCGCGCGCGTCGAATATCGTTATGCCGATTACGGCAAGAAGGATTACTTCAACTACTCGACAACGGCAGCCGGAAACTACAACGATCGGATCGACTTGAAGACCCACACCATCCGCGCGGGTATTTCCTACAAATTCTGATCGATCCTCGGAACCCTCACCATCTGGCCATAGCAAGGGCCAGGAAGAATTGACGCGCGCCGGCCACGCCGGCGCGTTTCTCTTTGCGCGCGGATGATCCGGCTACCGCACCACGTTCCGCTGGGCCTGGGCGACATCGGGCTGCCCGTGACCGGCAGCGAACCACGTTCATTGCGCGCAATTAATCTTCATGTCCGCGTTGAAATGAAGCCAATCGGACGTCACTACAGTATGAAGGTGAGCTTCGTTCCTGAAGACGCCGCCCCCGCTGCTCCGCTTCGCCCGCTTAATCCTCCACACCGCCCACGACTTCCCCAGGACTTTCATGAAACAGCTCTTCAAGGCCCTGATGATGCACAGCGCCATTGGCGCTTGGCTGGGGAAACTCCCTTTCGTGAAGAGCCTCTATATCCGCCATGTCTGGGCCGGAAGGATGGATCTTTTCTACGGGCTTTTTGCCAGCTACGCCGAAGCCGAGCGCTTTTCGGCGAGTATCGGAAAGGTCGGCTGGCATGACGATACGCTCGCCGAGCTGCTGGTTCGCGACGCTGACGTGGAAGCTCCCGACCTGTTCCAAACCTCGCAGTATGCCGTCATGCTGTGGCTGTCGAAACTTCTGCAGCCGGGCAGCACTGTCGTCGATTTCGGCGGCGCCGGAGGCATCTTCTATGAACTGTGCGAGCGCTATGGCCTCCTGAAGCCACCGCTGCGCTGGCACGTCGTCGACATGCCCGACATGGTCGAGCGTGGGCGGCAGCGCCATGCAACGCTGGGATCCTCCATGATCAGCTTCGGGTCCAAGCTGGCGGAGGCGCCGGCTCCCGACATCATGCTCATGCTCGGCATGATCCAATATCTGCCGGATCCCTTCGGCGAGCACGGCCCGGGCATTCTCGACACGGTCCCGGCCTTGCCCGATCATATCCTGATCAACAAGATCCCCATCTCCGACGCCCCCGACGCCTGGACAGCCCAGAACCACGTATCGTCCGTCATCCCGTGCCGGCTGTTCAACCGCGCCAAGTTCCTGGCCTATTTCGAGGCGCGCGGCTATCACCTGCAGGATCGTTGGCTGGTGCCCGAACTCCTGGCCGAAATACCGTTCCATCCCGAGCGAACGCTGACCTATTTCGAAGGCTTTTATCTGCGGCGGCAGGCCTGAGCAAACGTCGGGATCCCGCGGATTCCTTCGATCCCCTGGCTCGACTGGGAAGAATCGGCATGTGCCAAGCGACGATGTCGCGGCGCCCGGGAGGCACATCCACCACCTTGCCAGCGGCAAGCCTCACCTTTGTGAGATCATTCCTGCCTCCATCGTCAAAAGTAGTAGGCAGCACGCCTGCAAGTGAGCCCGCCAACCGACCAAATAAGGGTTATCTTACGTTCGGATAGGGTTATCCATACAATTGGGAGTACCTTCAGTATATCCTCACCTATCCACTAAGGCTGCGGCACTTCACATTTTTCCCAGCTTGTAACCGCCTGCTGCAGCAAGCAAGATACTTTCAAAATTAGAGCATGTCTTCTTTTCATGAACGGTCCTGGCCATGAGCTTTTCCGTCGACGAACTCGTCACCATCGATGCAGATGACTATCGCGCCGCCTATGATCGCGTGCCCTTCGCCTTCGAACATGCTCTCCATCGCCTACCGATGTTCCAGCCCGAGGCGCTGGCGGCGCTGGCCGAGCGTTACGCCGACAGCCCTCAGGATTATTTCATCGCAGGATCGGCACCGACGCCGGGCACGAAATTCTACGACGTCGAGCAGAACAGGGCCAGGCCGCACGAGGTTCTGGCGCGGCTGGGCGATACCCCTGCCCGTGTCCTGCTGAAGCGCCTGGAGAACCACGATTCAGGCTTCCGGGACCTGCTCGACACCCTCTTTCGCAAGTTCACCGCGCTGCGGGGAGGCCCGGGCGAGGAAAAGATCGCCCGGCTCGAATCCGCCATCTTCATTTCCTCGGCCGCATCCACCACCCCGTTCCACTTCGACCCGGAAATCACGCATTTCTTCCAGATCGAGGGTCCGAAATACTACCACGTCTTCCCGCCCGACGTGGTGGAGGAGAGTGATCTCGAGCGCTTCTATGTCAGAGGCACGGTGAATATCGGCCAGCTCGACCTCGAAGGCTGCGATCCCCGGCAGGAGCATGTCTTCGACCTGGAGCCGGGCCGCGGCTTCCATCAGCCGCAGGATGCGCCCCATTGGGTGCGGACCGGCCAGGTGCGCAGCATCTCCTACGCCTTCTCCTTCGAGACCGATGCCAGCCGCGGGCGCGGGCGTGTCCGCGCCGCCAATCGCTATCTGCGCGCCATCGGCATGCAGCCGCAGCGCCCGGGCCCAAATCCGAGCGCCGACCGAGCCAAGGCTGCCGTCATGCAGGTGGTCACGCCGACATTGCGGGGCGTGCGCAAGGTCGTCAGGCAGGTCTCAGGACGCTGATCCGGATCAGCGCAGACGGCTCCGCCCTCACGAACCCCGCCGCTCCCGCGGCGTCACGTCGAGGGAGCGGGGCTTGCCATTGCGCAGCACGTCGAAGCGCGTCGGCCTGCCGATGCGATCCTCGTCGAGCAGCCGGATAAGATCGTCCACCGCGACGACACGGCGTCCGTCGAGAGCGATGATGATGTCGCCCATCAACAGGCCGGCGCTATCCGCCGGGCCGCCGGTTTCTGCAGTGGCAATCATCACGCCTACGCCCTGATCGATGCCGGCTGCCATCTGCACGCGGCGGGCAATCACTGCCTGCTGGGCCGCAATGCCGATGGAAGCACGCCGCACGCGGCCGTGTCGAATGAGCTGGCCCATCACGAAACTTGCCGTGTTGGACGCAACCGCAAAGCAGATCCCCTGCGCTCCCATGATCACTGCCGTGTTGATGCCGACGACCTCGCCGAGCGTGGAGACCAGGGGGCCGCCTGAATTGCCCGGGTTGAGCGCCGCATCGGTCTGGATCACATCGTCGATCAGCCGCCCGCTCTTGGCGCGCAGCGAGCGCCCGAGTGCGGAGATCACACCTGTCGTCACCGTGGCCTCGAAGCCGAGAGGATTGCCGATGGCGATCGCCACCTGCCCGCGCTTCAGCAGGCTGGAATTGCCGAGCCGCGCCGAGGGCAGGCTGACCGGCTGCTCGATGTGAACGAGCGCCAAATCGGTATCGGGATCATCGCCGATCAGGCGCGCATCGAAGCGGCGGCCATCCTGCGTCTGCACCGAAACCCGGGCGGTGCCCTGCGCCACATGGCTGTTGGTGAGCACAAGGCCGTCCGGCGAGAGGATGACGCCGGAGCCCGAACCCGCGGGCTTGCCACCCTTGCGGATGTCGAGCTTCACGACGGCGGGACCCACGCGCTCGGCGACATCGATGACGGTGTTCGAATAGGCGTCAAGCAACAACCCGTCTGCGGGGGTGGAAAGGGATGAGGTCTGTTGGGGATGCGTATCTTCATCCAAAATCATGGACGGTGTATCGTCGAGCAACATGGTATCGGCCCAAGATAAGAAGGAACAATATTGATCACCGATATGGGAATGCCGCGGCTCCCGGGGAAGCCCCCTTCCCTGTCATGGCGGAAAGGCGGGATCCCTCGGCTTTGCATAGCTGCGCTTGATCGAAACAATCAAAAATGATCATGACTGACGATATCGACGGACCGTTGCGCCCGGCTCGAATTTCGTTTGTTGTGCTGCTCCCTCAGTGTGATTGCCCGAGTCGCCATGAACATCCTGTCCATTCAGTCCTGGGTCGCCTATGGCCATGTCGGCAATGCTTCGGCGGTTTTCCCGATGCAGCGCCTCGGCTGCGAGGTCTGGGCCATCCATACCGTGCAGTTTTCCAATCACACCGGCTATGGCGCCTGGAAAGGCCGCGTCTATGACGGCACCATGGTTGACGAACTGGTCGAGGGCTTGGCCGAGCGCGGCGTTCTGCCCCGCTGCGACGGCGTGATCTCCGGCTATATGGGCTCTTCCGACATCGGCAATGCCATTCTTGCCGCTGTCGACAAGGTGCGTAGCGCCAATCCGGCGGCGACCTATTGCTGCGATCCGGTGATCGGCGATATCGGCCGTGGTGTCTTCGTAAGGCCGGGCATTCCCGAATTCATGCGCGACCAGGCCGTCCCGGCCGCCGACGTCATCACCCCCAATCGGTTCGAGCTCGAATATCTGGCCGGTCGGGAGGTCCGCAGGCTCGCCGATGCCAAGGCGGCCGTGACGGCCCTGCATGCCGCCGGCCCCAAAGTGGTGCTGGTGACCTCCCTCGACACCGACGATACGCCGGATGACGCCATCGACCTGCTGGCTTCGGACGGCAGCGGCTTTTTCCGGGTGCGCACGCCTCGCCTCGGGCTCGACATCAACGGAGCGGGCGATGCGATCGCCGCTCTCTTCAATCTGCATTGGAAGCGCTCGGGCTCGGCGGCGGAGGCTTTGGATTTGGCCAGCGCCTCGATCTACGGCCTGCTCAAGCGCACCGCCGAGGCCGGCTCACGGGAAATCCTCACCGTGGCAGCCCAGGATGAATTCGTGACGCCGAGCCGCCGCTTCGAGGTCGTCGCGGTATAGTTTTTCCCGGATCGTCCGCTCGCAGAACCCCGCCCTGCAGATACGGTCCTTTGTCCCTTTGCCTTGCGAGGAGCCTTCCGATGCCCCGTCGTTTCTATACGCTCGATGTCTTCGCCGACCGCGCGCTGGCCGGCAACCCTCTGGCGGTGGTGCTCGATTGCGAGGGGCTCGACGCCCCGGCCATGCAGAAGATCGCGCGCGAATTCAACCTGTCGGAGACCGTCTTCGTCCTGCCGCCGGACGACGGCCGCCACCGGGCCCGCATCCGTATCTTCACGCCGGGCCTCGAAATGCCCTTTGCCGGCCATCCCACCGTCGGCACGGCCGTACTCCTGGCGCTGCTCGACCATGACAGCAAGCCGGGAGACTATCTCTTCGGGCTGGAGGAGCAGATCGGCATCGTGCCCTGCGCGGTCTCGCTCAAGGACGGCAGCGCCTATGCCCGGTTCGACATCCCGGCCCTGCCGACCGAGCGCGGCGGACCAGCGGCCACGAACCTGATCGCCGAAGCACTCGGCCTGAGTGAACATCAGATCGGTTTCGAGAACCACCATCCCACCGTGTTCGGCACAGGCTTTCCCTACACATTCGTGCCCGTGCGATCGCTGGAAGCGATCGGAAACATCCGCATCAACACCAGCCTGTGGCCCAAGGCTTTCGGCCAGGAGGGCCTCGGCGCGGCCTATGCCTATACCCGCCAGACCGCTGAGCCCGGATCGAGCTTCCATGCGCGCATGTTCTCGCCCGGCGACGGCATCCCCGAGGATCCCGCCACCGGCTCGGCCGTGGCCGGGCTCTCCGGCGTGATCGCCCGTTTCGACGACCTCGCCGATGGCATACGCCATTTCCGCATCGAGCAGGGCTTCGAAATGGGCCGCCCTTCCCTGATCGACCTGAGCATGACCATCAAGGGCACGCGTCTGGCCAGCGCCTCGATCGGCGGCTCTGCCGTGATCGTCAGCGAAGGAAGCCTGCATGTCTGAGCCGGAGATCGTCGAGCTCGATGCCATCGACTGCCGCCTCGAGCATCAGCCCTGGCGGTTCGCCGAAGAGAATGCCGACGCGATAAGAGCGCATTGGCAAAAGGTGATCGAGGCCAAGCCGGCGAGCTTCAACGGCAAGATCCTGCTGCTGCACCGCTGGCAGATCGTGGAGCGCCGGTTTCATGGCGCCTATCTGATGACGGATTACGCCAGCTTCCTGGCTTGGCGGGATTTCGGAGCGCCGGGTGAGCCCCGCTGGAATTGTTTCGCCATGGCCGCGCTCGAGGCTGCGGACGGCGCCTTCCTGCTCGGCGAGATGGCTGAGCATACCTCCAATGCCGGCGCGATCTATTTCGCCGCCGGCACGCCGGACCCTTCCGACCTCGATGGCGACATCGTCAATCTCGCCGGCAGCGTGACCCGCGAGCTCGAAGAGGAGACCGGCGTCTCGATCGCCGACGTCGAAATCGCTTCGGGCTGGACCGCGGTTTTCCACGGCCCGCGCATTGCCTTGATGAAATCGGTGCGATCGCCCCTGCCGTCGGCCGAGCTCAAGGGTGGAATCGAGCGTTTCCTGGCCGAAGACAAGAAGCCGGAACTCGAACGCATGCATGTCGTGGCATCGCCCGCCGACATCCGTGCCGATCGCATGCCGGCCTTCCAATGCGCCTATCTCGCGCACCGGCTCGATACCTGGAACCGGTCTCAGCGAACCGGATAGCCGTGGCGGCGCTGCGTCGAGGAAATCAACGCCTGTGCCTTAGCGTCATCGCCGGCCCGGCAGGCCTGGCCCGCATCGGCCAGATCCTTGCTCATCGCATCGTGAACCTTCTTGTCGGCAAAACCGGTCTTGACGTCGCCGTCGATCACGCGTTGTACGAAGGCAATGCGCTCGGAGCAGGAAGCGGCAAAGGCCGACGAAGACGAAACCGCCAGAAGAGCGAAACAGATCAGGAAGCGCATCGGACACGTCCATTGAGGAATGTCCTGTGATCGCAGGCAACCGTATCGTTCTCAAGTCCCCGCGTTCCTCTCTCCACCGCAAAGGCGTCTTCGATATCGTCTTGCGGTCCCGTGTCTGCGGCGCAGCATTCCATGCTGCATCGCGTTCGGGACGACACGAAAGCCCCATATGCGGCTGTCCCCGGCATTTCCCCTTGCCCCCTCCATCGCGGCACTGTACAAGCCCTTGCACTTGGTGGCTCCGGGCCATCACAGGAAAGGGATCGAGCCGTGGCGATATCGCCCGCCAAATTCGAGACGCTTGCGCATCCGGCGCCGGCCCTCGCGCTCGCCCTCCTTTCCGGCCTCCTCCTTAGCCGCCCCTGAGGGCCGGCCGGGCTTCAGCCTGGGCGCTCAGGGGACTTGACCGCGGTCGACTAGCCTCGCCGCCCCTTTCCTTTGGCTAAAGAGTTTCACAATGACATATGCAGGCAAGGTTTCGCAGTTCTCCGCTCCTAAGGTTGATATCGCCGCCAAATACAAACCCTGGCCGCCGATCGACCTGCCGGATCGCCGATGGCCCTCGCGCACCATCACCACGGCACCGACCTGGTGCGCGGTGGACCTGCGCGACGGCAACCAGGCGCTGATTGAACCGATGGGCCACGAGCGCAAATTGCGCATGTGGGACACGCTCGTCGGCATGGGCTTCAAGGAGATCGAGGTCGGTTTCCCCTCCGCCTCGCAGACCGATTTCGATTTCGTCCGCTTCCTGATCGAGTCGGGGCGCATTCCCGATGGCGTCGCCATCCAGGTGCTGACCCAGGCCCGCGAGGAATTGATCCGCCGCACCTTCGAGAGCCTGAAGGGCGTGAAATGCGCCATCGTGCATCTCTACAACTCGACCTCCGAGCTGCAGCGCCGCATCGTCTTCCGTCAGGACCGTGCCGGCATCCGCGATATCGCGGTCAACGGCGCGAAGCTGATCATGCAGCTCACCAAGGAGCTGGGCATGGAGGCGAATATTCGCCACCAATATTCGCCCGAGAGTTTCATGGGCACCGAACTCGATTTCTCCAAGGAGATCTGCGAGGCGGTGATGGACGTCTACCAGCCGACCCCCGACAACAAGCTGATCCTCAACCTGCCGCTCACCGTCGAGATGTCGACGCCCAACATCTATGCCGACCAGATCGAGTGGATGTCGCGCAATATCAAGAATCGCGACAGCGTCATCATTTCCCTGCACCCGCACAATGACCGCGGCACCGGTGTCGCAGCAGCCGAACTCGGCCTGATGGCCGGCGCCGACCGTGTCGAGGGCACGCTGTTCGGCAATGGCGAGCGTACCGGCAATGTCGATCTCGTCATCCTGGCGGGCAACCTGATGATGTCGGGCGTCGACCCCCAGGTCGACATCTCGGACGTCAATGGCCTGGTGCGCGTGGCCGAGTATTGCAACCAGCTGCCGATCCATCCGCGCCATCCCTATGCCGGCGAATTGGTGTTCACCGCCTTCTCCGGCTCGCACCAGGATGCGATCAACAAGGGCTTCAAGGCGATCGAAACGGCGACCTCGCCGGTGTGGGAAGTGCCTTATCTGCCGATCGATCCGAAGGATCTCGGCCGTTCCTATGAAGCGGTGATCCGTATCAACTCGCAATCCGGCAAGGGCGGCATCGCCTATATCCTGGAAAAGGAGCACGGCATCGAATTGCCGCGCCTCCTGCAGGTCGAGTTCTCCAAGGCTGTGCAGGGGATCGCCGATGGCGAAGGCGTCGAGCTCAGCGCCGACCGTCTGTGGGATGCCTTCACCCGCGAATATCTGGACAATGGCCGTTACACCTTCACCTCCCACCAGATCGTCAGCGACGGTGAAGGAGAGGAGCGGACCATCACCGCCCGCATTCGCGACGAGGGCGTCGAAAAGACCATTACCGGTGTCGGCAACGGCCCGATCGATGCCTTCGTAGCGGCGATGCGGGCCGAGAGCGGCCTCGACTTCGATGTCGCCAATTATCGCGAGCATGCCATGGGCTCGGGTGCCAATGCGGCGGCCGTGTCCTATGTCGAATTGCGCATTGCCGACGGCTCCACCTTGTTCGGTGTCGGCATCGACAAGGACACCACCAAATCGGCACTCAAGGCCGTGACTTCCGGCGTGAACCGTATCCTCAAGCGCTGATCGGCAATTTGTTTGCCTCAAAAAGGAAGCCGGCCTGATGAGGCCGGCTTCTTTCTTGCTGAAGTCAGGAAACAGCCCCTATTGGGGCAGCGTCGCCTGCGACTGCCGGTTGGCGCTGCGATAGAGCTTCCATTCGTCCACGCGCCGGCCATCCGGCAGCTGGCAATCGGCCCGCTGGCCTCTCGCGGTCTGCACGGGAATGGACCTGCCGCCCTGCTGCGCACAATAGGTCGAGGCCGGATTCGCCATGCCGGCCGCCTGTGGCGTCGCCATGCCGGGCGTTGGCGGCGCTGTCATGCCAGTCGCCTGCGGATCCGCCATCGGATCTTGTTGGTTAGAGACACACCCCGTCACGATGAGGCAGGCGAATACCAGCGGATAGAACATCTTCTGCATGGTACCTCCAGTGCTTTTTCGGTTGGATGGATTGAGGAGCGTATCCGTGCCGCATGAGGAGCAGCGCACGATGCGAACAGCGTCCGCATCATTCAGGGACGCTCCGGTCAGGGGACAGTGTCTGAAGCGTCCCCTCGCTACCTATATCCTATTTCTCCCGATCTTGAACCCCGAATATCCGCATTGCCCACAGATCTGCCCTAGAGACAATATAATAGGCTATGGCCCGCCGATGGCGAGCCATAGCGGAATTACTGTGCTATTCGGAAATCCTCTATCCCGCTGCAGCACTCTCATCGCGCAGGCGCTGGGCATAGACATTGATGATCAGTGCGATCAACAGAATGACACCACGAATCAGGATCTTGAGGAAACTGTCGATCTCGACGTGATCGAGGCCGTTGTTGAGCACGCCGAGCACGCACAGGCCCACGATGGTGTTGCCGATGCCGCCGCGCCCGCCGAACAGGCTGGTGCCGCCGACCACGACCGCGGCAATGGCGTCGAGCAGATAGCCGGTGAACTCATTCTGCTGCGCGCTGCCGAAATGGGCGACGCCCACCATGCCGGCCACGCCCGAGCATAAGGCCGCGATCACCATCACGCTGGCCAGGATCATCTTGACGTTGATGCCCGAAAATTCCGCGGCCTCGCGGTTGCCGCCCACCATGTAGATGTAGCGGCCGAAGCGCGTATAGGTCAGCACGATGTGGCCGACGCCGAGGAAGACCGCCAGCACGATCACGATCCAGGGCATGCCGCCGATGGTGCCCGAGCCCAGTGTCGACACCAGATCCGGCACCGCATAGGCGATCTGGCCGCGCAGCAGCAGCGCACAGATGCCGTCGGCGATCTGCATCATCGCCAGCGTCATGATGAAGGAGGGAATGCCGATCCGCGTCAGGCCGAAGGCGTTGACCAGTCCAAGCGCCGCACACGCCACCAAGGCCAAGACGATCGCCACACCGCCGGGCATGATGAAATTGGCATTGGCGATGTTCACATAGGATTCCTGCGCCGTGAAGAACGCCACCGCCACGCCGGTCACGTTGGCAACCGAGGCGACCGACAGATCGATTTCGCCACACAGGATCACGAAAGTCAGTCCAACCGCGATGATGCCCGTCACCGAGATCTGCACCAGGATATTGGCGAGGTTGTCGAGCGAAAGGAAGGATGGGCTCGCCACCGCGAAGAAGATCACCAGCGCCAGCAAGGTGGCGAAAGGCGCGATGTTGCGCATCTGGTTGCGCAAGATCGCGCCCAGGCCTTGGCGCGCGAACTGCGCCTGGCTGCCATCTTGAACCGGTGTGCTCATTCCTCAAAACTCCCAGGCTGAAGACCGGCGGGTTTGCCGCCTCAGGCCGCTTCCAGCAATTTGTCCTTCGAGATCGTCTCGCCGGCGAACTCCCGCACGATCCGTCCCTTCTTCATCACCACGACTCGGTCGGCCAGCGAGAGCACGGTCTCGGGCTCCGCCGAAACCACGATCACCGCGAGCCCCTTGTCGCGCAGGTCGCGCACGATCTTCACCACATCGTCCTTGGCGCCGACATCCATGCCGCGCGTCGGCTCCGACAGGATCAGCACCTTGGGCATGTGGGTCAGCCATTTGGCCAGTGCGACCTTCTGCTGATTGCCGCCCGAGAGCGAGCCGAGCAAGGCATTCACCTGGGGCGGGCGGATATGCAGGGCCTCGACATGCCGCTGCGCGGTCTTGCGCTCCACGCCCGGCTTCAGCCACAGGCGCGAAATCCTCTCGAGAATGCTGATCGAAATGTTGCGATAGAGCGGCTGATGATGGAACAGCATCGAGCGCCGGCTCTCCGGCACGAAGGCGATGCCCGCCTCGCGCGCCTGTGCCGTATTGCGCAGGCTCCTTGCCCTGCCCTCCAGCTCGATATGTCCCTGCGCCGGCCTGAGCTTGCCGAAGAGCGCGCGGGCGAATTCGAGCTGGCCGCAGCCCATGAAGCCGTAGACGCCGAGCACCTCGCCGGCCCGTACGTCCAGCGTTACGTCGGCAAAGGCGCGCCCATAGCTGAGGCCCTGCGTCGCCAGCACGGGGGTGCCTTCGGGCCTGGCCGGCAAGGTGATCGAACCTGAATAACTCTCCTCCAGTCCCTCATGGCCACGGCCGATCATGTGTTCGATCAGCCAGTTCTTGTCGATGCCCTCGGTCGAATGGGAGATCACATGGCGGCCATTGCGGAAGATCGTCACCGCGTCGGAAATGCTGAGGATGTCGTCGAGGAAATGCGAGATGAAGACGATGCTGCGGCCATCGGCCCGCACCTTGCGCAACACCTCGAACAGGCGCTGCACCTCCGGAGGCGACAGCGCCGATGTCGGCTCGTCCAGGATGATGATACGCGCACCGGAGAAGAGCACGCGGGCGAGTTCGATCAATTGCTGCAGGCCGATCGGCAACGCCCCTATGCGCATGCGGGGATCGACGTCGATGCCGAGATTGCGCAATTGCTCGCGCGCGCCCTTCACCATGGCCGGCCAGTCGACAAGGCCGAGGGCATTGAGCGGCTGCTTGCCGAGATAGACATTCTCGGCGACGGTGAGATCGGGAACGATGCTGAGTTCCTGATGCACCATCGAGATGCCGGCGGCGAGGGAATCATGGGCGGAGCGGAAATGCACCGGCCTGCCATCGATCTCCAGGCTGCCCTGATATTCGGTATGCACGCCGGCGATGATCTTCATCATCGTCGACTTGCCCGCCCCGTTCTCGCCGACCAGGCCGTGAATCTCGCCGGCCCGCAAGGTGAAATCCACCCCCTTGAGAGCAGCCACGCCGCCGAAGGATTTGGAGATGTCGGTCATCCTCAGGCGCGGAGGCGCATCGGCCGTCGATTGCTTGTCGTCTACCGCCATCATGCCTCTCGGAACGCGAAATAGGGTGCCGGTGTTCGGGCACCCCCTTCAAGGAATCTGGGACCAACCGGGGGAAGCTGCGATAGGGCGGCGTGCCCCCTTATCCGGCGCTTCGCGCCACCCAAGGCACCTCCGGAGGAAGTGCCAGGTCCCGCAAGGGGAGAAGGCGATAGGCGAGCCCTGCGCCCAGCAAAAGCAGACACCTTCTCCTCTTGCGGGAGAAGGTGCCGGCAAGCGGATGAGGGGTGGCACCGTCCTATCAGGACCTTCAAACTTCAACACCTTGAAAAGGGCAGTCTTCACACCGGCACGATTTCTTGATGAGCTGCCGGTCTTCCTCCATCGGCAGGCCGATGGCTTGGAGAGACCGGCACACCGATCTCAGATCAGATAGTGCTTTTCCATCCAGAGCATGCCGGCGGCATTATCCTTGGTGACCACGGGCCCGTCGGTGACGACATGCTTGGGAATGCCGCCTTCGCCGCTCTTTTCGCCGCCGACCACGGCCGCGACGCCGGCCACGATCGCCCCGCCATGGATACGGCAGGACGGATTGCGTACCGTGGCGAACATGCGGCCGTCCGCGACCGCCGAAATGGCGGGCGGCATCGCGTCGACGCCGCCGATCTTGATGTCGGTACGGTTGCGGGCCTTCATGATGTTGTAGGCGGCAAGCGCCATGTCGTCATTGTGGAAGAAGGCCGCGTCGATCTGCGGATATTTGGTCAGGTAGGTCTCCCACAGGCGGGCCGCCTTGGTGACGTCCCAATCGGCCGGCTGCGTGTCCAGCACCTCGATATTGGGGAACTGCTTCACCACGCTCTCGAAGCCCTTGGCCCGGCCCTGCGCGCCAGTGTGGCCGAGGGCGCCCTGGGTCATGATGATCTTGCCCTTGCCGCCGATGGCATTGCACAGGGCCTGCGTGACCGACGCGCCCATGAACTCGTTGTTGGGCGCCAGGAAGCTGTGCACGTTGATCTTGTCGAGCGGCGCGATCAACGTATCCATGTCGATCACGGGAATGCCGGCATCGATCATCTTCTGCACCGGCTGGGTCAAGGTGCCGATGCCGAAGGCCTGGATGGCGACGAAATCCCATTTCTGGGAGGCCATGTTGTCGATGGCGGCGCGTTGCTTGACCGCATCGAGCTGGCCGTCGAACCAGGTCACCTCGACATTGAAGAGCTTGCCCCAATATTCGGCCGCTTCCTTGCCCTGCGCACACCAGGTCGCCTGCAGTCCGGCATTGGAGAAGGCCGCCTTGAGCGGCTTTTCGGAGCGACCGGCCACTTTCGCGGCTTCGGCGGCGAAAGCCGGATCGAGGCCGAATCCCCCCAACAGGGCTGCGGCAGCGCCGGCGGAAAACGAGGCAGAACGAATAAAATCGCGCCGCGTATGCGGCGTCCTGTCCTTAGGCATCCATTTCCTCCCTCGAGCAAAACGCGTTCTGAACGCCTGTTTGCTCTCACCCTTTGTTTCGGCGCGTCATTGCGATTCCCGGCGATACCGCCAAATCGCAAAGCACTCCGGCATGTTGCTTTCGGCGTACAGTACCGATGCGGCTCTTTGTGAGCCTGGCGCAGACGGTTGAATCCGCTGCGCTGACACCATCTTATGTTTGTTCCGACAATTGACAACCGCTATTCTTTTGCCGGGATCGTTTCTTCAAACGGACATGCGCTGTGGACCAGTACGACACCCGAGTGGCGAGACCCTGCGGGTCACGGTAGCGTCACCGGCATGGTCAAACTTTCCATTGCCATCGTCGGCGCGGGGGTCGCCGGCCTGGCGGTCGCCTCCTGCCTCGCCGATGCAGGCCATCGCGTGGTGGTGTTCGAGCGCTTCGAGCAGGCCAAACCGGTGGGCGCTGGGCTTTTGCTGCAGCCGACGGGCCTGGCGGTGCTAGACCGCCTCGGCCTGCGCGAGGGCGCCGCCACCCTGGGCAGCCGGATCGAGCGCCTGTACGGACGTTGTGGTCCGACGGGCCCGCTGATCTTCGATCGGCGTTATGACGAGCTTCTGCCCGGGCTGCACGGTGTCGGCATTCACAGGGCGAGCCTGTTCCACCTGCTGATGACGGCAGCCGAAACGCGCGGCATCGCCCTGGAGCAGGCCGCCGATATCACCGGCGTCGAGAACATCGAGAACCGGCCCGTGCTGGGGGACTCAGCCGGACGGCGCCATGGTCCCTTCGATCTGGTGGTCGATGCCGGCGGTGCGCGCTCGAGTCTCCGCGACAGGCTCGGCGCCTTGCAGCGGCGGCCTTATCGGCATGGCGCCGTCTGGGGCGTGGCCGCGGATACGGGCTTTGGCCGCGATGCCCTGCAGCAGCGTTACCGAACCGCGCGTTTCATGATCGGCGTGCTGCCGGTGGGACACCTGCCTCACGACCCCACGCCGCTCGATGCCTTCTTCTGGAGCATGCCGGTCGAGGATCTCGATCGCTGGACCGAGGCCGACCTTGCGGCCTGGCGGGCCGAGGTCGCCGCAATCTGGCCGGAGACGGCGGCACTGACGCGGCAATTCACTCGGCATGAGCAATTGACGCCGGCCCGTTACGCTCAGTTGACCGTTGCCGATCCGATAAAAGGACGCCTCGTCCTGATCGGCGATGCCTGGCACCAGACCAGCCCGCAACTCGGCCAGGGCGCCAACATGGCCTTGCTCGACGCCGCCGCCCTGGCGGATGCGCTCGCCCTGCATGCGGATGTCAGCACCGCCCTGCCCGCTTTCGCGGCGCAGCGCCGCGGTCACATCCGCTTCTATCAGATGGCGAGCACTGTGCTGACCCAGTTCTTCCAGTCGCATTCGCGGCTGACCGGACCGGTGCGGAACCTCGCCTTCGGCCCGATGGGCCGGCTGCCCTGGCTGCGCACGGAGATGGTCAAGACGCTGGCCGGCCTGAAGACCGGCCCGTTTTCGTGGCGAAAACCGGAAGAGCTCGCCGGGCTGGTTTCTCCGACCTGACCGGCCCGCAGGTATCGACAAGCAAATGAAGCGCCGTCTTTGTCATGTCCGGGCCTGACCCGGGCATCCAGCGGTCCCGACTTCAATGCCGCAAGGAAGGCTGGATTTGCCGGGCCAAGCCCGGCAATGACAAGGGTCGGGTCAATCCGCTTCGTCTATTGTGGACGATCCCTCAGCGGTAGAGATCCTCGCGCGTCGGCGGCAGGCCGGACGGTCCCTTGGCCTTGCGCGAGGCAAGCGTCTGAAAGATGCCGACAGCAGATCGCTCGAAGGCCAGCGAGCAGCCGGCAAGATAGAGCAGCCAGATCCTGGTCTTGGCCTCGCCCACCTCGGCCGCTGCCTGGTCGCGCCGGGCATAGAGATTTTCGGCCCAGGCCTTGGTTGTGCGCGCATAATGTTCGCGCCAGGCCTCGATGTCATGCACTTCGAAGCCATTGCCCTCCAGGCCGTTGGCCGACATGCCGACGGTGTCGAGTTCGCCGCCGGGGAAGATGTAGCGGGTGAGAGCAGCGAATTCCGGCCGCTTCTTGCGGAACTTCTTCATGTCGCGCTTGGCCGGCCTGGCGATGGCGTGGTGCAGGTAGAGCCCCCGCGGCCGCAGCAGGCTGTGGATCTTCTTGAAATAGGCCTCGTGATTGTCGAGCCCGACATGTTCGAACATGCCGATGGAGGCGACCTTGTCATAGCTGCCGGTCAGGTCGCGGTAATCCTTGAGCTCAACGGTGACGCGATCCTGGAGGCCGAGGCGGGCAATGCGTTCCTGGGCGAAATCGAACTGCTCCTGCGCCAGGGTGACGCCATGGGCGGTAACGCCATAATGCTGGGCGGCATGGCAGATCAGCCCGGCCCAACCCGAGCCGATGTCGAGGAAGCGGTCGCCCGGCTGCAGCCGCAGCTTGCGGCAGATCATGTCGAACTTCGCCGTCTGCGCTTCGTCGAGCGTGGTTTCCGGCTTCGGCCAATAGGCACAGGTATAGGCCATGGTCGGCCCGAGGAAGAGGCCGTAGAAATCGTTCGACAGGTCGTAGTGGAACTGGACGAGCGGCTTGTCGTCGCGTCCCTTTTCGACCTTGTCCTCGATCTTGCCGGCAAAGTCGTGCTTCTCGCCAGCGCCCTGTTTGGGCAACGAGCGGGTGACGAAGGGCCAAAGGCCGCGGGCGAGCTGCAGCTTGCTCAGGCGCTTGAACAGGCCCTTCGTGTTCATGCTGCCGCGCCGCTCTGCCACGTCGAGCAGCGTGCCCCCCTCGATGGTGAGGCTGCCATCCGCGAGGAGCTGGATGAGCTGGTCGAACAGCGCATGTGGCCGCCGCACCAGCCGGGTGATCGCATCGGCATCGGCGATCTTCAGGCGCAGATCCGTGCGGGCGTTCGGGCCGAGCGGCACGACCTCGCCGTTCCACAATTCGACAGCAAGGTCGGCCTGCAGCTGATCGGCCAGATGCGAAATCAGCCGCTTGGCGGCATTGATATATTTGTCCACGGGGCCTCCGCACGATTGCGAGGCGTTATACCGTGATTTGCAAGCAGCGCCAGCGTCTCAATGGATGCGGAACTCCTGCCCGATCGCACGCAATTCTGCAGGCTTGATCAGGCCGCTATGCGACACGGTCACCGAATGCAGTGCGCCTTCGATCTTGTCGTGCCAGAATGCCAGGAACCTGTGCAATTCCGGAAAGGCAGGAGCCAGATCATAGTCCTGCCAGACATAGGCCTGCAGCAACGCCGGATGATCCGGCAGACGATAGAGAATATTGGCCGTGGTGAGGCCGTACCCTTCCAACTGACGCCGAAACGCAACAGACACCATTTCTGTCACCTCCATGGTGATTGGAGACAACACGATTGCACCGCAACCTTAAGGAAATGGCAACAGGAATTTCAAATTAATCCATAAGAATCAATATCTTATCACTCACTGAACACGAGTGCTGCTAAAGCCTCGAAATGACGGCGGGCTCCACTCGCCGAGGCTGTCAGGCCTGCCGATCTTCCTGTCGGCATCTTTGCCTCTCGGAAAGCGCGCATCGCCCGATCTGGAGATCGGCCCACCCGAGGCGCTGTGTTCTCGTTCGAAACTGCTGCCGGAGCGACCAAAAACTCCGGTGCTTGGCTCATCAATCGATCGCCTGCCCCGTGCGGTCGCGCATGGTAGACAGGGTCAGAACGCTGACGAGCGCCGCCGCGGCCACATAGAAGGAGGGCGCGATGGTAAGCCCGGTCCTCTCGATCAGCAGCGTCACGATCAAGGCGGCAAAGCCGCCGAACAGTGCCACTGCGAAATTATAGGCAAGCGACAGGCCGGTCGAACGCAAGGCGGCCGGGAACTGCTCGGCCAGCAGCGCCGGCGCAGGGCCGGTGAAGGCGGCAAGCAGGAGGCCGAGCACGACCTGCACCGCGATGAGCACCGGCAACGTCGGATTGGCGTTGAGCCAGGCAAACAGCGGTATCACCACAATGCCGATGGCAATGGCGGCCGTGAGCAGGAGGGTCTTGCGGCCGATCCGGTCCGACAGCCTGCCGGCGACGGGACAGCCCAGCATCAGCACGATGCCGCCCAGCGTGGTGGAAATGAAGGCATCCTTGGCCGGAATTTTCAGGAACTTCTCGACATAGAGCGGCATGTAGAACAGCAGCACATAGGTGCAGACCGTCCACAGGATGGTGACGCCGAAACCGGAGGCGACGCCGCGGCCATGGGCGCTCAGCGTCTCGAACAAAGGGCTCGCACTCTTTCGGGTGGTCTCCGCCGAGAAGACCGGCGTCTCGTCGAGGCGGGCTCGGATATAGAGCCCCACCGGCCCGATAAGCAGGCCGAACCAGAACGGCACCCGCCAGCCCCAGCTTTCCACCGCTTCCTGCGGCAGGAACTGGGTGATGGCGACGCCGCACAAACCGCCCAGGACCACCGCGAGCGCCTGGCTGGTCTGCTGCCAGCTCGCCGCCAGGCCCCGCTCGGCGGGCCTGGCATATTCGACCAGATAGGAGGTGGCGCTACCCACTTCCCCGCCCGCCGAAAAACCCTGGATCAAGCGGGCAAGCATCAGCACCACCGCTCCGAACACGCCGGCCTGGGCATAGGTCGGTGCGAAGCCGAGCAAGGCTGTGCCGAGTGCCATGGTCAGGATGGTGATGGTGAGCGCCGCCTTGCGGCCATGGCGGTCGGCGTAGACGCCAAGGACGATGGCGCCCACCGGGCGCATGCAGAAACCCACGCCATAGACCGTGACGGTCAGAAGGATGGCGGTCAGCGGGTCCTCCTTGGGAAAGAACTGCCGCGAGATCAGGGCTGCGAAGAAACCGTAGACGGTGAAGTCGAACCATTCCAGGCCGTTGCCGATGGTCGCCGCGACAATGGCGTGCCGTCGCTTGCGATCGGAAACGGGAATTCCGGCGGATGATTCGACTGCCATACCAAATATCTCCGTTTAAACGGTTTGGTATGACATTTGACAGTGTGATGACGAGGCTGTCCAGTATGCCCAGTCATCCCGGACAAGGCACGGCACGCAGTGCCGCGCCGCAGATCCGGGGCCGCGCGAGGAGAAAGGCGCCTCACGCGGCTTGCGGTCCCCCATCTGCACCGCAACGCTTCGCGTTGCAGTGCGTGCGGGATGACCGTTTTTCTTAGTTGCGGGCCTTGTCGACCAGCTTGCCCTTGCTGATCCAGGGCATCATGCCGCGCAGCTTCTCGCCGACCACCTCGATCTGGTGGGCATCGTTCATGCGGCGGATACCCTTGAAGCGCGAAGCGCCGGAACGGTATTCCTGCATCCACTCGGAAGTGAACTTGCCGGTCTGGATGTCCTTGAGGACGCGCTTCATCTCCGCCTTGGTCTTGTCGGTGATGATACGCGGGCCGGTGACATACTCGCCCCACTCGGCCGTGTTGGAAATCGAGTAGTTCATGTTGGCGATACCGCCCTCATAGATGAGGTCGACGATCAGCTTCACTTCATGCAAGCACTCGAAATAGGCCATTTCGGGAGCGTAGCCGGCTTCCACCAGGGTCTCGAAGCCGGCGCGGATCAGCTCGACCAGTCCGCCGCAGAGCACGGCCTGCTCGCCGAACAGGTCGGTCTCGCATTCTTCCTTGAAGTTGGTCTCGATCACGCCCGAGCGGCCGCCGCCGACGCCGCAGGCATAGGAGAGCGCGATGTCGTGCGCATTGCCGGAGGCATCGTGATGGATGGCGATCAGGCAGGGCACGCCGCCGCCCTTCTCATATTCGCCGCGCACGGTGTGACCCGGGCCCTTGGGGGCGATCATAATGACGTCGACGGTCTTTTTCGGCTCGATCAGGCCGAAATGCACGTTGAGGCCGTGGGCGAAGGCGATCGCGGCGCCGTCCTTGATGTGGGGAGCGATCTCGTCGCGATAGATGTCGGCCTGCAGTTCGTCGGGGGTCGCCATCATCAGGAGGTCGCCCCACTTGGCGGCATCCGGCACGGTCATGACCTTGAGGCCATCGGCTTCCACCTTCTTGGCGGTGGTCGAGCCAGGGCGCAGCGCGATCGCGATCTCCTTGACGCCCGAATCCTTGAGGTTCATCGCATGGGCACGGCCCTGCGAGCCGTAGCCGACGATCACCACCTTCTTGGTCTTGATCAGGTTCAGATCGGCGTCGCGATCATAGTAAACGCGCATGGTCCCTTGTCCTTCAGACAGTTCATGATGGGGAAATGATGCGGGCGAATAGCCCGACATCGGGTTTGAAGCAATGTTTGTGATGAGAAAAAGCGCGACGGGCTTCATTTCTTGCGCCCATCGAGCCGTTGGCGCATGGAAAGAAGGGGCTAGAGCGCCTCAGGACCGCGGGCGATCGCGGCAATGCCGGTACGCGAGACCTCGACCAGACCGATCGGGCGCATCAGTTCGATGAACTGGTCGAGCTTCTCACCCTTGCCGGTCAATTCGAACACGAAGCTCTCGACGGTGGCGTCGATCACCCGCGCCCGGAAGGCATCCGCGATGCGCAGCGCCTCGCTGCGTGCCTCGCCCTTGCCGCGCACCTTGATCAGCATGAGTTCCCGTTCCAGCGCCTTGCCGGTCAAGGTGAGGTCGACGACCTTGTGGACGGGAACGAGGCGGTCGAGCTGCGCCTTGATCTGCTCGATCACGCTGGCGGTGCCGGTGGTGACCACGGTGATGCGCGAGACATGCTCGGCATGCTGGGTCTCGGACACGGTCAGGCTTTCGATGTTGTAGCCGCGGCCCGAGAACAGGCCGACGACGCGGGCAAGCACGCCCGGCTCGTTGTCGACCTCCACCACGAGGGTGTGGGTCACGATCGTCTCGGCCGTCGAGGCCATGAAATAGGCGGATCCGGTCATTTGATATTCCTGGAGCTCGGACATCTCAGCGACATGCTTGCATGTCGCGATGTCCGCATCGTCGAAGCGGTGAGCAAGAAAGGGGGAGCGGACGAGACGCCCGCGCGCCCGGGGACTTCACACCAGTTGCTTGCCCTTGGCGTCGATCACGCTGCCGATGTCGACGGCCGCGTCGCCCAGGATCATCTCGTTATGCGCCTTGCCCGAGGGGATCATCGGGAAGCAGTTCTCGGACTTGTCGACATGGCAGTCGAAAATGACCGGATGCGGCGTATCGATCATTTCCTTGATCGCCGCATCGAGGTCACCCGGCTTGCTGCACCGGATGCCGACAGCGCCATAGGCTTCCGCCAGCTTGACGAAATCGGGCAAGGCCGCCGAATAGCTTTCCGAATAGCGTCCGCCATGCAGGAGTTCCTGCCACTGGCGCACCATGCCCATATATTCGTTGTTGAGGATGAAGATCTTCACCGGCAGGCGATACTGCACCGCCGTCGACATCTCCTGCAGCATCATCTGGATCGAGGCTTCGCCGGCAATGTCGATCACCAGCGCGTCGGGATGCGCCAGTTGCACGCCGATCGCCGCCGGGAAGCCATAGCCCATGGTGCCCAGGCCCCCCGAGGTCATCCAGCGGTTGGGATCCTGGAAGTGGAAATGCTGGGCCGCCCACATCTGGTGCTGCCCCACCTCGGTGGTGACATAGACGTCGCGGTCCTTGGTGAGCTGGTAGAGGCGCTCGATCGCATATTGAGGCTTGATCGTCTCGTCGGAGGCCCGATAGGCGAGCGACTTGCGGGCTCGCCATCCGGCGATCTCGTCCCACCAGCTCTTGAGGGCCGACTTGTCGATTTCCGGCTTGGCCTCGCGCCAGGCCGCCAGCATCTGCTCCAGCACATGGGCGCTGTCGCCGACGATGCCGATATCGACCTTGACGTTCTTGTTGATCGAGGAGGGATCGATATCCACGTGGATCTTGCGGCTATGCGGCGAGAACGCATCGATACGCCCAGTGATGCGGTCGTCGAAGCGGGCACCGATATTGATCAGCACGTCGCAATCATGCATCGCCAGGTTGGCCTCGTAGGTGCCGTGCATGCCCAGCATGCCGAGCCATTGCGGATCCGCCGCCGGGAAGGCACCCAGGCCCATCAGGGTCGAGGTCACGGGATAGCCGGTGAGCTTGGCGAACTCGCGCAGCAGCGCCGTGGCCCGCGGGCCGGCATTGACCACGCCGCCACCAGTGTAGAACACCGGCTTCCTGGCGCCGGCGATCAGGGCCACCGCTGCCTTGATCTTGTCCTGGTCGCCCTCCAGGCGCGGGCGATAGGTCTTGTGGATGTTGTCGGTCGGCTTGAAATACTCGCCCACCTTGAACTGCACGTCCTTGGGGATGTCGATCAGCACCGGGCCGGGACGGCCGGATGCGGCGATCAGGAAGGCCTCTTGCAGGATACGCGGCAAGTCCTCGATGCGCTTCACCAGGTAATTATGCTTGGTGCAATGACGCGTGATGCCGATCGTATCAGCCTCCTGGAAGGCATCCGAGCCGATCAGATGGGTCGGCACCTGGCCGGTGATGCACACCAGCGGGATCGAGTCCATCAAAGCGTCGGTCAGGCCGGTCACGGCATTGGTGGCGCCGGGACCGGATGTCACCAGCACGCAGCCCACCTTGCCGGTGGAACGCGCATAGCCTTCGGCCGCATGGACGGCGGCCTGCTCGTGCCGGACGAGGATGTGACGAAGCTGCTCCTGCTGGAAGATTGCGTCATAAATCGGCAGGACCGCACCGCCGGGATAGCCGAACAGGGTGTCCACACCCTGGTCGATCATGGCTTGCACCACCATTTCCGCGCCGGTCATTTGCTTCGTCGACATCGCCTTTTTCCTTGGCTTTTTCGAGCTTCGAATATCGTTCGCTTGTGTTTCGGGCAATAAAAAAGGCCCTCGAGGGGCCCATGTGCGTCATCGTAGGAGATTCGGGCTAACCCCGCTCCACCGACAACGCCAAACCTACGATAAGGATGTTGCGCAAGATCGCGCTCCCATTTTTCGAAAGTTACCGGGTTGTAAGGGTTGAAAAACAGGCGGTCAAGCGCTGATTTGCGGAAAATGATGAAATCCGCGGCCAGTCTGAAGATCGGCACACCGAAATCTCATACCCGTTCCCAGGCCACCACCTCGAAACTGGCGTCATCCCCCTCCCCCCGGGGGTGGGGGGTACGCGACACCTCACGCCATTCTCCGGCCGGCAAAGCGGGGAAGACGGCGTCGCCCTCGGCTTCCAGGTCGAGTTCCGTGAGCAGCAGGCGGCTCGCCCGCGGCAGGGCCTGGGCATAGATGGCGGCCCCGCCCGCAATGACGACCTCGTCGGCCTTCATCTCGGTGGCGACGGCCTGCCCGCGCTCGAGAGCGGCCTCCAGGCTGGTGGCCACCTCCACGCCCTCGGCGTGAAATGCGGGGTCGCGTGTCACCACGATGGTGCGCCGCCCCGGCAAGGGACGCCCGATCGACTGGTAGGTCTTGCGTCCCATGATCAGGGGCTTGCCCATGGTGGCGGCCCTGAATTGCTTGAGATCCGAGCGCATATGCCACGGCAGCCCATTGTCGACACCGATGACGCGGTTGCGGGCCATCGCGGCAACCATGATGACGGGAACAGGCATAACTACTCCTGGGAACGCCGACCTCACGGGCTAAACTGCGATCGGTGCGGAGATCGCCGGATGGGCCTGGTAGCCTTCCACGATGAAATCCTCGAACTTGTAGTCGAGAATCGAGGCAGGCTTGCGGGCAAAGCGCAGCTTGGGCCAGGGCAGCGGCGTGCGGCTCAACTGCTCGGCGACGAGATCGCCATGGTTCTGGTAGACGTGGACGTCGCCGCCGAACCAGACGAACTCGCCGGGCTCGAGGTCGCATTGCTGGGCCAGCATGCGGATCAGCAGCGAGGCCGTCACCAGATTATAGGGCACACCCAGGCCTACATCGCAGGAACGCTGATGCAACAGGCCGGACAGCCGGCCCTCGGCGACGAAATATTGATAGGTGGTATGGCAGGGAGGCAGCGCCATGCCGTCGAGTTCGGCCACGTTCCAGCCGGTGAAGATCAGGCGCCGCGAGGTCGGGTTGTGTCTGATGTCATGCACCAGCCGAGCGATCTGGTCGATTCCCTGGGGGTCCCGGCGATAGAGCTTCTCCTCGCCTTCGGCATCCGTTGGCACGAAAAGCGGCCAATGGCGCCATTGCGCCCCATAGACAGGTCCGAGATCGCCCCACTGCTCGGCGAAGGCCTCGTCGGCCACGATCCGAGCCTCGAAATCCTCCTGGCTGATCTGCTCACCGGTTGCCTTGCGATATTTGGCGAGCGGCCAATCAGTCCAGATCGTTACCTTGTTCTGGAGCAGCGGCCTGATATTGGTGCCGCCTTCCAGGAACCACAGCAGCTCGCGCACGATCGTCTTCCAGGACACCCGCTTGGTGGTGAGCAGCGGCAGCGTGCCGTCGGAAAGATCGATACGCAGGCTCTGCCCGAACAGCGCGCGCGTGCCGACGCCGGTGCGGTCGACCCGCGGCGTGCCCTCGCGCCAGACGCGGTCGAGGAGGTCGAGATAGCCCTGTTCGGGATGCGGCTTATGGGTGCGGTCGAGCATGGCCTGATCTTAGCCGCGGCATGCGATTCCGCGACTCCCAAAAAAAGATTGTGCACCAGTCTTTGAAAGTCTAACGCGGATTTCCTGCCAAACCGTGACGGAGATGCCGCTCCGGCCTCGGTATTCGGCCACTCACCAGATCACACCTTCAAACGTCCTCGAAATCCCCGAACGGCATAATAGGAGGATGCGCCGTTGTGGTAGGTAAAGACATGGTCGTAGCGGCGATCACAAAACAGGGCACCACCCCTTTTTCTGATTTCGGCCGGTGTCTTCACCCAGCTCGAGGTTTTCAGGTCGAATTCGCCGAGTTCCTGCAGCGCACGATATTGTTCTTCCGTCAAAAGCTCGATGCCGATGGCGGCGGCGGCATCGACCGCGCTGCCCTCCGGCTTGTGCTCCTTGCGCTCATCGAGGGCCTGCCGGTCATAGCAGAGGCTCCGGCGGCCCTTGGGCGTTTCCGCCGAGCAGTCGCAGAAGATAATTTCACTCGTCGCTGCATCCTGGCCGATCACGTCCGGTTCGCCGCCCGTCCGTTCCATTTCGCCAAGGGCACGCAATTTTTCCGGGTTTGCTTCCAGGCGCGCCTGTACCTTGGCCCATTCGAAGCCCTTGTGGCGCTTCATATTGGCTTCGAAGCGAGCCTTCAGCACTTCCAACAAGCCCTGGCTGGCGTCCTTGCTCATCATGGCGGTCCTGCTTCCCCTCGATAGGTATGGCCTCGTCCTGGCGCCGGATATCTAACGCACGAAATCCTGGCTGCGATATCCCTGCGCATAGAGCAGCGCGGTCAGATCGCCGTGCTCCACGCGCATCCGCGCCGCGGCGGCGACAGCCGGCTTGGCGCGGTAGGCGACGCCGAGGCCCGCTTCGCCCAGCATGGCCAGATCATTGGCGCCATCGCCCACCGCCATGGTGTCGGAAGCCGCCAGCCCCCTCGCCTGCCTCAGACGTTCGAGATTGGCTCGCTTGGCCTCCTTGCCGAGAATCGGCTCGGCGACCTCGCCGGTGAGATAGCCATCCTTGACCACCAGGAGATTGGAATGATGCTCGTCGAAGCCGACCATCGCGCCGATCTTGGCGGTAAACAAGGTGAAGCCACCGGAAACCAGCGCCGTATAGGCCCCGTTCGCCCTGATGGTGCGCACCAGTTCGGGTCCGCCGGAGGTCAGTGTCAGGCGTTCCCGGATGACCTCGTCGGCGATGCTCTCCGGCAGTCCCTTCAGCAGGGCCACGCGCTCGCGCAGAGCGGGTTCGAAGGCGATCTCGCCACGCATGGCACGCTCGGTAATTTCGGCCACCATCGCCTTGGCGCCGACGAAATCGGCCAGTTCGTCGATGCATTCCTGGCCGATCATGGTGGAGTCCATGTCGGCGAGGAAAAGATGCTTGCGTCGTCCCGCCGCTTCCTGCACCACCAGATCGACGGCGATCCCCGCCAGGGCCTCGCGCAGGCGAGCCTCGATCTCGACGATCGGCGCGTCGGCGGCGCAGGCGATGTCGACAGCCACGTCGGCGGCCAGCACCGTAGGGGTACCGGGCGAGGCCAGCGCCTCGGCCGCGCGCGACAGGGCGTCGCCGTCGACGGCGGGGTGGTCCGGATGGGAGATCAGCGTGGCAACGAGGGACATGAGGACGGATATCCGGAGTGACGACCATTCGATATGACGCCGTGCTTCTCGCAGGTCCGACGGCGAGCGGCAAGTCGGCTCTGGCCCTGGCGCTCGCCGAGCGCTTCGCCGGCAGCGTCATCAATGCCGATTCCATGCAGGTCTATCGCGACCTTCATATACTCAGCGCCCGCCCCGACGCCGGTGAGACGGCGCGTGCGCCCCATTTGCTCTATGGCCATGTCGATGGCGCCATCAACTATTCGGTGGGGCGCTGGCGCGAGGACGCAGCCGCCGCGCTGGACGGCGTCCGGAGGCAGGAGCGCCTGCCCATCGTGATCGGCGGCACCGGTCTCTATTTCAAGGCGCTGGAGCGGGGGCTGGCCGAGATGCCGGCCGTTCCCGACCACATCCGCGACGCCGTACGCGGCAAGGCCGAAGGCCTGGAAACCGAGGCCCTGCATGCCTGGCTGAACCAGAAGGATCCGGCCATGGCGAATCGCCTGCGGCCCAGCGATCGCCAGCGCCTGATCCGCGCCCTCGAAATTTTCGAGGCAACCGGCCGCTCACTGTCAGAATGGCAGAGCGAGCCGCACACGCCGCCCCTGCTCGATGCCGGCAAATGCCTGCGCCTCTTTCTCAGCCCGGAGCGTACCGAACTCTACGCCAGGATCGATCGCCGCTTCGACCTGATGGTCGGGCATGGTGCGATCGAAGAGGTTCGCGCGCTCGCCCAGCGCGGGCTCGATCCGGCCCTGCCCGTGATGCGCGCCCATGGCGTGCCGGGGCTCTGTCGCTATCTTGCCGGCGAGATCAGCCTCGATGAAGCCATTGCCGGTGCCAAGGCCGACACGCGCCATTACGCCAAGCGGCAATTCACCTGGTTCCGTCACCAGATGCCGGGCTGGCGCTTCGTCGAGCCCGCTCAGGCACTTGCGATTGCTTCTGACGCGCTGATGAACGAAATTTAACACGTGCCGCCGCAATCTTCGCCCGCCCCAGCCCGGCACCGGGTTTACATAGGAATTTCAAGGGGCTGCATATGAGCTTCCGCAGCCTGGCCATGTGAAAACGGCTTCGTTGGAACACCGCTCCGGTGATTTAGAGGCTTGTTTTCAAACATGGTTTCGGATTGATCGGGGGGGTTGCATTCCTATATGCAGCTTCTCTCCAGCTTATTCCGTTCTCTGGAATGGGCTTTCGTCCTGCTTTGGGCAGACGAACAATCAAAGGACCAAGACATGCCTTGGAGTAACCAGAGCGGCGGTGGTGGCCCCTGGGGTAGCGGTGGCGGCAACAGCGGGGGCGGGCGTCCGGGGGGCGGCGGCCCCTGGGGTGGTGGTCCATCCGGCGGTTCGCAGCCCCCCGATCTCGAAGACTGGCTTCGCCGCAGCAAGGACGGCCTCAAAAATCTCCAGGGTGGCGGTGGCTTCACGCCGCGCAACATCGCCATCGGCGCGGTGGCGCTGATCGGCCTTTGGCTCCTCACCGGCTTCTATCGCGTGCAGCCCAACGAGGTCGGCCTCAATCTCGTCTTCGGCAAATATGTTTCGTTGAGCCCGCCGGGCCTGCGCTACAACGTGCCCTATCCGATCGGCACGGTCGAAAAGCCTACCGTGACCAATGTCGAGACGATCAATATCGGCACGCGCGGCGACAGCGACAGCGCCAATGAAATGCTGACCGGCGACGAGAACCTCGTCAATATCGGCTTCACCGTGCAGTGGCAGATCAACCCGGCTGCCCCGCAGGATTACGCCTTCAACCTGTCCAACCCCCGCGGCACGATCCGCGCCGTGGCGGAGAGCGCCATGCGCGAAGCCATCGGCCAGCGCAACATCACACCGATCCTGACTGGCGATCGCCAGGCGATCGAGCAGCAGGTGCAGAGCGAGATGCAGCGGGCCCTCGACAGCTACAGGGCCGGCGTACTGGTTCGCCTGGTGCAGTTGCAGAATGTCGATCCGCCGCCCCAGGTGATCGATGCCTTCCGTGACGTCCAGGCCGCACGCGCCGACCAGGAAAACACCATCAACCAGGCGCAGGTCTATGCCAACAAGGTGATCCCGGAAGCAGGCGGTGAAGCCGCCCGTATCACCCAGGCTGCCGAAGCCTATCGTGCGCGCACTGTCGCCGAAGCCACCGGTGAGGCATCACGCTTCAACGAAGTCTACAGTGCCTATCAGAAGGCTCCTGTGGTCACCCGCGAACGCATGTATCTGGAAGCCATGACCTCCATCCTCACCGATACGAACAAGGTGATCTTGGACAGCAAGACGCAAGGCCAGGGTGTGGTGCCCTATCTGCCGCTCGACCGCCTGCTCAATCGGCCGACCGGCACGGCACAACCCCAGCAGGGAGCGCCGCAATGAGATCTCCGCTTGGAACCATTGCCCTGATCGCGACCGGCGTCGTCCTGGTCCTGGTCTATCTGTCGGCCTATACGGTGACGCCGCGCGACTACGCCCTGCCCCTGCGCTTCGGCGAGCCGCAGCCGGCCAAGACCCAGCCCGGTCTTTACTGGAAGTGGCCCTTCATCGAGAACGTCGAGTACATCAACAAGCAGGTACTCGACCTCGACAGCCTGCCGCAGGAAGTCATCGCCAGCGATCAGAAGCGCCTGAAGGTCGATGCCTTCGCCCGCTATCGCGTCTCGGACCCTCTGCGCTTCTTCCAGACTTCGCGTTCGGAGAAGGGGGCGGAGCTGCAGCTTTCCTCGATCCTGTCCTCGGCGGTCCGCCGGGTTCTCGGCCAGTCGACCTTCGCCGCCGTCGTGCGTGACCAGCGTACCGCGCTGATGGAGAAGATCCGTGCCGAAGTGAATCGTGAAGCTGCCGGCCTCGGCATCGAGGTGGTCGACGTGCGCATCCGCGGCGCCGACCTGCCGCAGGCCAACTCCGAAGCCGTCTACAAGCGCATGCAGTCGCAGCGCCAGACGGAGGCGCAGCAGATTCGCTCGCAGGGCACGCAGCAGGCGCAGGTCATCCGCTCCGACGCCGACCGTCAGGTCGCCAAGATCCTCGGCGAGGCGCGCGGCAAGGCGGCGGAGACGACCGGCCAGGCCGACTCGGCCCGTATCAAGATCCTGGCCGACGCCTACAACAAGGATCCGGAATTCTTCCAGTTCTACCTGTCGATGCGGAACTATGTCGACGCGATGAAGCCTGACAACACGCAGGTCTTCATCAGCCCGGACTGGGATTACTTCCGTTATCTGCGTTCGCCGGCGGCCCCTACGGGAACACCGGCGTCTCCGGCCCCGGCTCCTCAGGCGCCTCCGGCGCAATAGGCTTGACGCCGGCTCCATATAAAGCTCCATTGCGCCGGCCGCTTCGTTGCGGCCGGCGTTTTCATAGGACCGCCGCGAGCCTTCACCGGCCGGCTTTGCCCAGGATCGCAAACCGTCGGAGGGTTCGGGGGCGGTTCACATAATGTGTGGGGCGGATGGATAGTTTCTCTTTCGGTGATTTCATCACGGCGCTCGGACTGGCCTTTGCGATCGAAGGGTTGTTCTTCCTGGCCTTTCCCGATCCGGTACGGCGCATGATGGTCTCGGTCGCCAACTCTCCCAACGCGCAGCTCCGCCTCGCCGGTTTCATTTCCGCCATCATAGGTATCATCATCATCTGGGCCGTCAGAGGCATGTGAACGTGCCGGCTTGGTAGCGGGACACCATGGCGCCCGAAGCACGGCCCATCCTGTTGCAGACGAAACTGACAAGCCCCAACGTTGTGCGAACTTGCGAGTACGTCACGCTCGCGCCGCATTCCGCGCTTGAAATTCAACCCGACCGCGCCCCACATCAACACCGATGCGGGTGACCATCCGAGGACTTGATGCCGATTCAACTCAACACCCTGATGCGCCGCAGCGGCGCCGTTGCCATCGCCGCACTCATTGCCGCCAGCCCGGCTACCTTGGTGGCGCCGCCGGCCATGGCCGCGGCAGGACCGCCCTCCGTTGCCGACCTCTCGGCCGAGTTGATCGATGCCGTGGTCAACATCTCGACGTCGCAGACGGTGGCCTCCGGCAACAATGACGAGGAAGGCGAGGACGAGCCGCGGGCACCGATGCCCAAGCTGCCGCCGGGATCGCCTTTCGAGGAGTTCTTCAACCAGTTCTTCAACAACAAGGACGGCAGGGGCCCTCAGCGTCCGAGAAAGACCGAGGCGCTCGGCTCGGGCTTCGTCATCGACCCCAGCGGTATCATCGTCACCAACAACCACGTCATCGACGATGCCGACGACATCGAGGTCAATTTCAACGACGGCTCCAAGCTCAAAGCCAAGCTGCTCGGACGCGACAAGAAGGTCGATGTCGCCGTGCTCAAGGTCGACCCGCCCAAGCCGCTGAAGGCGGTGAAGTTCGCCGATAGCGACAAGGTCCGCGTAGGCGACTGGGCCATGGCGATCGGCAATCCCTTCGGCCTGTCGAGCACGGTGACGCTGGGCATCATCTCGGCCCGCAACCGCGATATCAATTCAGGCCCTTACGACAATTACCTGCAGACGGACGCTGCCATCAACAAGGGTAACTCCGGCGGGCCGCTCTTCGACATGGATGGCGGGGTCATCGGCATCAACACCGCCATCATTTCGCCGACGGGCGGCTCGATCGGCCTCGGCTTCTCCATGCCGTCGGCGACGGTGCAGCCGGTGATCGAGCAGCTTCGGCTCTATGGCGAGACGCGGCGCGGCTGGCTGGGCGTGCGCATCCAGGCCGTGAGCGACGACATTGCCGAAAGCCTCGGCATGCAGAAGGCCCAGGGCGCGTTGATCGCCGGCGTCGACGACAAGGGACCGGCCAAGCCGGCCGGCATCGAGCCAGGTGACGTGATCCTGAAATTCGACGGCCACGACATCAAGGAAATGCGGGACCTGCCCCGTCTCGTCGCCGACACGCCGGTGGACAAGAAGGTCGAGGTGGTGATCCTGCGCAAGGGCCAGACCCTGACCAAGACCGTGACCGTCGCCCGCCTCGACGAGAGCGATACGGCCATCAAGGCGTCCACCCGCGGCACCGAAACGCCCGAAAAGCCGAAGATCACCAAGGCCCTCGGCCTCGAAATGTCCGGCATCACCAAGGAGCTGCGCGACAAATACAAGCTTGCCAACGACGCCAAGGGCGTGGTGGTGACCAAGGTGGAGAATGGCTCTTCGGCCGAGGACAAGCAGGTCAGGGTCGGCGACGTCATCCTGCAGGTCGGTCAGCAGGCCGTCTCCAACCCCGAGGATGTGAGCAAGCGCATCGAGGAGTTGAAGAAATCCGGCACCAAGCAGGCTCTGCTGCTGCTGTCGAATGCCCAGGGCGAACTGCGCTTCGTGGCACTGGCGCTGAACTGAGCCGATTCACCTCGGCGAAAGTAAAAGGGTCCTCCGCTCGGAAGGACCCTTTTGTCATTCGAAGGCCGGCTGGGCGCCAAGGCCATTGAGCCGCCGCGCCTCGCCCGCTTTCAATACAGAACTTGGGGCAACACGAAAGTGGGCTGGGCCGCAGTCCCAGCCGACAGCAAGCCTGGGGCGATGCGGAGCTAAAGTGCAGCCGCCCTCGCCGCGCCGCCTACTTTTTCTTGCGGAAATGATCGAGGCTGATGATCTTCTCGCTTTCGGCGGGGCGTTCGTCCTCGCCGCCCGCATCTGCCGTCGCCGGCTCCTCCGCGGGAGGGCTGGCCTTCTTGCGGGAAGGCTTGGCCGCAGCTTCTTTGGTTCCCGTCTCCTTGGCCGGCGCACCCTTGCTCGCCTCGCCCTCGTCACCGCGCGGAACCGCGCGGATCGCAGCCGGTGCCGGTGCGGGTGCAACTTCCTCTTCCGCCTCGCCCTCGTCGACCTCGAACTTAACGCCGAAATCCACCGACGGATCGAAGAAGGCCGTCATGGCGGCGAAAGGCACGACCAGCCGCTCGGGAGCGTTGCCGAAAGACAGCCCCACCTCGAAGCCGTAGTCACTGACGGTCAAGTCCCAGAACTGGTGCTGGAGGACGATGGTGATCTCCTCCGGAAACTTTTCCGCCAGGCGGGCCGGAATGCTGACACCGGGGAACTGGGTCTTGAAGGAGATGAAGAAATGATGGTCGCCCGGCAGTCCGACGCGCGCAGCATCGGCCAATACGCGGCGAACCATGCCGCGCAGCGCATCCTGAGTGAGAAGATCATAACGGATATGGTCAATACTCATCGCGCAATTTCTTACCAGGCCAGCTTTATTACGTCAGCCCGCTGGCACATGCACACCCTGCAGACCGCATCTTCGGATGGCCTGCAGGCAGACCGGAATGAAGTGGAGGCTTCTGTTGCCAGGTGCCTCCGGACCCCGCCTGCCGGTGCTACCCGTCAGGACTTGATTTCGGTCTAGTTACCGCTTACGCGGCAACCGCAACCGGAGCATAGTTGTCGTTGGCAACTATTGAAACGGCCCGATATCGGCGGAACCATGCCGAGCGAAAGCACACCCTTTACACCCTCGTCGATCCTGTTTCGCCCCCGCCGCAGCCCGCCCTGACGGGCTCTGGTGGAGGCGCCGGGTACTGCCCCCGGGTCCGATAGGTTTATTACGATGACCATTTATCGCCATAGCCGGCGCGAGCCGGCAAAGTGAATATAGGCTGCCTGTTCGGCAGAAAAAAGAGGCGATTGCGGTTTGACGGAGCTTTCCTCAGGCTTGGCATGCCTTATTTGAAGGAGAAGGGCATCTCGCCCTGCCGTTGCCGTCCATGTCCAGTGCGTCACTGCGGCCATGGACGGCCAATCGAAATGCCGAGTACGCACCGCCATGCGCGCCCCGAATCGAGGGCCTGATCGCATGAGGCCAGTCGCAGGAGACCATCATGACCGAAGCTGCCCCCACCCGCCAGGAGAGCGACTCCTTCGGGCCGATCGACGTTCCCGCCGCGCATTACTGGGGCGCCCAGACCCAGCGTTCGCTCGAGAATTTCCGCATCGGTGCCGAAAAGATGCCGCGCCCCCTGATCCATGCCCTCGGGCTGATCAAACTGGCGGCGGCTCGCGCCAACCGCGACCTCGGTGTGCTTGATTCCGCTCTGGCCGAGGCCATCGAGCGGGCCGCCCGCGAGGTGGCCGACGGCAAGCTGGACGATGAATTTCCCCTGGTCGTCTGGCAGACGGGCTCCGGCACGCAGACCAACATGAACGCCAATGAGGTGATCTCGAACCGCGCCATCGAAATGCTCGGCGGCACCATGGGCTCCAAGAAGCCCGTGCATCCGAATGACCACGTCAATCGCGGCCAGTCTTCCAACGACACCTTTCCCACCGCCATGCATGTGGCCGCCGCCCGAGAGATCCATGACCGCCTGCTGCCGGCACTGCGTCATCTTGCCTCCGCC
Organism: Labrys sp. LIt4; assembly: GCF_017813775.1. NCBI lineage: Bacteria > Pseudomonadati > Pseudomonadota > Alphaproteobacteria > Hyphomicrobiales > Xanthobacteraceae > Labrys > Labrys sp. LIt4. The sequence continues at coordinate 465,913 of NZ_JAGIPY010000003.1, forward strand.
CTTGAGCAGAAGGCCGAGGCCTTCAAGGACATCATCAAGATCGGGCGGACCCATCTGCAGGACGCGACCCCGCTCTCGCTCGGCCAGGAATTCTCGGGCTATGCCACGCAATTGCAGCACGGCATCCGGCGGGTCGAGGCAGGCCTGGCGGAGTTGATGCCCCTGGCACAGGGAGGTACCGCAGTCGGTACCGGCCTCAACACCCGCGAGGGCTTCGCCGAGCGGATCGCGGAAGAGCTTGCCGCCCTGACCGGCCTGCCCTTCGTTACCGCTCCCAACAAGTTCGAGGCCCTCGCCACGCATGACGCCCTGGTCTCGGCCCATGGCGCCCTGAATACCGTTGCGGTCAGCCTGTTCAAGATCGCCAGCGACATCCGCCTGCTCGGCTCGGGCCCCAGGGCCGGCCTCGGCGAATTGATTCTGCCCGAAAACGAGCCGGGCTCCTCCATTATGCCGGGCAAGGTCAACCCCACTCAATGCGAGGCGATGACCATGGTCTGCACCCGGGTGTTCGGCAATCAGAGCACCGTCACCTTTGCGGGCAGCCAGGGACATCTGGAACTGAACGTATTCAAGCCGGTGATTGCCGACGCCGTGCTGCAATCGATCCGGTTGCTTGCCGACGCGGCCAACAGCTTTACCGATCACTGCGTCAGCGGGATCGAAGCCGACACCTCCCGAATCAGCGATCTCGTGGCGCGTTCCCTGATGCTGGTGACCGCGCTAACGCCTGTCATCGGTTACGACAAGGCAGCTTATATTGCCAAAGCGGCGCACCGTAACGGTACCACTCTACTTCAGGAAATATTAGCCGCAAAAATAATGGACGAAAGAGCTTTTGAAAGTGCGATGAGCCTTGCACGGATGATAGCGCCCGATAAAGAATGACGGGACGTTGTTTTCTAATCAACGTATATGTCTTACAAGATGCGCCTCAATCGAGCTTCAAGTCGATATTGAAGTTGTTCACTTGAGAGAATGTTCCTTTCCGGTAAGCTGATGGCTGAGATCGTGAATTTGAGGAGAGTACGCAAGGCTCGGGCCAAGGCCGAAGCCGAGCAAGAAGCTGCTCGGAAACGCTCGATCCATGGCCTCTCGCGCATCGATAGAAAAAGGCTGCAGGCGGACAAGCAGGAGGCCGAAAGGCACCTCGACAGACACCGCCTGGAGCCCAATAATGTAGAGTGATGGGCTGTCATGAAAAGCAAAGTCGTTAAACGTTCGATCGTCATTGCCGGCCACAAGACGAGCGTGTCCCTTGAGGATGCCTTTTGGGAAACGTTGAAGGAACTGGCCGCCAAGCGCGATCTCACGCTTTCGGACGTCGTTGCCGAAATCGATGCTACGCGCGCCCAGGGAAATCTGTCTTCCGCAATTCGGCTCTTCGTCCTGGAAAATGTTCGCCGAGGATGAGGAGCGACTTGATTTAATACGCCCTGCGATCGTTTCCGCCCGATTGCGCGGGAAGCATGGATATTCGCCGGGTTCGACTTAACCCCTGCCCGATGCTTATCATCGCGGTGTAAGGGGCGGTCCTTACGGCAGGGGCGTCTTTCCTTTCAAACAAGAGAACAAGGGCCTTTTCGGGGCTCCGCCGTCATCGTGGCCGGATCAGCCGTCTTATTCGTACTCGGCAGCTATCGGTGTTATCGTACCTCTGATGATGTTGGAGTGTCCGTTGCAACCCGGCCTGCTGGGAAGGCGGGCCTTCAGCCTCGTCTCAGGGACCCACGGGCGGTGACACGACGGGTGGCTGCGGCAGAGCCGGCCCGGCATTTGGCAGAAGCGGGGCCGGTACCACGGTGGTATGCCCGGGCGTCAGCGGCGAGGCCGGCAGATTTTCCAGCGAAGGCAGTTTCACCGGCGGCACGCCGGGAAGGCCGGACGACGGCGCGAGCGGCATTCCCGTCCCGCCAGGTGCCGGCGTGACCGGCCCCAATTGCAGGGGCGGCAGGGCCTTTCGGCGGGCCTCCTCGATTGCCTTCTGCATCTTCAGGGCTTCCGCGCGTCGCGCGTCCTCCTGCGCCTTCTCCTCGATCCGCCGCTGCGCCTCCAATGCTTCGAGTTTGCGGGCCTGCTGCTCGACGCCGCGAATGCTGAGCCAAGCGACGAGGCTCGAAACGTCGACCTGCTTTCGCAAGGCATCGAGGGTGCCGCGCAATTGCACCGGGATGGTTGGAGCCGGGCCGCCGAAGCCATCGGCGGGATTGGCGGGTGAAAGGGCGATATCGGCCTTCATCGTCAGATCCGAGAGATCCAGCAGGCCGGACAGGCTGACGCTGCCCTGGGCCGAAGTCGCCCTCGTCGAAGAGAGACGGAGGACGCCCCCCGCGAGCGTGAGATTGCCGGTGATCGTTCCTGTCTTCAGCGGGGCTTCGTCCAGACTGCGTTCGAAGGTCTCCCGAACGTGGCCGGCATCGCCGGAGAGCCCGCCATCCACCGCCGCCACCGTTTGACCGAAAGCATTTTCGGAGAGTCCAGCCAGCGATGCCTGGGCGATCTCGACAGTTCCCCCACCGGTCAGTGAGGACATCACGGCGTCGGGCGAACGGCCATTGCCTTGAAATTCGACGCCCATGGCCAGCTCACCAGAGAGCTGCCGCCCCTGCAGTGCGACCTTGCGCAGCGAGAAACGCCCGCTCGCGGCGGTATCGAGGGCTGCGTGGGAAAGCTGGAGGGCGCCGGTGACGTCGCCGCCGGCGAGTTTTGCTGCAAAATCGTCTACGGCAACCTTGCCATTGCCGAAATTCACCACCGCGCGCGCATCATCGAGGTCGGGCAGGCGCCGCGACAGACGCAACGTCTTGGCCGAAACCGAGAGCCGGCCGGCCAGGGCATCGAAGGTTCCCGCGCCAAAGGCCTCGTCGGAAAAAGCATTGCCATTGGCGTTGCCGGCGCTCAGATCCGCTCCCGAGAACAGCGAACCGAGCAATTGCCCGTCTGCCTCGAGAAAATTCAGCCGCCCGTCGAGGCGTGCCGGCGTGCCGGCATTGAGGGTGAGAGCGCCGCTGACCGGCATGCCGAGCACCGTTCCCGTCAGATCGTCGAAGACGTAGCGCCCTGCCCTGGCCCGAAAGCCGGTGTCGAGCGTGGCGCTCTGGGAGGGGACCACACCCGGAAGCGGCAGGTTCACCAGCTGGGCCGGCACCAGCGCATCGTCGGTGCTGGCGGTCAGGCGTCCGTCAAAGGCCGGTGCCTCGAAAGAGCCGGTCATCTTGCCGGTGCCGGAAAGCTGTAGCCCAGCTCCTTCGAAACTGGCGTTCCAGCGCATCGCGCCATTGAGCGGCCCCGACAGGGCCATCTCCAGCGAGGCGCGCCCCGGCACGGAACCCACCGTATAGTCGAGCCCAGCCTGGCGCATCAGCGTGGCAACGTCGAGACTGTCCGCCTTCACCCGGATATCGGCACTCTCTCCCGCCCCCTTGCCCGCGAATTGCGTATCGAGTTGCAGGACGCTGCCGCCGAATTTGCCGTCGACCGAATAACGCCGGGCCGCCCCGAAGGCGATGGAAAGGCTGGCATTGGCCGGTGAAAGCGCGGCCGCGCGGGCCGCGAAGGCATTGACCCAGAAAGCCGGCAGCGTGCTGCGCTTGAGTGTGGTCGCCAGGCCCGACAGGTCCTTGCCGTTCAGGACGATGCGGATCTCGCCCTGCGGCTCGGCGCCGATATTGTCGATGCGGCCATTGGCGGTGAGATTGGCGCCGCCGAGATCGCTGACGACCACGTCTTCCAATGCGATCAGCTTGCCGCCGGCCTTGATATGTCCGCTGACCGATTTGGCCTCGATTCCGGAGAGAGCCAAGGCCTCGGCCTTCAGGCGGATATCGGCTTCGCTGAACAGGTCGCTGCTGCCGGGTAGAAGAGCGGCCACAGAGGGCAGCACGTCGAGATCGATGCGTTGGGCGGCGAGATTGGCTTCCACCCGGCCGGCGGAACGGCCATGCGCCAGACGGTTCCAGGCCAGCCGGCCCTTGACCGCGGCATCGTCGATGGCAAGCGTCAGCTGCGAAAAATCCACCTTGTCGGCGTCGGCGTCGAGGGCCGCCTTCAGGGATAGTTTGCGCGCGGCATCCGGCCGCCCCAGCACGGGCTGACCCTGCAGCCAGCCGATCAGGCCGGTGGCCCGATCCGATTTGAGGTCGAGATTGCCCCTGAAGCCGCCATCTTCGTCATTGACGTCGCCAGCCAGCAAGAGATGGCTGCTACCCGGCAGGTCCGCCTCGAGCCGATCGACCTGCAACTTCCCCTCGGTCACCCGGATGCTCGCCCGGGCCTTCTGGGTCAACTCGCCGCCCAGCATGAGGCCATCGGCGGCAAGATCGATCTGCGCGTTGGTGGCAGCTCCGGCGAGCGCCGGCATCGCCTTGGCGAGCCTGGCCAGCACGGCGGCCGGCGGCTGGCGTTTGTCGGGGCCGATACCGACGAAACGATCGAGTTCGAGCTGCTTGCCGGTCAAATTCGCTTCCAGGACCGGGGTGGCGCCGAAAGCCAGGTTGACGCTGCCGGCAAGCTTGAGGGCGCGCTCGTCCGGCCCAAGCTGGATCGCCACCTTGTCGGAGACCACGCCGGCCGGCGTTGCCGTCACCGGCCCCGACAAGCTCCAGGCCAGTTGCTCGCCGCTCGCCGGATCATCGGCGGCCCCCTCTCCTCCCGCCCGCGCCAAGAAAGTCGGACGCAACAGCGTTGCCATGCCGACAAAGGTCGGCTTGCCGCCCTGAAGCTTGACCTGGCCATCGAGATCAAGCGTTACCGGCTTGTCCGCCGGCACGGCCGTGATACGCAGATTGAGGCTGCCCTTTTCGGCAACACCCGTGGCGATTTTCACCGTATGGGGCACGCCGGCGATCTTGATCCCGCCCTCGGCCTTGTAGGGACCGAGCACCGAGCCGGATTCACCGACCAGATTGATGCCTGTGAGGCTGATGTCCTGGCCGTCGACCTTGTTGACATAGTGAAGCGAGCCGCCGCTGACCTCGAAGCTCTCGACCGCCGCCCCGAGCGACACCGGATATTTCGAGAGAGGCGCAATGGTTCCCTCATCGTCGGCCGTCACGGACAAGGCGGGATTGCGCACCACGACATTGGAAAGATCGACATCGCCCCGCAGCAGGCCGCCCAGGCTGACATCACCATCGATGCGGGCAACGTTCAGCTTGGTGGTGCCATAGGGGTCGCCGATGCTGACGTCCGAGAGAGACAGCCAGGGCTGGGGCAGGAGGCGCGCCTCGATCGGACCCCGAATGATCACGGGCGTGCCGAAATGCTGCGTGAGGCGATTTCCGATGTCCTCGCGCCAGGCATTCCAGTCGACGTAGAGGGGCGCGGTGAACACGGCCGCGAACGCCACGATCAACAAAAAACCAATAACGGTGAGCGCCTCGCGCACGCCGCACGTCCTTTCCTACGCTTTTTGCGATCGGCCCTATCGTCGAGCATCGCAAAAATGCTTCCAAACAAGTGTTCGAGCAAATGTGTTCTCTCAGAACACGCCTTGCTCCCGAGCCGGAAACCCATCTCGTCCTAGCCGTCGGTCAGGTAATTCCGGTTTCGAGGCCCCTCCCCCACCAATCTCCGACCATACGCGAAAACCAAGGCGAGACGAAACCGGGAACGGGGAGAAACTATGGTCCCAGGTCACCGCGCGAGGCAGCAAACGGGCGGTCGCCGAGGCCGGATTCATGCCTACAAAATCTGAATATGAGCGGATTCGCGGGCAATTGTCTTACGAACGACTCGGCGTGTTCACATTTTCACCATTTCTTTAGATTTCATTAAGACCCGTACGAAATGTGTGATATGACATCCTCCGCCGGGATAAATGCGAAAGCATGAGCCGGCTGTGCTGTGCCTGGATGCTCCCCATACAAAAGAATGAGCAGCAGGCAAAAAGAGGGCGGTCGAATTCCTGGCCGTTCGTCACAACAGCGTCGCGTCAATAGAGGAACGGTATCTCTCGCTTTCAGTGAGGTGGGTACACAATGTTACGCTTGATCAGCTCCGTCGGAGTCGTATTGGCGTTAGGTGTCTTCGGCGCAGGCTTCTATACGGTTGGGACGAGTACGGGGCAGTCTCCGTTGGCCCGTAGCGAACCGACGAGCCGTGTAGCAGCCGCGAACATGCTGGTATTTCTTTCGGTGGACAAGCAAACACAGCAGGCAGGCTATCTCGACGGCCGGCCCGTCCCTTCCGGTTTGACGATGCCGATCATCGTCCGTGTCAAACCCAAGGACGCTACTGAAGGAAAGGCCGCTGGTCAGCCGGTGGTGGTGACGCCATAGGAGAGGATGGGTTTCACGGCTAAAGCGCTTTGCGATTGGACGGGATTGCCAAGAATTGCAAAGACGTGCCGAAACAGGAGACCAGAGCAGGAAAGCGTTCAACCATGAACGCACTTTGCTCAGGGAGGGACCCGGGCCGGAACCGTCTTCGAGCAACAGAGCTTGGCCTGATCGCAGGCAAGGCTCGACAGGCACCCAAGCGGGTGCCCAAGATGAATGAAAACGACAGGCGGATGTTTCCGGAAGAAGCATCCGCCTGTTGCTTTTTGCAGCGGCTACCGGAGCCCACGGCTCGAAGGGGCATCCGGCTTCGTCATGCGCTCAATCCGGAAAGATCTTGCCTGGATTCATGATGCCGGCCGGGTCCAAGGCCCGCTTGATCGCCTGCATCGCCGCCAGAGCTGGAGCACCATGTTCGGCTTTGAGATATTTGCGCTTGCCCTGCCCGACGCCATGTTCGCCGGTACAGGTGCCTTCCATGGCAAGCGCCCGCTCCACCAGCCGTTCAAGGAAGCCCTCGCAGGCGGCGATCTCCCTGGGATCGCTCATGTCGATCATCGGCTGCACGTGGAAATTACCATCGCCGACATGGCCGACGATCGGGGCGATCAGGCCGGTGGCATCGATGTCCAGGCGGGTCTGCGCCACGCATTCGGCCAACCGCGACAGCGGCACGCAGACATCGGTGGCGACGATCTCGGCGCCTTGCCACATGGACTTGACCGCCCAATAGGCATTGTGACGCGCGGCCCAGAGCTTGGTTCGTTCCTCCGGCTTGGTGGCCCAGGTGAAGGGTCCGCCTCCGAACTCCGCCGCAATTTCCCCGAAGCGCTCGGCCTGCTCAGCCACGCCGGCGTCGCTGCCGTGGAACTCCAGGAACAGCATCGGCGTCTCGGGCAGGCCGAGGCCGGAATAGGCATTGGCCGCCTTCACCATCAAGGTATCGAGCAGTTCGATGCGCGCCACGGCAAGGCCGGACTGGATGGTGGCGATCACCGCATCGCAGGCGGCCTTCTCGCTGCCGAAGGGGCAGACGCCCGCGCTGATGGCCTCGGGTATGCCGTGCAGGCGCAGGGTCACTTCGGTGATGAGGCCGAGCGTTCCCTCCGAACCGACGAGCAGGCGCGTGAGGTCATAGCCGGCCGAGCTCTTCTTGGCGCGGCTTGCCGTCGAGATGATCTCGCCGTTGGCCAGCACCGCGCGCAGCGAAAGAACATTGTCTTTCATGGTGCCGTAGCGCACGGCGTTGGTGCCCGAAGCGCGCGTCGCCGCCATGCCGCCCAGCGAAGCGTCGGCGCCGGGATCGATGGGAAAGAACAGCCCCTGGTCGCGCAGATAGTCGTTGAGCTGCTTGCGCGTCACCCCCGGCTGCACCACGGCATCGAGGTCCTCGGCATGCACGGCGACGATGGCGTTCATGCGGCTGGTGTCGACGGAGATGCCGCCTTCCGGCGCATTGACATGTCCCTCCAAGCCCGTGCCGGTGCCATAGGGAATGATGGGCACGCCATGACGGGCACACAGCCGCACGATATCGGCCACTTCGCCTTCATTCTCCGGAAAGACCACGGCATCCGGCGCCTGGGCAGGCAGCCAGGTCAGCGTGCTCGCATGCTGGTCGCGCAGGGCCTTGCCCGCCGAAAAGCGCGGACCGAATTGGCTGGCGAGGGCATCGCAGACGGCAGCGAGGTCTTCGGGCTGGTAGCGCCGGGAATTTGCGCCGGAATTGACCATAATATGCTACTTTTTCTTGAGGTATGAGCCATTTGGCATACACTGACTGGGAAGGCCTGCGCCAGAGGGTAGCGCGATCGTGATCGATCGCGCCCCGTATTCGGCGCGGACCGACCTGAAACGAAGCTGAATATCCGAGCCTGCCCAACAGGTTCGGATATTCAGTTTGAAGTGGGTGAGAGGAAACAAGATCTAAAGCGTTTGCGGCTAGAAGGAAGCCTGAAGGATCGCAAAGCGCTTTCGAAACAAGGAGTTAGAAGCCAAGGCGCGTTTTCGTCATAACGCGCTTTGCTCTAGTGGCGTGGGAGTGGAGATGTTTGACACCAGCAAATTGCCGGCATTGTTCTTCGCGCCCTTCGTGTCCTCGCCGATGCGCATCGAACCGCATTGGATCGACTATAACGGCCATCTGAACATGGCCTATTATCACGTGCTGTTCGACAATGCCCTCGGCGAAGCCTTGTCGCTCGTCGGCCTGGGAGAGGATTACATTCGCGAGCGCGGCATGTCGTTCTTCACCGGCGAAGTGCACGTCATCTACAAGCGTGAACTTCATCTCGACGACCCCGTGCGGGTACGCCTGCAACTGGTCGGCTATGACGAAAAGCGCCTGCACATCTATGAAGAACTCTGCCACGCCACCGAGGGCTGGGTGTCGGCGACCTGCGAACTGATCTCCCTCAACGTCGACATGGCGACCCGGCGGGTGGCCCCCTTCCCCTGCGATATCATCGACAATCTCGCCGAGATGCGTTCCTCGCACGGCTATCTGCCCACGCCGGAAATCGTCGGCCGGGCGATCCGCACCCCTGCCCCGGTCAGCCGGCAATAGGCGCCGGGCGGCCAGGACTGCGCACCAGCAGCACCGGCCGATGCACCAACGACACCAGCACGAAGCTGACGATCATCAGCAAATACCAGGCCCCGAGCTTGCCGGCGGACACCAGGGCAAAGCCGTGGCGCTGATTGGGGTAGATCCAGACCTGGCCGAAGCTGCCGATGTTCTCGGCGATCCAGATAAAGAAAGCCACGAGGAGGAAACCGAGCAGCAGCGGCATGGAACGCGGCTCGCGGTCCACCGTGAAATAGATCTGCGTGCGCCGGAACAGGACGGCGATGGCGGCAAACAGGCCAAGGCGGATGTCCGGCAGGAAATGATGGGTGAAGAAATTCACATAGATCAGCGCGGCCAGCAGGATCGTCCAGCGCATGCGCGGATAGGAATTGTAGCGGAAATCGAACAGGCGGGCCGCGCGGGCGATGTAGCTGCCGACGGCTGAATACATGAAGCCTGAGAACAGCGGTACCTCACCGATCCTGAGCAGGCTCGGCTCGGGATAGGCCCAGGAACCGGCCTGCGTCTTGTAGATCTCCATGATGGTGCCGACGACATGAAAGACCGCGATCACGGCGGCCTCTTCCCAGGTCTCGAGCTTGAGCGCGAGCAACAGGCCTTGGATGCCCAACGCCGCAAAGCAGAGGAAATCGTAGCGGCTGAGCCAGGCGCCCTCGGGATAATACAGGCGGGTCGCCAGGATCAGGGCGAGAAAGGATCCGCCGAATAGGCAGGCCCAGGCCTGCTTGAGGCCGAAGAGCCAGAATTCGCGAAGGAAGAGCCTGAGCATTGCCATGGCCGATCCTTACATGGCTGTTTGCAGCCGCGATGCAGGCGCATTGATGCCCGCGTGAAATCGAGGTGCAGGATCGGCTGCTGCCGGGAGGAAATGGTATGCCGCCGCGCCGCCTTTTCCAGCAAAACGCCCAAATAATCACCACCAACGCCTTGAAACATAACCAATATTCTTGGCACGAAAATAACTTGCCTAAGGGCTTTGTCTGGGCGACACTTCCGGGATCGGCATTGGCGACAGACCTTGGGCGACAAGCCTCGCCCCCATAAAAGGCATAAGCGCCGGCCGGCCATTCAGAGAGACGGAAGGGTGCCAATCATGGACTGCCTGAAAGTATTTCAACGCGGCGGCCTTGCGGCCGCGGCGTTTGCTTTGCTCGTGGGAACCGCACCGGCTTCGGCGGCTCCACCGGAATCCTCGGATCCCATCAAGATCGCCCTGTTCGACTGGACCAGCGTCAATCTCAACGCCAAGATCCTGGGCGGCATCCTCGAGAAGCTCGGATACACCGTCGAATATCCGACTGCCGACTATCTCTCCAGCCTGACCACCGGCCTCACCAATGGAGACCTGACGCTCGGCGTCGAATTCTGGGACACTACGGCCGGCGAGGCCATGAAGGCCTCGGATGCCACCAAGCAGACCGAGCGGCTGGGCAAGCTCGGCCCCAATGCCAAGGAGGAGTGGTGGTACCCGCTCTACATGAAGGAGAAATGCCCCGGCCTGCCCGACTGGAAGGCCCTGCTGGACCCCAAATGCGCCGAAGCCTTCTCCACGCCCGACACGGCTCCGAAGGGCCGCTATCTCGGCGGCCCTGTGACCTGGGAAGGCTTCGATGACGAGCGTGTCGCGGCCCTGAAGCTGCCCTTCACCGTCATTCATGCCGGCACCGACGGCGCCATGTTCGCCGAACTCGATTCCGCCTATCAGCGCAAGGCGCCGATCATGCTGTGGATCTATTCGCCGCATTGGGCCACGGCGAAATACCAGGGCGAATGGGTGAAATTTCCCGAATACGAACCTGCCTGCTACTCGGACCCGAAATGGGGCAGCAATCCGGATGCCAAATATGACTGCGGCAAGCCGCATGGCGAGATCTGGAAATATGCCTGGGCCGGCATGAAGGACAAATGGCCCGTGGCCTACAAGGTCGCCAAGGCCTACGCGATCGAAACCGACGAGCTCAACAAGCTGAGCGGCCAGGTCGATCTCGAAGGCAAGAGCCTTGACGAGGTCGCCGCCAAGTGGGTCACCGATCACGAGGCGACCTGGAAGGCCTGGGCACAGTGAATCCCGTGGGCGGGCGGTGACGGACCTGCCATGCCGCGCCGCTGGCGCCGTCTTTGCGGGCGGATCCGAAGATCCGCCCGTCGGCCACCCGATGCATTCAAGAGGTATCGATGCAAGGCGCGACCCCTTCGCCGGGCCCGGACGCCGCCACGCGAGCCGTGAAGCTCGCCTGCCGTGACGTCTGGAAGGTCTTCGGCCCCAATGCCGCCCGTGAGTTGGCACGGCACGGCCACCGACCGACGGATGAGGACCTCGCCAAGGCGAGCCTGGTCGCCGCCGTGCGCGAGGCCAGCCTGACCGTGCATGAGGGGGAGATCTTCATCATCATGGGATTGTCCGGCTCGGGCAAATCCACATTGCTGCGCTGCCTGGCCCGGTTGATCGAGCCGACCGCCGGCACGGTCGAGTTCGATGGCAGGGACCTGCTCAAGGCCAGCGAAGCGGAGATGATCGAGCTTCGCCGCCACAAGATGGGGATGGTGTTCCAGAACTTCGCGCTGCTGCCGCATCTGAGCGTGATCGAGAACGTCGCCTTCCCCCTTGCGGTCCAGGGCATTGCCAAGGCCGAGCGGCTGAAAAGGGCCCAGGACATGGTGGACCTCGTCGGCCTGCGCGGCCGCGAAGGCTTCTATCCGCGCGAGCTCTCGGGCGGCCAGCAGCAGCGTGTCGGCATCGCCCGCAGCCTCGCCACCAAGCCCGAACTCTGGTTCCTCGATGAACCCTTTTCCGCGCTCGACCCGCTGATCCGCCGGGAGATGCAGGACGAACTCGTCCGGCTGCAGAAGGTGCTGCACAAGACCATCGTCTTCATCACGCACGACTTCGACGAGGCGATCCGCCTCGCCGATCGCGTCGCCATCATGAAGGATGGCGCCATCATCCAGACCGGCACCCCGGAGGAACTCGTCACCCGGCCGGCAACCGATTATGTGGCCGAGTTCACCCGCGACGTCCAACGGGCGAAAGTGGTCTCGGCGCGTGGCCTCATGCGGCCGCCCCGGCAGGGCTCCGCCTATGCCGGCCATCTCGCCCCGACGGACAAGGTTTCCTCTTTCGCCGCCGACGTCATCGCTGCCGCTGCTCCCTTCGCAGTCCGCGATCCCGCGGGCGTCCTGCTCGGCGAGGTCATGCCCGATGCCGTGCTCGACATCCTGACCGGTAACGACCAGCGCAGGAACGCCGCTTGAGCAAGCCAGCCCCCGTTTCCCTCGCTCAGCCGCAGGCATCGCCCGGCGGCTGGGTAACGGCCTGGGCCGCGATCTGGGGTCTCGGCTTCCTGTTCGCCATCACGCTGTATCTCACGAGGTCGGGTACCGGCTGGCTCGCCGCCTGGCCGGACGACTGGATCGTGCCCTTCGCGAGCTGGATGTCGGCCCTCATGGCCTGGATGAAAGGCAATCTGAGTTGGCTGACGCGGGCAATCGCCTCCATCCTCGACCTTCCTCTCCAGATCGCTTTCGGATTGCTGGCCAAGCCTTTGAAACTGTGGGGGATACCGCTACCGACACTGTCCTGGCTCGGCGTGATTTCGGCCGCGATCCTTGCCGGCCATGCGGCGGGAGGATTTCGGCTCGCGGCGCTGATGGCCGCCTGCTTTGGCTATATCGCCCTGTTCGGGCAATGGCAGGGAGCCATGCTCACCCTCGCCTTGATCCTGATTTCCGTGCCGCTCTGCGTGCTGACGGGCCTGCTTCTGGGCATCGCTGCCTGGCGTTTTCCGAAGCTGGAGAAACTGGCTGTTACGCCGGCGCTCGATCTGATGCAGACGATCCCGACCTTCGCCTATCTCATCCCCATGCTGATCCTGTTCGGCAACAGCCCGGTCTCGGCGATGATCGCCACCTCGATCTTCGCTACGCCGCCGATGGTGCGGGCCACCATGGTGGCCCTGTCACGGATCCCGCCCGAAATCGCCGATTTTGCCGTAATGGCAGGCTGTACGCCGCGCCAGAAGCTCTGGCGCGTGTTGATCCCCACGGCGCGTCCCCTGCTGATGGTCGGCGTGAACCAGGTGATCATGCTGGCGCTCAACATGGTGATCATCTCCTCGATGATCGGCGCGGGCGGGCTCGGCTATGACGTGCTGCTGGCCCTGCGTGCCCTCAAGATCGGCCAGGGCATGGAGGCGGGTTTCGCCATCGTGGTGCTGGCCATCGCTCTCGACCGCCTTTCGCAGGCCTTCGCCTATCGTGGCGGACGGCCCGTGCATCACGAGGGCAGCGGGTTCGTCGCCCGCCATTCCCATCTCATCCTTGCCCTGGCGTTGCTGGCGGCGACCACGCTGGCGAGCCTCGCCCTGCCCGCTCTCGCCAAGATTCCGGCGAGCTGGACCTTGTCGACCGCGCCCTGGTGGAAGGCCGGCGTCGACTGGATCACCGTGCATTTCTTCGACGTGATCGAGACCCTGCGGGTCGGGCTGCTGGTCTATGTGCTCAACCCTGTCAGGGCCTTCTGCGAAGCCATTCCCTGGCTCGCCGCGCTGGTGCTGCTGGTGCTCGGCGGATACCGCCTGGCAGGCTGGCGCCTCGCCCTCCTCATCGGAGTGCTCATATTGTTCTGCGCCTCGTCCGGCCTGTGGCAGAAGACGATGTCGACCGTCTATCTCTGCGGGGTCTCGGCCATCCTCGCCATGCTGATCGGCATGCCGATCGGCGTCTGGGCCTCGCGGAGCGACAGGGTGTTCCGCATCGTCGAACCCGTCGTCGACACCCTGCAGACCCTACCGTCCTTCTGCTTCATCATCCCGATCGTCATGCTGTTCCGGGTCGGCGACGTCACCGCCCTGATCGCCACGGTCTCCTTCGCCATCGTGCCGGCCATCCGCTATACCAATCACGGCCTGCGCCAGGTACCGCCCACCCTGATCGAGGCAGCCAAGACGGCCGGCTGCACGCGCTGGCAGACCTTCCGTCTCGTGCAACTGCCGATGGCGCTGCCGGAGATCATGCTCGGCATCAACCAGACCATCCTGCTCTCGCTCAGCATGATCATCATCTGCGCGATGATCGGCACCCGCGATCTCGGCCAGGAGGTCTTCATCGCCCTCGCCAAGGCGGATGCCGGCCGCGGCATCGTCGCGGGCCTCGCCATCGCCTTCATCGGCATCATCGCCGACCGTCTGATCGGCGGCGCCAGCGCCAAGGCCCGCCAGCGCCTGGGGTGACGCTGCTGCCGCGATTGGGACTTCGATAAACGAGTGGCGCTGTCATCCCCGGCCGAGCGGCTTACGAGCATGGCGAGGAAGAGCGAGGGGAAGGGGATCCAGGGGATATAGCTCGAGGATTTGTCCCTGGATCCCCTTCCCTCGCCCCTGCGTGCCTCGCCTGGGATGACAGCCCCATAGCGATTTACCTGCTCCTCAGGGTCTTCTTACCCGCGCACCGAACTCGCCAGGCCCCGCGCGCCGTCGAGTAGCGATTTCAGGCCGAAGCCGATGAAGACGACGCCGACGATCCTGGTCACCCACAGGCCATAACGCGCAAAGAAGGCCCGGACCGGCCCGAGGCCGATGGCGACATAGAGGATGAAGTCCGCCGCCACGAAGCCGAGAAAGGCGGCAGCGATCAGGCCCGGCGTCGCGGCCCAGGTGATGTGATCGCCATAGGGCGCCACCAGCGCCCCGAAGGTGGCGAGCGCCACCGGATAGGATTTCGGATTGGTGATGCCGAAGATCACGCCGTTGACCAGAGGCCGGTCGGCCCCGATCACCGCCGCGTTGCCGTCCCTGCGGGTCATCACGGCCCTTGCGCCCATATAGATCAGATAGAGCCCGCAGCAGATGCCGAGAATGTCGAACAGGGTCGGGCCGATCTGGCTCACGCCGACGATCGCCGCCAGAGCCGCCACCGACCACAGGATGTCGCCGACGAGATGCCCGGTCATGAACCAGGCGCCGGGCGTCCGGCCCTTGGCGGCGCCGAGCGCGAACAAAGCGAGGAAGGCCGGCCCGGGCGAAATCGTGTAGAGGAAGCCGGCAAAAAAGGTTGCGGCGAGCAGGGAAACATCGAACATGGGAATCGGCCTGGCGGGCTATAGGATTTGCCATTGCTGCACGGCCTGCGTCCCGGCGCAAGCGGGCATGCGTTCCGTTCCCATCAAGCCCGCACAAGCCCCGTCATGTCCGCTTCCAACACCTCGGCACCCGTCTTTCTCCTCCTCGCGACCGGCACGTTTCTCGGCCTCTATTTTCCGCTCGGAAAATTATCCGGCGCAGCAGGAATACCGCCGGCCGTATGGACGCTGCTGATTTCAGCGGGCAGCGCCCTGGTCATCGGCGCCGTGCTGGCACTGCGCCGCGAGGCTCTGCCCCTGACGCCGCCCTTTCTGCGCTTCTACGCGATAGGCGGCATCATTTCCTACGCCCTGCCCAATT
This sequence comes from Labrys sp. LIt4, assembly GCF_017813775.1. Lineage (NCBI taxonomy): Bacteria > Pseudomonadati > Pseudomonadota > Alphaproteobacteria > Hyphomicrobiales > Xanthobacteraceae > Labrys > Labrys sp. LIt4. The sequence continues at coordinate 481,218 of NZ_JAGIPY010000003.1, forward strand.
TCCTGGTCTATCTGATCATTCCGCATCTGGGCTCGGGCTACACGTCGATCATGTACACGCTGTCGCCGATCATCACCACGATCCTGGCGACGGCCCTGAATGCACGGCGCCCCAATCTGCTCGGCGTCTGCGGCATCCTGATCGGTTTCATCGGCGCCATGCTGATTGTGCTGGGCAAGGGCCGGGTGGGCGAAGTCAATGTCCTCTGGATCGGCATCGGCTTCCTCATCCCGCTGACGCTCGCCAGCGGCAATGTCTACCGCACTCTGGATTGGCCGCGGGGTGCCCGGCCCCTGGCCCTCGCAGCGGGCAGCAACCTCGCCGCCGCTTTGGTGATGTCGGCCGCCTTGCTCGCCACCAGCGGAGGGCTTGGCCTCGGCACGCTTGCCAACGCCCCGCTGGTCAGCCTGGCTCAGGTCGCGGTGAGCGCCGCCATGCTTGCCTTCTTCTTCCGGCTGCAGATGGCGGGCGGGCCGGTCTATCTCTCCCAGATCGGCTATGTCGCCGCCGCCCTGGGCCTCGGTGTCGGCACCTTCCTCCTGGGAGAACATTACGATTGGCTGACCTGGCTCGGTGCCGTGGTGATCACCGCCGGCGTGATCATCACCACCATCGCCCAGCGTGCTCCGGGGCAATGAGGGCCGCGACCGGATGGCCTCGCCTGTTGACGCAAAGCGCTGCGGACCGCTCGCAATCTCGACGCGGCTCCCCATCTAAGCCATTATCCGGCAATCCAGAATCACGCGAAAGCCCGACTTGTCCGATCCACGCCCCCCTTCCCTGGCCCATCAGCCGGCCGCCGGCGGCATTGCCGCGCGCGCCATGGCGGCAGCAAGGCCTGCCGCCTATCTCACCGGCCTGAATCCGGAACAACGCGCTGCAGTGGAAACGCTGGACGGCCCCGTGCTCGTGCTGGCGGGCGCCGGAACCGGCAAGACGCGTGTGCTGACCACCCGCATCGCCCATATTCTCGCCACCGGCCGCGCCGCCCCCCACCAGATCCTCGCCGTCACCTTCACCAACAAGGCGGCGCGGGAGATGCGCGAGCGCATCGGCGTGCTGATCGGGCAGAGCGTGGAAGGCATGCCCTGGCTCGGCACCTTCCATGCCATCGGCGTGAAGATCCTGCGCCGCCATGCCGAACTGGTCGACCTCAAATCCAATTTCACCATTCTCGACACCGACGACCAGATCCGCCTGATGAAGCAGGTGATCGAGGCGGCGGGAATCGATGAAAAGCGCTGGCCCGCGCGCCAGCTCGCCAATGCCATCGACGGCTGGAAGAACCGCGGCCTGACACCGGCGCAGGTGCCTTCCGGCGAGGCCATGTCCTTCGCCAATGGCAAGGGCGGCGAGCTCTATGCCGCCTACCAGGCCCGCCTCAAGACCCTGAACGCCGCCGATTTCGGCGATCTCCTGCTCGAAACCATTCGCCTGTTCCGCGAGAATCCGGGCGTCCTGGCCGAATATCATCACCGCTTCCGCTTCATGCTGGTGGACGAGTATCAAGATACCAATGTCGCCCAATATCTGTGGCTGCGCCTGCTGGCCCAGACACCGGCCGGCGAAAAGCCGAATTTGTGCTGCGTCGGCGACGACGACCAGTCGATCTATGGCTGGCGCGGCGCGGAGGTCGACAACATCCTGCGCTTCGAGAAGGATTTTCCGGGCGCGACCGTGATCCGGCTCGAGCGCAATTATCGTTCCACCGGTCATATTCTCGGCGCAGCCGGCCACCTCATCGCCAACAATGAGGGGCGGCTCGGCAAGACCCTGTTCACCGATGACGAGGAAGGCGAGCGGGTCACCGTGGCCGGCGCCTGGGATTCCGGCGAGGAAGCCCGCGCCATCGGCGATGAGATCGAAGCGCTGCAGCACAAAGGCCACGCCCTCAACGACATCGCCATCCTGGTGCGCGCCTCCTTCCAGATGCGCGAATTCGAGGATCGCTTCGTCACGCTCGGCCTGCCCTATCGCGTCATCGGCGGCCCGCGCTTCTATGAGCGCGCCGAGATCCGCGACGCCCTCGCTTATTTCCGCGCCACCATGCAGCCGGCGGACGACCTTGCCTTCGAGCGCATCGTCAACGTGCCCAAGCGCGGCCTCGGCGATGCCACCGTACAGATCCTGCACGACTATGCCCGCCACAACGGCGTGCCGATGATGCAGGCCGCGCGGGTGCTGGTGGAGACCGAAGAGCTCAAGCCCAAGCCGCGCCAGACGCTCGGCGCCCTGATGGCCTCCTTCTCGCGCTGGGCCGCCCAGAGCGAGGTGCTCGGGCACCAGGAGCTGGCGGAACTGATCCTGGAGGAATCCGGCTACACCGACATGTGGCAGAAGGATCGCACGGCCGAGGCCGCGGGCCGGCTGGAAAACCTCAAGGAACTCGTGCGCTCGATGGAAGGCTTCGAGAACATGGCCGGCTTCCTCGAGCACATCTCCCTGGTGATGGATGCCAGCGAGGAAGGCGCCAGCGAGGACAAGGTCTCGATCCTGACGCTCCACGGCGCCAAGGGCCTTGAATACGAAACCGTGTTCCTGCCCGGCTGGGAGGAGGGCCTGTTCCCGCACCAGCGCTCGCTCGACGAGAATGGCCGTGCCGGGCTGGAGGAGGAACGGCGCCTCGCTTATGTCGGCCTGACCCGCGCCCGTCGCCGCGCCAAGGTGTGGTTCGCCTCCAACCGCCGCATCCACGGCCTGTGGCAGTCGACCATGCCGTCGCGTTTCGTCGACGAACTTCCGGCCGCCCATGTCGACGTGGTGGAGGCTTCCAATTCCTATGGCTCCGGCGGCTCGCTCGGCATGAGCCGCTTCGACAAGGCCCAGCCCTTCGCCGGCTCGAACTATTCGACGCCAGGCTGGCAGCGCGCCCAGAGCAACATGGCCTCGGGCTTCCGCACCACCCAGGCCCCGCTCCGCCGCGAGCCCCTGACCATCGAAGGCGAACTGGTGGCCCGCTCCACCGGCACGGCCTCGGCCTACAAGGTCGGCACCCGCGTCTTCCACCTGAAGTTCGGCTATGGCGAAGTGGCCGAGGTCGACGGCAACAAGCTCACCGTCGATTTCGACAAGGCCGGCCGCAAGCGCGTAGTCGACAGCTTCGTCGAGGCGGCTTGAGGCAAACACTCTCGCAAGGCGGCAGGAAGTGAACGGGCCGTCGCGCCGTCATTTGCTCGAAGCAGGCTCCTGTCCGACCGCTGCGTTGCGGTCTTCGTCCGAATAGGTCATCTCGGCACCTCTGGACAGATAGCCTCGTGCACGAGCCGAAGTCGCCAGGCTTGCTGCCGAATAGTGCCCGGCAGAGGTCCGCAGGGTATGGCGCCGGTCTGCGCCGACCGAAGCCGCTTGGTCGAAGGCATCGAAATCTGCGCCAAGAAAGACGATTTGCCAGCCCCGGTCACGACAGCGATCGAACGCCGCCTTCGCGCCCTCGCGAGTGAGCTCGCGACTGGCATTCTCCTCGCCATCGGTCATCACCACAAACACCGCGCGCTCCGGACTCTCCTCCGTAGCAAGTGCTGTCACACGTCCAATCGCATCGAAGAGCGGCGTGTTGCCGCGCGGCACAAGTTCTTCAGGACTGACCGGTGTCCAGTCAGCCGTCGTCGTCACATTGCGCAAGACCTCGAATTTGAGCCCGTCATACCCATCAAACGTGGCGAGCAGGATACCGCTGTTCCGGCTCTCTTCGTGCTTGGCAAGGTCGGTGGCGTACACGTTCACGGCGCTGAGAGCTTCGGTCCAGCGGATCTGCATCGAACCTGAGCGATCGAGGAGTATATAGGTCTTCATCGCAAACCGTCCCTTCCAAATGGCTCCTCGCAACATCTCCTACGAGAAGAAAAGGACAATCTGGCGTTGAATTGACGGAAAATTGTGGCACCGGCCAGCGCCGAAACATCTGGCCCTCAGAGCCGTCAAGACGACCGGCATTATTGGGAGACCTTCGAGGCGCAACCCGCCTTCTCCACGAAGTGGGGAAGGCAATTGGGTCAAACCTTGAAAGGAGGCTTCGCCTCCTCACCCCTTGGCCGGCACGCCGGCGTCGAGATTGTCGATGCCGCCGGCCTGGTTGTAGCGGGCTTCGTCCAGGATGCCCTGGCGCTTGGAGACCAGCAGCGGCACCAGCGCCTGGCCGGCGACGTTGACCGCCGTGCGGCCCATGTCGAGGATCGGATCAATGGCGAGCAGCAGGCCGACGCCGGAGAGCGGCAGGCCGAGGGTCGACAGCGTCAGGGTCAGCATCACGGTGGCGCCGGTGAGGCCGGCGGTGGCAGCCGAGCCGATCACCGAGACGAACACGATCAGGGCGTAATGCTCGATGCCGAGCGGTATCTGGTAGAACTGGGCCACGAAGATCGCCGAAATGGCCGGATAAATCGCCGCGCAGCCATCCATCTTGGTGGTCGATCCCAGGGGTACGGCGAAAGCCGCATATTCCCGAGGCACGCCGAGGCTGCGCTCCGTCACCGCCTCGGTCACCGGCATGGTGCCGAGCGAGGAGCGTGAGACGAAGGCGAGCTGGACCGCCGGCCAGGCGCCAGCAAAAAAGCGGGCGGGGCTCAGCCCATGCAGGACCAGGAGCAGCGGGTATACGACGAGCAGAACGATGGCGAGGCCGATATAAATGGCGAGGGCATACCAGGAAAGCTGCCCCAGCGTCTGCCAGCCATATTGCGCCACGGCCTTGCCGAGCAGGCCGATCGTGCCGATCGGGGTCAGCCGGATGACCCACCACAGGATCTTGCGCACGATTGATAGCAGCGACTCGTTGAAGGTGAGGAAGGGATTGGCCCGCTCGCCGACACTCAACGCAGCCACGCCGACCGCAATAGCGATCACCAGGATCTGCAGCACGTTGAATTGCAGCGAGGTCGAGGCGGCACCATCGCTAAGCTTGGTGGAGGCCTGGATGCCGAAGACATTGGCGGGTACCAGGCCCTTGAGGAAATCGAGCCAGGAGCCGGTGGTGGCTGGCGCCTTGGCGGTCTCGGCCAACACGGTCGAATGCAGGCCCGGCTGGATGACCAGCCCGAGGGCGATGCCGATCAGCACGGCAATCAAGGCGGTGATCGCGAACCACAGCAGCGTCTGCCAGACCAGAGCGGCCGCATTCGACAATTTGCGCAGATTGCCGATCGAGGCGACGATGGCGGTAAACACCAAAGGTGGCACCAGGGCGTAAAGCAGCTGGACGAAGATCGAGGCGATGGTCGTCAGCGTCTGCACCAGCCAATTGGGGTTGCCTGCCGCGTCCGGCCCGAGCGAGCGGGCATAAAGGCCGAGCACCAGGCCCACCACCATGGCGGCGAGCACCTGGAAACCGAAGGAGGCATAGAAGGGCTTGGCTGCCGCCGCTTGAGGGCCGGAGGGAGTTGCCATGTTAATTTCTTCCGCTGCGCCGACGACAATATAACACAAAATGAATGTTATACATTTTCAATATCCATAACATGGGCGGATTTGAAAGAGAACCACAGCAAAGACAAGGCAGGGACGCCACTCGTGCAGGGCTTGCCCCCGGATGCACGGGCATCTTGCCCGTTCCGACCTGCCAGGAACGCCGCGCATGAGGAAAGGAAGATACGAGCAAGATGCCCGTGCGCCTGGAATTACCAACGCAAATCCAGCGTCTTCAGCCCGTGGAAATGGTAGGTATCGGCATAAACCGGCGTTTCTTCCAGCCGCAGGCTAGGCAGCCGTTCGAACAGGATCGGCACGGCGACTTCCAGTTCCAGCCGCGCGAGGGGGGCGCCGACACAGAAATGGATGCCGCCGCCGAAACTGACATGGGGCGGGCGTTGCCGCGTCATCAGGAAACGCTCCGGCTCCTCGAAACGATGCGGATCGTGGTTGGCGGCGCCGAGCAGCAGGCCGATCTGGTCGCCCTTGCGGAAGGTCGCCGGCCCCAGCGTGACGTCTTCCAGCGCGTAGCGCTTGAACATGTGGAGCGGCGGATCGAAGCGCAGCATCTCCTCCACCAGTCCTTCGCCGCCGGCCAGCACCGCCTCACGGTCGAGACCCGCCTGCAGCACCGACTTCACGCCATTGCCGATGGCGTGCACCGTCGCCTCATGACCGGCATTGAGCAGGAGAATGCAGGTGGAGATCAGTTCCTCCTCGCTGAGCCGGTCGCCTTCGGCTTTGACGGCGATGAGATGGCTGATGAGGTCGTCGCGCGGCTCGGCCCGGCGCCGCTCGACATAACCGCGCAGGAAGTGGGAGAAATCCTGAGCAGCCGCAACGGCTTGGTCCTCGATGCTGCGGCTCCGGCTGAACTGATACATCGCCACCATGCGATGCGACCAGTCGAGCAGTTGCGGGGCCATCTCGACCGGCACGCCCAGGAGTTCGGCGATCAGGATCACCGGGATGGGCGTGGCGAAAGCCTCGATCAGATCAACCCCGCCCTGCCCCTCGAAACCGTCGATCAGTTCGTTGGCGAGCGCCGCGATCCGCGGCCTCAGACGCTCGACCTGCCGGGTGACGAAGGCGCGATTGACCAGGGTGCGCAGCCTCGTATGAACCGGCGGCTCGCGCTCCAGCATGGAATGGGCATCGACCGCATCGAAGGGCGCCAGATGGGCCTGCGGCTCCGGCCAGCCGAGTTCGGCGCGGCTGGCCACATGCAGCACCTCGCGCCCGAAGCGCCTGTCGCGGAAGAGGTCGAACACGGTCTGATGCGAGGCCGCGCACCAGCAGCCATACTCCTCCCAGAAGAACAGCGGGCAGGCTTCGCGGATGGCCTGATAGGCGGGATAAGGATGCTGAACGAAGGCAGCATCGGTAGGGCTGAGCGACACGGCCGCGCGGGCGGCATCGATCCTGAGGCTTGACGGCAGGGACATGTCAAAGGGGTAGGAGATTCCTGCGACAATGTCATCGCCGCGACGGCCGGAAATCCCCTTGTCAGAGCAGGATGCCACAGGCATTTAGGACCGCATGAGCACCCTGCCCGCCATCAATCCCAATCTCCTCGATACCGCCACCCCGCCGATTCCGGAGGCGCAGGGCTGGGCACGCGCCTATGACGGCGCGGCCGGCCCGCTGATCGATCTTTCCCAGGCGGTCCCGGGCTATCCGCCGCATGCGGAGCTGCTGGAGCGGCTCAGCCGCAATGCCGGCGCGGCGGCGAGCGCCAGCTATGGCCCGATCGAGGGTGACACGGTGCTGCGCCAAGCCTATGCCGCGCATGTTTCCAACCTCTATGGCGGAGAAGTCGACTGGCAGACCGTCTCGATCACCACCGGCTGCAACCAGGCCTTTTTCGTCGCAGCCCTCGCCGTGGCCAAGGCCGGCGACTCCATCCTGCTGCCGAGCCCCTGGTACTTCAATCACAAGATGACGCTCGATATGCTCGGTATCGAGGCGCGGGCGCTCTCCTGCCCGCCCGGGAACGGCTTCGTGCCGGATGTCGAGAGCGCCGCCGAACTGATCGATCCCACCACGCGGGCGATCCTGCTCGTCACGCCCAACAACCCGACGGGCGCCGTCTACCCGCCCGAGACCATCGAAGCCTTCGCCCGACTTTGCCGGGAACGCGGCCTGTTCCTCATCCTCGATGAGACCTATCGCGACTTCGTCGCCGGCCGGCCGCACGGACTCATCGCTTCAGGCGAGTTCGCCAACACCTTGATCTATCTCTATTCCTTCTCGAAGAGCTACTGCATCCCGGGCCATCGCCTGGGTGCGCTGATTGCCGCTCCCGCCGTGGCAGCCGAGGTCGGCAAGGTTCTCGACACGCTGCAGATCTGCGCCCCCCGCGCCGCCCAGGCTCCCGTCGCCTGGGCCATCGAGGGGCTGACCGCGTGGCGCGAAGCCAACCGCCTGGAGATCGACAGGCGCGCCGCCAGCTTCCGTGCAGCCTTCGAAGGGATCAATGGCTGGCGGATCGACGCGATGGGCGCCTATTTCGCCTTCCTGCATCATCCCTTCCACGTCCATACTGCCGCGAGCGTCGTCAAGGACCTGGTGGAGAAGGCCGGCGTGCTCTGCCTGCCCGGCCCCTATTTCGGCCCGGGCCTCGAAGGGCATATGCGCGTCGCCTTCGCCAATGCCGGCGTGGAACAGCTGCAGGCCCTGCGCGAACGCTTCCAGCGTTTCGGCGGGTAGAGCTCGCAGGAGCTGGAGGGTCGATCTTCAGATCGACCACCTTCGCTCGCTATGGCGCTCAACGTTTCGGGAAGAACAGACTGGCAGCCGGCGATCCAGCAAACAACATCGCGATTATCGCGATTTCCGTTGCCCTCCGGCGGCTGGCGCGATAGCCAAGCGACATGCTCGAAGGTCTTCATCCCAACAATCCCACCCATGTCGCGCGTATCGTCACCGACGAGATGCGCGCGCGTCGCATCGCCGATTTGCTCGGCGAGAGCTTCGATCCCACGGAAACGGCGATCGCCGCCTTCGAGAAGGAAGACGGCACGGCGAAGCCGCCTTGGCTGGTCGAAGTCTATTTCCGTACCGAACCGGACGAGGCTTCCGTCCGGGACCTGATCGCTCTGGCGGCCGGCCCCGATATCGAGGTGGTCTTCGACAGCTTCGGCGACAAGGACTGGGTAGCTGCCTCGCTGGAGGGCCTGGCGCCGGTGCGGGCGGGCCGCTTCACCGTCCATGGCAGCCATGATCGCCAGCATGTCCCGGCCAATACCATCGGCATCGAGATCGAGGCGGCGCTCGCCTTCGGCACCGGCCATCACGGCACCACGCGGGGCTGCCTCCTCGCTTTGGACGATCTCCTCAAGCGCAGGCGCCCCAACCGTCCGCTCGACATCGGCACCGGCACCGGCGTGCTCGCCATTGCGGCCGCGCGCGCCCTGCGCCTGCGCGTGCTGGCCTCAGACATCGATCCGATCGCCATCGCCACCGCGCGCAACAACATCCGCTTCAACAAGGCCGGGGCCTATGTCGAGAGCTTCGTGGCACGCGGCACCACCGCACGCGCCATGCAGACCAACAAGCCGTTCGACCTCGTCTTCGCCAATATCCTGATGGCCCCCCTGGTTCGCCTCGCGGCGCCGATGAGCCGCCTGCTGGCGCCCGGCGCCACGGTGATCCTTTCCGGCCTGCTACACGCCCATGCCAATGCGGCGCTGGCGGCCTATCGCGCCCAGGGCCTCCATCTCATCCGTCAGATCAAGATCGACGAGTGGACGACGCTGGTGCTGTCCTATGGCGGCGGCAAGCCCAAGAAGCTTTGAGGAAGCACGACTCTAGACGACTAGAACCCCTTCTCCCGCAAGGGGGAGAAGGGAGCTGTATTTCAAGGGTGATCAAATGGCTTTTCAGTCCTTCGACGAAATTTCCCAGCCCAGCCTCGGCCCGGCCCGCGCGGCGGCGTTGCGCAGCAAGCTCGCCGACCTGGGGCTCGACGGCTTCGTGGTCCCCCGCTCGGACGAGCACCAGAACGAATATTGCCCCCCCTCGGAGGAACGCCTTTCCTGGCTCACCGGCTTTGCCGGATCGGCGGGCATCGCCGTCGTCCTCAGGGACCAGGCCTCCATCTTCGTCGACGGCCGCTATACCGTGCAGGTGCGCGAGCAGGTGGACACCGCGACCTATACGCCGCGCCATCTCATCGAGGAGCCGCCGGAGAAATGGCTCGGCACCGTGCTCAAGCCCGGCATGAAGCTCGGCTACGACCCGCGTCTTCAATCGATGAACGAGGTCGAGCGACTTCGCGCCGCCTGCGAGAAGGCAGGCGCAAATCTCGTTGCTGTCAGGGAAAACCCGGTCGACGCTATCTGGACCGACCGCCCCGCCCCGCCGCTTGCCCAGATCGTCCTGCACGACGTCGCGCTCGCCGGCGAGAGCGTGTCCTCCAAGGTCGAACGGCTGCAGGCCAAGCTGCGTGAGCAGAAGATCGACGCCGTCTTCACCAACGACGCCCATGCCTCGGCCTGGCTGTTCAATATCCGCGGCGGCGACGTCTCCCACACGCCCCTGCCGCTCTCCTATGCGCTGGTGCCGGCCGAGGGACAGCCGACGCTGTTCGCCGATGGGCGCAAATTCTCCAATGCCGTCCGCGACGACCTGGCCCAGCACATGGCGATTGCCGAACCGAGCCAGATCGAGGCCGTGCTGGCCGGAAGCGTGAAGGGCAAGACGGTACGGCTCGATCCCGCCATGGTGGTCGAGCATTTCGCCACCCTGGTCGAGAAGGCCGGCGGCAAGGTGCAGAAGGGGGGCGATCCCGTCGCCCTGCTGCGTGCCGTCAAGAACGAGGCCGAGCGCGCCGGCGCCAGGGCTGCCCATATCCGCGACGGCGTTGCCTTCGTGAACTTCCTCGCCTGGTTCGAGCGCACCGTACCGGACGGCAAGGAAACCGAAATCTCGGTAGCCGAGGCCCTGGAGCGCTTCCGCGAGGGCACGGGCGTGCTCAAGGATCTCTCCTTCCCCTCGATCTCCTCGGCCGGGCCGAACGCCGCCTTGCCGCATTATCGCGTCAGCCACGCCAGCAACCGGCCGGTGACGCCGGGCTTCTTCCTGATCGACTCCGGCGCGCAATATGTCGACGGCACGACCGACATCACCCGCACCATCGCCGTGGGCGAGGTCTCTCCCGAGATGAAGGACCGTTATACCCGCGTGCTCAAGGGCCACATCGCCATCGCCCTGGCACGCTTTCCCAAGGGTGTTTCCGGTGCCCAGCTCGACAGCTTCGCCCGCGCCGCGTTGTGGGAGATCGGCACCGATTTCGACCACGGCACCGGCCATGGCGTCGGCTCCTATCTCTCCGTCCATGAGGGCCCGCAGCGCATCTCCAAGCTCGGCACCACGCCGCTGGAGCCGGGCATGCTTCTCTCCAACGAGCCCGGCTATTACCGCACCGGCGCCTTCGGCATCCGCATCGAGAACCTCATCCTGGTCGAACCCATCACGATCGAGGGTGCCGAACGCGAGATGTACGGCTTCGAGACGCTGACGCTGGCGCCTATCGATGTGAGGCCGATCGAACTGTCGCTGCTCACCACCCGCGAGATCGACTGGCTCAACGCCTACCACGCCCAGGTGCGCGAGACGCTGGGCCCGCTGTTGGACGAACCGGAACGGGTATGGCTGGAGCAGGTGACGCAGGCGATCGGGTGATACACCTGCCCGCGGTTCCGGAACGGAGAACATGCATGGTCGGGCGTCCTCGATATTTACGGTCCATGATCTCAATCATGGCCTTGCTTCTACCCGGGGCGGTGCTGGCCGGCCCGGTCTGCAAGATCTCGAAAGAGGGTCAACAGCGCATTTTGCAAACCTTGTGCATGCATCAGGCTGGTGAGACGCTTACCAGCGCCTGCATTGGTGCCGAGGGGATGAAAATGAACATCCTGGAGGCGACGATCTTCATCGAGAGCCTCAATCGTTGCGGCCCACCGGAACGCAAACTTGCCGAGATGGGCTTTACGGGCATCGCCAAAATCTACGGGGCGCAAGCCGCCATGGCGCGTTGCGTCGGCGTACGCCTGGATGTGCCGTCGATGATCGCCGAAGCCAGGAGTAGGGCGCAGAAAAATGGGAAGGGTCTCCCCTGTCCGGCTGGCTCGGCTCTCGATCACGCCAAGCAGACGGCTTCCCGCTATGCCGGATGGCAGAGCTTGCTGCCCTCTCTCTATCAGGGAGCCGGGATAAATATCGATGCCGGCGGGAATGTCAGCGAATAGTCTGGCGGTTCCATTCCCCCTTCGCGGACGGGCGCACCCAGATGGTCTCGACTGAAAAGACTTCCATCCGGCGTTGATAACGCAGGATAAAGCCGATCCTGGAGATCCGGCGCCGTCACCCCATCATCATCCTCAGCAGCACCACGCTCACCACGCCAACCACGATGGTCACCAGCAGCGGCATGCGCGTGGCCGAAACCATGGTGACGCCGGCGGCAATGGTTTCGGCCGGTCCGGTCGCGAGCGCGACCGGTGCGATCACCGAGACCAGAACGGCCGCCGGAATGGCGTCAAAGGCGGCCTTGGTCCGGCCGGTCAGGGCGAGGCGGCCGTCGAGGAAGATGCCGGCCACGCGGGTGGCATAGGTTACCAGCGCCATGGTCAGGATCGCTGCCACCGTGTGGGGATCAAACGACATCGACGGCCTCCTTGACATCGAGCTTGCTGCGGCCGGGATGGCCGGTGAGGAAAGCGGCGAGAATGCCGGCCAGCGCCCCGGCGGGCACATGCCAGGGCGCCCCGATCTTGAGATAGACCAGGGCCGCCACCACGGCGCTGGTGACGATCGCTGCCGCCGAGTTGCGTCCTTCCCAGAACCCCGCGATCAGGCCGATGAACAGGGCGGTGAAAGCGAAATCGGCGCCATAGCGCGCGGGATCGCCCAGGAGCTGGCCAACGAAGCCGCCCGCCGTGCTCCACAGCACCCAGTTGAGATAGAAGAACACCGACATGGCGAAATAATAGGTCGGTGTCAGCTCGGCCTGGCCGGCCCGGCGCTCCGACATCGCCCAATTCTCGTCGGCCATCATGAAGAAGCCGAGAAAGCGCTGGGCGGGCGAGAAGAGCCGCGTCTTGGGGGTGAGCGAGGCCCCCATCAGGATATGGCGGCAATTGATCAGCAAGGTGCCGAAAGCCAGGGCCAGGATCGAGACCGGCTGCACCCATTGCTCGAGCGCGGCGAATTGCGCGCTGCCGGCAAACACGGTGATGGACATCAAGGCCGTCTCGGCCGGCGACAGACCCCTGGCGACAGCGATGGCGCCGAACAGGAAACCGATCGGCACCGCCGCCAGGGCTGGCGGGGCAATGTCGATCAACGCGGAACGGATTTCGGAACGGGCAGACAAGCGAGAGCTCCTGATGGAGCCGTCTCAATAGGCGCTGCACGACCGCCGGTCTTGGATAAAAGTTGCGTCGGGAGGGTCAGCCCATGGCTGACATTTGTCGGCCGGAGGCCGACACTCCATCACCCCGGAAGGCGCCCGGCGTCACGCCCATGCGGGCCTTGAACACCCGATTGAGGTGGCTCTGGTCGCAGAAGCCGCAGGCGGCCGCCACTTCCGCCGGCCCTTCGCCGGCCGCCAGCAGGCGCCGCGCCGCGCGGTAGCGCCGGTCGATGAGATAGGCATGCGGCGTGGTGCCCATGGCCTTGCGGAAGGAACGCACGAGGTGGCTGCGGTTGAGCCCCGCTACCACGGCAAGCTCGTCGAGGCCGACATCGCGCTCGAAATGCTGGTCCAGATAGGCCCGGGCCTTGGCGAGCGGCCCGCTCTCGTTGCCGAGCCTGATCGGCTCGCCATGGCCGCCCCAGCGCCCGAGCAAGATCGAAAAGAAACGGCTGAGCCTGGCATCGCGTTCGAGCAGGGTCACGGCGGGGTCGCCGAGCGCGATCTGCAGTTTCACCAGATCGGCCGCCAGGGCAGGATCCTCGATCACCGAACGGTCGAACCAGGGCGTGCCGGCGGCCGGCCGGCCGAAAGTATCCTCGGCGACCGAACGCATCAGATCGACGGTGGGATAGAGCACGCGATAGACGAAACCCTCGCCTGCCGGCTCTCCATCATGCAGCTCGTCCGGGCAGACCATCGCGAAACTTCCCGGCGAGGCGTAATGCCTGACACCACGATGCGAGAAGGCCTCGCAGCCGTCGAGCACGGCGGCGATGGCATAGGTCTCATGGGTATGCGGCACATAGCGGTGCCGGCGAAAGATCGCGCTCAGGCATTCCAATCCGTCATAGCGCTGCTCGCGCCAGAACCGGACGGCATCGCCCCGCTCGGCGGCATCCTCGAGTGTCGTGAAGGCAGTGGAGTGCGACGGCATGGCGTCAAGATAGTGCCTTTGTCGGCAAATTGCTTGGATGAAAGTTGCATCCCCGCAGCGGCCGCCGCTATTTCAAGGACAGCATCTGACGCAGGGACCAGGCCTCCTGGGCATTGCCCTTCTTCGAGATGTTGGAAACGCGCCATTGCTCGTTTTCCTTCACCAGGTCGTAGACAAGCTCGTCGCGCTTCGGGTCACCGCGATCGAAGCTCACACTGACCTGGGCGCGGTCACCCTGTACCGACGCCGGCTCGATCTTCAAATCCTTGATCATCGGGTCCTGGGAATCGCTCACCGGATCGAAATCGAGCGCTCCCACTTCGCCCGATTTGGCGGATTCATCGATGTCCTTCTTCACCGCGGCAGCCAAGTCCTTGCTGAGATATTTGGCCCGCAGTTTGGCATTGCCGATGATGTCGATGCCTTTCGTTTCAGGCGTCTTTCCCGAGTAGATCTGCTTTACCGTCGCTTCGGGCGAGATCTCGGCCGCAACGGCCGGCATCGACAGCCCCGATGCAAGCAGAAGGCCGAGGCCCAGCTCACGCATCCTGATCATTCGTATTCCCTGCTCCATTCACGAGCTCGAACCATTCATCCTCATTGATGACTTTGACGCCGTGCTTTTGCGCATCCGCCAGTTTCGAGCCGGCGCCGGGGCCGGCGACCACGAGATCGGTCTTCTTGGAGACGGAACCCGAGACCTTGGCGCCCAGCCGGTCGGCCATGGCCTTGGCCTCGTCGCGGCTCATGCGCTCCAGCGCCCCGGTGAACACCACCGTCTTGCCGGCAACCGGGCTCTCGGAGCGCGGCTGTTCCGCATCGAGGATGCGGATTTCCGCTGTGAGCCGCTCGAGGATGGCGAGGTTGTGCTCTTCCGCGAAATAGGCACCCACCGCCTCGACCACGGTTTCGCCGATCTGGTCAATCGCATCCATGTCCGCCCCGGCCTCTTCGTCCTTGGCGGCGATGCGCAGCGCCGCCTGCTCGAAAGCCGGCCAGGAGCCATAGGCGCGGGCAAGCTGGCGCGCGGTGGTCTCACCGACATGGCGGATGCCGAGGGCGTAGAGAAAACGTTCCAGCGCGATCTCGCGGCGGGCATCGATGGCGGCGAACAGGTTCTTCGTCGAGGTCGCGCCAAAACCTTCGCGGTCCTTCAATTTCTTGAAGTTCCGCCCATCGCGGGCCGCGAGGGTGAAGATGTCGCCGGGCTCGCGGATCGGCAGATCCTCGTTCTCGAAGAAGAAGGCGATCTGTTTTTCGCCCAGCCCTTCGATGTCGAAGGCGCGGCGGGAGACGAAATGCCTGAGATGCTCGATCTTCTGGAAGGGACAGGCAAATTCTCCCGAACAGCGCCGCACGGCGCCCTCCCCCCCTGTCACGGTTTCCTCGCGCACGACCGGCGTCTTCAGCGAACAGGGACAGGTTTCGGGGAAGACATAGGGAACGGCATCCGCCGGCCGCTTCTCCAGCACCGCCCCGAGGATCTGCGGGATGACGTCGCCCGCCCGCTGCACGATCACCGTGTCGCCGATGCGCACATCCTTGCGGGCAATCTCGTCCTCATTGTGCAAAGTGGCATTGGAGACGACGACGCCGCCCACGGTGACCGGCTGCAGCTTGGCGACCGGCGTGAGGGCACCGGTGCGCCCGACTTGGATTTCGATGCCGTGCAGCAGCGTGGTCGCCTTCTCGGCCGGGAATTTATGCGCCGTCGCCCAGCGCGGCGAGCGCGAGACGAAGCCGAGGCGCTGCTGCAAATCGAGCCGGTCGACCTTGTAGACCACGCCGTCGATGTCGTAGCCGAGCGTGGCGCGCTGAGCCTCGATCTGACGGTAATGGGCGAGCAGGTCGGCGGCGCCATGGCAACGCACCATCAGGGGATTGACCGCAAAGCCCCACTCGGCAAAAGCCCGCACCACCTCGAATTGCGTGGCGGCCGGCAGGGCACTCGCCTCGCCCCAGGCATAGGCGAAGAAGCGCAGGGGGCGGCTGGCGGTGATGGAGGCGTCGAGCTGGCGCAGAGAGCCGGCCGCGGCATTGCGCGGATTGGCAAACAGAGGCTTGCCCGCCGCGGCCTGCCTTTCATTCATGGCATTGAAATCGGCGTGGCTCATATAGACCTCGCCGCGTACCTCGAAAATCTCGGGGACATTGCCCTTAAGCGCGTTGGGAATGTCGCCGATGGTGCGGACATTGGCGGTGACGTCCTCGCCCTCGGCGCCATCACCTCGCGTGGCTGCCACCACCAGCTTGCCCTTTTCGTAACGCAGCGAGCAGGACAGACCATCGATCTTGGGTTCGGCCGTGATCACCAGGTCGTCGCTCTCGCCAAGGCCGAGGAAGCGCCGGATACGGGCCACGAATTCCTCGACATCCTCGTCGGCAAAGCTGTTGGACAAGGAGAGCATCGGCACGCGGTGGCGCACCTTGGCGAATTTCTCGGATGGCGCCGCGCCGACCTTATCCGAGAGGCTCTCGGCCGATTTGAGCTCGGGAAAGCGCTCCTCGATTGCCGTATAGCGCCGCCGCAGGACATCGTAGTCCGCATCGCTGAGAACCGGCGCGTCCTCCTGGTAATAAGCCTTGTCGGCGTCGATCAACCGCGCCGCAAGTTCCTCGTAGTCGGCGCGAGCCTCCTCGAGCGAGAGGTCGGAAACGGGCTTGGGAGTGTTCATGACAGGCCAACCGATGCATTGCTTTGCTGTGGCTTAACACAACCATTCCAATCGGGGCAGAGGGGACGGCACGGGTTGGGGGGCGGGTCTTCAGACCCGCCACTATTACTCAGCAATGAAGTCAGATGCCGGGTCTGAAGACCCGCCCCCCAATTTTCGGCGCGCGCTCGACCATCGCCATTCAGTGCTATAAGTGCAAAGTCCTGCCTTAACCGGATTGCGCTCGATATAATCAATCGTTCGAGCCATTTGATCTTCGCTACGCATGTAACGGTCGAAATAATCGGCCTGCCAGAAAACGCCCTGGCGCCCCAGAATTCGATTGGCATGTGCGGCGGTGTAAGATTTCCACGACTTGACCACATCCGCCAGGCGCCAGCCATCCTTCAAGTCGAAAAGGCAGTGCACGTGGTTGGGCATGATGCACCAAGACCACAGCCGGTAGCGATGCATGTGGAAAGCAAGCAACGCACTCTCGACCAGCAAAGCAATGTCTACATTCGCCAACCAACAAGCCCCCATCCCCTCGTCGAGCTTCCTTTCCACACGCCGTCGCATCTCCATTGATGTTTCGCGGCGATCTTCAACCCAGGCGGGGAGGCTATCCGCTAGACGAAACGTGACGAATTGAACGATCTCAGGCGTATCGAAATGTGGCAAACCGTGCGGCTGGTGCCAGCCGCGGTGGTTCTTAGCGTCGGAAGACGAGTTGTCAGCGCCGGTTCCTTGTTCCAATCTCTGCCCTCCCGGCGCTGGCCGGGTCTGAAGCCCCGCCCCCCAGCAGCCTGTCCGCCGCCGCCCTCGCCTCATCGGTCACATGGGCACCGGCGAGCATGCGGGCGATTTCCTCGCGCCGTTTGTCGGTGTCCAGGGGGGAGACGCGGGTGGCGACCCTGTCCTTGCCTTCCGCCTGCTTGGCGATGAGGAAATGAGTGGAAGCGCGCGCCGCGACCTGCGGCGCATGGGTGACGTTGATCACTTGGACCCTGCCCGCCAGCCGCGCCAGGCGCTGGCCGATGGCATCGGCGACGGCGCCGCCCACGCCGGAATCGATCTCGTCGAAGACCAGGGTCGGCGCCGAACCGCGATCGGCCAACGCCACTTTCAGCGCCAGCATGAAACGCGAGAGTTCGCCGCCCGACGCCACTTTCATCATCGGCCCCGGGCGGGTGCCGGGATTGGTCTGGACCCAGAACTCCACCCTGTCGAACCCATCGGGAGAGGCCAGGGTCTTGTCGCTCTCCACCGAGGTGGTGAACTTCGCCCTGTCGAGCTTCAAGGGCGGCAATTCGCCGTTCACCGCGGCATCGAGCTGGCCGGCGGTGGCCCGGCGTTTGTCGGACAGCACCGCAGCCCGCGCCTCATAGGCGAGACGGGCGGCGCGATCGGCCTGTTCCAGGGCCTGGAGCTGCCCCTCCCCTTCGTCCAGGGCCGCAAGATCCACCGTGTAGCGCTCGGCCAGTGCCGGCAGGTCCTCCACGGAGACATCGTATTTGCGGCTTGCGGCACGCAAGGCGAACAGGCGCTCTTCCAGGCGCTCCAATTCGGCCGGATCGAAATCGGCCTCGTCCAAGGCCGTCTGCAGGGCGATACGGGCTTCTTCCAGGGCGTTGAGTGCCTGGTCCAGCGCGGCGATGGCCGGCTCGACCAGCCGAGGCGCCTGGGCTCCCCGCCGCTCGAGACGCCGAATGATGGCCGCCAGAGACGGTGTGGGAGAGCCGTTGCCGCCGACCCCCTCATAGGCCTCCTTGAGATCGACGGCGATCTTCTCGGCCTGCATCATATGGGTGCGCCGCTCGGCCAGGGCTTCTTCCTCGCCGGGCTGGACATCGAGCTTGCCGAGTTCGTCGACGGAATGGCGCAGCCAGTCGCCCTCGGCCCGCGCCTTTTCCAGCCGCGCTCGGTGCTGTGCAAGAGACTGCGTCGCCTTGCGCCAGGCCGCGTGCTTGCCGGCCACATCGGCTGCCAGATCCTCAAGCCCTCCGAAGGCATCGAGAAGCGCGCGGTGGGAAGCCGGATCGGTCAGGGCACGATCGTCATGCTGGCCATGGATCTCGACCAGGGCAGATCCCGTGGCGCGCAGCACCTGCACGCTCACCGGCTGGTCGTTGATGAAGGCTCGGGTTCGGCCGTCCGCCATCTGCACACGCCGCAGGATCAGGTCGCCATCATCGGATATGTCGTTCGCCTTCAGCACGGCACGGGCGGCATGATCGGCCGGGACGTCGAAGACGGCACTGACCTGTCCCTGGCTCGCGCCATGACGTACCAGGGAACCATCGCCGCGTCCGCCCAACGCCAAGGCGAAGGCGTCGAGCAGGATCGACTTACCGGCGCCGGTCTCGCCGGTCAGAACGGACAGGCCGGCGACGAATTCGAGGTCGAGCCGGTCGATCAGGACGATATCGCGGATGGCCAGTTGAACGAGCATGACAGTTCTATACCGGGCTTGCGCCTGCGCTGCATGACAAAACATCGGGCTACGCACAAACAAAGGGCCGATCTTGCGACCGGCCCTCTGGAATTTCGATGGTCTGCGCCGCGCCTCAGAGCGTAATCGCGTTGCGGAACGTCCGGCTCAGCCAAGAATCGGTATCCTCGCGCGGCTCCAGGCCATGCGACTTCACCAACGTATAGGCATCCTTGTACCATTGGCTGTTGGGGTAGTTGTGGCCGAGAATGGCGGCAGCCGTCTGCGCCTCGCTGGAAAGGCCGAGCGCCATGTAGCATTCCGTCAAACGGCTCAGCGCCTCTTCGATCTGGCGGGTCTGGGCATAGTCCTTCACCACGGCCTTATAGCGATTGACCGCCGCGGCATAATTCTGCTGCTTCTGATAGAAGCGGCCGATTTCCATTTCCTTGCCGGCGAGTTGGTCGCGCACAACCTGGATCTTGAACTTGGAATCGCTGACATATTCCGACTTGGGATAGTCGGTGACGACTTTCTCGAAGCCGGCAAGCGCCTGGCTGGCGCGATCCTGGTCGCGGGTGATGTCGGGAATCTGCTTATACTGGGAGTTGGCCCAGATATAAGTCATATAGGCTGCGTCCTTGTCGGTCGGCCACAAGGTCACGTAGCGGCGCGACGAGGTGATCGCATCGTCGTAATTGCCCGAGGTGTAATTGGAATAGGCCATCATCAGGATGGCTTTCTTCTGCCACTCCGTCTGTGGATATTGCTTGTCGAGCGCTTCGAAACGCTTGGACGCCTTGGAATAGTCGCCGCCCTTCATGGCGACGAGACCCTGATTGTAGAGAAGATCCGGCGGATCGGTCGCTTGGGTCTGATAGCCCGGATCGTCATCCCAGAAACCGCAGGCGGCCAGCGGCGAGGCCATCAGCGCAATGGCGACGGCACGGACCGCGAGCCGCGTCGCGACGGCGCGGGAAGACGAGAGGGAACGCAGCGGCATCACTCAGACCTCTACTTCGACTAGTACCGGCATTGTCGCGCGCTTCCGGCGGATGAAACCATCCATCAGCTTCGCACCACAACGTTAAGACTTCGTGGTTCGACATTCACGACCGACACCCGCCCGTCCGGATGGATAGGTGTTACGCCGGCAGCAATGCAGGGGCCCTTGTAGCCGATTGTCCGGCCAAGCGCCACCGCCTCTACAAAATTGTACAATGCTTTGCGGCGGCGCTGTCAAGCGAGGCAAAAGCCTTCGCACTCAATTGGTATCAGGCGCGAAGGCCGCTGCGGCCAAGCCGCTGGAGAGCTCGGCATGGCCGCTCTCGCGACGTACCGGTGCATCGACCATGGTCCAGGCGCTGTCGTCGGCGAACAGGGCCTGAAGCGTCATGTAATTGACGCGATGTCCGCCGCAATAAGAGCGGAACTGACCGATCAGCGGCGCACCGGCGAGAGCCAGGTCACCCACCGCATCGAGCATCTTGTGACGCACGAATTCGTCGGCATAGCGGAGGCCTTCCGGATTGAGGATGCGGTCCTCGCTCAGGGCAACCGAGTTCTCCAGGGACGAGCCGAGTGCCAGTCCCCGTTCCCACAGCTGTTCGACATCCTTGACGAAGCCGAAGGTACGGGCGCGCGACAATTCACGACGGAAGTTGTCGGGCGTCAGGTCGAGCACGCGGCGCTGCCGGCCGATCAGGGGCGAGTCGAAATCGATCTCGACATCCATGCGGAAACCGGTGTTGCCGGCCTTGTCCCAGGGCGTCAGCTCGGCCCAGGCCCGGCCCATCTCGACGCGGACCGGCTTGAGCACCTTGATCTGCCGGCGGCGTGCCCGCAGCGTGGCGATACCGACCTGGTCGATCGCCGCAATATAGGGAGCGGACGACCCATCCATGACCGGGATTTCCGGCCCGTCGACCTCGACCGTCACATTGTCGATGCCAAGACCGCGCAAGGCAGCCATCAGATGCTCGATGGTAGCAACCGAGGCGCGCGTGGCGTCGCCGACGACCGTGCACAGGCGCGTATCGATGACATTGTGATAATGAGCAAGGATCTCCCGCTCACGCCCGTTCTCGAGATGCGTGCGCAGGAAGATGATGCCGCTGTCGGCCTCGCTCGGATGCAAGGTGATGGAGACAGGCTTGCCAGAATGGACACCGATCCCTTCGAGGGATACCCGGTCATTCAAAGTCGTCTGGAAACCAGATTTCATGTGCGTATTCCACAAGCCGTCCGCCAGGGTGGCGGTACCCAACCGAAACTAGACCGGCCTGCTTTCTGTTTGACCCTTTGGTCCTATCATTCCCTGTCACGAGGACAGGGACTCGGACCTTTCTTCGAAAATACGTAAAGCAAAAACCAAAGGTTTAGCCAAATCACGCTTTCTTACGGTCTGTAACACAAGCTCGCCAAGTTCCGGCCAGTGAGCCTAGTTTTAAAATCCTTAATCATTTCAAAAAATTACGGCCCGGGTGCATCACCCGGGCCGCCATTGATCCGTGCTATGGTTACGATTTCGTCACAAGGCCGAAATCGGCCTCAATTCGAGTGACGGCGCAGGAAGGCCGGAATCTCGAGCTGGTCGTCCTCGATCGAACGGGACGGCTGCGGGGCCGGACGCGGGGCCGGCGGACGGCGCTGGGCCTCCGGCGGACGCTGCGGAGCCGGACGCGGCTCCGGCTGGCGGGCGACCGGCGCCGGCTCGTGCTCGGCCTCTTCGGCCTCGGGCCGGCCAAGGCCGACCGCAGCCAGGCGCTGGAGCAGCGTCATACGCTTCTTATCGCCGGCCTGGGGCGCATCCGGGCCACGCTGAGCGGCGATCTGGGCCTGAGCCGGCATCGGCAGGTCCTCGATGCGCGGCATGCGCGGCGGGCGAACGACGGCCCGTTCCGGTGCCGGCGGCACGAAATGCTCGGGCTCGGGATGATGCTCGGGCGCGCGCGGCGCTTCTTCGACCACCGGCTCGCGGAACAGGGTCGGCTTGGGGGCCAGCGGGCGCAGCGTCACGTCGTTGGCGGCAGCCACCGGCTCCACGGGAGCGGCAGGCACCGGCTGGGCGATTTCCTGCTGGATCGGGGCGGGTTCGACCGCCACCGGGGCCGCCGGCGCGACATTGCGCGGTGCGGCGACGCGGGCGGCCTGAGCCGCCTGTGCCGCAGCCTGGTCACGCACGCGCTGGGTCATTTCCGCCAGGCGAATGTCGTCCTTGGAAGGCGAAGCCTGCGGCAGGATGGCCGAGTCGATGCCGGTGGCGACCACCGACACGCGCATCGTGCCTTCCAGCGACGGATCCTGGGTCGCGCCCAGAATGATGTTGGCTTCCGGATCGACTTCTTCACGAATACGGGTCGCCGCCTCGTCGAGCTCGTAGAGCATCATGTCGGGGCCGCCGGTGATCGAGATCAGGAGGCCGCGGGCGCCCTTCATCGAGACGTCGTCGAGCAGCGGGTTGGCGATCGCCGCTTCGGCGGCCAGGATGGCGCGACGTTCACCCGACGCCTCGCCTGTGCCCATCATCGCCTTGCCCATCTCGCGCATCACGGCGCGCACGTCGGCGAAGTCGAGATTGATCAGGCCGGGCTTGACCATGAGGTCGGTGATCGAGGCGACACCGGAATAGAGCACCTGGTCGGCCATGGCGAAGGCGTCGGCGAAGGTGGTCTTGTCGTTGGCGACCCGGAACAGATTCTGGTTCGGGATGACGATCAGCGTGTCGACGCTCTTCTGCAGCTCGGCAATGCCGGACTCGGCCAGGCGCATGCGGCGCAGGCCTTCGAAATGGAAAGGCTTGGTGACGACGCCGACGGTGAGGATGCCGACCTCGCGGGCGACGCGGGCGATCACCGGGGCAGCGCCGGTACCCGTGCCGCCACCCATGCCGGCCGTGACGAACACCATGTGGACGCCGTTGAGGTGATCGCGGATCTCGTCGATCACTTCCTCGGCGGCGGCACGGCCGACCTCAGGCTGCGAACCGGCGCCAAGCCCCTCGGTAACCTGGATGCCCATCTGCACGATGCGATCGGCCTTCGAAAGGGTCAGGGCCTGTGCGTCCGTATTGGCGACGACGAAGTCGACGCCCTCCAATCCGGCTTCGATCATGTTGTTGACGGCGTTACCGCCAGCCCCACCAACGCCGAACACGGTGATACGCGGCTTCAACTCCCGGATATCCGGCATTTTGAGGTTGATCGTCATGGTTCGCCTCTTTTGCAAGACGCGTCGCCGCGCCCCTTAAATTGACCTTCATCAAGGCCTTACGACCCCTTCCTGCCCTTTGAATCAGAAAGTTACTGATTTGCGAAGCAGGCATTTGTGTAATCCGGCTAAATTTGACCGGAAAAATTAGTCAAAATGGCCTTGAAAAACCGGCCATTCTTCGTGTCTCAACGTTACCTTTGCGATTCGAAACTCGATTTCCCTTTTGCAAATCGAAGTTTAGAAACTGTGTTTCAACCAACGTCCGACCCGACCGAAATAACCGTCTGTTCCGGTGGCTTGCGCCCGCGTCCGGACCTGCGGCTCGAAGTGCTCCACGCCCGCAATCTGCGGATAGACCAGGAGGCCGGCTGCCGTGGCGAAAGGCGGTCCCTTGGCCGCTTCGGGCATGCCGGCAATACCGAGCGGACGCCCGATGCGGACCTGCCGATCCAAGATCTTGCGGGCCAGTTCCACCGTGCCCGTCAGTTGGCAGGCGCCGCCGGTCAGCACGACGCGGCGACCCGCCTCGGCCCAGGCGCCCGAACCCCGCAGGCGGTCGCGTACCATTTCGAGGATCTCCTCGATGCGCGGCCGGATGATGCGGACCAGGCGCGAACGCGGCACGTGATGAATGCCGTCGCCCTGGTCATCCCCGACGGGGGGGACGGCGATGGTCTCTCGGTCGTCCGAGGGGCTGGCGATGGTGGCGCCGTAGAGAACCTTGAGGCGCTCGGCCTCCGACAGCTTGGTCGACAGGCCGCGCGCCACGTCGGTCGTGACATGCGCCCCGCCCACCGGCAGGCTGTCGGCGTGCACGAAGGCGCGGTTGGCGAAGACGGCGACCGAGGTAGTGCCGGCGCCCATGTCGATCAGGGTTACCCCCATCTCCGTCTCGTCGTCGACGAGAGCCGACAGGCCGGCGGCGTAGGGCGTCGCGACCATCGCCTCGACGTGAAGATGGCAGCGCTCGATGGCGAGCATCAAATTCTTGGCCGGCGTGGATTCGGCCGTCACCACATGCATGTCGACGCCGAGTTGACGTCCCAGCATGCCCCTGGGATCGGAGATCCCGCCGACGCCGTCGAGCATATGGCCGATCGGCAGCGAGTGCAGCACGGCGCGCCCGTCCCGCACGGAATGGCTGGCGCCGGCATCCAGAACGCGGTGAATGTCGAGATCGCAGACCTGATGGCCGCCGACCTCTACCGTGGCCGAATAGTGTTCGCTCGCCAACCGCCCGCAGGAAATGTTGACGATCACAGAATCCACCCGCACCCCGGCCATGCGTTCAGCGGCATCGACCGCATGGCGGATCGCCTGCTCGGCGGCCTCCATGTCGACGACGGCGCCGGACTTCAGCCCGCGCGAGCGTTGATGGCCGATACCCAGGATCTGGGCCTGGTGGCTGCGGCCCGGCAGGAGGTCGGCTCCTTCGAGCGGACGCAGCCGCGCGATGAGGCAGACGATCTTGTTGGTGCCGACGTCGAGCACCGACATCACCGTGGTGCGGCGCGGCGCCAGCGGCTTGAGCTTAGGGGTCAGGCCATTCTCGAAGGGGCTCATGCTTTGCCCCCCTTTGCCTTCTTCTTGGACAGCGCGTCGGCCCGGGCAGCCGCGGCCTGCTCACTCAAACGAAAGGTAGCGCGATCGGGCATACGCATGTCGACTGCCAGAATATCCTTTTCCAAAACCTTGGCCTTCCGCTCGAGGCCAGCCAGACTCTTCAGGGCCTGATCCGGGCTATCCTCGGGAAGGCGAACGACCACGCCATTATCGAGCGTGAGATTCCAGCGGCGCTGGGAGACGAGCGTGGCCCCCTTGACCCGGCCGCTCAGTTCGGGCGTGGCGGCGACCGCCGCGACGATTTCGCTGGCCCGCTTGTCGGCTCCCTCGCCCACCACCAGCGGCAGATCGGCAAAGCGAGCCTCGACATGGTCCTCCAGGACCACGCCGTCTTCGGCAATCACCTTGACCGAGCCGTCGCGCTGCCACAGGGCATAGGGGGTACGCTCCTCGATGGTGACCGAGAGCGTCGAAGGAAACAGCTTGCGAACCTGGGCCGATTTCACCAGCGGCAGCTTCTCGAGCCCCTCCCGGGCCGCCTCGGCATCGAGAAACAGCAGGGAGGAGGTATTGGTGACCCCGGCTGCGGCGAAGATCTTCTGATCGGTCAGTTCGCGCTGGCCGGTGACGGCGACGGTCTCGACCCGGAAACCGAACAGATTGGCCGCCATGTCGAGCGGCGCGCCATATTGAACCTTCATCTGCGGCCAGACCGGTCCGGTCTGGGCGCCATAGACGATGGTTCCCACCAGAAAGCCGGCCGACAGCATGAGCCCCAGTCCGCGCGGGGGCTTTGCCAGCAGACGCTGCAGCCGCGACGAGCGCTGATCCACGAACGTCCTGGTCGTGAATCCGGCTTGGCGCAGGGAGGACAGATTGAACAAACGCAGCATATGCTCGAAGCCAACGCTCTTGAGGAACCACCCGTTAGGACGGTCTTTTGAAGGGCGATCTCAGGAGCTGACCACCCCCCTCAAGCGGGAAATGCTTCATGCCCCATTAAGGTTAGCTTTCGGACAAATCAGTAAACAATCGGTTAGCGGCGCTTCAGCTTTGCCGCTTTAGACCCTGGCATGGCTGATAAATCGACACCCCATCCGGCCTGGCATGCCGCAAGGTCAAGCCGCCAGCCCCACGCGCTTGATTTCCCATTCGAGTTCGATGCCCGAATGTTTCAGCACGCGCTCGCGAACGGTCTCGCCCAGCGCCTCGATGTCGGCGGAAGAGGCCGTGCCGAGATTGACCAGGAAATTGGTATGCATCGGCGAGACCTGGGCGCCGCCGACGGTCAAGCCGCGGCAACCGGCTTCGTCGACCAGCTTCCAGGCGGAATGGCCGGGCGGGTTCTTGAAGGTCGAGCCGCCGGTGCGGGTATTGACCGGCTGGGACGAGGAGCGGGCCTCGGTGATCTTCTGCATCTCCGCCAGGATCGCCTCGCGATCGCCCGGCTCACCGCGGAACGTCGCCTGGGTGAACACGACATCGGCCGGTACGCTGCAACGCCGATAGCTGAAGCCCATGGCGGCAGCATCGTAGACGGCGATGGAGCCATCCCGGCGGATGGCGCGCGCCGAGACGAAGACATCCTTGGTCTCGCCGCCATAGGCGCCGCCATTCATGCGCAGTGCCCCGCCGATCGCGCCGGGAATGCCGCGCAGGAAGGACAGGCCCCGGATGCCTGCTTCCGCCGCCGCGCGAGCCACCTTGACATCCGGCGCTCCTGCGCCGGCCGTAATGGTCAGGCCATCGACGGCAATGCCGCCAAAGCCCCGGCCGAGACGGATGACCACGCCCTCGACGCCGCCGTCACGCACCAGAAGATTGGAGCCGAGCCCCACCACCATCCAGGATATCCGCGCCGGCAGTCCGGCCATGAACAGCGCCAGATCCTCCTCGTCCACCGGCGTGAACAGCAGCTGCGCCGGGCCACCGGTACGAAACCACGAGAGCGGCGCCATCGGTGCATTGGCTTCCAGCGTACCGCGCAATCCCGGCATCGACGGGCGCAGAGAGGGAATGAGGTCGGGAAAGATCATGGTGTCCGAAAAAGATCCAATACGGAATATCTCGATGTTGCACACGAATGGGCAGCATTGAGATATTCCGCAAGTGTTTAAAATCCTGCAGGCTCCTCTTGATCGACCCATAGGTCGATCAAGAGGAGCCTGCATTGCGGCGATCCGGGATTTGGAATGCCGGCCTTATTGCCTACATTCGCGAAAAAGCCCAGCGATTCCGCCAGGGCGTTCGGCGATTTCCGGAGTTGTCGGGAAGCGCAAAGACGCGTTGAACCAGAGAGTTAGAGCGAGCATTGCCGGATCGATCCATCTCCCCGGAAGAACGCCTGCGCATCATCGTCCGTGCGGACGAGAACCTCATGGCCTTCCTCGCCGTCGCCCGCTCCTTGCGCCTGCCGCAATGGCGGCTGGCTGCCGGCTGCGTCTATCAGACCGTGTGGAACAGTCTGAGCGGGCTCCCTGCCGCCACTGGCATCAAGGATTACGATCTCATCTATTTCGACGCCGCCGACGTGAGCTGGGAGGCGGAGGATGCCGTGATCAGGCACGCCGCCCCCCACTTCGACGGCCGATGGCCGGTCGAGATCCGCAATCAGGCCCGGGTCCATCTGTGGTTCGAGCAGCGCTTCGGCCAGCCCTATCCGCAGCTCCGTTCGGCTGACGAGGCTTTCGGGCACTATGCCGCCATCGTGCATGCGGTCGGCATCCGGCTGGAGGACGACGACACCATCGACATCGCCGCACCCTTCGGCCTCGACGACCTCTTCGGCATGATCATCCGCCCCAATCCGGGACGCCGCGGCGACAAGGGCCTGGCCGCCAAGGCGGCACGCGCGAAGGCGATCTGGCCCGAATTGCGCCTGGTGGACCTGCAGCCATGACGGCAAGACCGGGCTACACGCAGGCTCTGCAGGCGACCGGATTGCTCGACCTTTTGCGCGCCTATGATCCGCATGTCGCCGGCACGCCCCCTCTCGGCGTCGATCTGCCCGCCAGCGATATCGACATCCTCTGTCACGCCCCCGACGCCCTCGCCTTCACCCGAACGATCTGGCAAGCCCTTGTGGGAGCTCCGGCCTTCTCCATCCATCAATGGACCGGCGGCGGGCGGCCGGTGATCGCCACTTTCACGGCGCAGGGCTGGTGCTTCGAGATCTTCGCCTCCATCCAGCCCGTGGCCGAACAGGCGGGCTGGCGCCATTTCCTGGTGGAGCGTCGCTTGCTCGCCCTGGGAGGAGAGGCTTTGCGCAGCAGCGTCGTGCAGCATCGCCAGGCAGGCCTGAAGACCGAACCCGCCTTCGCCGCGGCACTCGGCCTGAAAGGCGATCCCTATCGGGACTTGCTCGAACTGCACCGGCAAACCGATGGCGACTTGGTAGCGATCCTCGCCGCCGCTGGTTATCTGGCACACTCGGAGCAGAGCTGAGAGCCGGCCTCGGAAAGACGGCCACGCGGATAGGCTATCTGGTGAAGATTGGCAGGAAACTCGGTGTGCCGATCTCCAGATCGGCATTTTTTTGGGCAAACGCAGCATTTCGGACCATGCCGATCTGGAGATCGGCACACCGAAACTTCGCCTTCTGTCACTTTCCGATGTGCTTCAAGGCCTCGCGGCGGCTCAGATTGCTGAGTTCGGGGTGTTCGGCGACGTAACGGGAGACCTCCGCGGGATCGATGCGTGCATGGTGCCTGAGAGCCCAGCCGATCGCCTTGCGCAGGAAGAACTCCCTGGAGCCAATCGACGGCGCGATACAGGCGTAGAGGAGCTCGAGATCGGTCTCAGCCTTGGCGCCGAGCTGGCAGAGGATCGCGCTCCGGCGCTTCCACATATTGGCGTCGACGGACCAGGCGAGCATGGCCTGCCGCATCGCCGCGCCGTCATTGCGCAGGATCGTCAGCAGGCGATGGGCGGCGATGGCATCGACATAGTCCCACCAGGCGCCGCTGACGATCATCTCCTCATACAGCGGCAGGGCATCGATGCGCTGGAACGTTCCGGCGGCGTGCAGGCCGGTCAGTTCGATGGCGGCATAGCGCTCCTCGCGGAAACGGGCGCCACGCCAGATGGCGAGGACCTCCGCCCGCCAATGCCCGGCGCTCTCGAAGCGCAGATCGGCGAAGATCGCCCTGCAGATCTGCCTGAGCGGCACGGCGGAGACGCCCAGATAGGGCATCGCCGATTTCATATAGGCCTGCATGGCCGGAGCCCGCTTGGGATCGGCGGCGGCCGCCAGACGCGAATGGATCGTCTCGGCCAGGCTCAGTATGCCCCTCCGACCGTCATCTCGTCCGGGGCTCTTCGACATTCAGACCGATTTGCCGTCCAGCGCCGCCAGTTCACCCGGCAAGGCATAGGCCCATTGCGTGATATTGCCGGCGCCGAGGCAGATCACATAGTCACCGGGCTTGGCTGCCGAGGCGACCAGGCCGGCGAGTGAACCGGGGCCATCGAGGGCGACGACATGACGGTGGCCGCGCGCCCGGATGCCGGCGACGAGGCCTTCCTTGTCGGCTCCCGGGATCGGCACCTCGCCGGCCGCATAGACATCGGCGACCACGACCATGTCGGCATCGTTGAAGCAGGCCGAGAACTCGTTGAACAGGCTCGCCAGGCGGCTGTAGCGATGCGGCTGCACCACCGCGATCACCTGGCCGGTGGTCGAGGCTCGTGCCGCCTTGAGCACGGCGGAGATCTCCACGGGGTGGTGGCCGTAATCGTCGAACACGGTAACGCCGTTCCATTCCCCGGTACGCGTGAAACGCCGCTTCACGCCGCCGAAACCTTCCAGGCCCTTGCGGATCGCCGCCGCGTCCATGCCGAGATTATGGGCAACCGCGATGGCGGCGGTCGCGTTGAGGGCGTTGTGGCCACCCGGCATGGGCAGGCCGAGATCGGGAAGCTCGACCACCGCGCCGGTCTTGCGGTCGCGAATGACGACGCGAAAGCGCGAACGCCCACCCGATAGGTCGAGGTCCATCAGGCGCACGTCGGACTGCGGGTTCTCGCCATAGGTGACGACTCGGCGATCCTCGATGGTGCCGACGAGTTCCTGCACCACGGGATGATCCAGGCACATCACGGCGAAGCCGTAGAAGGGGATGTTCTCGACGAAAGCCCGGAAGGCATCCTTGATGGCGTCGAAGGTCTTGAAGTGATCGAGATGCTCGGGATCGATATTGGTGACGATGGCGACATCGGTCGGCAGCTTGAGGAAGGTGCCGTCGCTTTCGTCGGCCTCCACCACCATCCAGTCGCTCGAACCCAGGCGCGCATTGGTGCCATAGGCATTGATGATGCCGCCATTGATCACGGTGGGATCGAAACCGCCGGCGTCGAGCAGCGTGGCCACCAGTGACGTCGTGGTGGTCTTGCCATGCGTGCCGGCAATGGAGACGCAGGTCTTCAACCGCATCAGCTCGGCCAGCATTTCCGCGCGCCGCACCACCGGCAGGCGCTTCTCGCGCGCGGCGGCGAGTTCCGGATTGTCGCGCTTGATCGCAGTGGAGACGACCACCACCTCGGCATCGCCGATATTCTCGGCGGCATGACCGATGAAGGTCTTCACGCCCTTATCCTTCAAGCGCTTGACGTTGTAATTGTCGGCAGCGTCCGAACCCTGCACCGTGTAGCCCAGATTGACCAGCACTTCGGCAATGCCGGACATGCCGATGCCGCCGATGCCGACAAAGTGGATGGGGCCAATTTCACGGGGCAGCTTCATGAGGTCTCTCGAAAAGGTGGAATTTCGGTTCGTATAGGGGCGACAGGGCCGGGAGGCAAATTCGGAGCGCGGACTTCCAGTCCTCCTATTGGAGACGGCGCGCGTGCGAGACCGCGAAGAGCGGACAGGATGTCCGCGCTCCAAGGCCTGCCGTCACATCGCCGCCAATTTCACCACCCAGTCGGCGAGGCGATCGGCGGCGTCGGGAATGCCGGCATTCCGGGCATTGGCGGCCATGGCCTGCAACCCCACCGGATCGGCGAGCAGTGCCGTGAGATCGGCCGCGAGGGTCTCTGCGGTGAAGTCCGGCTGCATCACCAGCCGGGCTCCGTCGACATTGGCGAGCGTACGGGCATTGGCGGCCTGGTCCTGGTCGAGGGCCCCAGGCAGAGGCACGAGGATCGACGGGCGGCCGATGACCGAAAGCTCGGCCACGGTGGAGGCACCGGAGCGGCTGATCACAAGATGCGCCCCTGCGATGCGGGCGGGCAGGTCGCGAAAGAAGTCCTGCACGTCCGCAGCGACGCCGAGGCCGGCATAGGTCTCCCGCACGGCAGCAAGATCCTCCTGGCGCGCCTGCTGGACGATACTGAGCCGGCGGCGCAATTGCTCGTCAAGCCGTGCGATCGCCGAAGGCACGATGGCCGACATCACCGCCGCGCCCTGGCTGCCGCCGAAGACCAGCAGATTGATGGGCCCGTCCAGGTCAGGATAAGGGATCCTGGCCGCCTCCATCACCGCCGGCCTGACAGGGTTGCCGGTGTGGACGAGCTTCGATTTCGGCACATTGTCCATCATCGCCACATCGGCAAAGCCGGTGGCAATGCGGGTGACCTTGGGCGCCAGCATGCGGTTGGCCCGGCCCATCACCGCATTGGCCTCATGGATCATGGTTGGGATCTTGCGCCATGCCGCGGCCGTCAGCGGCGGCAGGGTCGGATAGCCGCCGAAGCCGCAGACGACGGCAGGCCTGATACGGCCGAGCATGCGCCAGGCCGCCAGCGTGCCGGAGCCGAGGCGCCAGAGGGTATTGGCCATGGCGAGCGGCGAGCGCGAACGTACGGTCTCGGACGGGATGACATGGATGTCCTCCCAGGCAAAGGTGCCGGTGTAGCGCTCCACCCGTTCGTCGGTGGCAAGATGCGGGCGGAAACCGAGCGGGACGAGGGCGCCCGCCAGCGCTTCGGCCGGAAACAGGTGACCGCCGGTACCGCCGGCGCAGAGCAGGACGACCTTGCCGCTCACGACGACAACCCGATGCCGGCGGCCGCCTGGGCCCTGCGGTCACGGAAGCTGAAGGCGCTTTCGAGCATGTCGGTGCGCGGGCGGCGGCGGGTGAGCGCCAGCACCATGCCCATGCCATAGGCCACCGAAATCAGCGAGGAGCCGCCATAGGAGATGAAGGGCAGCGTCATGCCCTTGGCGGGCATCATGTGGAGATTGACCATCAAATTGATCGAGGACTGCATTCCGAACAGAAGGGTGAGACCGGCGGTGGCGAAGCGGCAGAAGGGATCTTCGACCTTGTAGGCGTGCCAGAAGCCGCGCAGCACGATGAGGGCGAACATCGCCACGATCACCATGACGAAAAGAAGGCCGAACTCCTCGCCGGTTACCGCCATGATGAAGTCGGTATGGGAGTCCGGCAGGATCAGCTTGTAGGTGCCCTCGCCCGGCCCCTTGCCGAGCCAGCCGCCCGACAGGAAGGCATCGCGCGCCACATCGACCTGAAAGGTATCGGTACCCTCGGGCTTGAGGAAGCGGTCGATGCGCGAGGTGACGTGCGGGATGAACTGATAGGCCGCCACGATGCCGACGATGCCGACGCCGCCGAGCCCCAGCATCCAGAACCAGTGCAGCCCGGCCATGAAGAACAGCGCGCCCCAGACGATGGAGATCAGCATGGTCTGTCCGAAATCGGGCTGCAGGATGAGCAGCCCCGCCGAGCAGGCCAGCAGCAGCATGGCGAGAATGTTGGCCGGTACGTCCGGCCGCTTGACGTTTTCGGAGAACAGCCAGGCCGCCAACACCACGAAGGCAGGCTTGAGGAATTCGGAAGGCTGAATACCCGCAATCCAGCGCCTGGAACCCTTCACCTCGGCGCCGAACAGCAGCGTCGCCACCACCAGGGCGGTGGCGAACAGGAACATCACCAGGGCCAGCCGGCGGATTGACTGCGGCGACAGGAAGGACACGCCGATCATCACCATCAGCGCCACCGGGATCATCATCGCCTGGCGGTTGACGAAGTGGAACATGTCGGAAATGCCGATGCGCTCGGCGACGGCGGGGCTCGCCGCCAGCAGAAGCACGATACCGGTCAGCATCAGGGCCAGGATCGTCATCAGCATCAGCCGATCGACGGTCCACCACCAGGCATTGAAGGCTGAACGTTCGGTACGCGAGGCCATGAACAGGGAGTCCGTCAGCTGAGGGAGGATCGCCCTAGCAGTGCTCCCGACAGGGTTTAGGAAGGGTTAAATGCAGAGGCCTTGCCGCGTTTTTGCCGGCAATCGGGCCTGAAATGCCGTCGAACGGCTCGCCCGGCACCGCCATCGACCTATGCCGTCCCCGCTTCA
The DNA here is from genome assembly GCF_017813775.1 of Labrys sp. LIt4. Lineage (NCBI taxonomy): Bacteria > Pseudomonadati > Pseudomonadota > Alphaproteobacteria > Hyphomicrobiales > Xanthobacteraceae > Labrys > Labrys sp. LIt4. Next base: position 514,154 of record NZ_JAGIPY010000003.1, read on the forward strand.
GGCTATTGCGGCGCCTGGGTTCCAGCCGGCCTGCGGCCGAGCCCCGCCACGACATCTTCGACGATCTCCTGCAGCTCGGCCCGGCTGCAGCCGTCCCGCGCCTGGATCGAGATCCCCTGCATCACGGCCGCCAGGTGGCGGGCCAGCCCCGGGAGCGCCTCGGCGTCGGCAAAGGGGCGGAGAGCCTGCACGATGTCCCTGCGAATGCCCTCGCGCCGCGCGGCCAGGCCGCGGGCGAGCGCTGCATGGTCAGGATGGCAGGCAACCATCCCGCTCGAGATCATGCAGCCACGCTCGCGATCAGGATGTGTGACGGCCCCGACCGCTGCTTCCAGCAGCAGGCGCACCGCCCGTGGCAGATCGCGCGCCTGCGCGACAGCGGCGAAATCGAGCAGGCCGACGCTCCCCTCGTAGCGGGCAAGCGCTTCCTCATAGAGCCCGGCCTTGCTGCCGAAGGCGGCGTAAAGGCTGGGGGGCGCAATCCCGATCGCCTTGGTGAGATCCCCGACCGAGACCCCCTCATAACCGTGGCGCCAGAACAGCCGCATGGCCGTCTCGACCGCCTGCTCGCGATCGAAGCTCCAGGGCCGCCCGCCACGCGATTTCGAACCATGTTCCATATCGAACACTAAACAACATCTTGACAGGCGTCGTCAAGCAAGTTGAATAGTGATCGATAAACAACATCGGAGAACACAATGGATCCTTCAAGACGCCTTTTCCTGGGTGCCGTCGCCGCCCTCACCGCCTTCGCCGTCGAGTCCGGACTTGCAGGTTCAGCAGCCGGTGCGACCGGCAAGAAGCGCTCGGATGTCGGGAAGGGAGGCAAACCAGGCTCTGGACGTGAAAGCTTCTTCACCCGTTCGGCCGACGGCACGCTGCTGGCCGGCGAGGCGCAGGGCGATCCGGCGGCGCCCGAGATCCTGTTCATCCACGGCCTGCGCCAAAGCCGGCTGAGCTGGGACAAGCAGTTTGCCGATCCGGCCCTCGCCGGCTTCCGGCTGGTGCGGTTCGACCTGCGCGGCCACGGCGATTCCGACAAGCCCGCCTCGCCCGACGCCTATTCCGACCCCGATCGCTGGGCGGACGACGTTGCTGCGGTGATCACGGCTGCGAAGCTGCGCCATCCCATTCTGGTGGGCTGGTCGCTTGGAGGCCATGTCGCCGGCACCTATCTGCGCAAATATGGCAGCTCGCGGATCACGGGGATCAACCTCGTCGATGCGGTCACCAAGCTGTCGCCCGATCTTCTGACCCCGCTGGCGGGGACCTTCGCCAAGACGGCTATTTCACACGATCTCGGCGAACGAACCGCTGCGACAGCCGATTTTCTGGCGGCCTGTTTTCACAAACCACTCACCGATGTCGAACTGCAGCGCATGCTGGTGGTCAACGGCATGACCGAACGCGCTGTGAACGAGGGCTTCGTCAAGACATCCACGCCCGATCTCGAGCCCGTGTTCCAGGCCTATTCCGGCCCGATCCTGCTGACGCATGGCATTCACGATCGGCTGGTGCGCCTCACCATGTCCGAACGCATCAAGGCCCTGCATACCGACAGCCGTCTGTCGGTCTATGCCGATAGCGGCCACAGCCCCTTCTACGAAGAGCCGGAACGGTTCGGGCGAGAACTCGCCGCCTTCGCGACAGCGTCGACAAGGGGCTGATGCGGCGCGGAGCCGGTGCAGTCTGGCATGCAGATCCTGCCCGGTTCCCGCATAGAGCCATGCACGCAGCGCCATCGACTCCCTGCTGGCCCGCTTCGGCCGACCGACAGGCAGTCAGGCCTTGCCGATACCCGGCAGGGCCAGTACCGCCCTGGAGAAGGCCTTGCCCCGTTCCTCGAAATTGCGGAACTGGTCGAAGGAGGCGCAGGCCGGCGAGAGCAGCACCACGGCCTCCTCGAGGCCGGACGCCGCCGCGTCGGCAGCGGCCAGCGGCACCGCCTTTTCGATCGTCTCCGCCCGCACATAGGGTACGCGCCCCTCCAGCGTCGCGGCGAATTCCTCGCTCGCCTCGCCGATCAGATAGGCCTTGCGGATCTTGGGGAAATATTCGGCCAGAGACTCGATGCCGCCGGTCTTGGGCTTGCCACCGGCGATCCAGTACAGGGTCGGGAAGGACGACAGGGCCTTGGCCGCGGCATCGGCATTGGTGGCCTTGGAATCGTTGACGAACAGCACGGGGCCGAGCCGCCCGACCTGCTCCATGCGATGGGCAAGGCCGGGGAAGCTGCGCATGCCGGCCTGGATCTGATCGAGTGTCAGCCCGCCCGCGCGGGCCGCCGCCAGCGCGGCGCAGGCATTCTGGGCATTGTGCGCGCCCCGCAGGGAGCCGATGCCGGCCAGGCTGGCGACCTCGACCGCCCTGCCCGCTTCAGCCGAAAACAACCGGTCGCCAACGGCGTAGACGCCCTCGCTCAACTGGCTCTCCACCGAGATGCGGACCGGCCTGCCGCCCTTGGCTTCGATCGCATCGGCGATGGCGGCACACCAGGCATCGTCGACGCCGACGACCGGCGTATCTGCGCCCTCTACCAGGCGCGCCTTCACGGCGGCATAGTGTTCCAGCGTGCCGTGGCGGTCGAGATGATCCTCGGTGACGTTGAGCAGGATGGCGACCGAGGGATCGATGCTCGGCGCCAGATCGATCTGGTAGGAGGAGCATTCGACCACATGCACCCTGTCGGGCGATGGCGGGTCCAGCGACAGGATCGCCGTGCCGATATTGCCGCCGAGCTGCACGTCGCGCCCGGCCGCCGCGAAGAGATGGGCAATCAGCGCCGTGGTCGTCGATTTGCCGTTCGTGCCGGTGATGGCGATGAAAGGCGAGCCCGGCGCTCTCAGGCGGCGCTCGCGCACGAAGAGTTCGATATCGCCGATCACCTCCACGCCATGCGCAGAGGCGAGCTTGACCGACCAATGCGGCTCGGGGTGGGTCAGCGGCACGCCGGGCGACAGGACCAGCGCCGCGACGTCGGACCAGTCGATCTCGTTGAGGTCGCGGACGTCCAGTGCCTTGTCGGCAGCCGCCTTGCGGCCGGCCTCGCCATCGTCCCAGACGATGGGCTTGGCGCCGCCGGCCGCAAGCGCCTCAGCCGTCACCAGGCCCGAACCGCCCAGGCCGAACACAGCGACAGCGCGGCCACCGAAGGAAGTGATCGGGATCATGACGATCTTTCGTCCTTATCTGAGCTTGAGCGTGGCAAGGCCGAGCAGGGCCAGCACCACCGCGATGATCCAGAAGCGGATCACCACCTGCGGCTCCTTCCAGCCCAGTTGCTCGAAATGGTGATGGATCGGCGCCATCTTGAACACCCGCTTGCCGGTATAGCGGAACGACAGCACCTGGATGATCACCGACAGGGTCTCGGCCACGAACAGGCCGCCGACGACGAGCAGCACGATCTCATGCTTGGTGGCCACCGCGATCGAGCCGAGCATGCCGCCGAGGGCGAGCGAACCGGTGTCGCCCATGAAGATCTGGGCCGGCGGCGCGTTGAACCAGAGGAAACCGAGCCCTGCCCCGATCATCGCGCCGCAGATCACCGCGAGTTCGCCAGTGCCGGGCACGAAATGGAGCTGCAGGTAATTGGCGAAATTGGCGTTGCCGACGAGATAGGCGATGACGCCGAAGGTACCGGCGGCCACCATCACCGGCACGATGGCAAGCCCGTCCAGCCCGTCCGTCAGGTTCACGGCATTGCCGAAGCCCACGATGATGAAGGCACCGAAGATCACGAAGAAATAGGAGAGGTTGATCAGGAGTTCCTTGAAAAAGGGAAAGGCGAGTGACGTCGCCTGTGCGATCGGCGGTCCGCTGCCCCACAGGAAGCCGAGGAAGCGCGCCCCGCCGGCCTGGGCCATCAAGATCACCGCGACGCCGGCGATCAGAAATTCCAGCGACAGGCGCGCCCGGCCCGAAAAGCCCTTGTGGCTCTGCTTGGTGACCTTGAGATAATCGTCATAGAAGCCGATGGCGCCGAAGCCGAGCGTCACCAGCAGCACGGCCCAGACATAGACATTGGCCAGATTCCCCCACAGCAGCGTCGATACGCCCAACCCCGACAGGATCATCAGCCCGCCCATGGTCGGCGTGCCGCGCTTGGACAGATGCGATTGCGGGCCATCGTCACGGATCGGCTGGCCCTTGCCCTGCTTCACCCTGAGCCAGGAGATCGTCCACGGCCCGAAGAAGAACACGAACAACAGCGCCGTGAAGATCGCCCCGCCGGTCCGGAAAGTAATGTAGCGGAACAGGTTGAGGAGCTCGAAATGTTCGCTGAAGCGGCTCAGCAAATAGAACATGGAAATCCTTTCAACCTCAGAGCATTTTTCTTGAAAAAATGCGTCGAAACAAAGTGCGATGCCAGCCTGCGAGAAGTCCGGCCGATCGAAGACGCATCTTGCTGAGACCGGTGATGAGCCCCCATCACCCGGCCCTCGCTGCGATCGCCTCGCGGGCGACATCGTGATCGGAGAAAGGCAGTACCGTCTTGCCGACGATCTGGCCCGGCTCATGTCCCTTGCCGGCGATCAGCAGCACGTCCCCTTGCTCCAGCTCCGCGACAGCCGTCTCGATCGCGCGGCGCCGGTCGCCGATCTCGATCGCGCCAGGCGCGGCCGCCATAATGGCGGCGCGAATCGCGGCGGGATCCTCACTGCGGGGATTGTCGTCGGTGACGATGACCTTGTCGGCCAGCCTGGTGGCGATCTCGCCCATGATCGGACGCTTGCCGGCATCACGATCGCCGCCGCAGCCGAAAATCACCACCAGCTTGCCTTGCGCAAAGGGACGCAGAGCCTCCAGCGCCTTTTCGAGCGCATCGGGCTTATGGGCATAGTCGACGAGCACCGGGGCTCCCTCGACGGTGCCGACCAGGTCGAGACGCCCCTTGGCGCCCTGGAGGCTCTCGAGGGCAGCGAAGACGGCGTCCGGCTCGCCGCCGGTGCTCAGGCATAGGCCTGCGGCGACCAGGGCGTTCTCCACCTGGAAGCGCCCGGCGAGCGGCAGCCTGACCCGGTAGGTCCGGCTCTGATAGTCGAGTTCGAGGTGCTGGATGAAGCCGTCGATATGGACCGATTTCAGGCGGATACCCTCGCCCGCCTCGCCGACGCTGAGGATGCGCAGGCCCTTCTGGCGGGCCGCAGCCAGCACCGCGCCGGCCTCGGCGTGGTCGGCCGCCACGACGGCCCCGGCGCCACCAGGCAGGAGATCGCGGAACAGGCGCAGCTTGGCCTCGAGATAGGCCTCGAAGCTCGCATGATAATCGAGATGATCGCGCGACAGATTGGTGAAGCCGCCGGCGGCCAGGCGCACCCCGTCGAGCCGGAATTGGTCGAGGCCGTGCGAGGAGGCCTCCATGGCGAGATGGGTGATGCCCCTGCCCGCGAGTTCGTCGATCAGGCGGTGCAACTCGACCGGGTCCGGCGTGGTGAGGGACCCGTAGGTCTCGCCCCAGGGGGCCACGACGCCGACGGTGCCGATGGACGCCGATTGATGGCCGAGCCTTGCCCAGATCTGGCGCACGAAGGCCGCGACCGACGTCTTGCCGCTTGTGCCGGTGACGGCGATGATGGTCGCGGGCTGGCGGTCATAGAACGCCGCCGCGATCTCGCTCAGCGCCTTGCGCGCATTGGCGACCCGGATCAGCACGATAGGCGCGGGCACGTCGAGCGGGGCCTCGGAGACGATCGCCGCTGCGCCTGCGGCGATGGCCTGCGGGACATAGGCGGCACCGTCGCTCTTGGTGCCTGGAATGGCCACGAAGACGAAGCCGGGCTTCACCACGCGGGAATCGGCGGTGACGCCGGTTATTTCCCGCGCGAGTACGTCAGGTGAGAGAGCCCCTTCGGAAACGAGGTCGGCAAGGCGCTTTGTCATGACGTCCAAATTCCTGGCGATCGTTTCTCAAGGTGGGTGGGGACGGCGGCTTGTATAGGAAGGCCGCAAGGAGCGGCAATGGAATTTCGATGGCCGATCCATGCACCATGCGGGCGGCGCCTATGACCTCAGCGCGCAGCCAGCCAGGCCATGCTCTGGTTCAACTGGTCCTTGGGCGCATAGAGCGGCGGTACCGGATTGGGAACCTCCATGAAGCGGGGTTTGACCCCGAGCAGCGGGCCGACACGCTCCAGGATCTTGCCGGTGGTGACGCCGGCATTCCAGGCGGCCGTCGAGTAGCCATAGGTCTCGGGCAGGCCCTTGGGCTCGTCGTAGAGAACGGTGATCAGATATTTCGGCTTGTCGAAGGGGAATACCGCCATGAAGGTGGTGAAGTTCAGGTTCTTGTTGTAGCGCCCGCCGATCAGCTTCTCGGCCGTGCCGGTCTTGCCGCCGACCTGATAGCCGAAAATGTCGACCTTCTTGGCCGAACCATTGGTAGCGTTGAGGCGCATGATGTAGCGCATCACGTCGGAGGTATGAGGCTTGAGCACCGGCTTGGACAAGGCCAGAGCCTCGTCCTCGTTGCGCTTGATGAAGGTCGGCTTCATCAGGTGGCCGCCATTCATCATCGCGCCGACCGCCATGATCGCCTGCAAGGGCGCAACGGTGATGCCCTGGCCGAAAGCGATGGTGGCGGAGTTGAGCATACCCCAACGCCGCGGCAGAATCGGCGCGGCGTTTTCGGGCAGTTCCGTCACCAGGCGGTCGAGCTGTCCCATCTGACGCAGGAAGGCCTGATGGGCGGGCACGCCCAGGCCCAGAGCCATGCGGATGACGCCGATATTGGACGAATAGGTGAACACTTCCGGCAGGCTCAGCATGCGGCGCTGAGGGTGATAGTCACGGATGGTCCAGCGTCCGATGGTGACGCTGCCGGCCCGGGCATCCAGCATGGAATTGGTGGTGAAGCGGCCCGATTCAATCGCCATGGCCAGGGTCAGCGCCTTGAAGGTCGAGCCCATTTCATAGGTGCCGACATTGATGCGGTTGATCCGGTTGGGATCGAGGGCATCGGCCGGGTTGTTGGGATCGAAATCGGGCAACGACACCAGCGAGATCATCTCGCCTGTGGTCACGTCCATGATGACGCCGCCCGCGGCCTTGGCCTTGAAATGCTCCATGCCGGCGATGAGCTCGTCGCGCACCACAGCCTGGGCCCTGAGATCGATCGAGGTCTGCACCGGCTTCATCGCGTCGGAGGTCGAGGCATAGCCGAGCGCCTGCAGTTCGGAGAGGCCGCGCTTGTTGTCGATATATTTCTCAAGGCCTGCAATGCCCTGATTGTCGATGTTCACCGCGCCCAGAACATGGCTCACCGTCGGCCCGTTGGGATAGATGCGCTTGTTCTCGTTGATGAAGCCGATGCCGGGCAGGCCGAGCGCATAGATGCGGTTGCGCTGCTCGGGTGTGATCTCGCGCTTGAGCCAGATGAAGCCCTTGCCGGAGGCGAGCTTGGCCCTGAGATCGCGCGCATCGAGTTCGGGCATCTGCGCGGTGAGCAGTTCGGTCGCCTCGTCGACATCGATGATCTTCTTCGGCTCGGCATAGAGCGAGGGCACCTGCACGTCGGTTGCCAGGATACGCCCGTTGCGGTCGAGGATATCGGGGCGAGCCGCGGCCAATTGATCGGCCGCCGAGCGGCGCGCATCATATTGCTGGTCGGGAGCGGTACCGAATTGGGTGAGCCGCGCCATGATCGCCATGTAGATGCAGACGAACCCCACCACGATCAGCACGATGCGCCCGGCGCTTTTCTCGAGCTTGGACAAGCGCCGACGCGGCGCCTTGGCGGGGCCGGCGGTATCCGGGTTCGCGCTGGCTTCGGGCGCCGGCGTGCTGGCCTTGTTGTCCACGGTGGTCCCGTCGCTCATGGTCCCCTCACTCATGGGGTCGATCCTGTCACTTGCGGCGCTCCGGCCAGGCCGAGTCCTTCGAGTTTTTCAGCAATCAGATCGCCTTCGCGTGCCTTCACGGGCAGATCGGCGGCATCGACGGATTGCACGACCTTCATCGGCACGAGGTCGAGATGGCGCTTGGCCAAGGCCCCGATACGGTCGGGCTGGCTCATATAAGCCCATTCGGCCTTGAGCGATTCGATGGCCCGGCGTTCGGTCTCGATGGCGCGGCGGAGCTTGGCCACCTTCTCGGCCTGCAAGGTCGATTCATATTTGATCGAATAGACCCCGATCGCGGACGCCACCAGCAGGCCGACCAATATGAGATTGAGAATGCGGGTCAACGGCCTCTCCCGGATTGAAGATTCACCTCAGGCAATCCGAGGAAACTGGTGCCGGTGTCACGAGCAGGAGCCTCGCTGCGAATGGCGAAGCGCAGCTTGGCGGAACGGGCGCGGGGATTGAGCTCGGCTTCCGCCTCGCTCGCCGCCAGCGCTCCACGATGGGTTTGCACGAAGGTCGGGGGCGGAACCGCTGCCGCCGGCAGATGGCGCGAACCGCCGGCCTGGCTGCGGGTGCGGTCGGCGAAGAAGGTCTTGACGATGCGATCCTCGAGCGAATGGAAGGTCACCACCACCAGGCGCCCGCCGGGCTTGAGCGCCCGCTCGGCAGCCAGCAGGGCCTGGCCGAGTTCGTCGAGCTCGCCATTGACCGCAATACGCAGGGCCTGGAAGGCGCGCGTCGCCGGATGGATGTCGCCGGGCCTGGAACGGATCACCCGGCCGCACAGATCGGCCAGCTGCATGGTGGTGAGGAAAGGCTCCTTCTGCCGGTCGGTGACGATGGCGCGGGCCAGCGCGTGGGCGCGGCGCTCCTCGCCGAGCACCTGGAAGATGCGGGCCAGCGCCTCTTCCGGCAGTTCCGCCACGAGATCGGCGGCACTCGGCCCGGCATGCGCCCCCTCCCGCGACATGCGCATGTCGAGCGGCCCGTCCCTGCGAAAGGAAAAGCCGCGCTCGGCCTCGTCGAGCTGCATCGAGGACACCCCGATATCCAGCACCACGCCGTCGACACCGCCTTCGCCCAGCATGGGGGCGAGCTTGTCGAGATGGGAGAAGCGGTCCTCGACCAGGGTGAGACGTCCCTGCATCTGCGATACCAGGGCCATGCCGTCGGTGATGGCGTTGCGGTCGCGGTCGACGGCGAGCACCTGCACACCGGGTGCGGCCGCCAGAATAGCGCGGGTATAGCCCCCCGCCCCGAACGTACCGTCGATGAAGCGCTCGTCTGCCTTGGGCTCGAGCGCCTTCAGCACCTCGGCGAGCATCACCGGCACATGCCGGGCGGCATCGTTGGCGGTTGCGGAGGAAGCGGACATCGAACTCTCAAAGGCAGGAATTGCAGGCGGAACCGGCCCGCAAATCGGGCAGATTTCTCCAATCCCATTAACGCCCATGAAAGGTTAATGAAGGGTTCGTAGGCCTTGGTCCATCCCTCGAAAATTCCGTAACGTCACCACCACCGCCGGGATGTCGAGATCCTGCCATCGCTCCCTGCCTCTTTCGCACTGCCACAAAGCTAGGCACTATCGCCGCCGTACCGTTTCGACGGTGTGGAGATTCGTAGCCGATGCCCCAACCCGCCAGAGCGCTCTGTTGCGCTGCAGCCTTGACCCTCGCCATGGCCCTGACAGATGCCTCGGCCGAGGAAAGTCTCGCCAATCTCGATGCCGGCGGGCTGATCATCGAGCCGACCGACCAGCTTGAATTGAAGGCGGAAGACATCTTCCTTTCGGCCAGACAGGTCCGGGCCGCCTATCGCGTCCTCAACAAGGCCAGCCAGGACCTGACGCTCACCATCGCCTTCCCCCTGCCCGAGGTGACCGGCGAAGCGGATCTCGATGTGGCCATTCCCAATCCGGCCTCGCCGAACTTCCTCGATGTCCAGGCCAGGGCCGCCGGCAAACCGGTCGAGGCGAGCGTGGAACAGCATGCCTTCTTCGCGCCGGACGGCGGCCAGGAGAGCGAAATCACCGATCTGCTCAAGGGCCTGAACATACCGTTGATGCCGGCCAGCGCCGCGATCGCCGAAGCTCTCAAACGCCTGAGCGACCAGGACCGCGCCAAGCTGAGCGGACCGGGCTACATCCAGCAGGCCGGCGAAAACTGGGTCCCGCTCTGGACCCTGCGGTCCAGGATCGTCCGCCAGCAGGTTTTGGCGGCCGGCAAGGAGATCCTGCTGCAATACAGCTACACGCCGAGCGTCGGCTCGGCCGCCGGCCTCTATTTCGACCGCACCAATCTGACGGGCGAGTCCCTGGCGCAATATCAGAAGAAATATTGCGTCAATGAGGGCTTCCTGCGCGCGGCCGATGCCCTGACCAAGCGCCTGACGGCGGCCAAGCCGCAGCCGGGTGAAAACGCCAAGACGCCCAAACCCCGGCAGACCTATTTCGGCTACGCTTTCGTCGGCGGGGGCCGTTGGTCCGCCCCTGCCGGCCGGTTCGGCCTGGTGATCGACAAGGCCTTTCCCGACAATCTGGTCTCCTTCTGTGCGGAAGGCGCCAAGAAGGTCAGCAGCACCCGCTACGAGTTCAAGCGCAACAATTATGCGCCGGACCGCAACATCGACATCCTGATTCTCGACAAGAACGCCGCGCCATAATCCTCTGGCTGAACACGTTTTTTGGCTCAGCCTCCGGCGCGGCCGCTACGCGCTCGTGGCCTCCTGCTCTTCCGCAACCAGTTCCGTCACAACCTCGAACTTGCTCAGGCTGTGGCTGCCGAAGGAACTGATCATCGGGACGTCGGCAGCATCGCGGCCGCAACCGATGAGGATTCGGCCGATCCGGCGCTGGTTGTGGCGCGGATCGAAGGTGTACCACGCCCCACCGAGATAAGCCTGGAACCAGGCATTGAAATCCATGGCGGCTGGATCGGGGGGCACGCCGATATCGCCGAGATAGCCATTGCAGTAGCGCGCCGGAATGTTGAGGCAGCGGCATAGTGCAACCGCCAGATGAGCAAAGTCGCGGCATACGCCGACCCTCTGCTCGAAGGCCTGCAGGGCCGAACGTGTCGGACTGGCATGTTCGTACCCGAAGCTCAAATGCGAATGAACGAAGTCGGTGACGGCCTGGACACGTTGCCAGCCATCCGTAATTTGTCCGAATTGCTTCCAGGCGAAATCGGACAGAAGATCGGTTTCGCAATAGCGGCTGCCATGCAGATAGGTCAGCGCTTCCTTCGGCAGGGCCATGATGGGCACAATCCTCGCCTTCTGGAGCGCCTTGTCGGGCTCCCCGCTGTCGCGGATCACGCCATCGCAGCGCAGATGCAGGAAACCGTCCTCGACATGGATGCGCCGGCACAGATTGCCGAAGCTGTCGATATAGGCCTGGGTCGGATGGTTCGACAAGGCGGAGAGGTCCTGCTCGCGCACGATGTCACCGCGACGCGATGGATGAACATCGAGAACGGTGATCAGGGTGGTCGGCTGCGAGAACTGCATCTCGATATCGAAACCGTAACGGATATGCATCTTGGCTTTCCCATGAGCGGCACTGGCCGGCATGCTCCTCCCGCTTGAGAGGTAACTGCATGCCGTGGGTCGCAGGCTAGCGCTGGGGAACCGGCAGCAACAGAAGCCGATACATCAGGACTACTAGTATGAATGCATCAGGTGGGTCAGCTTGAACGGCGCGGCGATGCCTTTTGTGACGCACCGGTGAAGCCGCGCTCGCGCGCCCATACCACCGCCGCGGCTCGGCTGTGCACGCCGGCCTTGCCATAGATGCGCGCCACGTGATTGCGCACCGTATTGCGAGTCAGATTCAGGGTCTTGACGATCTGGGTGTCGGTCAGCCCCTGGCAGAGCAAGCCGAGCACCTCCAGTTCCCGCGGGGTCAGATCGGCCAGTTCCGTGGAGGCCCCGTTCGAGGTCCCTCCCCCCCGCAAATTCGCCAGCTTCTCGATCACCGTACGGCTGAACCAGGACGTATCCTGCATCACGGCTTCGATGGCGGACATCAACTCGACTTCCGATCGCTTGCGTTCGGTAATGTCCTGCAGGACGATCAGCACGCAATCTTGGCCCTGGATGCCGACGGTTTCGGCCGAGACAAGGCAATCGAGGGTTTCCCCATGCCGGCTGCGCAATTCGAATTCCAGGTTGCGCAAGGTGCCGTCGCTCTCGATGTCCCGTTCGAGCTGGCGCCGCGCTGCAGCCGAAGGCCAGATCGGCACCTGGGCCATGGACTTGTCGATCACGTCTTCCGGCGCATAGCCCAATACCATGGCGAAGGCGTCGTTGACGTCGAGTATGCGGAAATCCTTGCGGGCCATCACGATGGTCGGCACAGGTGTCATGCGAAAGGCTCGGGCGAAGCGCTCCTCGCTCTGCCGCAGGGCCAGCTCGGCCCGCCTGCGAGGCTCCATGTCCATGAAAGTGAACAGCATGCAGGGCTCCTCGCCGATTTCGATCGGCTGCCCGGCGACGATAACCAGCTTCGCATCGCCGTTGGCCATGCGTAAATTGGCCTCGGTCTGCGGAATCGTGCGCCCCTCGCGCAGGGCGGCGATCGCACTGTCCCGGACGGCGGCATTCTCCAGCACGTCGATTTCGTAGGTCGAACGGCCGAGAACCTCCTCACGCCTGTAGCCGGTCATCTCCAGGAAGCCGTGATTGACCTTCACATAGCGCAGATCCGCCAGCCGGCAGATGATCGCCGGCGCCGGATTGGCGGCAAATGTGCGCTCGAAGCGCTCCTCCGCCGTGAAACGTTCGGTCAGATCCTGGATGACCAGCACATAGGATTCGGGATCACCGGCCGCATCGGCGAGAACCAGCCCGCGGAGCTGGTGGATGCTGCGCCATCCCTCTTTTCCTTCGCCCGGCGACGCCTTGACGACCTCGACGACCACATCCTCGAACACCTCCCCGGCAAGCAGGCGGTCCAGCGGATATTGTTCAGGAGCCAGTGTGTGTTTGTTGCGGTATTTCAGCAGATAGTTTCGCCGATACTCGTCCGGCGTCCTCCCCAACTCCGCTAGCCCTCCCGCATCGTGCAGGTCGAGCGCCTTTTCATTGGCCCAGACGAACCCCTCGGCTGGGTCGATCAACAGAATGCCTTCGGCCAAGCCCGCAATGATCTGCTGGAGCTGACGCCGATCCACTTGTCGCCGCAGGATGCTCAAATCCGGAAGCTCGTTCGCCATGACCTATTCCCACTCGCCGGCGAGAGCCGCGGCACGCCTTCTCCTGCAGGCGGAACCATAGTCCGGAACTGTATGGAGCGAAAGGAGCGGCGCCCCCCTCCAGACGCCGCAAAGGACCGTTTTATTGGAGAGGACCGCGCCCGGGCGATCCCCCGTTTCCGTCATTTCTTCAGCGCGTCGCGGGCAGCATCCTTGGCGCCGCCGAACGCACTCTGGACCTTGCCCGCCAGCTTCTCCGCCTTGCCCTCGGCCTGGGTCTTGGCATCGCCCGTGACCTTGCCGACGGCCTCCTTGATGGTGCCCTTGACCTGCTTTGCAGCCCCTTCGATGCGATCCTTGTCCATGTCCATCCTCCTGAATTGCCACGGCCGGCGCATTCGGCCCGGCGAGGCGCCTCGATTGCCGCATGTCGCGCACAATATCGAAAGACATCATGGCATCAGATCGTCTGATCCATCTGCATCAGGCAACCCGGCGCCCTCGCACGGGCACGAGGCCGGGCAGCAGCCGGCCGAGAGGGGGTGGCGGTGCCGGCCATTCTGCCTTCAGGCACTGCGGGCAAAGGCTCGCCAGACCAGCAGCACGATGACAGCGCCGACGACGGCGCCGATGAAGCCCGCCTTTTCGCCGATCGTGTACCAGCCGATCTGCTGGCCGAGCCAGGTTGCCAGCGCCGCGCCGACCACGCCCAGCACCGTGGTGAGGATGAAGCCGCTGGGATTGTGCTGCCCCGGCGAGAGGAAACGCGCGATCAGGCCGACGATGAAGCCGATGAGGATGGTCCAGACAATACCCATTGTGTCACCCGGTTCGAAGTTCACGGAAAATTCGCCGGACCGCCGCAGGCGACTCGCTGCCGAATTCCGCGCGATTTCAACTGACTACAGCACGTCCCTGAATCGGAATCATACCCGCAGTGGAAGTCACTCGGCTGCAATGTGGCGGCGTTCGGTGACAAAGACAAGAACGGCTGACCTGCAACAGCGGCTCTCAAAATCGCACGAATTGAAGAGCGGACATCTCGGCGACCGGCTTGCATGTTGCGATGTCCACTCTTGGATGTCCGCTCTTGGATATCGCCCTTGGAAACGTCGCGTTTGAGATCGAAAGCGGCCTGGAAGCCCGCGCTCCGATCATCTTCAGGGAAGGCAAGGCTAGCTGGCCTGTAAGCCGGGTTCTGTATGGCCCGCTTGCGCGGACGTGGCGACCATTCATCTGGGGCCACCGTCACCGGTGACCTCAACGCAACCAACCCGGACGGCGGCGCGGAAATGCGCCCCGGCGCGTCCGAAGACCGCCGCGGCCGTCCCTATTCGGTCTTGCTCCGGGTGGGGCTTGCCATGCCGCTGCCGTTACCGGCCGCGCGGTGCGCTCTTACCGCACCCTTTCACCCTTACCCCGGCAAGCTCGAAGAGCCTGTCGAGGCGGTTTGCTTTCTGTGGCGCTATCCCTAAGGTCACCCCCGCCGGCCATTAACCGGCACCCTATTTCCGTGGAGCCCGGACTTTCCTCCATTCCCAGGTCGAGCCTGGCAACAGCGGCCGCCCGGCCAGCTAGCCGCGCCTGTGTGACGCCAAGCGTCGGCGGCGTCAACAAAGAAAAACCGGCGCCAACCGATTGGTTGAGCGCCGGAAGTGGTGTCTTTGGGAGGAAATGGGAGAACCATTCGCCAAGGACATTAGCGCCAGCCTCACAGGAGCGCTGTGCGAAAAGTCACACCAGTGCCTGCTTGGCCAGGATGAGGCTGCGCAGGGTCTCGATGGTGGAAGCGTCGCAGACGCCGTCCACCCTGGTCTGGCGGAAATGACGCTGGAAGGCCGTCACCACCGCCTCGGTGAGCGTGTCGTAGATCCCGGTCACCTCGATGCCGTAGCCATAGAGCGAGAACATCGCCTGCAGCGCCTCGATGGGCTGGCCGGCTTCGCCGGGGGAGAAGAAACGCCCGCCCCGGATGGCGGCAGGCGGCACATGCAGGCCGACCCCCTCCTCGGCGAGGCCGGCCCAGTCGAATCGCTCGCCAGGATCGGTCTTGCGCAGAGGGGCGATGTCCGAATGCCCGAGCACGTGATCCGGCCGAATGCCGTGGCGCCGCACGATGTCGTGGCACAACGCCCTGACCGCCGTCATCTGTATGGCGGGAAAGTCCCGATAGCCCCATTCATGTCCGGGATTGACGATCTCGATGCCGATCGAACGGGAATTGATGTCGGTCATCCCTTCCCAGCTCGACTGGCCGGCATGCCAGGCCCGGCGGGACTCCGGCACCATCTGGATGATCCGCCCATCCTCGTCGACGAGATAATGGCAGGAAACCTGCGAAGCCGGATCGGAAAGCCGGGCCAGCGCCAATTCGCCATCGGGCATGCCGGTATAATGCAGGATCAGCAGGGGCGGCGACGCCGGGTCGAGGCGCTCGCCGTGATTGGGCGAGGCGACGGCATGGCTGGCGAGGGAGGTATCAAGCTGCAAGGGCGCTCTTTTCGATGCGGCGGATGGAACGGCCCAACCGTTTCGTCGGCCGCGCTCCCAAGGACAGGCTGTCGCCCGCGACCCCAGGAAGAGCGGTCTCGATGCGGGCTGGTTTACAGCCAGTTGATCCGCTTGAGAACCCATAGCGTGGCGATCGAGGTGATCGTGACGAAGGCCACGATGATCAGGAAGGCCCAGGTATCGTTGACGCCGGGAATGCCGCCGACATTCATGCCGAACAAGCCAGCCACCACGCTCGGCGGCAACAGCAGCGCGGCCAATGCCGCAAGCCTGTTGGAATTGCGGGCGATACGCTCGCTGATCACCGTGGAAAGGTCGTCATGCAGGATGCTCGTCCGATCCCGGATCGCATCCAGATATTCGATGAAGCGCATCAGCTTGTCGATCACCTCGCGCATGCGCAGCTTGTCGCGCTCGTCCAGCCACGGCGCGTCGTCATGCTCCAGGCGGTTGAGCGCGTCGCGCTGCGGCGCAAGATAGCGGCGCAGCTGCACGGCACGCCGCCTGAGCATCTTCAGACGCTCACGCACTTCGCCGGCATCGCCGTGGAAGATCATGTCGTCGAGTTCGTCGACCTCCTCGTCCATGGCGTCGAGCACAGGCTCGAGGTCCCGCACCAGCTTGTCGCCGATCATGGCCAACAGGTCGCCGGCATGGCTCGGCCCCTTGCCCTTATGCAGGGCCTTGCGGATGTCACGCAGCGCAGTGACATAGTGTCCCTTGTCGCGCAGCGAGATCACGCGGTCGGCATCGACCCACAAATGCAACGGAACCAGGTCGATATCGTCGGGCTTCTCCTCGATCTCCTCCGGCGACGTCGCGCAAACGCCGCGCAGAATGATCAGCAGGCCGTCATCGACCGGTTCCACGCGGGGCCGCGTCTCTTCCTCCAGCAGTGCGTCCGCGACCAGAGGATCGAAATCCCCCCTGCCATGCACCCAGTCGGCGGCGGCGGGATGGTCACGTTCCAGATGGAGCCAGAGCACCCCGTCGCCCGGCTTCCAGGCCCGCGTCTGCGCCATGTCGAGCTGGCAGCAGCCGCCACGCCCATCGAGCAGCAGGGCAAACCGCAATCCGGGTTCAACCCCATAGCTCTCGCGGGCTGCGTTGGCTGTTTCCATGCGGCGTCACCCTTGGCCCAAGTGCGATTTCTCCGATGCGCACTTTCTTCCGAACTCTTCATTTTGGCACGTCATCCCGATCGAAAAGCCTATCGACCTTTCTGGAAAACGCCCCTGGCGGAGTTTCCCGGCAGAACCGAAAAGCACAGCCGACACAAAAGCTTGCCTGATCATGCGGACTCACATTATCCCTTCACCGCTCTGTGGCAAGATCAATCAAAAGCATGATTGCTCTCGCGGCGGCGCTGCTCTGCGGCATCCGCGCCACGCCATTCCGACGAACGAGCGACCGCCCATGCAACTGACCATCGCCGAACTGACCGAGCGCTTTCCCGATTTCCGCGTTGCCGTCCTTATGGCCGAAGGACTGGTCGTCACCGCAGAGCGTCCCGGCCATCTCGATACGGCCATCCTCACCTCCGAAGCCGCCTGCCGCAGCCGCCATGCGGGGATGGAGCTTTCCGCCATTCCGGGCGTCGCCGCCTGGCGTAGCGCCTATAAGGGCTTCGGCATCAAGAAGACCAGCTATCGTTCCTCGGTCGAGCGGCTGATCAAGCGCGTGCTGGCCGGCGATCGCCTGCCCGCCATCAACAATTTCGTCGACATCTACAACACCATCTCGCTGCAGCACGGCTTTTGCATCGGTGCCGACGACCTCGACAAGATCGCCCCGCCCGTCGCCTTCCGCTTCTCGCGCCCCGGCGACAGCTTTCTCGACATGGGTGCCGAGGCCGGCGAGGATCCCAATGATCCGCCCAAGGATGGCGAAGTGGTGCTCGCCGATACCAGGCATGTGCTGTGCCGCCGCTGGAACTGGCGCCAGGACATGCGCTCGGCCATCACGCCGCAGACCAAGCGGGCGCTGGTGACGGTGCAGGCCAATGGCTGGGGTGACCTGGAGGAGGCCGCCAACCATCTCGCCGGCTGGCTCACGGCCGATTGCGGCGGCCGCATCTCGATCGCCTATGCCGACAGGACCAATCCCACGGTCACGCTGGGGTGAGCGGAGCGTGCTTTGCGGGGTGCCTGCTCGTCATCTTGCCGAGGCCGCACCAATGACCTAATGTCGGAGCATGAACGCAAAGCGCACCACCTGCATGCATCCTGCCACGCACCTGCCTAGGGGCGCGGGAAGGGTATTGCCGTAAGCGCGATACGATCGACCCATGAACCCTGCGAGGCGAGCAGGGTCCATGGAAACCCGGCTCTCCCCGCAAAAAGGAGAGCGACCATGCCCCCGACCCTATCCGATCCTTCCGGCTCGCAATCCGCGCTGCCGGGACTGTCGATACGTGCCACGCGTCTCGAGGATGCCGACGCGATAACAGCGCTCGCCAATCTTCCAGGCTACAGGGCTGGCACACTTCGCCTTCCTTATCAAAAACCCGAACTGGCTCGGCGATGGCTGGAAGGCCTCGGCCCTGAGGCGTTCAATCTCGTCGCCGTGCTCGATGGCGTCATCGTGGGAAATGCCGGCCTGGAGCGCTACAACGGCCGGCGCGCCCATGCTGCAGGTCTTGGCGTGGGCGTCCACGACGACTATCGCGGCAGGGGTATCGGCACAGCCCTGCTGCGGGAAATCACCGACGCAGCCGACAATTGGCTGAGAGTCGAGCGCCTCGAACTGACGGTCTTTGCCGACAATCTACGCGCCATACGCCTTTACGAACGGTTCGGTTTCGAGAAGGAAGGAATCCTGCGCAATTACGCATTCCGGGCCGGTACGTTCGCGGATGCCCATCTGATGGCGCGGCTGCGCGGATGAGCAAGGTGCGACGCGGCAGTTGCGCGGGAAGTGAAAAATGACCGAGGCCAATATCGTTCATACCACCGCAGCCCCGCGAACAAGGGAGAGCCTTGCCGCCGACCTGCGAATGCTGGGTATCGTGCCCGGCGAGACCTTGCTCGTGCACAGTTCCCTGAAGGCGCTCGGCTGGGTCAATGGCGCCGAGACGGCGGTGATCCAGGCCCTTTACGACGTCATCACGCCAGAAGGAACGCTCGTCATGCCGGCCATGTCGCCGGACCTGACCGATCCCGCCCACTGGCGCGCGCCGCCCATTCCGCAAGCATGGCATGAGGCCGTGCGCCAATCGATGCCGACTTTCGACCTCAGGCGGACACCCTCGCGAGGCATGGGCAGGATCGCCGAATTGTTCCGAACCTGGCCCGGGGTGCTGCGCAGCGACCACCCCACCAGTTCCTTGGCGGCCTGGGGCGCGCAAGCCGAGAGGATCCTGCGCGACCACCCGCTCGAAGATCCCTTCGGCGAGGCCTCGCCGCTGGCAAGGCTCTACGATCTCGAAGCCAGGGTGCTCTTGCTCGGCGTCAGCTTCGAGAGCTGTACCATCCTGCATCTGGCCGAGCGGCGGGCCTGGCCGCGCCAGGCCCTGATTCAGGAAGGCGCGCCCCTGATCGTCGCCGGCGAGCGCCGCTGGGTGCGCTACGGGACGCCGATCCTGCGTGTAGACCTGCTGGCGGATGCGGGACGGCATCTCGTCGAGACCGGCATCGCCCGTGGCGGTACCGTAGGATCGGCGGCCGTGCACCTCCTGCCTGTCCGCGAAACAGTCGATTCGACCATCGCGCGCTGGCAGCAGACGGGACTGACCGGCGAATAAAGAACGAAGCGTTCTCTGCATGCGGTTGTCGAGGGCCTTCGAGTTTGAGCGACCTTCGTCATTGCCGGGCTTGGCCCGGCGGTCCGGCCCGGCTCCCGTTGAGCGGGTGGCTTCCGGATAGCCGGATCAAGCTCGGCTATGACAAATTCGGGGCACTTTCTTCCTCATGTCAGTCGCCTTCCCCTATGCCGCCGCCTTCTCCACTTTGGGCCTGAGGCCGAGCAGATGGCAGATGGCATAGACCAGATCGGCCTTGTTCATGGTGTAGAAGTGGAAATCGCTGACGCCGCGGTCGACGAGATCGAAGACCTGTTCGGCGGCGACGGCCGCCGCCACGAGTTTACGGGTGGCAACATCGTTGTCCAGCCCCTCGAAGCGGTCGGCGAGGCGTTGCGGCACATCGGTCCCGCAGCGCTCGGCGAAATTGCGCACCTGGTTGAAATTCTGCACCGGCACGATGCCCGGCACGATGGGAATGTCGATGCCCGCCTCCCTGACGCGGTCGACGAAGCGCAAATAATGCTCGTTGTCGAAGAAGAACTGGGTGATGGCGCGCGTCGCCCCCGCATCGACCTTGGCCTTCAAAATATCGATATCGAAGGCCAATGACGGGCTTTCGGGGTGTTTCTCGGGATAGGCCGAGACGGAGACTTCGAAATCGCCCAGCGCTTTGATGCCCGCCACCAGATCGGCCGAACTGGCGTAGCCGCCCGGATGAGGTTCGTAGCGAGCGCCCACGCCGGCCGGCGGATCGCCGCGCAGCGCCACGATGTGGCGCACCCCCGCTTCGGCATAGCCGCGGATCACTTCGTCGATGGCCTCGCGCGTGGCGCCAACGCAGGTCAGATGCGCAGCCGGGCGGATATCGGTCTCCTGCACCATGCGCGCCACCGTGCCATGCGTCCGCTCGCGGGTAGTGCCCCCGGCACCGTAGGTGACCGATGCGAACAGCGGATCGAGCGGCGCCAGGCGCTCGATCGCCTCCCACAGGGACGCCTCCATCTCAGCGTTCTTCGGCGGGAAGAACTCGAAGGAAACCCGAATGCCGCCGTGCGAGGGCAAAGCGTGACCAGCCATCACGCGACCTCCTGACCAAGAGTGATAGTGTCGGAGACCCGGCGCGGATCACGCCCGGTCCAAATCGATACGGTGAGACTCGAAGGCCCCTCCCCGGCATCCACCAGGCGCCAGCCCTCCGGCCGCAGATGGGCCGCCTCCAGCCAGTGCTCGATCGTCTCGCGGGCAAAGCCCAGGCGGCGATGCGCAAAATCCTCGCGCAGGAATTCGAGTTCGTGCGGGGCGAAATCGACGATGACCAGGCGGCCGCCGGGGCGCAGGGCGCGCCCGATCTCGCGCAGGGCCCTGGCGCCATCGTCGAGATAATGCAGGACCTGATGCACGATGATGAGGTCATAGGCGCCCGGCTCGACCGAAAGCGCGAAGAGATCGCCCTGCCGCACCACGGCATTTCGGATGCCGTTGCGTTCGAGATTGGCCCTGGCGATCACCAGCATTTCGGCGCTGGCGTCGATGCCGACAGCCCGGTTCGCCAAGGGAGCGAACAGTTCGAGCATGCGCCCGGTGCCGGTGCCGATGTCGAGGAAGGCCTGGATGGGCTGGCTGCCGACCACTTCACGCAGTGCCGCCTCGACCGCTTCGTCAGGCGCATGCAGGGCGCGAATACGGTCCCAATCACCGGCATGGGCTCGGAAATAATCGGCAGCCACCGCCGCCCGGGTACGCCTCACCTCGACGAGGCGAGAACGGTCGCGGGCCAGAATGCGGTCGCTGCGGTCGAGCCCGGCGAGGATCTGGGCGAAGATCTCGGATTTCATTGTCCCCTCCGCCAAGCGGAAGAAGGCCCAGGCGCCCTCGCGGATGCGCTCCACCAGCCCGGCTTCGACGAGGAGCTTGAGGTGGCGCGAAATGCGCGGCTGCGACTGCCCGAGGATTTCGGTGAGGTCGGTGACGTTGAGTTCGCCTTCCGCCAGAATGGCCAGCAGACGCAGGCGCGTCGGCTCACCCGCCGCTTTCAGCGTGCCCAATACCGTTTCGAAAGGAGCCAGATTTGCCATGCCCGCGCCATCGCCTCTCACATAAAGATATGTTTATGTCATTTCTCGAAATGCGCAAGGAATTTGTTTTGCAAGCGACGCCATAATGTGAACAGGCGACTTTTATGCGGAAAAGCGGACGAAATCCCCCGTTCGCCCGCCATACCGATTGCAATATGCAATTAGTTTAGGCACAGTAAGGGGAAACAAGGGAGGCGCCGATGGCCAGCATTGTCTATGCCATGCTGATGTCCCTGGACGGCTATATTACCGGGCCGCAGCAGGAATTTGGCTTGCCGATTCCCGAGGCCGAATTGCACCGGCATTTCAACCAGCTCATGCGGCAGACTTCGGTCGCGCTCTATGGGCGGCGCATGTACGAGGTCATGCGCTATTGGGACAGCCCCGAGCGCGAGCAGGACTCCGGCGACGTCGAGATGGATTTTGCCCATGCCTGGCGTGAGACGCCCAAGGTCGTTTTCTCGACGACATTGCGCGAGGTCGGGCCGAATGCGAGGTTGGTGAACTCGGGCGCCATCGAAGTCGTGCGTTCGCTCAAGGCGGACAGCGACGGCGAGATCGGCGTCGCCGGTCCCACTCTCGCCGCCGAACTGGCGCGCTCGGGCCTCATCGACGAATACCGGCTCTATCTGCACCCCATCGTACTGGGCGGCGGCAAGCCTTATTTTCAGCAAGGCCTGTCGCTCCGGCTGAAACCGCTCGGCCGTGAAAGCCTGCCCCAGGGCGTGACACTGCTGCGCTATGCGCCTGCCGGCTGAACCTCGAAACGGGCAACCGCACGGGTTCGTTTCAGCCCTGCCAGATCCATTGCTCGGGAATGCGCAGCTTGAACCCCTCGCCGCCCCGAATCGAACCGGGGCGGTCGACAATGGCGACCACGCCGCGCAGGCGCTTGGCCGCCGCAGCAAAGCGCAGCGCAAGCCCTCCCTGTCCGCCCAGATGCCGTTCGACTTCGGCCCCGGCGATGCGGCAGGGATCGTTCTGTCCCATCACCGCCAATACGGCGCCAGAGGGGAAGAAAAGCCTTGTGCCACGCGGGAGGAAGGAGAAATCAGGCACGCCCTCCACAGCGATATTGGCGCCGAGCCATTCCGGCTCCACGCGCTCGATGCCGAGATTGCCGGCGATGACCGCAAGGTCTTCCATCGAGACGATGGAGAGCTGGCGCTCGTTCTGGATCGGGGCGTGGCGCTCGAACCAGGGCACCCTGACATCAGCGGGCCTGAGGAACCCGGCATGCCGGTCACCCGGGATGCCCTCATGGGTGAGCACGAGTTCGGCAAGCCTTTCCGTCCCGACGGCGTTTTCCACGGCTGCAGCAACCATGACCACGTGACCGCTGCGCTTCATCACCGGCGTAACGGCAATATCGGGAGCAGGATTGCTCGAGGGGTCCGGCATGGTCTCACCTTGGCTGGCCGCGCTGGAAGCTTGCCACCAAATCAGCGTCGAAGAAAGACGCCGCTCGACGGCCGCCCTAACCGGCCGAGCCGGTTTCGGAATCACCGCATCACTCTTGCGGAAACCATAGTCCATTCTTCGAGCTGATGCTCTAGCTGCCGCTTCCCTCTTCGCCGCCTCTTATCAGGCCATTGTCACGCAGGATACGGGGCAAGTGGCGCCGGATCTGCCAGCGTGTCAGCACGACCAGGACGACCAGCATGGGAAGATTGTCGAGAATGGCGCGGAAGAATCCGATCACCACATTGCCGATGAGGCCGCCGTCACCAAGAAAGGCCGAGACGTCGCCGCCCAGCAGCCCGGCGATCAGCATCGCGCCGTAATGGGAAATCGAGCCGGTGACCTGCAGCATCGGCGCGACGTAGAACAGAAAGTTCAGCGCCCAGCCGATCGCGAAGACGAACAGGGCCACGGGAATGCCGATCCGCCACCACACGGCAAAGACGACTTTCTTGATGATCTGTGTTTCGCTCACGTCCTCATCTCCGTTCCGGCGCGACCATGCCGGTTCGGGGCGGGCCGCGTCAAATCGGCCACCATGGGGGGTGGGTCTTTCAGATCCACCTACCCTTTCCGGCTGATGCCGCGTTTTCAGGCGGGTCCGAAGACCCGCCCCCATCAGGCTCCCACCTTCACCGCTTCGCGGTTGGCGATGCGACGCTGCTCCACCGCCAGCGCCAGTCGCTCGAGGGCGACCACGGTGGTGTCCCAGTCGATGCAGCCATCGGTGATGCTCTGGCCATAGGTCAGCGGCTTGCCGGGCACCTGGTCCTGGCGACCGGCGACGAGATTGCTCTCGATCATCACGCCGATGATGCGGTTGTCGCCTGCCGCCAGCTGCGTGCCGATATCGGCCAGCACCAGCGGCTGGTTCTCCGGCTTCTTGGAGCTGTTGGCATGGCTGGCGTCGATCATCACCACCGGCGGCAGGCCGGACTTGGCGACTTCAGTGCAGGCCGCCTCGACGCTCGCCGCATCGTAATTGGTGCTCTTGCCGCCGCGCAGAATGATATGGCAATCCTCGTTGCCGGCGGTCGAGGCAATGGCGGAACGGCCATCCTTGGTCACCGCCATGAAGTGATGAGGCTGCGACGCCGATTTCACCGCATCGACCGCGATGCGCACATTGCCGTCCGTGCCGTTCTTGAAACCGACGGGGCAGCTCAGGCCCGATGCCAGCTCGCGATGGATCTGGCTTTCGGTGGTCCGCGCGCCGATGGCGCCCCAGGCGACGAGGTCGGCGATATATTGCGGCGTGGTCATGTCGAGGAATTCGCAGGCCGCCGGCAAACCGAGATTGTTGACGTCGAGCAGGAGCTTGCGGGCGATGCGCAGCCCCTTGTCGATCTGGAACGAACCGTCGAGATCGGGGTCGTTGATCAGGCCTTTCCATCCCACCGTGGTGCGCGGCTTCTCGAAATAGACCCGCATGATGATCTCCAGCGAGGAACCCAGGCGCTGGCGCAGCTTCATCAGGCGGTCGGCATAGTCGAGGGCGGCAACCGGGTCGTGGATCGAACAGGGACCGACCACCACGGCGAGACGATCATCGCTCCCGCGCAGGATATCGTGCACGGCCTGCCGCGATTGCGTGACGGTGCGGGTTGCTTCCAATGTGCGAGGATGCTCACCCATTACATCAGCCGGCGTGGTCAACGCCTTGATTTCACGGATACGAAGATCGTCGGTGGTGCTCAACATGGCCGGGGTTCCAGTCTCGGTTTGCTTGGATGGTTGGTCCGGCCGGCGGCATAAAAAAACCGCCAGTCGGGCTGGCGGTTGTCGGGTCTGATCTGCTGCTGTCTTCAGATCGAGCGCACCCCTACCCCCGCCAGAGGCCTGCGAAAGCCAAAATACCAGTAAAAGGTGGGGGCGGATGCAAAGGTCATGGCAGGCATATAGCGACGGTGAGCGGTTTTGTCACGCGCGAATTTGCCGACGGGCCCTCAGCCTCCCAAGGCCTGGGCCCGTTCGGCGAATACCTGCCCCAGAATGAGATGCGCCTCGGCCTCGTAATGGATGCCGTCGACCGGGCTCACCTCGATCAGCTTGCCGGTATCGAGAAACTCGGCACCGTGCTTTCGCGCGACCGCTTCGTAGAGGGACGGCAGGGCCTGCGATTTTTCCACCCCGCCGGCGAACAACGGTCCCAGGCAGCCGACCACACGGATGGGCGGCGGACAGGCGATCAGGAGCTTGGCCGGCGGCTGGTCGAGATTGGGCGTCGCGGCGATGATGCCGGCGAGAATGTCGACCCCGGCGGCAATATCCTCCGGCGGCGCACTGAAACGGGCTTTGAGGTCGTTGGTACCCAGCATCAGTACGATGACATCGAGCGGGCGGTGGCTTTCCAGGCAGGCGGCGAGATAGCGCCGACCATTCTTGTGAGTGCCCTCGATGAGATCGTCGCGGATGGTGGTGCGCCCCGGCAGGCCTTCCTCGATCACATGCCAGGCATGGCCGAGGATCTTGCGCATCACTCCGGGCCAGCGCGTCTTGCCGTCATAGCGCCGGGCTTCTTCCAGGCTGGCCAGAGGTGGCGTGCCGAACGTGTTGGAATCGCCGAAACACAGGACGTTCTTCATCTTGGTCATTTCCTTGCTGGGCCCGTGGGCCGGAACATTGTCGGGATAGAAGCGCGACCGGTGTGCCGATCTCCAGATCGGCATCTTGGCCTTAGAAACGCGCCGCTTCAAAAAGTCCCGATCCGGAGATCGGCACACCCGCTGCTAGCGCTGCACCACGACGAAGAGGCGCGGGAAGGCCAGCACCACCTTGCCGTCGGCCCGCGGTGAATAGGCCTTCGCGATGCGCGCCGTATAATCGTCCAGAAAAGCGGGCTGCTGCTCGGGATCGAGCGGATCGAGAAAGGCGCGCAGGCCTGTCGCCCGCAGCCAGGACACGATGGCCGGCGCGTCGTCCAGCACGTGGTAATAGGTGGTGCGCCAGATATCGATCGAGGACGCCCGCCCGGCAAACAGGTTGTAATAGTCTTCAGCCGGCAGGATGCGCTCGCGGATGCGCGAGGCATCGCCGAGCCTGGCCGCCCAGGGCCCGTCCGCGGCCGTCTCACGCATCAGGCGATGGGACGGCTCTGCCAGATTGTCGGGCATCTGCACGGCCAGCACGCCGCCCGGCGCGGTTTGGGCCAGCAGGCGCGGCAGCAGTGCCGCATGTCCGGGAACCCATTGCATCACGGCATTGGCGAAAATCAGTTCCGGCGGCTTTTCCGCCTGCCAGTTCGTCACGTCGCCCCGCTCGAAGCGGGCGGAAGGCAGGCGCTTGCGCGCTTCCGACAGCATGGCCTCTGACGTATCGATCCCGGTCACCTCGGCCGTGGGCCAGCGTTTGGCCAGGAGTTCGGTGGAGTTGCCCGGGCCGCAGCCAAGGTCGACGGCAAGGGCGGGCGAGGCCAGCGGGACCCGATCGAGCAGATCGCGCGCCGGTCGCGTGCGCTCATCCTCGAAGCGCAGATAGAGCGAGGGATTCCAATCGGCCATGAAAATATCCTTCGATAGTCGCTCCGCGAAAGCGCCTGCGGCATCGCATCAGGTGATCAGGAAGCCACCATCCACCGGCATGGCGACCCCGTTCACCATCGAGGCCTTGTCGCTGAGGAGAAAGGCGATGGTCTCGGCCACTTCCTCCGGCTCGAAGAAGCGCCCCAGCGGAATGCGCTGCAGCATCGGAGCAGCCTTGGCGGGATCGCTCCATGCCTTCACCGCCATGGGCGTGAGGATCACCGTCGGGCAGATCGCGTTGACGCGGATGCCCTGACGCCCGAGTTCGTTTGCCATCACGGTTGTCAGCGAGTCGAGCGCGCCCTTGCTGGCGCAATAGGCCGCGTGGTCGGTAAAGCCGATCGAGGAGGAAATGCTGGATACGTTGACGATCGCTCCCTTCTTGCCCCGGGTGATCATGCTGCGCGCACATTCCTGGCCGAAGATCATGGCTGCGACCACATTCACCGACATCAGTTCCTGGAAGGCTTCGACGCTGGTTTCCAGGAATGGCTCGAGCGAGGTGGTGCCGGCATTGTTCACCAGCCGGTCGACGGGCTGGATCGAACGGGCGGCGGCGCGTACGGCCTCGGGATCGGCAAGGTCGACGGCATGGATTTCCGCCCCCGTCTCGGCGGACAGGCTTTCGAGTTCGGCCTGATTACGCCCGATGGCAATGATTTCAGCACCCCGGGCCGCCAGCAGCTTGGCGGTGGCCCGCCCGATGCCCTTGGTTGCTCCCGTCACCACGATACGTTCGCCGGCAAATTCCATCGCGTCCTCCCGCATGTTTGGCGGCATGGTAGCGGGCGGGAGCGTGCTGACAAGTCTGACAAATCAAAGTCGGAAAATTTTGGATCGGCACTAGCTTTGATGAGCCTCTTGGGCTATTTCCCCCGGCCCTCTTCCCCACCGCCGGAGCAAAGCGCGTTCGAACATGGACGCTCTCCTGCTCTGTCCTCAGCTTCGATGCGTCCTTGCGATTCTCGTCGGCGTCGACGGATCGCAAACGCCTTCGGGCAAAGTGCGATTTCCCTGAAATCGCGCTTTGCTCTCCAATTTTTTGTTTTTACGCGTTTTCCTTATCGAAAGTCTCTCAACTTTTCTGGAAAACGCTCTAGGAGGCACCATGCCGCCCCAATCTCCAGCAGCGGAACAGAGCGCCCCTGTTTCTGTCGGCATCGACTTCGGCACCAGCAACACGGTGGTCGCCTTCGCCCATGCCGACGGCCGCACCGAAGCACTGAATTTCGAGCATGGCGGCCAGGGGCTGAACCATTTCGTCACCGCCCTGTGCTTCTGGGACGAGCGCCGCCCCGGCAAGTCCACGATTCGCGTCGAAGGCGGGCCTTGGGCCATCGAGCAATTCGTGGAGGCGACCACGGCCTTCCGCTTCATCCAGTCCTTCAAGAGCTTTGCCGCCAGCGCCACCTTCCAGGAAACCCGCATCTTCCGCGAGCGCTTCCGTTTCGAAGACCTGCTGGCGACCTTCCTCAACACGCTGGTCAAGCATGCCGACGGGCGGCTCGACCTGTCGGCCGCCAATCTCGTCATCGGCCGCCCCGTGACCTTTGCCGGCCGCCAGCCCGATGACGATCTGGCCATGCGGCGCTACCAGACCGCGTTTGAGCGCCTGGGCGTCGTCAATCCCACCTATGTCTACGAACCGGTGGGCGCGGCCTTCTTCTACGCGCGCCAGCTCGAGCGCGACGCGACCGTGCTGGTCGCCGATTTCGGCGGCGGCACCAGCGACTTTTCGATCATGCGCTTCGAGCAGGTCGCCGGCCAGCTGAAGGCCGAACCCCTCGCCCATTCCGGCATCGGCATTGCGGGCGATGCCTTCGACTATTCGATCGTCGACCGCATCGTCTCGCCGCGCCTGGGCAAGGGCGGGCGTTTCCGCTCCTTCGACAAGGAATTGTCGATCCCCAATCACTATTACGCCAACCTCGCGCGCTGGCACCAGCTCGCCCTGATGAAGACCAATGGCGACCTCAAGGGCTTGCAGGACCTGGCCAAGGTTGCCGTGGAACCGGAGAAGCTCGAAAAATTCATCGAGATCATCGAGTTCGACATGGGATTTGCGCTCTACAGCGCCGTGTCCAGGGCCAAGATCGCCCTCTCCAGCCAGGACGAAACCGAGTTCCGCTTCGCCGGCGGCGATATCGAGATTGCGGCCGCGCTGAAGCGCCGCGATTTCGAGCGCTGGATCGCGGGAGACGTCGCCCGCATCGAGGCGAGCCTCGACGAAGGATTGAAGCGCGCCAACACAAGGGCCGAGGAGATCGAGCGTGTCTTCCTCACCGGCGGTACCTCCTTCGTCCCCGCCATCCGCAGGCTCTTCGCCGAACGCTTCGGCGAGGAGCGCCTTGTTACCACGGACCAGTTCGAGTCGATCGCCTATGGCCTCGCCTTGATAGGGCAGGACAAGCAGAAGGAACGCTGGGAGGTGAGGAAGGCGGCGTGATGGTCAAGACGTCAATCGAAGGCGCGCGCAATCCCGGCGGCTTCGGCTTTCACGCGTCGGCGCGACCAGATCGCAAAGATGGGCAGGACAACGATAAAGAATGCGAAATAGCAGGTCGTCAGCGCCTGGCGGCCGAGCCAACGGAAGCCAACCTAAAGCGAACAGCAGACAGACCACTTGAAACCACCCTTCTAGGGGAGCAGCCTGTGGCGGGCGATGTCGACCAGGGCAGCACCAACTGTGTAAGCATGGAAGCGAACATCGCAATCAGTCCGCCGACTTTATCGGGCGATCCGCTCCTATGTCGGGGCCGCGTTCCGAGTCGCAATGACTCTAAATTCAAGCACTTGTGGCGCCTCGCCTCCCTTTTTCCGAGTCGCGGCATCCCTTTCCCCGAGGCCAGATAGCGGTCGCGTCACCGATCTGTGGAGCAGGCATCCCGCTACTACAACAACGCGACATGGCGCAGCGGCTTCTCTGAGAGGGTAGATCTCAGAGTTTTTCCCACCACTGTCACGCTCTCTTGAAATCACTGTCCTCCAGGGCTGCCTTCAGGATGGCCCTTGCCGTCCAGCGTAGTGTCCTCTCGGCCTCGTCAGGTTCAAGCTCGCAAATATCCAGCATCACGACGAGGGATTCGACGCCCGTAACCAGCGAAAGGGCATGAATGAGCCTGTCGAGCTGCTTCGAGGGAACGCGGTCCTGAAGCGGCGATAGTGCTTCCTTGAGCCAGGGAATACGGCGGCCGCCGCGGCGCACCTGGGTCTGGCCGGTCACGACATTGCCGAGCAGGGCTCTGAAGACGCTCTCGTTGTTCAGGATCATATGGAAGATGTCGAATACGAGCTTGTCGAGCCGAGCCTCGGCGTCGTTGAGACTGGCATCTGCCGCGGCCGGTTCGATGCTGATGACATCGGCGACGCCATCGAGCACTGCTTCGCGGATGATTTCATCAGGTGTCGAGAAGTAGCGGTAGGCGGTGGCCCGGGAGATCCCTGCCAGATCGGCAACCTCCGCCACCGATGGATGTCCGCCGTTCTCAACGATCTGTCGTGCTGCACGCAGCAATTCACCGCGCGTACGGCGCTTCTGGTTTACCCGCTCGAATCTTTTCTCTTGACTGTCCATTTTCGCCTCATTATGAGACATCAATCTCATTAAGAGCTGAGTGTATCACAAGCGCCCGGGGGCACAAGTCAATGAATTCCATTCCGGCAAAACCAAGCCAATCGGCGAGCACGCCGATGACCGTTCACTTCATCGGCAATATCCTGACCTTTCGCGCACGGTATGCCGACACGAAAGGCAGTTTCACCGTGATCGAGGTTCTCACCGCGCCGAATGCCGGCCCGCCGCCGCACACGCAGACGGATCAGGAGGCCTTTCTCATTCTCGAGGGCCGTTATGAAATTACCGTCGGCAATGAGACGAAGATCTGCGGGCCAGGCGACTTCGTGCATGTCTCGCCGGGAACCATGCACGCTTTCCGCAACATCGCCGACGTCCCGTCGAAGCTGCTGCTGATCAACTTTCCGGGCGATCTGCATGAAGAATTCTTCGTCACGGTCGGCGAGCCGTTGCCGCCGGGGACGACGGCGTTTCCAGAGATGTTGCCGCCCGACATTCCGAAGATCGTCGAGACGGCCGCTCGTTTCGGCATCGATATCCCGCTCGCGCCGGCAGCCTGAGGAGCAAACGATGTTTATAGATAAGCTTCTGTCGTCACCGGCATTTGGCGTCTTTGCTCGCGTGCTCGTGACATTCCTCTTCTGGTCCAGCGGCCTCGCGAAGCTTTTCGACTTTGCCGGTGCCGTTGCCGAAATGGAGAAATACGGGGTGCTACCGGCAGCACCGATGGCCGCATTGGTGATCATGGTTCAACTCGGCGGCTCGGCGCTGGTGATTTCAGGCTGGAACGTCTGGCTGGGAGCTGGAGCGCTCGGTGTGTTCACAGCGCTGACGATCCCGATCGCGCACGCGTTCTGGCGGATGACTGGGGAGGCCGCCTTCTTCGAGATGCTGTTTGCGATCGAGCATGTCAGCGTGATCGGCGGGCTGATGCTGGTTGCCATCCTGCGGCGGCCGGCATCGGCTGCGGCAGGGTGCCTGGCAAACGCATAGAAACGGTGGAGCACCGGACCTGCCCGGCTACCGGTCAGCTCTTGCGATTGGGAAAGAAGCGCGCGGTGGCGGCAAGCATCGCCGCCTACTTCGGGTGCAGGCTGAAAGCTCTGCGGGGCCTTAGGTGCTATGAGTTCATCTGCAAACGCTGGACACTCGAGCCAGAAAAGTTCAGGCTCAATTCGCTCCATCAAATGCCAGGAGTAAATACCTAGTAAGAAGTCGTCCGTGAAGAACTCGCAAGCTGCTGATTCAGCGTTAGTTTTTTAGCCAGGCAAGTATTCGCGTTTGCCGGATTTTGTCGGTGTGGACGGCGATTTCCGGCAATTTGCATTGTAATGCAAGGCGTGAT